>CAVXNH010000053.1:0-93667 GCA_963762885.1 uncultured Alphaproteobacteria bacterium
CGAAGATCGGCCTGCCGGTATCCGTGTTCGTCGAAGTGGAAACCGCCGACCATTCCGGCGAATGGCTGGAGCGCTTCGCCAACGTGATCGGCAGCATGCCGGAGATCGTCAACGCCTGGCGCATGAGCGGCGACGTGGACTACCTGCTGCACGTCGTCGTGCCGGACATCGCCGCCTACGACGATTTCTATCGCCGCCTGATCGGTCAGGTAAAGCTGCGCAACGTCAGCAGCCGGTTCAGCATGGAACGGCTAAAGGCAGCGCCGCTACCGGTGTAGGAGGGTCCCGGCGGCATTGTGCGGCGCAGCGGAACCCCATAGCATCGCTGGATGCAGATGACCCTGACACCCGCATCCATGATCCCCGTCGTCGACCTGGGACCGTTCCTGGCCGGGGCGCCCGGCGCATGCGAAGCGACCGCCGCCGAACTGCGCATCGTCTGCGAGACGATCGGCTTCTTCACCATCGTCAACCACGGTGTGCCGGCCGAACTGATCGAAGCCACCTTCGCCGAGGCGGCACGCTTCCACGCCCAGCCGATCGAAGCGAAGCTGCGGGTGAAGGCCAACGCGGTGATGCAGGGCTACCTGCCGCTGCGCGGCAGCACCAGCCGCGCCTCCAACCTCATCACGGCGACGAAGCCGAACGAGAACGAGGCGTTCTTCATCAAGCGCAGCGGCGACGATTGCGGCGCGGCGGACCGCTGGCCCTCGGATCTGCCCGGGTTCCGCGAGGCAACGCTGCGCTACTACGACGCGATGGACGCGCTGGCACAGAGTTTGATGCCGCTTTATGCGCGGGCGCTCGATCTGCCAGCGGACTATTTCGCAACGCTATGCGATCGGCCGCTGAGCAGCCTGCGCCTGACGCATTATCCGCCGGCGCGGTATGGCGCGGACGAATATGGTCTCGCGCCGCACACCAACTCGACTTTCCTGACGCTGCTGGCGCAGAACAAGGTGCCGGGGCTGCAGATCCGTGCTTCCGATGGCACGTGGTTCGATGCCGACGTTGTGCCCAACGGCTTCGTGGTCAATACCGGGGACGTGCTGCATCGCTGGAGCAACGGCCGGTTCCTCTCCACGCCGCATCGGGCGTTCAACCTGTCGTCGGGGCCGCGCTACGCCATCCCGTATTTCTTCCATCCCAACCCGGATACGATGATCGACTGCCTGCCCACCTGCCGCATCGCAGGTGAGGCGCCACGCTTCGAGGCAATGACCGCCGGGGACTACCTGGCATGGTTCCGCGGCCGCAACTACGACCATATCCGCAACGCCGCCGCCTGAGAGCAACGAAAAGACCGAACGGGTCGGGACCGTCCATCCACTACGCGGCGCCGCGCAACGGCGTGCCGCGCGACCGATGGAGACGGTGCATGAAACTGTCTGCGCTTGTCGGCTGGTTGGGCCTTTTCCTTCTGTTATCTGTGCCGGACATCGCCCGCGCGGATGACAGCGTGTTGCGGGTTTCGCTGAACACGGAACTCCAGGTGCTCGACCCGGTCGTTACCACCATCAACGCGACGCGTGTCTTCGCCTATGTGGTGTTCGACGAACTGGTCGGCATCGACAACGAAGGCCGCTACCACCCGCAGATGCTGGCGGGGTGGGACATCAGCGAAGACCGGCTGAGCTACACGTTCCATCTCCGAGACGGATTGCTCTGGAGCGACGGCACGCCGGTCACCGCCGGTGATTGCGTCGCCTCGATCCGCCGCTGGGCGAAACGCGAGGGATTCGGCCAGCAGCTTATGGCGGCGACACAGGACTTTCGCGTGGTGGACACGAAGACCTTCGAACTGCATTTGAACCGCCCGTTCGGTTTCGTCATCGAGGCGCTGGGCAAGCCGGGCAACCTGGTGCCGGTGATGATGCCGGCGCGTCTGGCCAGCCTGGACGCCAACAAGGCGGTGCCGGAGGTCGTCGGCTCGGGCCCGTTCCTGTTCCATCGGAACGAGTGGCGGCCGGGAGAGCACGCGGTGTTCTATCGCAACCCAAACTACCACCCGCGTGAGGAACCGGCGGATGGCTTGTCCGGCGGCAAGCTGGTGCATTTCGATCGCGTCGAGCTGATCAGCGTGCCCGACCAGGCGACGCGCGTAGCCGCGCTGCAAACCGGCGAAGTCGATCTGCTGGAGGTCGTGCCGTTCGACTTCATCGACGTACTGCGGCGCGATGCCAACATCACCATCCCGTCGCAGCACGGGGTGCAGCAGATGATGTCGATTATCGCGATCAATCACGTGCAGCCGCCGTTCAACAACCTGCTGATAAGGCAGGCGCTGCAAGCCGCGATCGGGCAGGAGGACATCATGGCGTCGCTGGGTCTGCCGGCCGACATGTATCTGCGGCACTGCAAGTCGATCTATATGTGCGACTCGCCCGATGCCTCCGATGCTGGCACCGAGGTGTACCGTGACGCCGGGATCGACCATGCCAAGGAATTGTTGCACGAGGCGGGTTATAACAACGAGCCGGTGGTGCTGCTGCACTCCGCCAGTTCGGCGTTGCTGAATCCGACGGGGTTGGTGATCGCCGACCAGATGCGCAAGGCGGGGTTCAACGTCGATGTGCGATCCTCGGACTTTGCCACGGTGGCGCAGCGGCGCAACAGCCGGGCTCCGGTCGCGGAAGGCGGATGGAGCATCACGCCAATCGTGTGGAACGGCATCGATCTGGTAAATCCGCTGTCGGACCCGGCGGTCTCCAATAACTGCAACGAGCACAATCCGGGTTGGTATTGCGACACGGCGTTGACCGACCTGCTGCGCCGCTATTCGGAGGCAGTGACGCCGGAACAGCGGCGTGACCTGGCGGCGCAAATCCAGGCGGCGTTCCATCGCAACGTCAACTACGTACTCGGCGGACAGTTCTCCGCACCGATGGCTTACCGGTCCGATCTGCGCGGTATGATTCCGTTCGCGTTCCCGGTGTTCTGGAATGTACAGCGGCAGCTGTAGGCTTGGCCCGCTTTGTCATCGCGAGGCGCGCGCTACCTGTGCTTGCGAGGCGCGCAGCGCCGAACCAATCCCCCGCCTGACGAACCATCTGTAGCTCGTCAGGCGGGAATTGCTTCGGCGCCGCGCACCTCGCAATGACAGGTGGTACCAGCAGTCAACTCGCAACGACCGGCTGTCGGCCGAACGCGCCGACACCGTGTCGCTGCCATTCGCGGCATGCTGTCGAGCCGACACGCATTGGTGTCGTGACCCTGACGCCTCGATACTGTTTCCGCCACGCTTGCAACACCATCGTGATACGTCAGTCCGCAAGCAGATGCACCACAAAGACACGAAGGCACGAAGTTCTTAATCTTCGTGCCTTTGTGTCTTTGTGGTGAAACTGCTTGCGGACTGACAGCGGCCACGGTCGAAGCGGGAGCGACGCCGGGAATTCGCGTCGCGTTCAACTCTGGCCTTCCTGCCCCGGACGGGTTAGCCGTTGCGCAACAACGAGGAGTCCCCCGCCATGAACGGCGCCGAAAGCCTGGTCCACACCCTCCTGCGCAGCGGGGTCGATACCTGCTTCTCCAACCCCGGCACATCGGAGATGCATTTCGTCGCCGCGCTCGACCGCGTGCCCGGCATGCGTTGCGTGCTCGGGCTGTTCGAGGGCGTGGTAACCGGGGCGGCCGACGGCTACGCCCGCATGGCCGGCAAGCCGGCGGCGACGCTGCTGCATTGCGGGCCGGGTTTGGCGAACGGCCTGGCCAACCTGCACAACGCACGCCGCGCCAACACACCGATCGTCAACATCCCGGGCGACCAGGCGACCTACCACCGCCCGCTCGACGCCCCGCTGACCGCAGACACCGAGGGCTGGGCGCGCGGCGTCTCCGGTTGGGTGCGCACCGCCACCTCGTCGCGCACAGTCGGCGTGGATGCCGCCATGGCAGTGCAAGCGGCGCGCACCTCGCCCGGTCAGATCGCCACGCTGATCCTGCCGTCCGACACGTCGTGGGACGAGGGTGGCGTGGTGGGCGAACCGCTGCCCGTGCCCGCCGCGCCAACCAGCGCGCCGAGCCAGATCGACGAAGCCGCCGCCATCCTCCGCCGCGGCGGCGCCGGCGTGCTGTTGTTGCTGAGCGGCCCTGGACTTTCGGAGGAAGGCCTGGCCTACGCCCACCGCATCGCGGCGCATACCGGATGCCGGCTGATGGCGGGCGGTTCCAACGCCCGGACGGCGCGCGGCCAAGGCCGCATCCCGGTGGATCGCGTGCCCTACGTTGTGGACGTCGCGGTGAAGGCTCTGGCCGGCACGAAGCACCTGATCCTGGCCGGGGCGAAAAGGCCCGTCACGTTCTTTGCCTATCCGGGCAAGGTGCAGACCTCGGTGCCGCCGGACGCCGACCTGCACGTGCTGGCACGGCCGGAACAGGACATCGTCGATGCGCTGGGACGGCTGGCCGAAGCGGTGGGTGCGCCGAAGGTGGCGAAGCCGGATAACGGCCCGAGGCCCGAGGTCGGCCGCGGCGCGCTGACGCCTGAAGTCCGTTGCCAGCACTGTCGGTGCCCTGATGCCGGACGGTGCGGTGATCGCCGACGAATCGGTGACGTTCGGGCGCGGTTTCTTCCCGCTGACCAAGGCGGCACCGCCGCATGACTGGCTGAACGTGACCGGCGGCGCGATCGGCGGCGGCCCTCCGCTGGCCACGGGCGCCGCGATCGGAGCGCCCGGGCGGCGGGTGATCAACCTGCAAGCGGACGGCTCGGCGATGTACACGGTCCAGGCGCTATGGACGCAAGCCCGGGAAAAACTCGACGTCACGACGGTACTGCTGTCGAACCGGAAATATCAGATCCTGATCGGCGAATTGGCCAATGTCGGGGCCAATCCGGGGCGCACGGCGATGGACATGCTCGACCTGGGCAACCCCGACATCAACTGGCCGCAACTTGCCGGATCGATGGGCGTAGAGGGCGCGCGGGCCGAGAACGCCGAGACGTTCAACGATCTGTTGCGGCATTCGCTCAGCCGTTCCGGGCCGTTCCTGATCGAACTGGTAATCTGAAGAGCAAAAGCTCTCCCGTCTGCAGCGGGAGGGGTCGAGCGCGCAACGCGCCGAGGATGATGGTGATCCCGTAGGCACGCTGAATTATTGCTGCTCGCACCGAACGCTGGCTATGGAGCGACCCGGTCACCCTCACCCGCCGCTTCGCGGCGACCTCTCCCGCGCACAGCAGGGGAGAGGTTTTCTACGATCGGCTGCTCGGCAGCCGCGTAACGCCGCGCCATCCAGGCGCAGACGAGAACCTGCATCGGATAATACAGCATGATCGGCAGCAGGATCGGCCCGATCGCCGCGCCGGACACCAATGCGTTGGCGATCGGCACGCCGCTCACCAGGGATTTCTGCGATCCACAGAACACCAGCGCGGCCTCGTCGCTGCGGTCGAAGCCCAAGGTCCGAGCGGCGAGCAGCGTGATCAGCAGCACCAGGCCCAGCATCAGGATCATCATCAACGCCAGAACACCCAACGTCATCGGCGGTATCTCCTGCCAGATGCCGCGCACGACGGCAGCGCTGAACGCGGTGTACGCGACCAGCAGGATGGACCCACGATCGGTGACGGACAGCACCGGTCGATTGCGCTCCGCCCAACCGCCGATCCATGGCCGCAGCAGGTGCCCAGTGGTGAATGGCAACAGCAATTGCAGCAGCACCTGACCGACGCCCGTCAGGTCGACCCCTCCGCCATGCAAATTCGACATCACACCGAACAGCAATGGCGCCAGCACAATACCGGCGATATTCGAGGCCGTCGCGGAGCAGACGGCGCCTGACACGTTGCCTCCCGCGATCGATGTCAGGGCGATCGATGACTGGACCGTCGATGGCAGCGCGCAGACGAACAACACACCCAGCCAGAGCGGGCGCGGCAGCAGGTGTGGAAACGCGATGAGCAGGCTGAGTCCGAGCAAGGGAAACACTATGAAGGTGGTCGTGCCGATGGCGCCGTGCAGCCGCCAATGGGTGAGGCCGTGCAGGATGGCATCGCGCGACAACCTGGCGCCTTGCAGGAAGAACAGCACGGCGATCGCGGCTATCCCCGCGCCATGGAACGCGTGGGCGCTGGCGCCGCGGCACGGCAGAACGGTTGCCGCCAGAACGACTGCCACCAACGACAGCACGAAGCCATCGACTGGCAGGCGGACCGAGCGGGCGCCGCGCAAGAGCAAGGACATGCCTGGCATCACACCGCCTCCGGCAAGCCGCGCCGTCGTGCAGTGGGCACGCGTGAGGCGCGTTCAATCGGAACCGCCAGTTCCGCCCGCACGTGAATGTCATGCAACTGCAACGGGATCACTCCGGGCAGGCAATCGAACCGGATGCGACCATTGAGCGCCAGGGGAACTTCGGATGGCCGGTAGCGTGGTCTGCCGAGCACCATGGCGACACACAGAACGACCAGCGGCAGCATGATGATACTCATTTGCCGGACACCTCTTATCTGTGCTGACCGTCTCCGATCTGCGTCGGGGATGACGGATTGTTACGAGGCCCGGACAGGTAATTCGGCGGCGTCGAACGTTGCGTGACCTGCATTGCATCTGCCGCGACGGGGGCGGATGCGAACACGCTTCAGGAACTCAGGGTGACAACAGAGCGTCTGGTCTTTCGCCGATCGCTCCGGCGATGGCGGCGGCCTCGGGCAACGCGCTGGCCTGTAGCAGCCATTGCAACTTTTGGTAGGTTGCGTCGGCCCGTCCCGGCATGGAAAGGATCGCCGCCATCGCTGCAAGGGTCAGCGCGATATAAGTACAATAATTGCCCGTTTCAGACGGCATTGCACATTCCCTTGCTCGTGCCACGATCGAAGTATGTCGGACCCTTCTGTGTTTGTCGGTGATGTGCCTCACAGCCGCCGCGCAACGAACCAGGTAGAACTGAGTTGATCGGAAAGATCGCAAGAACGGCCAGGAACTAGGGCATGGTGCTGCCGCTTGTTTGGCTTCGGGAGCGCGGCGAGTCGGCAAGGCCGGTCCGCGTCCCGCATGTGCCGGTAAGGCGTCAATCAGCCGCCAATCCGACCGTCAAAACTTGGCCATCTGAGCGGCCCAAACCGTCAAAAATGCACTTTCTCTGCCGGGACTTGGTTTGTTCACAGCAACGTCCGTGGCATCGACCCGCATGACTCCGGCCCGACCGGGTCGCTGACTGTGCTCGGCCGCTTCACGTTGCGCATTGGCGATCGCGAAATCACCAGGTTGCCGCGCAAGACCCAAGCACTGGTTGCCTACCCGGCGATGCAACCCGCCCGCCGTGTGCCGCGCGAAATCCTTGCCGATTTGCTCTGGACCCAGAGCGGTTCGCAACAGGCGCGGCAAAGCCTGCGGCAAATGCTGGTCGTGCTGCGCAAAACCCCAGCCGGCGACGTCATCGGGGTCAACGCCGAGACGATGTGGATCGAGGCCGGAGCCCTCGCCGTCGACGCCCTCGCGCTCGAAGAGCTCGCAATGTCCGCCGATCCAGCGCTGCTCTCGGACGGCGTCTCGCTCTATCGCGGCGTATTGCTGGAGGACCTTCCCGCAGTCTCACCCGGCTTCGACGAATGGGTGCTGCCGCAGCGCGCGAGGCTGGCCGGTGTCGCGGGGCAGGCACTGCGCCGGCTGGCTGCGATACAAATGGCGGCAGGCGATGACGATGCGGCCGTGCAGACCGCCGCGCACCTGGTCCGCCTGGACACGTTGGATGAGGCCGCGCACCGCCTGCTGATCGAGTGCCTTGCCCGCGCCGGCCGGCGTACCCTGGCGCTGCAGCAGTTCGAGGCCTTCGTGCGCATCCTGCAGGCGGAACTCGGCATCACGCCTGATCCCGAGACCCTGGCGCTGGCCGATCGCATCCGCAACGGCGCCCCGGTGTCCCTGGCCAGGAACGGGCAACCGGTCCGGCAGGACGCGGCGCCGGTCATGGACGCCACCGCAGCGGCGAGCCCCGCCACTGCGCCCGACCAGACATCCGCGGCGACGGAGAACGCTACACCGGCACGTCCCGCCGCTGGAGTGGCAAGCCCTGCCGGTGCAGCAGCACGCCTTGCCGGTGCGGCCGCAGGCCCTGGTGGTGCAGTTGCTCCGGAATCCGCGGCAATAAACCGCACCGCAGCCTGCGAGCCCCACCGCTCCAGCCGATCGCACATCCGCCGCTTCGCACGGTGCGGCCGCGGCGAGCCTCGCCGGCACGGTGCGTGGGGCACCGGAGAACCATGCGGCGCTGGCCGGCCAGGACGCCGCAGTCGACACGGCCGGCCGGATCGGTCCAGCGGCAACGCCGGCACACGCATGGCACCGCGCGCGGGGCCGCCTCGTTTGGCTTGCCCTGGCGGTATGCGGCGTCGCCATTTTGATCGGAGTTCTCGACTACGCGGTCATCCCCACCGCCGCCGCCTGGTCTCGCGGTCGCGGCGTTGCGCAACATCTCCGGCGTCCCCGCCATGGACATCGTGGCGGCAGGCTTCGGTGACCTGCTGAAAGCGCGCCTCGCGATGCAGTACCACGTGCGGTTGATCGACAGTCCGAGCGACGTGGCGGAAACCGCCGCTTCCGGGTCCGGCCACGCCGAGCAGGACCCCGCGACACGCTACCGGCTCGAAGGCTCGGTAGCGTTCCTGACCGAGGCGGCGCAGGTCACCGTTCGGCTGACCGATGCCCGTCACGACACCGACCTCTGGGCCATCCAGTATGATCGGCCGGTGTCCGACGCGGTGGTCATCGCCGACGATATCGCCGCGCACATCGCGCGCGCCGTCGCCAATGACTCCGACATCGTCGGCGACACGCAGCCTCCGGCTGACGCGGAT
This sequence comes from uncultured Alphaproteobacteria bacterium, assembly GCA_963762885.1. Taxonomy (GTDB): domain Bacteria; phylum Pseudomonadota; class Alphaproteobacteria; order Acetobacterales; family Acetobacteraceae; genus JASHVB01. Next base: position 8,801 of record CAVXNH010000053.1, read on the forward strand.
CGCCCTCGCGTCGCGCGCGAACTGGTCGCGCTGGGCCATCAGATCGACTACTATAGCTCCGCGACCATTGTACCCTCGCGAATCGTCTACCGACTGGCATATCAGATCGACAACGATAATGCCGATGTCATAGCACACTTGGCCAACGCTGATATCAGAGCAGCCGTTGCCAATTGGCCGATCGACCAGGCAGCGCTTGCGAGTGCCGGCACCATGCTGTTGCGTGCCACGCAGCTTGATCCGACCAACGTCCTCGCACTGTTCAACCTCTGTTTGCTCCGCCGGCTACAGGGCAATGCCCAGGACGCCATCATGCTGTGCAAGCGTGTCCTCGACCTCAATCCACGCTACCCTGGTGCCTTGCGGGAACTGGGCCACGCCGCGCTGCTGTCGGGCGACGCGGTGGGGGCGCTCACAATGTATCGGGCTGCAATCGATGCCGCCCCGTCGCTGCCGTACAACTATCTCGTGCTGAAGGGGCAGGGCGTCGCTTCGCTGGCGTTGGGCCGCCTCGATGATGCCGTCATGTATCTCCGCAAATCAGTCGCGGCGGATTTGTGGAAGGTCGATGACGCGCAGCTTTGGCTTGCCGCGGTGCTGGAGATGACTGGTCGGCACGCAGCGGCCACCCAAATGCTGGGCGAGTTCATGAGCCGACATGTCGGGCTACAGGTGGATGGCGAGTACCTGACGCTGTTGAATGCACCGGCCTATACCGGGCTCAAACAGGAGATTCTCGTAGCACTCGCCCGCGCGGGATACGGGAAATAGGAATGCGCCCACGTCGTCATACAGATGGAGGTCGGCACCGGCAGCCGCAGATGAACTGCGCATGCGCTGGCTTGGCGATTGCCGCATATCCGTCAGGAGTTGGGCAGAAAGAAAGCAAGGCGGTTCACACACATTTCACCGAGAAGCAGATAAAGCCACGGATTCGCACAGAGAATGTTTAATGCTTCCGAGAACGCACGCGGGAATATTGCCCATGTAGAGATCGTTCTGTGTGGGAATCCGTGGCTTTATCTGCTTCTCGGTGAAATCTGTGTGAACCGCCTTGCTTGCTGCTTTGCCCCCGGTCCTCGCCGAGGCGTTTGGTAATCCGCCGCGTTGCGGCCGCCCAAATGCGACCGTCCGGTCGGCATCGACAGCTTTTCGCGACTGACAATGCCATGGATGCCGACCACGGCCTGCCACCGGGCGCTTGACCCCGCGGTCCGCGAGGACGTCAGGCTGCGGCAGATGAGTCACTCCTTGTGCGGGTCGGTATCACCCGTGCCGCTTGATGAACGCCTGCAACATAGTCAGCGCGCGCTGCGAATTCGGCTTGTCCGGGAAGTTGCGCATGAACGTGTGCTTCTCGCCGGGGAACAGCGTTAGCTCCATCTCGCCGCCGGCCTTGCGCCAGCCGGCCGCCAGCCGCTCCGCCACCTCGTTCGGCACCCACTCGTCGGCGTCGCCCTGGAACACCCACGCCGGCGGCGTCTCGACCTTTTCCCCACGCTCCAGAATCAGTGGCGGGCTGCCTTCCGCCATCGCCGCCTCATCGCCCCAGAAACGGTGATGCGCGTCGAGCACCGATGCATTCGCCGCCGCCTTGGCAAGCCCATAGCGCACCAGCGGACACAGCACGCCCCAGGCGGAAATCACGAACGCCACGCGCGCATCGACATCGGACGCGCCGGCCACCGGCAACGCCGCGTAGCGTGCATCGAACGGCCGCATCGCCGCGAGCAGTACCTGGTGCCCGCCGCTCGACGTGCCGAACAGGCCGACGCGTTCGGCCCGCGCACCGAACTCCCGCGCCCGTGATTTGAACCAGCGCACGCCGGCGTTGATGTCCTGCACCGAAGCCGGGTAGCCGGCTTCGGGCGGCATGCGGAAATCCAGCGACAGCGTCATGATGCCCTCGGCCGCGAGCGTCTCGGCCAACGGCGCATTGTTGAACCGGTCGCTATTCACCCAGGCGCCGCCATGCACTTCCACGATGGCGGGAAACGGCCCGTCGCCCGCCGGTCGATAAAGCCGAGCCAGCAGGCCGGGCCGGTACTCGAAATCCTTCACCCGGATATCGGCATCCAATGTGGTCGACATGATCTTGTGACTCCCCTTCAGAATTTTCCCTCGCCGATGAAGCGGTCGATCTTGCGATAACGGAACAGCCATCGTCCGTCCTGCTTCACCATGTCGTCGGCATAGCCTCCGGCCGAGCTGACCTTCGGGCCCGTGTCGCTGTTCTGCGCGACCACCCAGTTGGATTGCACGCGCGCGCTGTCGCCATCGAGTGCGATGACGATGTTGGTCACCAGGTGCACGCCACGTGGCCGAGGCGCACTGCCGGCGCGCAGGCTGCGCGCATGATCCGCGATTCCCGCCCGGCCGGCGCCCTTGCCGAAATCTGTGTGCCAGGTGCCATCCTCGGTGAACAGGGCGGCCATCTCGTCGAATCGTCCCGCGTCGAGGTGGAAGCAATAGATCGCCAGGACCTCGCGGATCGCGTCCTTTTCTTCGAGTGCGGTCGGCATTCGGTGGTTCCTCCCCGCTGCTGGGTGAGGGGCAGTCTAGGGGATTTCTGGTGTTCTGATCCAGACGGGTCGATCCTGGCCAGCCCCGCCGTTGCGAGCGAAGCGAAGGCCGGGGGAAGCAGTCTCCCTCATAAGGCCGCGGCATTATGTAGCAAACGCCACTTGGCCGGCATCCACCACAACCACATCGTCATCGCCGCGAAAGCAGGGGACCCGAGCGGCTTGGGTCCCGCTTGCGCGAGGATGACAATTCTTTGTGGCGTTTGCTACATAGCCCGGTAAGACCGCGCGAACGGAAGCGCCCCGCGCTTCTGGTCAGGCCAACACTCTCACACACCGCGCAACCGTTCGGGCTTTATCCGTGCAGCAGCAGCCCGCTCCGCAGCGCTCCGCCGGCCACCGCAGCCGCAAACACAATACCCACCGCGACTCGTCCGACAACAATTCCATTGAAATCCGGAATGCGGCGTTCGAGGCCCAGCAATTCACCATGTGCCGCCGCGGCGCGGGTCAGCATCGCGAGCGCCGCCAGCGGTACCAAATTTCGATGCAACAGCAGGCACACGGCAATCGTAACCGACAGCGCAACGCGCAGCACGCCGCCACCGTTACGCAGATCGCGCAGTACCACGGCGGTCGCGGCGGCGGCGGCGAGGAGTTGCAGGATCGTATCGGCCGTCATCGGCCGCAGGCGCAGAAGCCCTTGAGCCGCGGCAATGAATGGCTGCGCCCAAGGGTTGTCCGACGCCAGGAACGGCAATGCACATCCGACGGCGAACACCACGGCAAACCCGATAAATGCGCCGCGCATGGTACGTGCGTCGGCCCCGATCGCGCTACAGGCCGACAGGCCCAACACCACAGTGGAGCAAAACAGCACCCAGCAATCCAACGGCAGGATACCGACCTGCGACGGACCCGGATCCGCCGCACCGGCATACGCGACGCTGTTGCCGAACAGGTCGCCTCCGGCACCCTGCGCATGCCACGCCCACACGGCCGGCGCAGCGAGGATCAACGCGCAGGCGCCACCGATCAACCAGGCCCGCGCCACGGACACGCCGTCCCGCATCAACATCACGGATGCCCCGGCGAGTCCGGCGACACCCCACAGCGCTACCGCGGAGTTGGCGTCGAACGCCGCACCAAGCAGGCCGACCGCCACGCCGAGCGAACCATCGACCGCGCATGCCAGCGATAACACCACCAGTGCGATGGCAATCTGCGCCGCGCTGAAATCCCCGCCGAACAGCGGCTCGCGCGAGAGCACGGTGTGGCCGCTGACCAACCAGGTCACGCCGATCAGCAATGCGCCAGCCGCGAGCCCTGCCTTATCCATCGCGACAAGCCGCGCGACGATCCGCAGCAGGGCGAGGCACACGACGAATGCTGCGATCAAGGACGCGGCAACGAACAGCCCGTGCAGATCCGCGTCGATGCCAGCCCGCAACGCCGGGGGCCAGGCGAAACCGGCAATCCGATGCAAATTTTGGTAGAAAATACTCTGCGATTGCGCGGGATCGTCAAGCGCCGAAGGGACGCTGTAGATCCCCGTGCCGCCATCGAGTCGGAAGCCCGCGGTCAGCAGCAACAGCAACGCTGCCGCAATAGCAGCGACGACCGGCCGTTTCATTCCGGGCACGGCCATACGCGGTGCCGTCCGCTGCACCACGACGCCGGCTGCCAGTTCCCAACCACCCGCAGCCTCGGTACGGCCCCGCCATGAGACGAACTCCTCCCAGAGTTCGTGCGTTCCCGACTAACGATTTAGCCATGCGGCAGGGCAGCGCAGGCTCACGATGGCGCGCGCAGAAGGGCCGTCGCGCAATGGTGTTCGCGGCACGCCAAACCGGATCGGTATGCGAATTTCGATCGACCTGCCCAACAGCGGACTTGCGACGGCCAGCGCAACGGGACAGCCTCCCCCCATGGCACTGGACGAAATGGTCGACGGCAAAGGGGGCCTCCGCCCGCATTGGCGGAGTTTACTCGGCGTTCTGACGGGTCTTGGCCGCGCGACGCTCGTCGAGCGGGCGCAGCGCCTGGAGCGCATCGCGACAGAGGAGGGGGTGTCCAACCTGCTGCCCGGCGCCCCTCCGGACCCATGGCGCTTCGACCCAATCCCGGTGCTGCTGCCGCAGGCCGAGTTCCTCCGCCTGGCTTCCGGCCTGGCCCAGCGCGCGCGTTTGCTGGATGCCGTGCTGGGCGATCTGTACGGCCCTCAGCGCCTCTTGGCCGAGGGGGTCCTGCCCCCTGCCCTGGTGTTCGGCAATCCCGGCTTCCTGCGCCCCTGCCGGACCACGTCCGGGAACCCCCCGGCGCCAGGCCCCTCCGGTCAGTCGCGGTCCGGGTTGCTGCAGTTCTACGCCGCCGACCTGGTGCGCGATCCCAGCGGCGCGTGGCGCGTTCTGGCCGACCGCACCGGCTGGCCCAACGGCCTCGCGCACGCGCTGGAAAACCGCCGCCGCCTCGGCCGCATCCTCCCCGAAATCTTCGCCTCCCACCTGCTCTGCCCGCTAGAGCATTTCACCGGGCTATGGCAGGACGCGTTGCAGCGGCTGGTGCCGCCGGCCGACGGCGACCCGGGCGGCGTGGCGCTGCTGACTCCCGGGCACGCCGATTCGGACTGGTTCGGTCACGTCCTGCTGGCACGCGAGCTGAACTGCGCATTGGTCGAATGCGGCGACCTCACCGTGCGCGGCGGCCGGCTTTACCTGAAAACGCTGCGCGGCTTGCAGCCGATCGGCGTCCTGCTGCGCGGCGAGCGCGGCAATCGCCTCGACCCGCTGGAACTGGCGCCCGACGCGGCGGGTGTAACCGGTTTGCTGGAAGCCGCCCGCGACGGCGGCGTGCGTATCGTCAACTACCCCGGCACCGGGCTTGTGGAGGCCCCTGCCCTCACCGCCTTCATGCCGGCGCTGGCTCGCCACCTGCTGGGCGAGGACCTGGAGCTCCCCGGGGTCGAAACCCGTTGGCTGGACGACACTGCGCCGGGCGGGCCGACGGCGCGCGATGCCGTGCTGCGCAATCCTGGCGCCTGGCTGCTGCGCCAGGCGCTCGATGGCGCGGCACCGCCGCTGACGCCCGCTACGATGCCAGCGCAATCGTTGCAGGGCCTGCTGACGCGGATCGCCGAGGCGCCTGGAAAGTACGTGGCGCGGACGCCGATCGCAGCGTCGGCCGCTCCCTGCCTCGACGACGGCCAACTGGTGCCGCGCCCGCTCATCATCCGACTGTTCCTGGCCTATGCCGATGGCGCCTGGCACGCCATGCAAGGCGGCATCGGCTGCGCCTTGACGGACGGTGTCGCGGCCTGGCCGGTGGCCGCGCCGGGGCTGGCCAAGGACGTCTGGGTGCTGGCGCAGGACCCGATGGACATCACCGGGCCGCCGGCGCAACGGGTGGCGACACTGGCGATCCGCCGCACCGCCGGTGACCTGCCCAGCCGGGCGGCCGACAATTTCTATTGGCTGGGCCGCTACCTGGAACGCCTGGAAGGCGCCGCTCGCCTGCTGCGCGCCGCGTTGATCCGGTTGGCCCGGCCATCCCCCGCCCCGCATGAACTGGCCGAGTTGCAGGTGCTAACGGCCTGCCTGACCCAGGCCGGCGTGCTCAATGCCGAAACCGTCGCTGGCCTGAGCGCAACCAGGCTCTCCGAGGCGCTGCTGCGTGCCGCCGCGCCGTGGGGCGCCATCCATGCGATGATCGGCCGGGTGTCGCGCATGACCGGCCTGCTGCGCGACCGCGTCACCGGCGAGATGCACGCGGTGATGGCGCGCGGTCTGCGTGACCTGGAGGATGCGCTGGAGCAAATCGACCCGCGTGAGGACGGCAAGGCGGTGGACGCCGCCGCCTCGGCGATGTCGCAGGTGCTGGTCTTCGCCGCGACCGTCGCCGGGCTGGCGGCGGAAAACATGGTTCGGGGTGGCGGCCGGCTGTTCCTGGACCTCGGCCGGCGGGTGGAACGCGCGCAGGCCATCGCTGACGAGTTGGCGTGTGCGCTGGAACTGCCAGGCGCCGATACCCAGCCGGCGCTGGTGGAACATGGCCTGCGGCTTGCGCTGGAACTCCGCGATTCGGTCATCACCTACCGCAGCCGCTACTCGGGCGTGCTGCAGGCGGCCCCGGCGCTGGACCTGATGCTGACAGACCCCGGCAACCCGCGCGGCCTGGCGTTCCAGCTTGTCACCGCCGGCACGCTGTTGAATGAAATCGCCGGCACGCAGGACGCCACGCTGGCCGGCATCGCCACGACACTGCTGGCGACGTCGGAAGCCATGGTGCAGGGCGTGGCGGCGGCGCAGGACCAGGCGCGCGCCGCAACGCTGTTGCCGACGCGGTTGCGGGACTTGCGCGACGAGGTGGCCGGCCTGTCCAACCGCGTGTCGCGGCGTTACTTTGCCCTGCTACCGACTGCGCGAAGCGTCGGGATCGAAGGCGAGGCACCGGCACGGTTGGGGGCAGCGTGATCTACCGGGTGCATCACGTCACCAGCTACGACTACGAGACGGCGGTCGTGCTCTCCGCCCACCTCGCGCATCTGCTGCCGCGCGCACTGCCCTACCAGCAGGTGCTGTCGACAAGGCTGCACGCGGAACCCGCGGCGTCCTGGCGGCGCGACGGGATCGACCATTTCGGCAACGCGGTCACCTGGCTGTTCCTCGACGTGGCGCATCCCGCCTTCGAGGTCACCGCCGAGGCGGTCGTCGATGTCAGCTTCCCCGATCCGCCGCTGGCGGAGGCGACCTGGTCCTGGGAGCAGGTCCACGCCACCGCACGTCGGGGCGGCCCGCCGGCTTGGCAGGCGGCAGAGTTCCTCTTCGACAGTCCGCTGGCTCCGGCTGACGCGGAGGCCGCCGCCTACGCCGCCCCCAGTTTTCCACCCGGCCGTCCGGCATTGGCTGGCCTGTTGGAACTGAACACGCGCATCTACCGGGAATTCACCTTCCGGGCCGGCGTGACCACGACCGCCACGACGATCCACGAGGTGCTGACCCGCCGGCAGGGCGTCTGCCAGGACTTTGCCCACCTGATGATCAGTGCGCTGCGCGGGCTGGGCCTGCCGGCCCGCTATGTGTCCGGCTACATCCGCACCAAACCGCCGCCCGGCGGCAAGCGCCGGTTGGGCGCCGACCAGTCGCACGCCTGGGTGGGTTGCTGGCTCGGGCCGGAACATGGCTGGGTCGATCTCGATCCGACCAACAACCTGGTGGTGAAGGAAGAGCATGTGGTGCTCGGCTGGGGCCGCGACTTTCGCGACGTGACGCCGCTGCGAGGCGTGATCCTGGGCGGTTCGGAACATGAACTATCGGTGCGCGTGGAGTTGGAACCGGTGACGGCGGGAACCTGAACGCCTGCACCGGCGTTTTGCCCCGCCTGTCGCCGCGCGGCACGTCATTGCGAAGAGCGTTGCGGTGAAGCAGTCTCCGTTCTGAAGCAACTCGGGAAGCCGACCGCTTCCCAGGCAGGGAATTGCCCGTCGCTACGCCCTTCGCAAAGCCGTCGGCGCGTTGGCCAACCCGCACTGGAAGCACCGCATGAGCATCCTCTCCCTTCTGCATCGTACGCATTATCGCTACGCCAATCCGGTTCAGTTCGGCGAGCACCGCATGATGATGCGGCCCCGCGACAGCCACGACCTGCGCCTGATCGACACCGGCCTGACCATCTCGCCGTCAGCGCAGGTGCGCTGGATGTTCGACGTGTTCGGCAACTCCATCGCGATGGCGAAGTTTTGCGAGCCCGGGCAGGAGCTGCTGGTCGAATCGAGAATCAGGTTCGAGCATTACCCGCTGCCGATGCTGGACGTGACGCTGGAGGAGTTCGCCCGCGTCTATCCGTTCAGCTACGACGCCGAGCAAATCCCCGATCTCGGGCGCACCGCCGAGCGCCACTACCCCGATCCCGACCACAAGATCGATGCCTGGGCACGCCGTTTTCTGGAAGCCGAGAACGGCCACGACACGATGGCGTTGCTGGTGGCAATGACCGAGGCGATCAAGTCGGAGTTCACCTATAACCCGCGCGACGAAATGGGCACCCAGGACCCGCTGGTGACGCTGGAGAATGCATCCGGCACCTGCCGCGACTATGCGCTGTTCATGATGGAAGCGGCGCGGAGCCTGGGTTTCGCGGCACGCTTCGTCTCCGGATATCTGTACGACGAGAGCCTGACGGAGGGCGGCGCGAACACCCTTGTGGGCAGCGGCGTCACGCATGCCTGGGTGCAGATCTATCTGCCCGGCGCCGGTTGGCTGGAGTTCGATCCGACCAACGCCCTGGTGGGTGGCCAGAACCTGATCCGCATCGCGGTGACCCGCGATCCGAAGCAGGCCATCCCGTTGGCGGGCTCGTTCACCGGCAAGCCCGGCGACTTCCTCGGTATGGACGTGCAAGTAGAAATCACGGTGGACACCCCCAACTAAACCTCTCCCGCAGGAACGAAAACCTCTCCCGCGGGAGCGGGAGAGGTCGAGACGCGAAGCGGCGAGGGTGAGGGAGATCGGGTCGGCACACTATAATTCCGTGCCCCGTCCCCGCTGCCCCCCGCAACACGTCGACGCCGGAATTTCAAACCAACCGCAGCCCATCTACACTCGCCAAATGCCAGTCCAGGTCATCGTCCTCAACGGTGCTTCCAGCGCGGGCAAATCGAGCATCGCGCGTTGCCTGCAATCCTTGCTGCCCGATCCCTGGCTGACCCTGGGCGTCGACACCTTGCTCACTGCCATACCCCCCGCGTTGCTGGAGTCAGAGGACGGCGTGGTGTTCGCCCCGAACGGACAGATCACAGTCGGTCCGGCGCTACGAAGATTGGACGCAGCCTGGTCGAAGGGAATCGCCACCATGGCGCGCGCCGGTGCCGGCGTCATCCTGGACGTGGTGTTCCTGCAAGGAGCCGCGGCACAGCAACGCTGGCAGAGTGTTTTCGCGGACCTCGAGGTCCTGTGGGTCGGCGTGCGGTGCGATCCGCTGGTGGCAACGGCGCGCGAGGCGGCACGCGGCGACCGGGTGACAGGCATGGCCGCCTTGCAGACAGGCCTGGTGCATCAAGGCGTGGTCTATGACATGGAAGTCGATACGACACACACCGCTCCGGAAGTCTGTGCGCAACTGATCGTGGATCGTCTTGCCACGCGAGGTGACCCGACAGATTGATCGAGCAGAAAAGGCGACAGTGACCCGCATTGCGCGAGCGAATATGGCGTGCCGGATCGCTCCTGCGTGCCTGAGCGCGCACCAACACGGATGGGCCGTCCCGTCATCCACCCGAGGCTTTCCGTTATTCCACGTGGCATATTCGTGATAGGGGTAGGGAGCGCCGGTTGTCCCGGCACCCCCTCCCTCCGAACCGGACGTGCAGATCTCCCGCATCCGGCTCTCCGGTCGGTGGTCTTACCTGCAAGAGGACTGGCGAACCGTCTCATAGGCCATCTGCAAGCTGAACAGCCCATGATCGGCAAAGAAGCGATTGGGCCAGCGTGTCTGATCCGCACCTCTTGTGTCGGCAATCCCCTTCAGCTTCTGCTGCTTGCGCAGCAGGCTCCGCAGCCGGCGGCGTATCCAGCCGTCCAGCGTGCCAAAGGTCCGCTCGCGGCTGTGCTGGAAGTAGCCGAACCAGCCCCGCAGCGTCGGATTGAGACCGTCGATCACCATTTCAAGGCTACGTCCCGTCGTCCGCTTGGTCTTCGCACGGATGGTATCCTTGAACTTCGCCAGGCTCTTCTCACGCGGCCATTTCTGACCCGCTTCGAAGCGATACCCCAGAAAGTCAAAGCCATCGGTTTGTGCGTCCACCAGCCGGGTCTTGACCGGGTGCAGGGTCAGTCCGGCAGATGCCGTCCAGTCTTTCACCGCGTCCAATGCCGCAGCAGCGTCTTCCGGGGTTCGGCACAACACCACGAAGTCGTCCGCATAACGCACCATCTCGTAGCCCTTCTCCGCCATCAGATGATCAAGCGGATCGAGATAGATATTGCTCAACAGCGGACTGATCACCGCGCCTTGCGGCGTGCCGTGTTCGGGCGTCCATTGCTGGCCGCCTTCCAGCACCTGCTGACCGAGGAATGCCTCAACCAGCGCAAGCACACGGCGATCCGACACCTTGTTGGCGACCAGCGCCAGCAATCGGTCCTTCGGGATCGTGTCGAAGTAACTCTTGAGGTCGGCATCCACGACATGCACGTATCCGGCCTTGAGCAGTTCATCCACCCGTCGCAGGGCATCTTTGCAGCCAAGGTTGGGACGGAAGCCGTAGCTCTGGGCGGCGAAGTCCCGCTCGAAGATCGGTTCCAGCAGCATGCGCAATGCCGTCTGCACCACGCGGTCCTGCACCGTCGGTATTCCCAACGGCCGTTTCTCCTGGCTTCCCGGTTTCGGGATGTAGTGCCGTCGGATCGCCTGCGGCCGATAAGTCCCGGTGCGCAGGTTCTCGCTCAGGCGAGCCAGGTTCATCTCCAGGTTCGCCGCGTAGTCCTCGATGCTGACATGATCCACCCCGGCCGCCCCCTGGTTGGCTTTCACCGCGGCAAACGCCGCTTCCAGCGTGGCGATAGGGTAGAGCTTGTCGATCAGGCTGTACCATTTCCCTCCTGTGACCCCCTTTTCGAGGGTCGCCAGCATCCGCTTCGTCCAGATCGGCGGTTCCGCCTTGGGCCGTTGCGGGCCTGCGTCTCCGGCACGTTTACCCGCGGATTGCTCCATCGGGACTGCCACCGGTGTCTCTCCGTCTGTTCCGGACATCGCGTCTCCACCTTCCTGCACCCCTTCGCTCCGCCGGCATTACCCGGCTTCAGCGCTACTATGGGTGCTGTGACTCCTGCGCGGTGTTGGTGGCTTTTCTATCACTGGCGCACCGAACCCTGCTGCCGCACAGGTCTCTCCGCTTCACCTGCCCTGCCTTCGAAGCTCTCTGTCTCCAACCACCTTGCCGCTCCCAACGATCGCTTTGGTACCGACCCTCAGCGTCGCAGGCTTCCCGCTTGCGCGGGTCTGGGTTTCGCCCTTCCACCGGAGGCTCGCCAGACGGCCCGGCCGAATCGAGTTCGTGTTCCTACGGATTGCTTCTTCGCCTCCAGTTGCTCTCCACCCCACCTTGCGATGACGCAGTTACCTTCAGCTTCAGGCTTGGTCGGTAGGCCCAGGACGGACTTGCACCCTCCTGACAAGGCACGCTTGCGGACGCACGATGGCCGGCCTGCGCCGGCCATGACACAGGTCCCGTCACACGGTATCCTCACCCAGGCCCGGCACATCGGACGGAGAATTACACAATGGACATCAGCCCCGCCGCGCCGGCCACGACGCACGACACCCGCCTCGACCGCCTCGCGGAGATTGCTGTGCGGGTCGGGCTCGGCGGCTTCCAGCCCGGCCAGGAACTGCTGATGACCGCACCGCTGGAAGCGCTGCCGTTGGCGCGGCGCATCACAGCGCACGCCTATCGCGCCGGCGCATCGCTGGTCACCACGATGCTGGCAGACGACGAAGCCACGCTGCTGCGCTATCGCCTCGCCTCCGACGATAGTTTCGACAAGGCCGCCGGCTGGCTGTACGACGGTATGGCCGTTGCCTTCCGCGGTGGCGCCGCCCGCCTGGCGATCGTCGGCGAAGATCCCAACCTGCTTTCCGCGCGCAGACCCGGCGAAAGTCGCGCGTGCCAACCACGCCCGGTCGCTCGCGTATCGCCCAGCGCTGGAACTCATCACCGACACGGTCGATCAATTGGTCGATCGTCGCCAGCGCAACACCCGCCTGGGCAAAAGCCATGTTCCCGGACCTGCCGGCAGCCGACGCGCTCGCGCAACTCTGGGAAGCGATCTTCGCAACGTCGCGTGTCGATGCCGAGGATCCGATCGCTGCCTGGGCCGCGCACAACGCCACGCTGATGGCGCGCCGGAAATTGCTCAACGCCAAGCGCTACGCTGCGCTGCATTTCCGTGGCCCCGGCACCGATCTGCACGTCGGGCTTGCCGATCAGCACGAGTGGATGGGCGGCCTCAGCACGGCGCGCAACGGCATCACCGGCAACCCGAACATCCCGACCGAGGAGGTGTTCACCACGCCGCATTGCCGGCGCGTCGAGGGTATCGTCGCCAGCACCAAACCCCTGTCGCACCAGGGCACGCTGATCCAGGACATCGCGGTCCGATTCGAGGGCGGCAGCATCGTGCAAGCCTCGGCGCGCACGGGACAGGACGTGTTGCAGCGGATGATATCGACGGATGAAGGGGCACGCCGCCTCGGCGAGGTCGCGCTGGTGCCGGCATCGTCACCGATCGCACGCAGCGGATTGCTGTTTTATAACACGTTGTTCGATGAGAATGCGGCGTGCCACATCGCGCTGGGGCAATCCTACAGCCGGTGCTTCACCGATCGCGGCAAGGCGGGCGCCGAGGCGTTGGCGGAGCGCGGAGCCAATCGCAGCCTGATCCATGTCGATTGGATGATCGGCTCGCCGCAGGTTGACGTTGACGGCATCGCCGCCGACGGCACCGCCGATCCGCTGCTGCGCGGCGGCGAATTCGTGTAGGTGTGCTCACGGGTGAAATAGTTGTGACGCGGGCTTTGGCGGTTGCGCGGCGTCGGTGTGTCGCTAGGCTTCGGCACATCGCTGTCACAGATGAGGATTCGCCATGCGTCCCAACATACTGAGCGTCCTGCTCGCCGCCGCGTCGCTGGCGGCTTGTTCGCAGGGCGATTCTGGCGTGAACACAGGCGCGGGCGGCGCCAACGGGGCGTATGGCGCCGGTGGTGCGAACGGTCCCGGCGGCGCGGGGGGCTATGGCAGCGGCAACGCGATACCGGGCAGCGAAGAGGATCTGGTGCAGACGGTGGGCGATCGCGTCTTCTTCGCCACCGATCAAAGCACGTTGAGCGACGATGCCCGCGCCACGCTCGACAAACAGGCCGGCTGGTTGCAGCGCTATCCGACCGTACGCGTCGTCATCGCCGGCAACTGCGACGAACGCGGGACCGAGGAGTACAACATCGCATTGGGCCAGCGGCGCGCCAATGCGGATCGCGAATACCTTGTCGCACATGGAATCGATCCGGGGCGCTTGCAGTTGATCAGCTACGGGAAGAACCGGCCGACCGATCCGGCATCGACCCCGGAAGCCTGGGCGAAGAACCGCAACGCCATCACCATGGTGCAGTAGGTTTGCTGAGTACCCTCTCCTGCCGCGCGGGAGAGGCCCGGTGAAGACGGTACGTGCATGATCAATGACGTTCACAGTCTACTCTCGCTTAGACCGCGGCGACGCTCCCCAACGCGCAGCCAACTCACCCGATGAGCCGGCTTGACGGACCGGGTATCGGCGATCTGTTCGCCGGCAATGCCTCGCGCAGCAATACCACCGAACCGTTGGCCGAGGGCGCCACATTGCTGCGAGGCTTTGTGGCCGACGACACGCAGCCATTGCTACGGGCGCTGCCACCGGTCCTGGCCGCGGCGCCATTCCGTCACATGATCACTCCGGGCGGACACACAATGTCCGTCGCGATGACCAATTGCGGCACGGTCGGCTGGATCACCGACCCGACCGGCTACCGCTACGGCCGGACCGATCCGGAGACCGCGCAGCCATGGCCGGCGATGCCGCCGCTGTTTCTGGACGTGGCGGCGCGCGCAGCCCTGGCGGGCGGCTTCACTGGGTTCGTCCCCGACGGGTGCCTGATCAATCGCTACGAACCGGGTGCCAGGTTGACGCTGCACCAGGACCGCAACGAGCGCGACTTCGCGGCGCCGATCGTCTCGGTGTCGCTCGGTCTGCCGGCGGTGTTCCTGTTCGGGGGGCTGCGCCGCACCGATCGGCCTCGGCGCGTACGGTTGGAGAGCGGCGATGTGGTTGTCTGGGGTGGATCGTCGCGACTGGTGTTCCACGGCGTGGATAAGCTGGCGGACGGGGACGATGCGCTGACCGGGCGCTGCCGGATCAACCTGACGTTCCGCAAGGCGCTCTGATCGCGTCGCCTTATCAAAGAACCGTGGGATTAAAAATCCGCCGGGGCGATTGTGACCGCGAGATGACGCGATTTGTCACGTCAGGATCACAAGTATTACGGCATTTCAGCAGAGCGCAATCCTTTATTGACGATTATTACATGAGAGCCGCGAATTTCCACGCGGCCGTAAGTTCGACGTTATACCGCCATTATTTCACGTTCCGGTAATGGAATCACAGGAATCTTTTTGATATTTCTTGAAACTGTTGTCGGACATGAGGACAATTATTGGAAATATGACGCTCACATTCTAAGCGAATGCAGCATGCCGTGCATGGTTCTCTCGATCGCCGTCACTTCGGATGATCATTCAACCGGGAGAATCCGATATGCCGACGGTGACAGTGTTGGGCGCAGGTCGAGAAACGCTTACCCTGACGTATGATAGTGCCAGCAATGCAAGCATAGCGGCGCGGATCGCTGCCGCAATAACCCACGACATCGAGACCGGCTCTGTGATACCGGTCAACGGCAGCAACGATCCCATCCAAGTGCCGCCGCCACTCCCGACTGGAAAATCCGGCGAATTCGTCCAGAAGCACGACGGTTTGTCTGTCATGCCTCGCGGTTACAAGGATGTCGTTGTCACCGCGGGCTCCGCCACGGTGATCGGGTCCGGCGACACCGACGAAGCGATATTGTCGAGCGAAGGCAAGCTTACGTTTATAGCCACCGGCGGATCCGGCACGGTGGTCGCCGGCGGTGCGGCGGGAGACCCGCCCGGCCCTGACGTCAGTCATGATCATGGCCACGGACGCAGCAACGCCGGTGGCGACCTCATTATTATCCCGGGGAGCGACGACGGCAATTGGGGCATCTACACCGGGGGCGGTAACGACACGATACTCGCGCTGGGTGGCGGCAAAGACACCATCGGTGCGGGCGGCGGGCGTAACCGAATCGAACTCGGCAGCGGCAATGACAGTGTGCAGTCGACCGGTCGCGACACAATTTATACCGGCAGCGGCCACGACACCATTGACGCAACCGGCGACGCAAATGACCGGGTTCTGGGTGGCACCGGGCACCTGATTTTCCTCGGCGGCGCCGGCACGGTCACGTTATTCGGCGGGGCCGGCAGCGACACCTTCGAAGGCGGCTCCGGCCGCGCCCTCGTCTACGGCGGCCAAGGGGGCAACAACAGCTTGCTCGGCGGCACCGGCACAGCGTCGCTGTTCGGCGGTGGCTCTGGCGATCACCTCTATGCGGAGGGTGACAAATCCCAGATGCTGGTGGCCGGTATCGGCAATGAAACGTTGTCGGCCTCGATGGCGTCGGGCGCCGACTCGCTGGTGGCCGGATCGGGCCGGGACTTGCTGATCGGCGGCAGCGGCAATGACACGTTCTTCGGCGGCACCGGGACTTCGACCATGTTGGGCGGGTCGGGCCATGACATATTCAGCTTTACCAAAAGCCTGAATGGCGGCACCGATCTGGTTATGAACTTCACAAGCCTGGATAAGATCAATCTCGACGGTTACGGACCGCACGCGGTCAGGGACGCACTGAACAGCCAGACCTTCGCGAATGGTTCGGTGACCATCACACTCTCCGACAACACGCGTGTGACGTTCGCAGGGGTCAGCGAGCTTACGAAGGGCGATTTTACGTAGAGACGTGACGGGAAGGCTCCGAGGTCCGCCAGCGCCGCCATTGCTGGGCCTGACCCGACCATCTATCGCGGCACCGTGCTGCATGGATGGCCGAGTTGAGCCCGGCCATGGCGGTTGGAGCGGTCAGTGCGGGCGGTCAATTGTTTTGCAGCTCGGAATCCCCGGAGCTTACGCGACCTCGCCCAAATGACAGGCGACGCGGCGATCCGGCGCAATCTCCCGCAGCGCAGGCGCCTCGACAGCGCACCGGGCAATGGCATACGGACACCGCGCCCGGAACGCGCAACCCGCGTCGTTTTGCGGCGGTTCGCTCAGGCTGCCGAGAATTGGCAATGGCGCCCGATCCTGATCGACCCGCGGCACCGGCACCGCTGCCAGCAACGCTCTCGTATAGGGGTGTTGTGGCGCGGCGATCAGCGCTGCGGTTGGCCCCTCCTCGACGATCCGACCGAGATACATCACCACGGTGCGCTCGCACACGTAGCGGATCAGCGCCAGGTCATGACTGATATAGATCGCGGCGAGGCCAAGCTCGTCGCGCGCCGCGCGCAACAGGTTCAGGATGCCGGCGCGGACCGAGACATCCAGCATCGACACCGGCTCGTCGGCCACGATCAGCCGCGGCCCCGGCAGCAATGCGCGCGCCAGCACCACACGCTGCAACTGGCCCCCCGACAACTCGTGCGGCCGCCGGTCGAGCCAGGCGGCAGCCGGTAGCAGGCGCACGCGCTGCATCACGGCGTCGATCCGCGCCGCGTGTTCCTCGCGTGGGACACCGAAATTGTGCAAGGGCTCGGCCAGCGAGCGGCGAATGGTAAAGCGCGGGTTCAGCGCGTCGAACGGGTTCTGGAACACCAGTTGCGCGCGGGAGCGGTAACGCAGCAGCTCGGCCCCGTGGCGGTCCGTGATGTCGTCGCCAAGGAAGCGGATGCGGCCGGCGCTCGGCTCTTCCAGACGCAGCAGCAGGCGCGCGGTGGTGGTCTTGCCGCAGCCGGATTCGCCGACGATGCCAAGCGCCTCGCCGGCGTGGACCGCAAGGCTGACATCCTGCACGGCGTGCACCGTCCGGCCGCGCAGGCGGAACGTCTTGGCCAACGCCTCGCCGTCGATCACCGGGATGGGGATCATGGCATGACCACTTCTGGCGCCCAGGTTTCCGGTTGCGCAGCACGAACCCGCAGGTTGGGGGCGCTGGCGCTGCGCCAACAGGCAGCGACGTGGTCAGGCGCAACCGCTTGCAGCGGCGGCACAGCAGCGTGGCAGGTTGGCTCGGCGAACGGACAGCGCGCGGCGAAGCGGCAACCGGGTGGAGGGTGGAGCAGGGAGGGCGGCGCGCCCTCGATCGGCACCAGGGCGATGTGCGTGTCGCGCACGTCGGGGAAGGCGTGCGACAGACCCATCGTGTAGGGGTGGAACGGCGCTTCCAGCACCGCCGCAACGGGGCCGGCTTCGACGATCTGGCCGGCATACATCACCGCCACCCGATCGCAGGCATAGGCGACGACCGCCATGTCGTGGGTGACCAGGATCATCGCCAGGTTCAGCCGATGCTGGAGGTCGCGCAGCACGTCGAGCACCTGGCGCTGCACGATCACGTCGAGCGCGGTGACCGGCTCGTCGGCGATCACCAGAGCCGGCTCCAGCGCCAGCGCCAGAGCGATCGAGGCGCGCTGGCGCATGCCGCCGCTGAATAGGTGCGGGAAGTCGGACAGGCAGCGTGGGTCGAGTCCGACCAGGCGCATCAGTTCCTGGGCGCGGGCCTGCGCGACGGAGCGGGTGAGGCCGCCGCGGTCACACAGCACCTCCAGCATTTGCGCACGCAGCCGCTGCACAGGATCAAGCGCGTTCATCGCGGTCTGCGGCACGAAGGACATGCGGCGCCAGCGCAGGGCCCGGCGTTGGCGTTCGGGCATGGTGGCGAGGTCGCGGCCTTCGAAGGCGATGCTGCCGCCGGCGATGCGGCCGGCGCCGGGCAGGACACCCATCAGGGCGCGAGCCAGGGTGGATTTGCCGCAGCCGCTCTCGCCTACCAGGCCAACGATGCTGCCGGAGGGGACATCCAGGTCGGCGCCGTCCACTGCCCTCACCGTGCCGCCTTCGGTGGAGTAGTGGACCTGCAGGTTGCGCACGGATAGCAGCGTCATGCGGCGAGGCTGTTGCTTGAACCGAAGCAAGGCCAGGGCTCTGCCCCCGGATCAAGTCCGGGGCAGGCTCTGGACCCGTCAGGGGGCTTTGCCCCCTGAACCCCCAGCAAAGGCTGAGCCTTTGCAATCCATCCGTTAAAGTGGTCTGACGGGAGGAGGGCTGGGCCGGCAATTCCGTCAGACCGGTCGGTCTGACGGAATTGCCGGCCCAGCCCTCCTCCCGTCAGACCACTCCAATTAAGGGGTTCCAAGGGCTCGGCCCTTGGCGGGGATCCAAGGGGCAGAGCCCCTTGGTGGGGTCCAGGAGCAAGGCCCCTGGCCTTGCTTCGGTCCAAGTGACGGCCTCGCCTCATGGCTCCGCCAGCCGCGGGAACAGCAGCTTCTCCGACCCGCGGGAGATCAGGAAGCCGGCCAGCACCATCAGCACGATGGCCAAGCCGGGCGGGGTGAACCAGTTCCAGGCGCCTCGGCCCAGCGCCTGATTGGCATAGGCGTCCTGCAGCATCACGCCCCAACTGATGCTGTCGGGGTCGCCAAACCCCAGGAAGCTGGCCGCCGCCTCCGCCAGGATCGCCCAGCCGATCGCCACCGAGCCATACAGCGCTGCCAGCGGCAGCACCTGCGGCAGCACATGCACGAACATGATGCGCCCGGTGGAACAGCCGGTGACCCGCGCTGCCTCGACCCAGGCTCGTTCGCGCAGCGACAGCACCTGCGCGCGGATCACCCGCGCGGTGTTCGGCCACAGCAGCAGGGCAACCGTGACCACGACGACCCGCACGCCCGGGGTGGTCAGTGCCGCCAGCACCAGCATGAACGGCAGGAACGGCAGACCGAGCGCGATGTCGGCGAGCCTGGTGACCAGCTTGTCCACCCAGCCGCCCAGATAACCGGCCAGCAGCCCAAGCAACGTGCCGATCGCAACGACGGCGATGGCAGCGGTCAGCCCGACCTCCAGCGCCGCCCGGGCGCCGTAGATAAGCTGGCCAGCACGTCGTGGCCGCCGGCGGTGGTGCCGAGCCAATGCGTCGCGGAAATCGGCAGATAGCGCGCGATGCGATGGCCGTCGCGCAGGATCGCGCGAGGGTCGTAAGGAGCAAGTTCCGGTGCGAACAACGCCATGGCGACGATCGCCGCATAGATCGCCGCGCCCACGGCCGCGAACGGTTCATGGCGCAGATAGCGGAACGTTACTCTAGCGGCGCGCACCGACGGACACCCTGGGATCGAGCAAGGCGTAGGCCAGGTCGGCGACGGTGTTCATGACGACCAGGACGAAGGCGATCACGATGAAGGCTCCCTGTGCCACCGGGTAGTCGGCGCCTTGCACAGCCTGTACCAGCACGCGGCCGATGCCGGGCCAGGCGAACACCGTCTCGATCACCACGTTGCCGCCGATGCTGGCGCCGAGGCCCAGCGCGAAGGCCGTGACCACCGGGAGCAGTGCGTTGCGCGCGGCATGGCGCATGACGATGGACCAGCGCGACAGGCCCTTCATGCGCGCCATGACGATGAACTCGTCATTCAGCACCTCCAGCATCGTGGCGCGCATCAGCAGCAGCGGCAGGCCTTGCAGGAACAGCGTGAGGGTCAGCGCGGGAAGGCACAGGTGCCACCAGAAATCGGGCGAAACCAGCCTTTGGCCGAGCGAACCAAGCGTGCCGCCGGGGCTGACCGCACCTCCCGTTGGGAACCAGCCAAGTTGGAAGGCGAACAGGGCCAGAAGCAACATGCCGAGCCAGAATTCCGGCGCGGCACGGGTAGCGAGGGCGGCCGGGATGGCCACCGCCTCGGCCATTCCGCCGCGGCGGAAGGCGAGGAAGGCGCCGGCGACAATGCCGAACGCATAGGCGAGGCACAGCGCCACGAGCGTCAGGACGACAGTGTTCGGCAGCGCGTCCCACAGGATTTGCGAGACCGGGGCGTTTTGCAGGAAGGACCGGCCGAAATCGCCGTGCAAAAGCTGACCGAGATAAAGCAGGTATTGCTGCCAGAGGGGCTTGTCGAGGCCGAAGCTGTGGAGGAGGGCCACGCGGGTTTCCTCGGTGAAGCTGGGGGAGAGGAAGTTCAGCGTTGGGTCGCCCGGCATGAGGCGGAATAACAGGAAGGTCAGCGTGGTGACGACCCACAGCACCAGCAGCAGGTGGCCCAGGCGGTCCAGGATGAGACGCGCCACTTCTAACCTCACCCGCGCCGCGCGCGGGAGAGGCATGCCCCCGGGCGCTTGACCCGGAGGGCGGCGCGTGGCGCCAAGTGAGGGTGATCGGGTCGGCACGCGGTATCGCGTAGCAGCCTGCCGACCCGATCACCCTCACCCGGCTCGCTTCGCTTGCCGACCTCTCCCGCGTAGCGGGAGAGGTATACTTCGCTGCTCACTTGAACGGCGCCGTGGTCTCTTTCACGCCGCTGGGGTAGTGCAGCTTCCCATCGACCACGACGTAGCCGGCTTTTGCCACGATCGCCTGCGCTGCCGCAAGAGTGCCGCCGGGAACCCGATCGACGATCCCCTTGTCATGCCAGACGGCCAGCGCCGGAGAGACCCACGAATTGGCCGGCACCGCCGCGCCGCCCCAGGCATCCTCGGCCAGCAGAGTGCGATCGATCAGAGCAGATAGCGCCTGCCGGAAAGCGAGGTCCTGAAATGGCGGACGGCGTTCGTTATAAGCGATGAACTTGAATCCCAGATCGAGCGCCTCGCTCACCTGGATGTTCGGCGAGGACTTTGCCAGGTCCTGAAGCAATTGCGGATCACCCGTATAATCGGACAGGAAGTTGATCTCGCCGCTCTTCAGCGCACCGAGCGATGCCTCGACATTGGGCATGATGCGCATGATCCAGCGCTGGATCTTCGGGTGGCTCCAATGGGTCGGGTTGGCCTCCAGCACGATCTCCTGGTTCAGCGACGCACGGACGATGCGGAATGGGCCGGAGCTGACCGGGTGTTCCTCCATGATGCTTTCCGCGGTCTGCGGCTTGTCCTTCAGGCTGTCGAAGATCGGCGCCCAGATGTGTTTCGGCGCCAGGTTGAGCTTGGACAATGAGCTGACCAGGAACGCCGCGTCGGGGCGCTTCAGCTTGATCGTCATCGTGTCCGGGCCGGTGGCCTCGACGCTGGCGATGTTGCGCACGAAGGGCTTGTACATCGGCGCTTTGTCGCCGATCGCAGGCGCTTCCAGGCTGAACACGGCATCGTCGATGGTGACCGGCTGGCCGTCGCTCCAGGTCATGCCCTTACGCAGCGTGATGGTGACGGTCAGCGGGTCGGGACGTTCCACCTTCTCTGCGGCCCAGGGTTGCGGCAGACCGTCGGGGCCGACGCGCATCAGGCGATCCCACACGATCTCGGACGCCCAGGAGCCCTGGCCGCCCGGGATGTTGAACGGATTGAGATTGGTGGGCGGCGCCACCGAGTTCAGGATGACGTCCTTCTGGGCGCCGAGCGGGCGGATGTTGATCCAGGTCCAGGTATTGCGAATGCCGATGCCGGCCTGCGACACCATGCTGGCGGGATCCCAAACGGTCTTGTTGAAAGCGACGACGTTCTTCGGATGCACTTCGAAGCCATAGGGCTGGTCGTGGTTGATCAGCTCCTGCGCCTGGATGATGATGGCCTTGCGCTTGTCGAGATCGAGTTCCTCGCGCTGCGCCTGGGCAAGCTGGTCGTATTCGGGGTTCTTGTAGGCGACGAAATCGTAGCCATTATCGGCATTGGCTGAGACGAACAGGTTGTAGGTGAGTTCGTCGGGGTCGCTGCGCTCCGGGCGGCCGACCATTTGCCAGGTGGTGAAGTCCCAGCGCTGGCGCTCGTACCAGATGACCTGGTTGAACTCCTGGCCCGGCAGTGGGCGGACATTCACCGTGAGCCCGAGCTTTCGCCAGGCGTCGGCGATGATTTGCGCTGCCTGGTATTCCTGCGGCGCGGCGGCCTCCGGCTGGGTGATCAGGGTGAGCGGCCGAATCGCGTCGCCGGCTTCCTGCGCTGACGCGGCCAGACCAGGCAACATGGTCAAGGCGACGGACAGTACGAACCGCTTTATCTCCAATTTTGTGACCCCTTCCTTGCCGGGCTGCATTCAATGCTGCACCGCGCAAAGGTTCAAGGGCGAACTTGGCGTGACGCCGATCCGGGTCGCGCCGCTATCCCCGCCGGAGCAGCGCTCGACGTCGGCGTTGGCGGCAGATCGGCGGGTAGGCCGGAAGCGAGCGGAAGAGAGGCGGTCGCCGGAGCCCTTGCACCGGACAGTTGTTGGCCGGCAACGGATGAACGAATTTTTCAAGCTTATCGGACTGGCTGGAAACCAGCGCGAAATGTTTGGGATTGCAATTCGATGGTCCGGATCACGGAAGGACGGCGGCGCGGCTGTCGCGGGAGGTAAAGTTGGACACGACAGAGCTTTATGTCGGCCTCGGGCTGGCAGCGTGTGCCCTTGCATTTGTCGGACGGCACCTCTTGTCACGCAGGCCCCGAACCCGACCAGATGCCAATGCGATCCTGCTTGACGCGATCATAGCGCAGCAATCGCCGGACTTGGGAAGGCAGCACCCGGCGACACGGGCCTCGTCGCGCAGCGTGCCGGATCTACCCCGTTCGGCGGACGGCGGGCCGCAACTGGCGGCTCTTGAAGGGCACTTGCGCAATGCCGTGCTGAATGCGAACGCCAGGGAGCGACTGGTGAAGGACGCCATGCGCGTCACCAGGGGCGATCGCGTGGCCGCGATCCGCAAGGTGCTGCGCGACCTGCATGAAGAGGACGCGCGGTGGTCATGAGCGCGCAACCTTGATCGAGCCCGATCTTGATCGCGATGATCATACGATGCGGCCAGGATCGTATGTCGTGAAAGATGGTCTCAGGCCTTTTCCATCCTGAACCTGCCGATCCCCAGCGCATCGAAGAAGTCCGCCGTCTGCTCTGCCTTCGCCGGTTCCAGCGGAATGCCCGTGGCATCGGCGATTCGGGTAATGCCGTCAAACCCGCCGATCACCGCCGCCGCATCCAGCAACGCAGCCTCGCCCAATGCGGCCCGCACCGCCGCGCGTGTTTGTTCAAGCGCAGCGCCGTCGCGCCCCAGCGTGGCATCGACCAGTGCCAGCAGCGCGTGGCCACAGGGCACGCCGGTCGCGGTGGCGCCGTCCATTACGCCATGCAGCGCGTAGTCCCGATTGTCATGCTGGCCACTCGCACGGAGCAAGGCCACGTGACTGACCGTTCAATACTCACACCGGTTCAGCGCGGCCACACGGGCAGCGAGCAATTCGATCTGCGCATGCGTCACCGCACGGTAGTCGCGCCCGAAGTCGCGCATCTGCGACGAAGACTGGTACATCGCCTCCAGCATGTCCCACCAATGGATCATGCTTTCGGGCACCAGGCTCAGCGCGCGATGGATGTTCGCACCGTATCGCTCACGCGGGCCAGGGCGTTCGCGGTAGAGATCGGGGTCGTTTTGGGTGACGTCCTCCGGGGCCAGGGTGGCAACCCAGGCCAGGCCGGGGCGCGCTCCAAGGGGACTTTGGCGAGTCGGGGCGCCGTCGCGCGGCGCAGGCAGCGCCCATTCTGCCAGGCCGGCGGCGCGGCGGAACGTATCCACCGCAGTGACCACTGCCACGACCGATACGAGTTCGACATAGGCTGCCTCGTCGAGCCCGGCTTCGCGGAGACGCAGGAACCAGGTTTCGCCGAGCCGGCCGGGATCGGTGCAGACGCGGTGGATCGCCTCGATCGCCGCATCGGTGAGTGACGAATCCTGCCGAGCGTGCGCGCCGCCAAGTGATAACGGCGACAGCGCCGCAGCGCGCGCATGACACAATGCGCAACCGCGCGCCTGTCGGGCTTCGGCCGAGATGGCGAGCCGCTCGCGGCTGGTCCACCAAGTGCCCGGGGACGCCAGCCGTTGCCATGCCTGCGCTTGCGTCTCTGCCAGTTCCTCACGCATCGCGATTGTGGTCCATTGCAAGCCTCGGAGCGTGCCATGCGCTGCAGCGGCGGGTCAAATGTTCCCACTGCAATGCAATCGCTCGGGAGTGCTGAACGATGGGCGACTGTGGGATGCTCCAGGTTACGGTGAAACAGTCGACCGACGACCCGCCGTCGCTCCTCAACGAAACTGACTCGTCAGATGATCTTCCGTTCCCTAAAATCCCCGATCTGCGTCACGGTGTAGCCAAGCTCCGCCAGCACGGCATCGTTGTGTTCTCCCAACCCGGGCGCAACACCGATCTTCGCCGGCGTTTCGGAAAACTGCCAGGGCGTGCCATGAACTTTCAGCCGTTTGCCGTGAGCCGGGTAGTCCACCTCGGCGACGTAGCCGTTGGCAAGCACGTCCGGGTCGTTCGACGCCTCCAGCAAGGTGTTGATCGGCGCCGAGACGATGTCTGCCCCTCGCAACCGCGCCACCCAGTCGTCGCGCAACCCGGTTGCGAATAGCTCATCGAGCAATCGCAGCAGTGCGGCGCGTTGTTCGTCGGATGCCACGATCACGCCGAGATCGCCGAAGCCTGCCCTTTCCAACGTCGCGTAGAAGCCGAGCGCCGTCATGGCATTGCGCCATGGGCGATTACCGTTCAGTTGGAACACCAGTGGCTTGCCATCGCGGTCGTTGAAACTCGCGCTGAGACCGGGGCGTTCGGGTGTGCCGGTGACTCGCGCTTGGCCGGTGACCGGGTTCTGGCCCCGCCACATGGCCGTGGTGAGCGTCCAGCCCATCAGGCGGACCTGGCCGCCGAGCAATGAGCAATCCATCTTCTGGCCAATGCCGGTGGTGCGCGCATAGGTCAGCGCGGCGAGCGCCCCGCCGAACGCCAGGATGGCACAGGTTTCGTCGGCAACAGAGACGATGCCGGTACGCAACGGTTGCCCCGGGGTCGAGTAAGCTTCAGCGATGCCGCCCAGCGCCTGCGCCATGGAATCAGTGCCGGGGAGCGCGGCGTTCGGTCCGTTCGGGCCGTAGCCGGAGATCGAGATATAGACCAGCTTCGGATTAACCTTGCGCAATTCCTCGTAGCCGAAGCCGTTCTTTTCCGCTGCACCAGGACGGAAGTTCTGGCCGAATATGTCCGCCCGTGCGACGAGCTTGCGCAGGATATCCCGGCCTTCGGTGGTCTTCAGATTCAGCGTAACACTCTTCACGCCGCGATTGTTGGTTTCGAAGTAGGTACTTGGGAAACCGGGCATCACGGTCGAGCCACGCGAGTTGTCGCCGCCGTCCGGCACTTCGATCTTGATCACCTCGGCGCCGAGATCGGCCATCAGCATATAGGGCACCGTGCCAGCTTGCGCCGTAGAACAGGCGACGACCTTCACGCCATGCAGTGGACCGTGTGGCTCTGTCATGTCGAGCGACCCTCCAGGTTGATGCATCCCTGCCGCTTATGGTTCGGCAAGGAACAGGGTACTCGGACTGGCCGCGGTGGGAAACGGTGAGGGCGCACGCGCCGTTGCATCCTGACAACCTCTGCGCTGGCATGGCACTCGATCAGGTCGCCAAATTAGCTGCCCGGCCGTAAGCGGCCCGGATGCGCAGCAATTCGAGAGCGTTGAGAACATCCGCCCCGCTGCAATCGGCCCGTTTGAGCGAACCGTCCGCGGTGATGCTGACCCCATATGCCACGAGCTGCGCCGATGACCACGCCTGGATTGGCGGGGCGACGCCACGGCCGGAAGCCTCGGTTGGTGTAATCGGTCGTGGCGCGCGCGCGGCGATCGATATGGGAGCGATGATGGGGTCGTCGGCTTTTCCTTTGCCCGTCAGTAACATCTGGCCTGCCCGATCCAGATCGATACCGGTGACCTTCTCCGCGATCGTGACCGCGAGATTGATGGCGATGCCGATCGGGCCACCGAGCAATCCGCTTACCACGAGCGAGCCGATCCGCCGCACTGCCTCGGGGATCTGGTCGCCGGTAACGGCACGGTAGATTGTGCCGATCACCGGCAGATATTGCAGGGGGTTCAACGCGGAGAGCACTGCGTGGAATGAGATATGGTGGTCGGTAGGCGCTGGTCGACCTACTTGTTGAGTTCCTGCACCAGACAGAGGTCCGGCAATGTCCAGCATGGTAAATCCGGCAAAGTGCTTGGTGATCACAGTGCAAGCATCGGGCCCGCCGCCATTCGAGGAGGACCTGGCGTTCGGCCACGGTGGGAAGCCGGCCCCGACGACGGATCTGACCGGCCGGCCCATTTTCGTGCATTTCGCTCATGTGCCGGGTTGTTGCAGCGCGGCGCGGGCCGGTTGCGGGGCCGGCGGAGCAGCGGTATACGCTAAGGGTCTGCCGACGTAGCTCAGTGGTAGAGCAACTGATTCGTAATCAGTAGGTCCGGAGTTCGACCCTCCGCGTCGGCACCAGAATCAATAACTTAGGTGATCGAGTTGTAATAGGGGCAAAACCCCGGGCAGCCCACCGTTCAGGCGGGCTGCCCGCGGCAGCGGACTAGTCCCGGCAGTTGCGCAACGACAAGGTGACCGGGAACGCGAAGCCGGCTGCCGAGATAGTCCCAGAACGCGACGCCGAGCTTTGCGCATGTCTTGCCTAAACCGAGAAAGGCGTCACGGCAGTCGCGACCGAGGTCGCTGCGGGTTCCGGCGCTGACCTTGCGACGGGTAACCTGACAGCGGATGTCGTTCTCGGAGCCATTAGTATTCAGCGGTGTCTCGGGTCGGTCGAGCACCGCCAGCAGTTCGTCCTTGTTGGCGAGCAGGCGTGCCAACAGACGATCCAACGTGATGAAGCCGGTGCGGCGGCGGAAGATGCGATTGAACCGTGCCCGCAGTGCAAGACGGCGGTGTTTCTCGGGATCGGCGCGGTACGCCTTGAGAGCGGCGTAGAAGTCCCAGATCAGCTTGCGCACCTTCTGCTGAGCGGCACGGTTGTGGTCGGTGAAGGCATCCAGCTTGTGCACCAGCCGTTCAGCATGCACCCAGCACAGCGCATGCCGGCCGACGGCAAACTGCCCGGCATCATCGCTTAACACGACGCCATCGCGCAGGAATTCGTGCGCGTGGATGCTGCCCCAGATCGCTCCTTCGGTGGCGATCTGCACCGGATTTGGTGCCATGGTCAGGGCAGCGAAGCCAAGCCGGTCGAGATGCGCCTGCCATGCGGCTTGGTCAGCAAAGGCTGCTTCCGGCTGCTCGGCCAGTTGGGCGATCAGGGGAGCGGATAAAGCGCGGCTGCGCATATAATCGAACGCTGCGGCGTTGAGCACGAAGTCGGTATGGCCGGCACGCAGTAGGTCGAGGAAGTTCAGCCGGCTCTTCGATGGCCGCGTGCCGAACCAGGTGAACCGGTCATTGCCGATTTGAGTGCAGAAGCTGTTCGCCATTTTGTGTCGTGCGCCAGTGTCGTCGACCGATATCCAAGGCGATGTTTGCAATCCCGCGCGCAGCACGTCGCGGGCTTCGGCGAGAAAGCCATCATGCTTCTCGGTCAGCAGGCGCTGGACCTCACGCTTGGAGATCGACAGGCCAACCGACTGCAGCAGGGCAGTCAGCCGCGGCAACGTGGATTGACCTTGATGGTACTGCATCAACACGAAGCGGCGCAGGTCAGGTCCGAAATGTCCCTCGGTCCCCTCTGGCAGCGGCGCGACGATGGTCTGACCGTCCGGTGTGGCCCAACGCTCGCGGCGGTAGCGGATCGCATGCACCGACAGCACAAGCTCCTGGACCAGATAGGTCTCGTAGCCCTTGAAGCGCGACCCTGCCGGTGCCGCGGCTTTCAGCACACGGTCCTCGACGTTCGCGCGAGGCTGCACCTTGCCGCGACGACGACGCCTCTCCCGGCTGCCTGGCTTGGATGGTGCGGTAGCCTTCTCCATGCCGCTTGGCTTGATGTCAGGACGGCCCTTCAGGCCTTTCAGCCGGGCGATCTCCTCACGCTGCGCCGCTACTGTTCGCTCCAGTTCGGTCAACTTCGCCAATAGATTGCCCACCAACTCCCGGAGCTGGGCAGACGACAGGCCATCAAAGTTATCCGGCTGGCTCACACATAGCTTGAATCCGAGTTGCCCGCGTCGGGGCAAGCACCAAATGCACTCATGCCCGGGGTTTTGCCCCTATTACATCGAGTTTCCCTGTTTCCCTGGCAGTTTCCCTAAATTCGAAGTCGAATTCACTCTCTGTTCTTGCCCTTTGCCAAATGCGTCAGGCGCAGCTCAGCCGCACCACGAAACTGATCCGGCGTCCGCCGCGCATACCGCCGGGCCATCTGCACCGTCGTGTGCGTCGAGTGCGTGGACATCGCTATCGGATCCACGCCAGCGTCATTTAACTCGGTCAGCGCCGTCGCCCGCAGGTCGCGGAACTGCAAATCGTCCGGCAACCCCGCCGCCCTGGCGACCTCCCGAAAGGCATGCCCGAAGGTGTGCCGCTGCCAGGGTTGCTTGGTCATCTCGCACACGACGACATGCGTGCTGGGCGTGCCGGACTGCTTCTGCCGCGCCCGCTCGGCCATGATCTGCGTCTCGAGTTCCGGATAGGCCGCCACGTCCACCGGGGCGATGCCGCCGGTCTTGCGGGTGCGGACCTTGCCGGCATCGAGGGCGGTCCAGGTCAGGTTAAGAATGTCGCCTTGCCGATGGCCGAACCAGTAGGCAATCGATACCGCAAGCGCCAGCGACGGCCGCTCTTTCTCGATCGCCATCTCACGGAAGCGCTCGACCTGCTCGACTGTCCACCGCTGCTCGCGCGCCGCGATGCTGCGGAGTTCCATGCCCGCCCAAGGGTTGACCGCACCGTCAACCATCTCGCGGCGCGAACCCCAGTGCCAGATGCGCCGCGCAACCCGGCAGGCGTAGTGCGCCGCAGAGTGACCATGCTCTTTCTTGAGCGCCAGAAAGATGCCATCTGCGTGCCGCGGCCGGACAGAACGAGCCGGGAAGCTCCCGAACGGCTTGTCGGCCACCAGCAGCGGCGTCAGGACGCGCTCGCAAATCCAGCGGTAGTCCCGTTTGGTCGACGCCGCCAAGGCAGCGAATTTTTCGTTCTCGTCGTCGATGAATGCGCCCAGCAACCATGCCACCGTGCCAATTACCGGCGCGCCAGGGCCGAGCTTGAGATGGTCGCGGTTCAGTGTCCGCGCCATTGCCCAGGCGGCGGCCTGATCCTTGCCGAGCGCCTTGGTGGTCAGTCCGTGACTTTTGCGAAGCCTATCTGGCGGGTCCCAGGTACCAGCCACCCTTAACCAATTTGGCATGTGGCGGCCTCTGATCAGGCACGTTTGAGTCCGAGGCCACGGTCTAATTCCTCCATTGCGGCATCGATATGTGAAGGGTTACGCCCGCATTGCCGGCACGCCAGCCGTCACCGGCCTCTACACCGTCCTCCTGCCGCTGGTCGGCTTCGCCGTGTTCGGATCCTCTCGCCATCTGGTCGTCGCCGCCGACAGTGGGACCGCCGCAATCCTCTCGAGTTCCGTCTCGCACATGGCGACACCGGCCAGTACCAAATACATAGGGCTCGTCAGCATAGTCGCGCTGCTGACCGCGGCCTTCCTGCTCCTCGCCCGCCGGACTCGAAGGTTTCTTCCTTGACGTGCTCGCGCGCTAGTCGGGCTACACTCCTGGAGCCTCATCGAGCCTGTAGAAAACAGAGATGCCGCGGGCAAGGCTGAGCGCTAAGGTTGGCGTAACTCGGAGAGGGTTTTTCTTCCTCGATGAAAGTCCGCTCCTTCGTAGAACCGTAGGGTGGTCTCCAGCTTCGAACCCGTGATCGTCTCGCCCGAGAGCTAGTTCAGGGCAACAATGGGTGGAATGCGGTCTTTGCCGAGTGATAGTCTGCTTCGTCAGCTCGAGGCCTGTGCATGTCGCGTATCGTCATCATCGGCAATGCAGGGGGCGGAAAATCCACCCTTGCCCGTAAGCTTGCGCGTCAGCGGGGCTTGAAACACGTCGATATTGATCGCCTGCTCTGGCAGGAAGGTTGGACACTGACGCCGACGGACATTTACACGCGACTACATCGCGAACTCATCTGGGAAGATGATTGGGTGATCGATGGTCTCGGCCAGAAGGCATCGATCCCCGAGCGGATCGACCGCGCGACCGAAATCATCTTGGTCGACATGCCGATCTGGATGCATTTTTGGCTCGCAGCGGAACGTCAAATCGCTTGGGCGACAGGAACGCTGGATCATTCGCCGGGCGGCATAGCGCAGATGGCCTCCACGGAACGCCTCTTTCGCACCATTTGGGAGGTGGATCGGACTTGGATGCCGAACCTGCGCGCTCTATGCGCAAGAGCTGAGGTAGACGGCAAGATTGTTTCCCGCTTGGCGAGCGTGCACGACCTTGATGCGTTTGCACGAGCTATCTGACTGTATGCAAAGGGGCAAGAGCGGCCCCGCCAACCTGGTCCACTGCTGGTGCCGCCACCCATTTTCAGTCATATTCGACATGACAGAGGGACAGGAAACGTCATGAACTCGATCATGCAGACGCTGCGGCGCGACATTGGCCGCGGGCTCCTCGTGTTGGCGGGGCTCGCGTTGAGCATCCTCGCATCCAATCCTGCCGCCGCCCAGCGCGCGGTGGAAATGTATTGCGGCGTCGACGAGGCCTGGTGCCGCGCTATGGCCAATACCTACCAGCAGCAAACCGGCGTCACAGTTGATATGATCCGCATGAGCGCCGGCGAAACCTACGCCCGGGTCCGCGCCGAAAAGGACAATCCGCGTGGTGACATCTGGTGGGGCGGCACCGGCGATCCGCATCTACAAGCAGCCGACGAGGGCCTCACCGAGCCCTACGTTTCGCCGCAATTGCCCAAGCTGCGCGACTGGGCACAGCACCAGGCCGAGATCTCGCACAACCGCACGGTCGGCATCTACCTCGGCGCGCTGGGCTTCGGCTACAACACCGAGGACATGACGCGGCGTAAGCTGACGCCGCCGGCGTGCTGGGCCGACCTGATCAAGCCCGAGTTCAAGGGCGACGTGCAGATGGCCGACCCGAATTCGTCCGGCACCGCGTGGACGATGCTGGCGACCATCGTGCAGCTCATGGGCGAGGACAAGGCGTTCGCCTATTTCCGCCAGCTCAATGCCAACATCAACGAATATACCAAGGCCGGCGCGGCGCCGGCGCTCGCCACCGGCCAGGGCGAGACGCTGATCGGCATCGCCTTCCAGCACGACATCATCCAGGTGGCGCGTACGAAGAAGCCCGTGCAGGTCGTGTCGCCGTGCGAGGGCACCGGCTACGAAATCGGCTCGATGAGCCTGATCAAGGGTGCGCGCCACATGGACGAGGCAAAGAAGTTCTACGAATGGGCGCTGACGCCCGCGGCGCAGACATTGGCCGCACAGAACGGCAGCTTCCAGATCCCGTCCAACCCGGCCACGCCAGTACCGCCCGAGGCACCCGACCTCAGCAAGGTGAAGCTGATCGCCTACGACTTCGCCACCTATGGTGCTGCGGCCACGCGCACGCGATTGCTCGCACGCTGGGCCAGCGACGTGAAGAACGCCCCGAAGTAGAGCGAGTAAGTGCCAGCATCGGATGAACGCGGCCAGACCGGCCGCAAGATGCCTCGGCCGCTTGCCGGGTGGCTGGTTACCGGTTGGGCCGGCCTGCTGTTGCTGCCGTGGTACGGGCTGGAGCAGGGGACTGCGAATGCCAGCGCTGCGCCGGCGATTGTGCAGGCGATCTGGCATGGCACGCCCTGGCTGCTGCCACTGCTCGTGCTGATGGTATTCGCCACCTGGGCCGCGTTCGCCACGCGACGCGCCGCCACGCTGGTGCTCGCAGGCGCGGCGGGCCTGGCGTGGCTCTGCATCGAGAGCCTGTGCATCATCCATCACGGCTGGGCCTACGCCTGGCTGACCACCGCGACGGGCTGGGCGGGGCCGACCCAGCCCGCACTCGGCTGGGGCGCCGCCGCCTACGCGCTGGCCTGCACCATGCTGCTCGCCTTCGGCCTGGCGCGGCGAGGCGCGCTGAAAGGCGACGTGTTCATCATCGGCGCGGTCCTGCTGGTGGTCGGACTGATCGCGCTGTTCGTGTTCTACCCGGTGCTGTGCATCCTCGCTTCCGCGTTGTGCGACAGCGACGGCAACTTCGCGCCGCATCTCTTCGCCGCCAAGCTGTTCAGCCACTCGATCTGGGGCGTCGATTGCGTGTTCGGCGGCAGCGCCTGCGGCACTGTGTGGAACACCCTCGCCGAGGCCACACTGGTTGGTCTCCTTTCAACTCTGCTCGGTCTCGCCTTCGCTCTGGTTGCGTTGCGCACCCACCTGCCGTTGAAGCCGTTGCTGCGAGCACTGTCGATTCTGCCGATCATCACGCCGCCCTTCGTCATCGGTCTCGCATTGATCCTGCTGTTTGGCCGTGCCGGCATGGTGACCGTGTGGCTCGCCGAGAATTTCGGCCTGCCGCGCAGCCGCTGGATCTACGGCATGCCGGGCATCACCATCGCCCAGGTGCTCGCGTTCACGCCGATCGCCGTCATGGTGCTGTCCGGCGTCTTGCAGGGCGTCGCACCAAGTCTGGAGGAAGCGTCGCAGACACTGCATGCATCACCCTGGTACAGCTTCCGCACCGTCACCTGGCCGCTGATCCGCCCCGGCCTGGCCAACGCGTTCCTGATCGGCTTCATCGAGAGCATGGCCGACTTTGCCAATCCCTTAATGATCGGCGGCAACTTCAACGTGCTCTCGACCGACATCTTCTTTGCCGTGGTCGGCGCGACCCATGACCAGGGCCGAGCCGCGGTATTGGCGATCGTGCTGCTGACCTTCACCCTGACCGCTTTCGTCGCGCAACGCTTCTGGGTCGGCAGCGGCAGCTATGCCACGGTCGCCGGCAAGGGAGATTCCGGCCGCACCGCGGTGTTGCCCGCCGGCGTGCGCATCGCCGCCATCGGCGTCATCGTGCCGTGGCTGATCCTGACCATCGCCGTGTACGGCATCATCATGGTCGGAGGCTTCGTCGAATCGATCGGCCGGGACGACACCCCCACCCTGCGCTACTTCCTCACCGCGTTTTCAATCAGCCACGGCGTCGGAGGCTGGTTCCTGTCCGGCTCCGCGTGGTCGTCGTTTATTACCACGATCAAGATCGCCCTGATCGCCATGCCGTTCACCGCGGCGCTCGGCATCCTGACCGCATGGCTGCTGGACCGCCAAAAATTCCCCGGCCGCCGCGCTTTCGAATTCCTGGCCATGATGAGTTTCGCCATCCCCGGCACGGTGATCGGCGTCAGCTACATCCTGGCGTTCAACGTGCCGCCGGTGCAGCTTACCGGCACCGGCACGCTGATCGCCATCGCCTTCGCCTTCCGCAACATGCCGGTCGGCATTCGCAGCGGCCTGGCGACGCTCAGCCAAATCGACCGCAGCCTCGACGAGGCATCGCTGACCCTGCGGGCCGGCTCGTTCGGCACGTTGCGCCGCGTCATCCTGCCGTTGCTGCGTCCAGCGATCGCCACCGCGATGATTTATAGTTTTGTGCGCGCGGTTACCGCAGTCAGCGCGGTGATCTTCCTGGTGACCGGAGAATACAATCTGGCAACGGTCTATATCGTCGGACGCGCGGATGTCGGCGAGTATGGCGTGGCAATCGTGTATTCGGCGATGCTGATCGTGGTGATCGCACTGGCGCTGCTCGGCATTCAGCTTGTCGTGGGACAGCGCCGACTCGGCCGCCGCGGCCTGGCACCACAAGCGGCCGGTGGCGTCCTGACGGTGGTGCAGGCATGAGTGGCGCGCAGGACGTGCGGCAGGCGGTGGAGTTCCGCCGCGTCAGCAAGCGTTACGGCTCGGTAACCGCCGTTGACGATGTGAGTTTCGTCATTGCCAGCGGCACGCTGGTCACGGTTCTGGGACCATCCGGCTGCGGCAAGACGACGATCCTTCGGATGATCGCCGGGCTGGAACAGGTGAGTTCGGGGACGATCCTGATCGACGGCGAGGACGTCACGCTGCTGCCGGCGACGCAGCGCAACATCAGCATGGTATTCCAATCCTACGCGCTGTTTCCCCACATGTCGGTGATGGAGAACGTCTGCTATGGGCTGCGGGCCAGCGGCATCAGCAAGGCCCGAGCCGAGCCGATGGCCGCTGAAAAGCTGCGCCAGGTCGGTCTGGCCGGTTATGAACGCCGCCTGCCGAGCGAACTGTCCGGCGGCCAGCAGCAACGTGTCGCGGTCGCCCGAGCGATCGTGCTGGAACCAAAGGTGCTGCTGTTCGACGAGCCGCTATCCAACCTGGACACCAAGCTGCGCCGGCGCGTGCGCGAGGAAATTCGCGAATTGCAGCAAAGCCTGTCGCTGACCGCCGTCTATGTCACCCACGATCAGCAGGAGGCGCTGGCGATCTCCGATCGCATCATGGTCATGGGCATGGCGCACGTCGCCCAGGACGATTCACCGCGCGCGTTATACGAGCACCCGGCAAGTCGTTTCGTTGCGGATTTCATTGGCGATGCGAACCTGGTGCCGGTGACCATCGGGCCGCACGCCGGCGCGCAGGCCGAGGTTCAGCTTGGGCCGATAGGCTTGGAACTGCCGCATCGGGGCGTACCGTCCGGTGCCGCTGAGTTGGCGATCCGGCCGCAGGCGATATCGCTGCGCATGGGCGCGGCCGGACCGAATGAGTTGCTGGGCCGCGTCACCAGGGCAGCCTATCTCGGCAGCCACATGGAGTACTGGGTCGCGGCCGAAGGCCTGACTACCGAATTGTTTGTCATCGCGCCGGATGTCGCTGCACCGCTGCCGGTTGATGTGCAGGTCGGGATAAGACTGGCCCCGTCCGGGGTGGCGGTCGTGCCCCGAGCCTGATTGCCGCGTGCATTTGATGCCGGTCACACCAGGCTGGATATCCATGCGGCCCGCAACGATGGTGTGGCCCACAGACCCTGCTTGTGGCGTTGGGCTCCCCGCGTCAGCCTGATGTGTCCAGTTTGATCCAGGTCAATGACAGCGTCAGTGACGGGGCCTGTATTGCCACGTTAGGCAATGCCCAAGAACGAACGAGTCTTGTTGCGGTGCGGAGACCCACCATCCACGACTTCGCTGCCCGCCAGTGAAGGTCACAGGTGACGGGCCATGCGTCGCCATGACGCCGTTGGGGACGACTCATGCGCAACCGGGTGCGGCGGTTGTTGGGCGTCGCCTTAGAGGGAAGCCGACGTCCCCAAGCCTCGGGCTCCCAGCCAGGAGTATGTCAGCATGACTGACTTTTCCGTGTCGCAACTCGCCTCAATGATCGACGCGTCCATCGCCGGCCGACCCGCCGCGACACTCCAGGAGATGGACGTCTTCTATCAGAAGCTTGCGCCCTACCGACTTGCGGCCGTCATGGTCGAACCGCGCTATGTGCGCTCGGCCGTGGAGTACTTCCATCCGCGCAAACAGGCCGTGGTGACTGTCATCTCCTATCCGCTCGGCGCCATGACGACCGAGGCCAAGCTGATCCAGATGGCGGCAGCTTTGTCGGATGGTGCGGACGAGCTGGACATCGCGATGGATCTGTCGGCGTTCCGTTCCGGCGATTTCACCAAGGTTTCCGATGAACTCCGGGCGGTGCAAAGCTTGGCCGGCGGCCATCTTCTGAAGATCATCTATTACTCGGCGATCCTGAGCGAGGCTGATGCATTGCTTGCCGCCGAGCTGGTCCTGGGTGCCGGAATTACGTTCCTGAAGACCAACCCAGGCTACGGCAACCTCACCACGCCGGCCCATATCCGCGCGATCAAACAACGCTTCGGCAATGATTTGCGGGTGATGGCCTCGGGCGGGGTGCGCACCCACCAGGACGGCCTGGCGATGATCGAGGCCGGGGCGGATCGCATCGCCACCATTTCGCCGTTCGCGGTGATGGGTGTCGAGAGCAGGTCAGGAGACGTGCCATGATGGTGACATCGCGCGACGAGTTGGTGGCGGTAATCGATCAGACGCAACTCGGACTCGGCGTGCCCCGTGCGGAGATGGGGGTCTTCGTCGCCAACGCCGTGCAACACCGATTCGGCTGCGTCTGCATCCTGCCGAACATGGTATCGTTGGCGCGCCGCGTTGTGGCCGGTAGCCGCACCAAGGTTGCCACCGTGATCAGCTTCCCGCTCGGTGCCGACATGGCAAACGTGAAGCGCGCCGAGGCGCGCGACGCGGTGGAGCGCGGCGCCGACGAGATCGATTTGGTGATCGACGTTGCCGCCGCCCGGATGGGCGACACGGACGCCATCGAGCGCGAGGTCGCCGCGGTGCGCTCCGTGCTGCCGGACGGCGTATTGCTCAAGACCATCATCGAGATGCCGCTGCTGACGGCTGAACAGGCGGTCGGCGCGGCATTGGCGGCGGAGCGTGGGGGCGCGCACGTCGTCAAGACCTCGACCGGGTTCAAGAGCCTCGGCATCCGCAGCACCACGGCGGACGATGTGCGGCTGCTGCGGTCGGTGCTGCGGCCGGACACTGGCATCAAGGCGGCGGGTGGCGTGTCGTCCTGGCCGCTGGTGGCCGCCGTGCTCGACGCCGGAGCGACCCGCGTCGGCACCAGCAGCGGCGTCGCGATCGTCGAACAATTCTCCAAGCCGTTGGCGGTATCCGCCAAAGCATGAAGCAGGCATCGCCATGCGGTCGCGATAATGCCGGACGTTTCGGCATTGCCCGGCCGCTTGCCGTAGCACGGCACGCAGGGTATCACGCCTTAGTGGTACAAGTATAACCACGTTATGGGAAACGTTAGCCATGCATCACCCCGGTTCATCGATCAGCAGGCGGCTCGTGCTTGGTGCCGCGCTGGCCACGCCATTCATCCGCCGCGCCACGGCAGCGGTGACCATCAATGCCTATTCGATCTGGCCGGAGAACTATGCCCGGCCGATCTTCGCCGCCTTCCAGGCCGCTACCGGCATCCAGGTAAATTTCATCCGCTTTTCGTCCGGTGAGGCGCTCGCTCGGGTGGTTGCCGAAAAGGCCAATCCGCAAGTCGATCTGCTGTTCGGTGGCCCGATCGAGACGTTCACCGCCGGCGTGGGCCAAGGCGTGTTTGCCCCGTACACACCACCGGCCGCGGCGGCGCTGCCCAGCCGCTTCAAGGACCCGCATGGCTATTGGACGGCGATCGCCGACGATCCTCTGGTATTCATGACCAACACGGCGTTCCTCAAGCAGAATAACCTGCAGCCGCCGGCGTCCTGGGACGATCTGTTGAATCCAGCCTACAAGAACATGCTACAAATGGCCGATGCTCGCACCTCCGGCACCGCGGTCACCCGCATCTTCTCGATCATCCAGGCACATGGCGGCGACGAGAACGCTGCCTTCGCCTACATGAAGAAGCTGCGCCAGAACGTGCAGCTCTATACCAAGAGCGGCGGCGGCGGCACGTTGCCGATCGGGCTCGGCCAAGCCGGCGGCGGCATCTTCTTCATCGTCGATGCGCTGTATACGCGCCGGCAGGGCTATGACGTGCAGATCAGCTTCCCGCGCGAGGGAATTGGATCGGCGGCAGAGTGCATCGCGCTGCTTCAGGGTGCGCATAACCCGGAGCCGGCCAAGAAGCTGATCGACTGGGCGACAAGTCCGGACATGCAGTCGCTCTATGTGGCCGACAAGATCGACTTCCTGCCGGCCAACCCGCAGGTGCAGCCGGATCCGACGATGGCCACGATGTTGCAGAACGCCAAGATCCTCACCATTGACGACACCTGGGCCGGGGCTAACCGCGAACGGATCGTCAACCGCTGGGTCGCCGAGGTGCTGAATTCCTGAGGTCGCGGGGTGTGAAGGGTATTCTCCCCCTCCCTCAAGGGGAGGGGGAGAAGTCTGCTTAGCCATAAGTCTGTTTAGTCATTCAGCCGTGACGGAGCGCGTTGCGACGTGAGCGTTCTATCGATCCGCGCAGCCGACCCGCTGCGGACCGCGGTGCTCGCCCTGATCTGGCTGATGCTCGCGCTGTTCGTGGTCTATCCACTGGTGATGCTCGGGCTGCGCGCGGCGACCGACAACGGCACGTTCAACCTGGCACCGGCACTCGCCGCGTTGCGCAACGCCAATACAGTCCGCGCGTTTTGCAACAGCCTGCTGTTGGCGACGCTGGTCGGCTTGCTTGGCACGGCGCTCGGCTTCCTGTTCGCCTTTACTGTGGTCCGCGCGCAGATCGGCCGGACCATGGAGCGATTACTCGACACGGCCACATTGCTGCCGTTGATCTCGCCGCCCTTCACGACATCGATCGCGTTCGTGTTCTCGTTCGGGCCGCGCGGTTTCATCACCTACTACCTGCTGGGCATGACCAACGCCCAGGTCTATGGCCTGCGCAGCACGCTGATCGCCGAGGCGCTGACCTATTTCCCGCTGGCCTACCTCGCGCTCCGGCCGATGCTCGTCGCGATCGGCGGCAACCTGGAGGAGATGGCGTTCAGCCTCGGCAGCAGCCGTTGGCGCGCGTTCCGCACGGTGACGCTGAAACTCACCATGCCCGGCCTAGCGAATTCGTTCCTGCTGCTGTTCGCCGCCTCGCTCGCCGACTTCGCCACGCCGCTGATCCTGGCCGGCAACGACCTGCCCGTGCTGCCGACCGAGGCGTATCTGCAAATAACCGGCATGTTCGACCTGAAGGGCGGCTCGGTGCTGTCGCTGTTGCTGCTGGTGCCGGCCCTGATCGTGTTCCTGCTGCAACGCTGGATGGTCGCGCGGCGCAGCTACGTCACGCTGGGCGGCAAGGGAGCCCGCGCTCTCACCGGCGACACGGTCACGCCAGGCTTGCGCTGGGTGCTGGTGATCGGCTGCATGCTGGTGGTGCTGCTGATCTTCTACCTCTACGCCTTGCTGGCCTATGCGTCGATCGTGCGCGCCTTCGGCGCCAATGGGACGCTGACGCTGGACAACTACCGCGTCGTCTTCACCGAGGGCCTGCCGGCGATCCGCGACACGCTGATCATCGCCGGCATCGGCATGCCGTTGGGCGGCCTGTACGGCGTGCTGGTCGGCAGCCTGGTTGGGCGAGTGCGCGGCGGACAGGCGCTGGAACTGGTCAGCATGATCAACTACGCGCTGCCGGGAACGGTGGTCGGCATCGGCTACCTGATCGCGTTCAACACGCCCCCATTCCTGCTGACCGGCACCGCCACGATCATCATCGCCTGTTACGTATTCCGCTACAGCCCGGCCGGCATCCGCACCACGATTGCCCTGCTGGCGCAGATCGATCGCAGCATCGAGGAGGCTTCGACCAGCCTCGGCGCCGGAACCGCGACGACCTTCCGCCGCGTGCTGCTGCCATTGGTGCTGCCGGCCTTCTTCGCCGGACTCAGCATCGTGTTCATCCGCTCGATGACGGCGATCAGCGCGACGATCTTCCTGGTGTCGATCCACTGGACCCTGATCACCGTGCGCATCCTTGAAAACATGACTGAACTGTCGCTCGGGCCGGCGGCGGCGTTTTCGATGTTCGTCATCGTCGTTGTGATGCTGGTGACGCAGGGGCTGGACCTGCTGTTGCGCATGCTCAGCGGACGTTCGGCGAATCTGATGACCGTGGAGCACGAGTGATGGTCGATGTGCGGCTGCAACACGTCTCCGCCGAATTCAACCATCCCGTGCGTGGCACGGTCGTTGCTGTGCGCAACGTCGATCTCCACGTCCGCTCGGGCGAGTTGCTGACCCTGCTCGGGCCGTCTGGCTGCGGCAAGACGACCGTGCTGCGCATCATCGCCGGATTCCAGGTTGCCTCGACCGGCACCGTGTTCATCGACAACCAGGACGTTACCAACGTTCCGGCGAACAAGCGCGACATCGGTTTCGTATTCCAGAACTACGCGCTGTTCCCGCATCTTACGGTGCAGGAGAACGTCGCCTACGGACTGCGCGTGCGCCGGCAATCCGCAACCCACATCGCTACGAACGTGGAGAAGGTGCTGCACCTGGTCGATCTGGCTGGCTTCGGTCCGCGCCTGCCGAACGAGCTGTCGGGCGGCCAGCAGCAGCGCGTGGCACTGGCTCGCGCTATCGTCATCCAGCCGCGCGTGCTGCTGTTCGACGAGCCGTTGTCCAATCTTGATGCCAAGCTGCGCGTGCAGATGCGCAGCGAGATCCGCGAGTTGCAGCGAGTGCTCGGCATCACCACGGTGTACGTCACGCACGACCAGGAGGAGGCGATGGCGATCTCCGACCGCATCGCCGTGATGGATCAGGGCCGCATCGTGCAGTGCGACACCGCCGAGGAGCTCTACCGCCGTCCGTTGTCCAGCTTTGTCGCCCGCTTCCTCGGCCGCACGAACTTGCTTGATGCGGTGTTTGTCGAGCGCGACGCCGATCGGGTCGTGCTGGAGATCGAAGGCCAGCGTCTGTCGATCCGGGCGTCTACCGCACTGGAACCGGGCACTGCAGTCAAGGCGATGATACGGCCCGAGGCAATCGGCATCGGGCCGGCTGGCAGCGGACTGACGGCGACGGTCTCGACGGTGACGTATCTGGGCGACAAGGTGGAATATATCGTGCGGGTTACTGCGCAAAGCCTGCACATAGTTCGATTCAACCCGCCGGAGAGCGAGCGCTTTGCGCCCGGATCCGTGGTGGCGATCGCTCTGCCGTCGGCGGGGGTGCAGCTTTTGCCGCGCGACTGACGCTGCCCACAATTGGAAAGGGTCCCCTTCTCCCCAACCTTGATCCGCTGCGCGGCTCAAACCCGCAAGGGGACTGGGAGGCTCTTATCATTTCTCGTCTCTCATCGCCGGAGCCGTTTGGTTGAAGTCCTGATCTGCATTGCCAGTAGAAGCTGTCTGCATTGCCAGTAGAATCTGTTTGATCCAGGTCAATGACAGAGCTGCGGAACCCGCGTCCACGCGCGCGCGCGGGGGCACCGACTGTACCCAGTCGCAAATCCGGACGGCAAGGAGCATGTCAGCATGACTGGCGTTTCCGCTTCCCAACTCGCCGCGATGATCGATTTATCCCTCGGCGGCAGTCCTGCGGCGACGCTCGCGGAGGTGAACGAATTCCTGCGCAAGGTGGCACCCTATCGATGGGCCGCCGTCGAGGTCGAGCCGCACTACGTGAACGCCGCGGCGCAGTACTTCCATCCGCGCAAGCAGACCGTGGTGACCGTGATCTCCTATCCGCTCGGCGCCATGACGACCGAGGCCAAGCTGATCCAGGGGGCGCAGGCGCTGTCGGATGGCGCGGACGAGTTGGACATCGCGATGGACCTGTCGGCATTCCGCTCCGGCGGTTATCAGAGGCACAAGAAGCCGCCGGAGCGATAGGCTGACCATTTCTGGCAGCATTCGCGGCGACCGGAGAGGCGGCGGAATCCACGCCTCGGCGGTCGCGCGGTCGGACTTATGTCGGCAGAACATGCACCGACGATGGCGACAGGCTAAGATAGATCGGCGCTCCGACGTCGAACAGTCCGGCCTCCGCCGGATTTGGGCCGTCGACCAGCCAGTCGCCAACGCCGTCAACGGTGACGAAATATTCGGCGATGTTGCCGAGAAACATGGCGCGACGGACCATACCCTTGAGGGTGCCGGACTCGCGCGACAGGCGCACCGCCTCCGGGCGGATGACAAGCGTGACTTGCGCACCGACCGGCGTTTCTGGCATGTCGATTATCGCGACGCGCTTGCCAGCGACATCGACGGTCGCGGTATCCAGGACGGTGGCGGAGACAAAATTCGCCTTGCCGATGAAATCGGCGACGAACCGACTGGCCGGACGGGCATAGATGACTTGCGGCGCGCCGCATTGTTCGACGGCTCCGACGTTCATGATCACGATCTCGTCCGATATGCTCATCGCCTCGACCTGATCGTGCGTGACATAGATGCTGGTGATGCCCACGCGCTGCTGCAATTCGCGGATCTCGACACGCATTTGTTCGCGCAGCTTGGCATCCAGGTTGGACAGGGGTTCGTCGAACAGCAGCACCCGCGGCTCCATGACGATGCAGCGGGCGAGCGCCACGCGCTGCTGCTGACCGCCCGAAAGCTGGTTCGGCGACCGGCGCGCGTAGCCGCCCAGGCCGGTTTGCTCCAGCACCCGGCTGACACGTGTCTCGATCTCGGCGGAGCCAAGCCTGCGCAAGCGCAGGCCAAAGGCGACGTTCTCGAATACATCGAGATGCGGAAAGATGGCGTAGGACTGGAACACCATGGCTGTGTCGCGCCGGTTGGGCGGCACGTCGTTCATGCGCCGCGCCCCGAACAGGATGTCGCCGGACGTCGGCTCCTCGAAGCCAGCGATCATGCGCAGCAACGTCGTCTTGCCGCAGCCGGAGGGGCCTAGCAGGGTCACCAGCTTGCCGGCGCCGATGTCGAGCGACACGTCCTTGACGGCGGCAACCGTGCCGCCGTCCGGGCTGGTGAAGACCTTGTTCAAATGGCTGATCGTGATGCTGTCGGTCATGCGTGTCGCACCATCGCGGTGTGTTGGCTCCAGCGGTCAACGAAGGCGCCGATGAGGCCGATGGCAATCAGCACGATAACGATCACCAGGACGCTGAAGGCCGCCGCGACCCCAAGCCGGCCTGAGCCGACCTGGTTGAGAATCTGCACCGTCATCAGGTTCCAGTTCGCGGAAACCAGGAAGATGGCGGCGCTGATCGCCGTCATCGCGCGCACGAAGGCATAGACCAATCCGGAGAACAAGGCCGGCGCGATGAGCGGGAGCGTGACCTTGCGGAAGGTTGTGAGACCGTCGGCGCCGAGGTTCTGCGCCGCCTCCTCGATCGAGGGATCGATCTGCCGCAGCACCGCGACGCCGGACTGGATGCCGACCGGCATGTAGCGGAACACGAAGCACAGTACCGAGGATGGCGAGGGTGCCGGTAAGGATGAGCGGCGGCGCGTTGAACGCGAGGATGTAGCCGATGCCCACCACCGTGCCCGGCACGGCGAAGGGCAGGATGGCACCGAACTCCAGCGCCGTGCGGCCGGGAAAGGTCCGCCGCACGACCAGAAATGCCACCAGCATCCCGAGCAAGCCGCTGACCGGCGTCGAGACCACGGCAACGATCAGCGTGTCCTTCACGGATTGCAGGCCGACGTCGAAGACATAGGCGAAATGGGCCAGCGTGGGCGCGTAGTTGAAGCCCCAGACCTTGGTGAAGGCGCCGGTCAGGATCACAGCGTAGAAGGCTACGACCTGCAGCGCGAAAGCCACGACGATGCCATAGAGCACCCACTTGACTGGCACGCTGACGATTTTGCTGGTCGAGGTGGACGGCTTGCCGGTGACGGTGATGTATTGGCGCTTTGCCAGATAGCTCCGTTGGATCGCGAAGGCGGTCAGCGACGGGATCAGCAGCACGATGGCCAGGGTGGCGCCGCGCGAGAGGTTGAAGGAGCCGGTGATTTCCAGATAGGCCTGCGGCGCCAACATCGGGAAGGAGGCGCCCGCCAGCACCAGCGGATTGCCGAAATCTGCCATCAATTCGATGAACACGATGAGGAACGCGCCGGCGACGCCGGGCAGCGACAGCGGAAGGCTGACCTTACAGAATGTCTGCCAGCGCGTCGCTCCGATATTCAGCGCCGCATCCTCCAGCGTCGGGCTGATCGAGGCGAGCACGCCGCGCAGCGAGAGATAGGCGATCGGCGCGAAGGTGAAGACCTGCGACAGCACGACTCCGTGGAAGCCGTAGATCGAGAAGTTGTCGAGGCCGAGCAATTGCCTTGTGACCAGGCCGTTGAAGCCGAACAGGAACAGGATCGAAACAGCACTGACGAAGGGCGGCGAAACGATCGGCAGGATGGTGATGTAGTGCAGGATGGTTTTGCCCGGCACATCGAGCCGCGTCAGCACGAAGGCGGCGAGATAGCCGAGCGCGACACCAAGAACCCCCACCAGCACGCCCACGTCAAGGCTGTTGATCAGCGCGTTGCGGTAGAGGCGGCGCTCGGCCAGTTCAAGATAGCCGGCGATCGAGAAGGTGCCGTCGAGCTGGACGCTGGCTAACAGCACCCGGACCAGCGGATAGACGACGAAGACGACGATCGCCAGCGCGACCGCTACAAGCAGCACGAACAGTAGCGGATCCCGTGCCAGGAACCGCAGTTCGGCACGGGCGTTGCGCACCATACCGACGCCCTATTGGCCGAGCACCTGCTTCGTCCAGCGATCGACGAGGCGCTGCTTGTTCGCGGCCGCGAAGGACGAGTCGACCGCGATCAGCTTGATCTTGGCGAGAGAGGGGACGCCAAGGCCGGCGCTAACGTCAGTGCGGACCGGCAGGAAGTAGGTCTTGCTGGCGCTGAGCGCGCCCTGTCCGGCGGCGGAGGTTATCCAGTCCACCAGTTTTTTGGCGTCGGCCACATCCTGCGCACCCTTCAGGATCGACATCGCCGCGACCTCGTAGCCGACCCCCTCCCTGGGGAACACGACCTGCACCGGATAGCCTTCGTCCGCGAGCTTGAGGAAGCCTGGCGTGAACTGGATGGCCAGCGGGGTCTCACCGACTCCGAGGGCGCCGCTCGGGGCGGTGCCACTCTGGGTATAGGTCTGAATGTTAGGGCTGATCGCCTTGAGGTAGTCGAAGGCCGCGTCCTCGCCGCGCTCCTGGATCAGGGTCAGGATGATCGAATAGGCGGTGCCCGAC
This sequence comes from uncultured Alphaproteobacteria bacterium, assembly GCA_963762885.1. GTDB lineage: Bacteria > Pseudomonadota > Alphaproteobacteria > Acetobacterales > Acetobacteraceae > JASHVB01. Next base: position 53,616 of record CAVXNH010000053.1, read on the forward strand.
GATTGCGGCGACGGCATCTCGATCAGGCCCTTGTAGGCCGGGTTCTTCAGGTCTTCCCATGACGCTGGCACCGGGGCCTTGCGGCGTTGCAGGATGTCGGTGCGCACGCCGAAGGCCAGTGGGTTGGTGTAGATGGCGTACCAGTAGCCTTCCTTGTCCTTGAATTGGTCCGGCAGAGCGGCGGCGTTCGGCGACACGTAGGGCTCGGTCAGGCCGCGCTCCTTGGCGAGGATGTGGTTCTCGCTCGGCGCGCCGAACCAGACATCGGCTTGCGGGCGAGCCTTTTCAGCCTCGATGCGCGACATTGCCGGGCCGGACGAGAGGAACACCATCTGGGTCTTGACCCCGGTGGCCTTGGTGAAGGCGTCGAGCAGCAGCTTGGCATTTTCCTCGTCGACGCTGGAATAAACCGTCAGCGCTTGGGCCGTGTTGATTGCCAGAAACGACGTGAATGCCGCGGCAACAAGCATTCTGATGGGGATGTGCATTAATTGTCTCTCTGTTTCCTCGTTTTTTGTTTGCTATCACCCCTGATCAGCTGCGGCAATCGGATGGCAAGCAGGGGGGCGATGCTTTCTCTGCCTAGCTCGCCTTCCCTGGGGAGCCCGTGTCAGACTTCGGGCGTCCCCCGGAGGAGTTCACAATGCGTCTTGCCGTCATCTCAGACATTCACGCCAACCTGGCCGCGTTGGAAGCCGTTCTGGACGATATTGCCACCAAAAGCCCCGACGCCACCATCAATCTGGGCGACTGCGTGTCGGGTCCACTGTGGCCGCGGGAAACGATGGAATTGCTCGAACTCCGATGCATTCCGTCGGTGCGAGGCAACCACGACCGATTTTTGCGCGACCGTCCGGTGGAACGGCTAGCCGTCTCCGACCGATTCGCGCACGACTCGCTCGGCGAGGCCTGGATCGGGAAACTGTACGAATTGCCCGTGACCATCGACGTCAACGCCGAGGTCTACGCGGTGCACGGTACACCAACCGACGATGAAACTTACCTGCTGGAAGACACCGATTCCGGCCGCATGGCGCCCTCGCCCCGCGCCGCCGTCATCGAACGGTTGGGCGAGGCGATGACCCGCGCGGTGGTGCTGTGCGGCCACAGCCACCGCCAGTCTGTGACCCAAATTCCAGGCGGTCCGCTGATCCTGAACCCGGGCACCGTGGGATGCCCTGTGTCACCGGACAATCGGCTTGCCCTTTCACTGGAGTTCCGCTCGCCGCACGCGCGATACGCCATCCTGAACTCGGCGTGCCGGTCAGTGGGGCGCAGAATTGTTTGCCTTACCGTATGATTGGGAGCGAGCGGCGGCGCGGGCGGAGAACGTTGCTTCCGCAGCATGGCGCGACGCTCTGACCGTTGGATCGGTCACATGACGGCAGCCATGAAGGAAAGGACAAGCTGATGAGCGACGTGGCAACAACGACGACGCCAGCGCAGCCGAAGAGCGAGCGGGTCACGATTGGCGGGCTGCAACTGCACTACCTCGATTGGGGCAATGCGGCGGCGCCGCCGCTCGTCTGCGTGCACGGTTATACAGGCAGCGCTGACGCGTTCAACGGCTTCGCGCGCCATTTCCGCGATCGCTTCCATATCGTCGCGCTGGATGTGCGCGGCCACGGCGAGAGTGCGTGGTCGCCGGACGGTGCCTACACTTATCGTGACCAGGCCGGCGATCTTGCAGCCTTCGCCGACCAGCTCGGCCTCGGCCAATTCGTCCTGCTCGGCACCTCGATGGGCGGCATCATCGCGATGACCTATGCGATGGAGCACCGCGAGCGGTTACGGGCCCTGGTGCTGAACGACGTCGGGCCGGACGTCGAACACGGGAGCCAGCGCATCACGCAGATGGTCGGAAGCCGGCCGGACGAGTTCGCGACATTGGACGACGCGATGGCCTATCGCCGCGAAGCTTCGCCGATCGTCGCCGGGCGCGACGCCGCCGACCAGCGCGAACTGGCGCTTGGCGTGCTGCGACAGCGACCAGACGGTAAATGGGGCTGGAAAATGGATCCGGCCTATATTCGCCAGCGCGTCGAACGCGGCGCGCCTGTCCGCCCCGACTTGTGGCCGGCGCTGTCGCAGGTGGCCTGTCCGGCCTTGGTCGTATGGGGCACCGACAGCGACGTGCTATCGAAGGCGCAGGCGCAGCGCATGGTAGAAACCCTTCCGCAGGGCAAATTGTTGGCGGTCCCCAGCGTCGGACATGCCCCGAGCCTTGTGGAGCCGGCCTCGCTCGACGGACTCGAACGTTTCCTCCTTGATGTGCTTCCGCGGTAGGGGTCACCATACGATTTGTTCAAAACTGCACGCTTCGTCCTGGCTCTCAGAATTCGGACTGACGCGGGTAAACCCTTCAGTCGTGTCACCAGCCGCCGAACCGGTGATCTGAATCACCAACGACGGGCCGAACGGCCTCTCGGAAAGGGGGTGGCCGGTAGCAGCCGGACCTCGACCAACCTTGAGTGCATGACCACGATTTTACCAGGGATCACGCATCGAGTGTCCAGGCTATCATATCAGGCGATCTTATCAGATGGCCTTCTTCTTTGAAGAAGCCGACCTTGTCCATTTCTGGCGCGACCAGCGGATCAGCAGGCACTCTTTCCGGACCAATCTCGCCCGTTCCATGTGCCGGCGTTCTGGGCTCCAGGATCAACGTATGCACGATTGCCATAACGCCGCCACTGGCAAGCCCGCCCCGGAGCGGCGTTTGAATTACGAGTGGGTCATCTTCCGGCCCCCGACTCATCGTATTTGACCTGCAGGCTGATCCGGTGCGCTGCGGGATCATTCTTGCGGCCCGGCAAGGCGTATCCGCGCAAGCGCCGTACCAAAGACATAAGTTTCCCTGGCGTGCGCATCAGTAGCACGGCCAGAGCATCAGCCTGCCGCTGGCGCGCCGTATGCACCACGGAATGCTGCCAGATCATTTGAACATCAGCGCCAGACCGCCCGCTGCCGTAACGCCCATTGCAACCCTCACAAACGACTGGTGGGTGAACGCACGAAAAACGCGAGTGCCCAGCCATGACCCGCAGATGACGGGGCCGATAAGCAGTGCATAGTTCTGCATCACGACGTGGTCGATGGCGTTGTGCTGCCAAAGCAAAATGCCGGACGATAGCTGGATAATCAGAATGAACGGCTGCATGACCGCGCGCTGGCGCTCTTTCGTCATCCCACGGGCGGCACACCAGATCGTTGGTATGGGCGCCGAGACGCCGGTCAGGCCGCCGCAAAGGCCGCCGGCAAGGCCGGCCAGGACTTCAACGCCCGGATGCTGCGTCGCCAGCCGTACGTGAGGCTTGCACAGCCACCATGCGCTCGCACCGGCAATGACAGCGCCGGAAATCGCACCGAACACGTGCTTGTCGATAACGCTGAGCAGGGCGAGCCCCACGGGCACCGCGGCGACGCCGGCAACTACCAGAGGCCATCGCACGGTGTACTTGATGTCCCGGCGCAGCGAAATCATGCTGATGACCTGGCCTGTCAGAGAGCAAAGCGCGGTTAGCGCCACAGTCCTGATGGGATCGAAAACCAGCATGAACAGGGGCGTTGCCACGGTTGGAAAACCCACACCCGTCATGCCCGAGACCCCGCTGGCGACAAGTATGCCACTGATGAGCCAGACCGACTCGGCAGTCATGCTGGATTACTCGCGGCGGCCGACGGGCCAGCAAGCGGACTCAGCCAGGCAGGGTCGTCCCTTTCGCTCGGCCGCGCGAATAATCCTTCGGTTGGCCGCTGGTGCAACACACATGCGGCCGCTGGGGTAGTCGGTGTCCGACTCCGGCATCGCTGCATGGCATGTCCTCCATTGTGCACCGTGGTGGCTTCGGTGACACCCGGGCAATCATCCCAAGTGATCGAACCGCATTTGGCTTCCTTCTGTCTTGATGCCTGGCTGAAATTTCGCTGAAAGTATTTGGCGGCCCATTGCGCAGAGCGGGTGAATGAAGCACCATACGTACTGGTTTGATCGCTTTCTCCTCGATCTCCAGCGCGGCGTGCTGCTGGCGGACGGCGTGGAATGCCGCCTGCGGCCTAAGACCTTTGCGTTGCTGCAACTGCTGGTAGAAAATCCCGGACGCCTGATCGATCGTGATGAAATCATGCAGGCCGTGTGGCCGGGCCTGTTCGTCACCGACGACAGCATTGCGCAATGCGTGCGGGACATCCGCCGCAACCTGAACGATTCCGACCAGCGGTTTTTGCGCACGATGAAAGGACGCGGCTACCGCTTCGTGGCGTCGGTTGCGACGGAGCCGCAGCAAGGCGTCGTGGCGCCGCCGCCGCCCCTGGACGCCTCGCGAGCCGCCGCGATGGCGTCAGACACCGACGCCGAATACCGCCAGATCAGCGCGATGTCTTGCGAGCTGATCGGCCTCGCCGTTCCAACCGACGGCGCCGATCTGGAAACATTGCGAGAGACGGTCGTCGCCCTTCAGCAGCGTGTCTCGGAAGTCGCCGCAAGTCATAATGGAGTTATCGCCAATCGCCACGGGAACACGCTGCTCATCCTGTTCGGTTACCCCGCGGCGCATGAGCACAACGCTGAACAAGCTGTTCGTGCAGGCCTCGAACTATGCGCCGTGGCCAGTGCCGCGGGACCGGGAGAAGGCGGGTTGTCGGGATGCCGCATCGGTGTGGCAACCAGCGTGGTGATCATTGGCAGCCGGGTCGCGGACGGCGAGCTTGCACCGCAGAACATTGTCGGCAACGCACCTATCCTGGCCGCGCGGCTGCAATCGTCGGCGCAACCTAACGCGATGCTGATCGATGCAGTCACCCGGCGCCTGGTCGGCAACCTGTTCGACTGTCGCGATGCCGGCACGATTGTGGCCCCCCGCGGCGGCGAACCGGTGCAGTGTTGGCATGTGGTGGGAGCGCGCGCCGGCGAAAGCCGCTACGAAGCGTTACGTGGGCCGGTGCTGGGGCCGCTGATTGGCCGCGATGAGGAGATCGATCTGCTGTTGCGCCGCTGGCGCCGTGCCCAGATGGGCGACTGCCAGGTGGTGCTGATCTCTGGCGAACCCGGCATAGGCAAATCGCGCTTGACCGCCGAGCTCGAACAACGTGTCAAAACCGAGCGCCATGTGCGCCTGCGCTATTTTTGCTCACCCTATCACCAGGGCAGCGCGCTTTACCCGCTTGCCGATCAGTTCGGGCGAGCATCCGGGTTTGCGCCTCATGATTCGCCTGCCGCCAAACTGGAAAAACTCGAGGCATTGCTTGCTCGCACCCCGACACCCGACGAGGACGTGGCATTCATCGCCGATCTGCTGTCGCTGCGGATCGCAGAGCGCCGCCCTCTCCCCCACCTCAGCCCACAGCGCAAGAAAGAACGCACACTGGAAGCGCTAATTCGGCAGCTCGAAGGTTTGGCGCGCCGGCAGCCGGTGCTGGTGGTGTTCGAGGACGCACATTGGGCCGATCCGACCTCGCGCGAATTGCTCGACCTCATCGTCGAGCGGATCCGCAACCTGCCGGTATTGCTGATCCTGACGTTCCGCCCCGAATTCCAACCGATTTGGACCGGCCAGCCGCAAGTGACAATGCTCACCCTCAGGCGCCTGGACCAGCGCGATCGGAGCGGCCTGGTCATGCAGATCGCCGGCGGCAGGGCACTGCCCGACGACGTCGTCGCTCAGTTGGTCCACCGCAGCGACGGCGTGCCACTGTTTATCGAGGAATTAACCAAGAGCTTTCTGGAGAGCGGCGTCCCAAGGGTGGGAATCCCCACGACGCTGCACGATTCGCTGATTGCGCGAACTCGACCGTTTGGGGGCCGCGCGACAGGTGGCGCAGATGGCCGCCGTGATAGGGCGCCAGTTCTCCTACGGACTGCTGCATGCCGTCTCTGATCTTCCCGAGGACGAGCTGCATGCGGCTCTCGCGCGTCTGGTCGCGTCGGAGCTGGTGACCCAGCGCGGCACGCCTCCCGACGCCATCTACTCCTTCAAGCATGCCCTGATTCAGGATGCCGCGCGCAGCAGTCTGCTACGGAACACGCGGCAGAAGTTTCACGTGCGGATTACTGAAGTGCTTGCGGCCGATTTCCCGGAACTGATGGACAGCCAACCAGAGCTGTTCGCCCAGCATTATGCAGAAGCCGGACTGGTGGAAAAATCCGTCGCCTGGTGGGGCAAGGCGGGCCGCAGATCAGCCGAACGATCGTCGTTCGCGGAAGCGGCCTCGCAATATCAAAACGCGGTCGACCAGCTCGCGCTATTGCCCGACGCGCCCGAACGCCGGCAGCAGGAGCTCGAGTTTCGCGTTGCGCTGGGTGCGGCCCTAAGGGTCGTCAAAGGCAATGCCGCACCGGAAACCGGGCGTGCCTTTGCCCGTGCGCGAAACTTGTGGGAACAACTGAATTATCCGACGGAGTTCTTTCATGTCCCGGTGGGACAGGTGAATTATCACGCATTGCGCGGGGAACTCGATCTGGCGCTACAACTGAATGAGGAGTTGCTGCGTATCAGCGGCAGGCGCAACGATCCGGTTGGACGGCTGCTGTCGCATGTCTCTTTGGCGCAAACACTGATGTTTCGGGGGGAGTTCGCTTCGTCCAGCTCGCATTTCAAACAGGGACTCGCGCTTGATGACCCGCTCGCCCGTCGCTTGTTCGACGAATGGATGGCACGGGTCGGACGCGGGCAAGGCTTCTCGCTGGTGTCAGTCCATGGGAATTTGGGCATCGTCCAGTTCTGTCTCGGCTATCCGGATCAGGCTCTGGCCAAGATCAGGGCTATGGTCGCCGACGCTCAAACACTGGCGCATCCGCCATATCTGGTTTTGAGCCAGGTATTCAGTGCCATCTTGTTGTCGCTCGCCGGAGATGACGCCGCCCTGGACCGACAAGCGGCCGAACTGACCGCAGCGGCGGTCGAGCAGGGCTTCCCATTATACCATGCCCAAGGAACGATCTTTCGCGGATGGGCCAAGGTCAGGCATGGCGATATATCGGAGGGGATCGATCTGCTGCGCAAAGGTTTGAGCGCGTACCACGCCACCGGGTCAGAGGTGTGGATGCCGCAATATCGCGCCTTTCTGGCGATTGCATCCGAGATGACCGGGCAAATAGACGAGGCCGCGGCGCTATGGGACGACGCATTGCACAATGTAGAACGGACAGGCGAGCGCTGGTTCGAAGCGGAGCTGAACCGACACAAAGGCGAACTTCTTCTGCGACAAAAACTTTTGGACCACGCCGAGGGGCTATTCGGCAAAGCCTTGCGTATCGCTCAGGAGCAGCAGGCAAAACTGTGGGAATTGCGTGCGGCGGTCAGTCTCGCCCGTCTGCATCGTGACAAAGGCCGCCACGCGAATGCGCGCGCCGTCCTCGCCCCAGTCTACCAATGGTTTACCGAAGGCTTCGACACTGCTGACCTCAAGGAAGCAAAAGCGCTGCTCGACGAACTAGCGTAATTTGCCGAAACCCGGCCGAATTCCAGCGGAGGCAATCGTCTCGCCTGCGTCCAGGCCACCCGCTGGAAGACTGAATAGTCCGTCCGGCCAACCCGTGCCCTTCCGGCGCAGGAGGCAGATGTCCTCGCCCCTCATCAGGACCACGAACACTGATGCTGAGTACTTATGGCGAACCTTGGTCATGCAGCCACCTTGCTATTCATTCGACACATTCCCACGATCCTGCGATCTCATGGCGTCGACGACCAGCTCGCTACCGCCCGTTCCACATTAAGCGTTGGAGAGCCGATCAGAGCACTCACATCCGACCGGAGAAGGTGGAGAAAATCGCCGTTCTTGCTGTCGCGAGTTTCATACCACACGACGGATCACCCAGTCCCCTCGGCAATTAGCCATTCCATGAATCTCGTCAGAGACGAGGTCTTATCAGCGTCGAATGGAACAAGGGCAACGTAGCTCTTCCGCGGCACGGTGATCGTGGGAAACGGCGCCAGCAGACGTCCCGCCGTCAGGTCGGCTTGAAGGACAGGCAATGGGCCTATCCCAAGCCCGAAACCATCCACGACTGCCTGGAGCGTGACGAAGAAATGGTCAAACACCCGCCGTCGCTGTTCGGCCGCATGCGGTAGCCCGGCACGATCGAGCCAATCAGTCCAATCGCCTTGTCGGGTCTCGGTCGAGAGCAGAACATGCCCCGCGATATCATCCAGCCGGCGTAGCGGGCGGCGTTCGAAGAGCGCCGGGCTCATGATCAGGGTATCGGCCTCGTCAAGGAACTGAACGGCGCGGTATTGCGGCCATGCATCCTGCGCCGCCGATCCGCGCCGAATGGCCACATCGAAACCGCCACGTAGCTCGTCGTGCAAGGTCGTCGCCGTGATGACCGCCACCTCGACCTCGGCTCGCTCTGCGTGGAAGCTGTCCAGGCGCGGAATAAGCCACCGCATCGCGAACGTCGTCGGAGCACTGACCCGAAGGATCCGGCGAGCGTCCAGGCGGCCGCAGGCCTCGGCAGCGGTGATGACGCGATCGAAGGAGAGGCTGACCTCCGCCGCGAAAGCGCTCGCCGCCGGCGTGGCCACCATGCGTCGCCCCATCCGAACGAACAGGCGTTGACCGAGCCAACTCTCCAACGCCGCGATCTGGCGGCTGACGGCGCCGTGGGTGAGGCCGAGTTCGGCCCCGGCTGCGGCATAGCTGCCGGTGCGGGCCGCGACCTCGAAGACGCGCAAGGCGTTGAGCGGAGGCAGGCGACGCATGGAACCCGTGAGGAAAACCGACAGTTCACGTGAATATCGAGAGACTAGTCACCAAAAACTCACGTGCATAGATTTCCCGGTCGAGGAGGACGAAGCATGGAGAGCACGAGCACCGCAGCCTTAATACCAATCCGGCGGGGGGCCTGGTCTTCACCGCAGCGGCGCGCCCTCGCCGGAGCGTGCCTCGCCCATATGCTGCACGACGGCTACACGGATCAGTTGTATGCACTTCTGCCTGTCTGGCAGTCGGAGTTCGGCCTGTCCTATGCCGGTCTCGCGGTGGTTCGGGCACTCTACTACGGCACGATGGGCGGCTTACAGGTCCCGGGCGACAGGCTGATCGCCAGACTTGGCCCCCGCGCGGCGCTGGCCCTGGCGACCTTCGTCGCGGCTGCGGGATATCTTGTGATGGCCCTTCCGTGCGGGTTCCCGGGCCTGTGCGCTGGCCTGATCCTCGCCGGGATCGGATCGAGCGTACAGCACCCGCGCGCGTCGCTTCTGGTGACGAACGCATACGGGAAGGCCTCACGCGGGCCGCTCGGCATCTATAATTTTGCCGGTGATCTCGGCAAGTCCACCTTTCCGGCCGCGGTCGCGCTGCTGTTGACTGTCGTCGCCTGGCGGCCGGTCGTCGGTGTCATGGCTCTGGTCGGCCTGGCAGTGGCCGTCGCGTTGTTGGCCGTCGTGCCCCGGCACCCCTTCATCGCGCCGGTTGAGGACAAATCTACAGCAAACCGCCGAAGCGGCAGCGGTTTTGGTCTGCTCCTCACCATCGGCGCGCTCGATACAGCGACACGGATGGGCTATCTCCTGTTCCTGCCCTTTCTGCTGCGCAGCCGCGGCGGAACGGAGGCGCTGGTTGGCCTCGGGCTGGCCTTGCTATTCATCGGCGGAGCGCTCGGCAAGGCGGCATGCGGTTGGCTCGGCCAGCACCTGGGTGTCGTGTGGAGCGTGATCCTCACCGAGGCCGCAACCGCATTGCTGATGACAGCAACTCTGGTGCTCCCACTCCCGTCGATGCTCACGGTCCTTCCGCTTCTCGGCATCGTCCTCAACGGCACGTCGTCGGTCTTGTATGGCACTGTCCCAGATCTGGCACCCAAAGGCGATGTTGGCCGCGGGTTCGCGCTGTTCTACACGGGCGTGATCGGCGCCGGCGGCCTTGCGCCGATCGCCTACGGCGCGATTGCCGATCATTCCAATCGGACCGTCGGTATCCTGGCCGCGGCTGTGACGGCGGCCGTGATAATACCGCTGGTGCTCGCTCTGAGGCCCATCCTGCAAGGCGGGCGCGGTGCATTGGCGGAGCAAGAGCCATGAGCCTGAAGAACGCGAACGAGCCGGTTTCCAGAACAGATGCGTTGCGCGCCAGCCTCGATCGGCGCAGGCCTGCGGTTGCGATGGCCGCTCACAATCCGCTGGCGGCGAAGCTTGCCGCGGAGGCAGGGTTCGACGCGATCTGGGGCAGCGGGTTTGAGTTTTCGGCTTCCTATGCCCCACGGCATCAGCGGTTGCACCCCGAACTGTCTCGATCTGGCCGCCGATCTCCGCCGTTGCCTTTCCGGTCTGCGCGGCGAGCGTCTTGACTTCGCTGGCCACCACCGCAAATCCCTTGCCCGCCTCACCGGCCCGCGCCGCCTCGATCGTTGCGTTCAACGCCATCAAGTTGGTTTGCCCAGCAACGTCGCTGATCAGGTGGACAACGTCGCCGATCCGCGCCGTGGCCTCGGATAGGCTTTTCATGGTGCCCTGGCTTGCCTCGGCACGCTGCACCGCTTTCCGCGCCACGTCGGCCGCGGCAGCGACCTGGCGGGTAATCTCGCCGACGCTTGAAGTGAGTTCCTCGACTGCGGCGGCCACCGCCGTTAGGTCTTGCGACGGACCCTTCTCGGAAGTAGCGGTCGGCCGGGGCAAGCTACTTCAGTATGACTCCCAGGCCGGCAAGATCACGCCAGTAATCCGGATAGGTCTTGGCTACACACCCCGGGTCCAAGATGGTCACGCCCGGCACCCGCAATCCCGCTAGTGCCATGCTCATAGCGACGCGATGATCAGAGTAGGTTTCGATCCGGGCTGCGCGGAAGCGCTCAGGCGAGGTCGGGGTCACTATCAGGTCGTCAGCCTTCTCGATCGCCAAGCCGGGCGAGAGGCGAGAAAGCTCCGCGGCCATAGCCGCCACACGGTCGCACTCCTTGACCCGCAGGTTCGCGATGCCGACAAAACGCACTGGTGTGGCGTTGAAAGCGGCCAGCACCGCCAGAGTCGGAACCGCAACTTGCATCTGCGACCCGTCAATCTGCGCCGGCATGTGAGGAAAACGTCGGATCAGGTCGTGGGCGCGGGCGTCGGGTTGGGTGAAGCCGCCCGGGGCAATGCCCATGTCGATGGCGCCGCTAGTGAGCGCTTCCGCTGCCCAGAGATAGGTGGCAGCCGATGCGTCCGGCTCCACGTACAGGTCGGTAGCGTGGTAACCGCCAGGCTGCACCACCCAAGTCGTGGTGTCTCGCGGTTCCACCTGTGCGCCGAAGCGTCGCATCGCCGCACAGGTAAGATCGACATAGCCGCGAGCACCGATGGCGTCGCCAACCAGAGCCACCCTCACCGGCCGTTGCCCGCCGGTGGCCAGCATCAGGAGCGCCGAGACATATTGGCTCGACAGCCCCGCATCGACCGTCACCGCATTTCCGTCGAAGCCACCTCGACCGTGGACAGTGACCGGTGGGCAGCCGGTCGGCGCCTCCGCTACTACTCCAAGGCTCTGCAGTGCGGCCACCAATGCAGCGATCGGGCGCCTTTGCATATGTGCATCCCCCGTCACCACAACTGGACCATCCGCGAGGGCGGCGGCGGCCGTCAGGAAGCGCGTCGCAGTGCCGGCGTTACCGAGGAACAGCGGCCTCGCGGGTGCGCGCAGACGCCCGGTGCCCGCGACGACAAAGCCAGTCGCATCTGGCTCCTCCACCGTCGCTCCCATGGCACAAAGGGCGTCGCCCATGTAACGGGTATCGTCGCTCTTGAGCGCGCCGGTCAGCCGGCTTGTGCCACGCGCTAACGCCGCGAGCAGCAGCGCCCGGTTAGTGATGGACTTTGAACCTGGCGGCGAAACCCGCCCCCGAAGCGGACGGCCTGGCGGAATGATAGTCAGAGCGTCCGTCATCCGTCGATCAAAGCCCTTCCACGCCGCCGCAATACGTCAATCTTCCTGCAGCACGTAGAGGTGAGCAAGATCACCCCGCCCATAGGGCTGGTTGCGAAAATCCGTTTTTCCAGCCGCACCCATCAGGAGCAGACGGGCAGGAAACACCTATCGCCATCACCTAACCCTGCCAACACATCCCGCCCGTGTTCCCGGTGTATGCCGCGAATCGTGCTATCCTGCCCATCTGTTTCGTGACACCGGCACGGTTCAGGTTGCCACGCTTGCCGGCGTGGACGGTATTGGGACGATGGGCTGCCCACATGATCGAGGCGCTAATGATCGAGGCGCTAATGATCGATGTTGACGGGGTTGTGGTCGGCGGCAGGCCGTCTGACGGTCGACCCTGGGCGACCGACCTCGAATTAGACCTTGGGTTGAGTTTCGAAATCCTCCGAGACAGTTTCTTCAGACCATATTGGGAAGAAATTGTTACCGGCCAAGCCGACCTCCGTGAACGGTTGGCAAGTGTCCTCACAATGGCCACTCCCAAGCTCAGCGTTGAACAGGTTCTGGCATACTGGTTCCGGCAAGATGCTAGATTGAATGTCGAACTACGAAAGGATTTGGCAATACTTCGTAGCGCCGGCCTCCGAACCTATCTCGCCACAATTCAGGAGCACGAAAGAGCACATTATTTGATGAACACACTCGGCTTGGCAGCTCACGTGGATGGTTGTCTCTATTCTGCGGCACTTCGGCATCGTAAGCCCCGCCTAGCATTCTCCCAGGCGATTGCATTCAAAGTAGGCCTGCCTCCTGGCGCATTGCTGCTGATAGATGACTCACATGACAATGTCCAAGCGGCTATCAATGCCGGCTGGCACGCTGCACTGTGGACAGGCACCAACAGTTTGATTGATCTGGTTCGATTGCAAACAGGTCGAGCGTTCACGACAACAATCGAGCAAGGGGCCATTGGATAAATCGCTACGACGTTCTAGTTTATTCCAAGTCTGCGCATCTTGTCCCAAAGCGTGGTGCGCGAGATGCCGAGCAGGCTGGCTGTCTTGCCGATCTCCCCTCCCGTTTGGCGAATAGCCTCTTCGATATGCAAACGTTCCGCGCGGTGGCGGGCTTCTGCGAGGCTGGCAACCCGCTCCGTTGGGTCAGCGTGTAAGATCCGCTCGGGGAAGATCACCTGGGCTGCGAGTTGCGGGACATCGCCCGCAATGCTGACGGCGCGTTCCAACCTATGTCGCAGTTCCCAAACATTGCCCGGCCAATGATGGTCCTCCATCGCACTGATCGCCGCTGGGGCGAGTGCCGGAACGCGGTGGCCGGCACTACGAGCGAACTGGACGAGGTAGTGCTCAGCGATTGGAACGATATCCTCCCGGCGGGCACGCAGTGGTGGAATATGCAATTCGATTCCATTCAGCCGATAGTAGAGATCTGCCCGGAAACGACCATCTTCCACCAGCTCGGTCAGATTGACATTGGTCGAGGAGACGATTCTAGCCTCGCAAAGCTGCTCCTGGGTGCTGCCGATCCTGCGATAGCTCCCGTCTTCAAGCAGACGAAGAAGCTTCCCCTGGAGCGGGTTTGGAAGTGCGGATACTTCATCAAGGAACAGAATGCCGGCACCCGCCTGTTCCACCAGACCAACCTGTGCCACGCGAGAACCGGAAACGGCACCACGTTCGTGGCCGAACATCTCGACTTCCGCCCGGTCTGACGGAAGGGCCGCACAATTCACCACAACAAAAGGCATATCCCTGCGTATAGACGCCTCATGGAGCTGTCGAGCCGCAACTTCCTTACCGACTCCGGTCTCGCCCAACAGAAGTACTGGGCTAATCGCATCCTTCACGCACAACAATTGAAGTTGCACGCTACGCATCGCAGGGGAAGCGCTCAACATCTGCTGTCTGGGTATGTCGAATCCTGCGCTCGCTTCCCTGGTGCAGAAGCGAGCAATTTTATGGAGCAACGCATCGATCTCGAACGGCTTCGTCAGATAGTCGTCGGCGCCGGCTCGCATTAGCCTGACCGCTTGCTCCACCTCGCCGAATGCGGTGATGAACACCACCGGCGTCGTACCGAGATCAGGGAGGGCGCGTCGGAACAATTGCTCACCGTTCAAATCAGGCAGGCGGATGTCACAGATCAGTACGTGGCAACCTGCATCTCGCAAGTGCTGCAATGCTTCCTCGCCGGATTGCCACCAGGAGGTTCGGTAGCCTTCCAACTGGAGACGCTGAACCAGAGATTTGCCCATGATCGGGTCGTCTTCGACGACGCCAACCATTGGTCCCGGGACTGCGGGCGGTCGATTTGTCATCGCGGCTCCGGCATCATTCATAGGCTGACCTCCGGAGTTCCGTTGCCCCGGTGGGCAGGAACAGTGTTATGCGTGACCCTGGATTTCCGGCCGCCGCGACGATACGTCCACCGAGGCCACGGACGAGATCCCGCACCACCCGAATGCCCAAGCCGCGCGGAGGATCGGCCGGATCCGTGACTCCGAGTTGCGTCAACGCCGCAACGACGGATTGAGGTAACCCAGGACCCTCATCAACTACTTCGAGGCGCAGTTCGGTCCGGCCCGTCTGGACACAGGCATCCGTGATAACCTCGAACCCAATCTTCCCACCAGGCGGTGAGGCGTCGCAGGCATTCAAGAGCAGGTTCAAAGCAATCTGACGGGTTTCGGTCGCGGGAACATCGACCCCGCCATTGATGTCGCTGTGCCAGTGCAGACGAAGGTGGCGACGTGCGAGTTCGGGGGCGATCAGGCGCCGCAAGTCGTCCAGATCGTCGGCTGTAAGCTTGCGGGTATCCGGCGGCATGCGGTGGAACGCCAGCACCGAGCCAACCACGTCACGTATGCTCCACAGCCCTCGCTCGATCAGGTCAAGTGCCTTGGAACGAACGGTGATATCATCGCCGAACTTGCGGATGGTATCGAGCGCCGTGGCCATGCCGCCGAGCGGATTGCGCACTTCGTGCGCGACGGTGGCGGCAAGTCGGCCCAATACGCTCTCTCGCTCACGCTCCGCCAGTTTGGCTGCCATGGCTTCCCGCTCACCGAGAGCGTCGACCAAATCATTGTACCCGCGCAGCAGGCGGCCATATTCGCTCGATGGCCGCGGTAGCAGGCCCGTCGGTACACGTTCTATTTTGCCCGCCTGCGCACGACGCAGCCGATCCGCCAACAGACGTACTGGCATGATCATCCTGTGCACGATGAGGAATCCGACGCCGGCGGCGCCAATTGCTGCCAAAAGGGTAGCAATCAGCAATGTTCGGCGTAGTTCGCGACGCTCCTGGATCAGCGGCTTGAGATCCAGGGCAACATAAAGGTCCGCAACATAGGTGCCATCGCGGACGATGGCGCGTGACGCCCAACCCAAGCCGGTCTGGGTGTCGAACAGAAACCCATGCTGTCGCTCAAGTTGGGCTTTGAGCGCGGCGTCGTGGAACGGATCGCTGCCTCCGGGATCGGCCTGCGGGCCGGACACATCGGCGAACAGGCTGCCGGACGGCAGCCGTATCATCGCCCGCTGCTCGCTCATGTCCTGATGGAACCACATGGTTCGACGCAACGCTTCGACGGTATTCGGAAGGTTGCGAGCAAGGACGTGGGGGTAAACCGTCGTGGAAATGCCATCAAGATAAACCGCCTCGATCCGCTGCACCCCAATCTCCTGCTCTCGCGCGACTGTAGACATCAGGATGTGCGACGCGGCGAGCGCAACCGCGAGGATCAGCGCCCCTGACACAATGGGAACCCGCGCGGACAGCGGCAGAGGCCACACGATCCACTGGCAGCCCGACGCTGTGGCTCTCGCGAGCCGCCTGCGAGGCAGGAAGCGAAGGGCTTCACGAAACCGTGATACGTTCGGAAATCTGAACATGCTGCTTCGCAATATGTTCAAGACGCCTGACATCGCGGCGGCCTCTGGCGCAAAAGCCGTTGGCCAGCGGCCTTCTGGGTCGTTACGTGACAGGGACGGACGTGATCCGCCGTACATATCAGCTGCCTTTATGAAGCGGAGGAGGCGCAGGACTCAAACTTGTATGCCTTGCTTCTGGCCATTTGGAAAGTGATTGTCGTGAAATGCGGGGCAGGCATCGAACGGTGAATTCAATTCCGTCTGTCACGGACGTGAGGGCTGGCCGCTACCTGCAAAACAACGACGTCGGGCACGGAGGCACAAATGAGCCTGAGAGACATCCTGGTCGTCCTGGACTCCGGAACTGCGAGCGAGGGACGCCTGCATCTCGCAATGAACCTTGCACGAGAACAGGGCGCCTGTCTTAGCGTGGCCTTCCTGCAGGACAGCCGGCGGGACGACTACCCGTCCGGCCTGACAGTGGCTCGGCTCGGCCTGGTGGTCGGAGGTTCTTCCGCCGTAGCCGAGATTATGCACAGCCCGACGGATACTGCGGAAGATCGGCTTCGTGAACTTCTGCGATGCGTCAGAGATAAGGGCGACTGGCATTCGTTGGAGAAAAACGAGGCGGCCACGTTAATCGCAGTGGCGCAGGCGTCTGATCTGATCATTGTCGGCCAGGTCGATCCGGAGAAAGGTCCAATTCCGTCATGGACTCGGCCGGAAGAGGTGGTGATCAATTCCGGTCGGCCCGTGCTGATGGTTCCCTATATAGGCAACTACCCCAGTATTGGCCAGCGCGTTTTGATCGGATGGGATGGATCGCGAGAAGCTGCACGCGCGATCCACGATGCGCTGCCGGTAATTCAATCAGCGAGGTCGGTGACGCTAATCACCGTGCGTGGTAACACCCGAGACCTCGAACGCGATCGTGGTTCGATGCAGCGCGTCATCCATCATCTGATGCAGCACCAGATTTCTGTCCACGCTGAGACGATGCTGCGCGGTAGCAACAGCATCGCGGACGTGCTGCTGTCGCGCGCAGTCGATCTCGCTGTCGATATGATCGTTGTCGGCGCCTATCATCATTCGCCGCTGCGCGAGGCTCTGGTCGGAGGTGTCAGCCGCGGGCTGTTTCAGCACATGACAGTGCCGGTTCTGATGTCACATTGACAATGAGAGCCCCTTGCCCGGATCGCGCTCGCACCGGGCGCGTGGCATGCCCGTTCTCGCATGGCAGGTAGCATCGCGCCCTCGCGAAATTGCCTGCAGATCGAATGTGGGCTACCGCGATGCCCAGGCCAATGGACTGCGTTGCACAAGAAAGGAGCGCTCCCGGACATCCACCATGGCGAAGCAGACAAAGAAGAAAAGCGCCGCCGCGGGCCGCGGGAGCAAAACTCACAAGGGTCACACCAAGAAGTCCCGGAGCAAGGCGACTGGCTTCGAGATCGATTTCGACCCTGAGACTCAATTGAAAGCAAGCGCGTCCGCCGCTTATCCACCGCTGCCGGCATCGCTGAGCATTCACGCCAATGCCGACGTGCTCAACCGGCTATGGACCATTATCGACAGCCGAAAGGATGCAGATCCGGAGGTGAGTCACTCCGCGCGGTTGCTGGCCCGGGGCGCGCCGCGGGTCGTTCAGAAGCTAGGAGAGGAGGCGGTGGAATGTCTGATAGAAGTCATGGTCGGAAATCGCGCCGGGACGATCGCCGAGAGCGCTGACCTGCTCTACCATCTCCTTGTCGCATGGGTACACATGGGTATCCGGCCAGAGGAAGTCTGGCAGGAGCTGCGGAACAGAGAGAGTGTCAGTCATCTCACCGAGGGACCCGGCGGGCCGATCAAGCGACTTCTCGGTGCCTTGAAGGTCAATACCAGCAAGATTCCGTGAGCCTGGCACGACCACATGTGATCGCGACTCCGGACGGGGAGGCTGGCGGCGGGCGCGCCCGTATACGCAGGTTCGCAAACGCCCGTCCGGCTCAGGCCTTTAATAATCTGGAGTTGATCAAGGCTCATGTCAGCATTGCTGGGTTTTAGCGGCCAAGGATGGTTGCAGCTCGGAGAGCTCTTTCTTGCCTTCGTGCTGTCAGCTCTTGTTGGGCTGGAGCGTGAGATACGCCAGAAGAGTGCCGGCCTCAGAACCTACACACTCGTCGGGGACTTTGCCGCCCTCTTCATGCTCATTTCCAAATACGGTTTCATGGACGTGCTGCAAAACGACCGCATGGTCGTTGATCCGTCGCGAGTCGCGGCACAAATCGTATCTGGAATCGGCTTCATCGGTGGCGGCGTCATATTCATGCGCCGCGGCGTGGTGCGCGGACTGACCACGGCAGCGTCGGTCTGGTTGACGGCTGCGCTCGGGATGGCGTGCGGAGCAGGGTTGCCAATCCTGGCCATAGCAACAACCGTGGGCCACATCATCATCATGTTCCTGTTCCCGAAGCTGGTTCGCTGCCTGCCCCGGCAGCGCCGTACAACGACTACGTTGAGAATTTCCTATAAGGAACGCCGCGACCTGCTGCGCAGCATTACGATTGCATGCACGCAGCTCCGCTTCGCCATCGATCAGGTTGAGGTAGAACGCAGCACGAGTTCGACCGTCGATCGGGAAGCGTTACAGGATTTGGCGGACCTGGAAGGGACCGATCCGGAGCAAACATTAAGCAATTTGGCCGTGCTCCGAATGCAGGTAAAGGGCAAAAGGCCGATCTCTAATCTGATCGCCGCACTAGCAGATATCGAGGGAGTGGCACGTGTTGGTACCATGGACGAAGACGGTGGTATCGAATAGTTTTCCAGCACAATCCACTTCTTACGGCCGTTTGTGGCGCTGCATGTGCCGCATCCGGGTGGGTTGGTCCTCGCGCCATGTGATATCGCTGTCTTCGGGGGAGAAATTGATGCGTCGCATTGGTGTTTTGTGGCTGCTTCTGATTTTCACGGGTAGCGCATGGGCCGACAGCCATTTCGTTACGCCGGACAGTATCCGGATGGCGATGCTATTGCTGCCGCCGCCAGCGGATAGCTCAGTCGAGACACGTCAGGAACTTGCCGAACTGCACCGAATTCAGGCAGAGGCTTCGCCCGATCGCGTGGCGCTGGCTCAGGCCGACGCCACGATCTCGGTATTCCGCTTCGCCGACGTGTTCGGACCCGCGTTCACTCCGAAGAGGTTACCCAAGATAGCAGCACTGTTCGAGAACATGGATGCCGATGAATGGCCGATCAGCGACGCGGCGAAAGCCGGCTTCCCGCGCACCCGCCCCTATTTGCTGGCGCCGGACGAGGTGAGGCCGTTGGTGAAGAAGGCCACCGGCGGTTCCTACCCCAGCGGGCACATGACGGTGGGAACGATGATGGGGATCGTGCTCGTTTGGATGGTACCAGAGAGGCGCGATGCTATCTTCGCGAGAATAACGCAGTATGGATTGAGCCGGGAAGTAGGAGGGATGCATTATCCAAGCGATGTAGCGGCGGGGCGAATTGCGGGAACAGTCATTGCTGAAGCGTTGTGGAGCAGCCCGCGCTTCCAGGCTCAATACGAGCCGGCACGGACAGAACTTCGAGCAACGCTCGGATTGGCTCCGTAGTGTCCCATTTCTACGGCTGTGCGGGTGCCGAGGCTTGCTTCATGCTTCCCTCCCAAGGACTCGATCGTTGGCAACATCTTCCGCATCGCATTGGCTTTGGCCGATTGGTAACACCACTGATCGTGGTTGCTTTCAGAGATATCTCTAGCTGGGGATAACGTTTCATTCTGCCTCGCTATCGGAGTTGCAGTGAATTAGTCAAATCGGCGGCCTGAGCATCACGGTCTCCAAGAGGCACCAAACCCCATCTTTCCTCGATCAGTTTGAGGATCGAAGTTGTGTCATACGTCGTGTGATCAATGAAATGTCGCTTGGCGAATGGCGAGATAATGATCGTCGGCACCCGTGTGCCAGGTCCCCACCGATCTATTTTTGGGGGCGCGACATGATCCCAGATCCCGCCATTCTCAGCGTAGGTGATGATGATCACGGCATCATCCCAGATGAAGCTGTTCTGAATTTCATAGACGATCTCTGCTGCGTGATAGTCGCCGCGGACCAGATTGGCATATCCGGGATGCTCATCATCAGCACCAATTGGCTTGTAGAAACTTACCGCGGGAAGTGTCCGGTCCCTGATAGCGCGAATCATGTCATGCTCGTCCTTGAGGTGCTCGGCCCGCCCCGCCGTGCCCTCGGCATAGTCCGCGAAGTAGGCAAACGGCTGATGGTGATAGATGAAGGTGGAATCCGCATGACCGGCGACTGCACCCGCGAAGCCGCCTGAATACCAGGCCCATGATACGCCAGCGTCGGTCAGCGCCCGGCCGATAGTTGGCATCGTCTGCAATGGTAATAACTGACGATCGTCGGTGATCCTTGGATCATGCGGCTCGGAAACCGGATCGATGGTGTTGATCACATAGCCGTCGGGCGTCACTACGCCGTCCTTGATCATTCGTCCGTTCGCATCAAGTTGCGCTATCAGATTTTGCGGCGCGTTGTCGTAGCGCGGGGTGCATGCGCAGATCAGCCAAAAATGGTTTAGAAGAGCGCCGCCAAACGCGGCGTGGAAAAACTGATCAGCCAGCGTGTATTCCTGAGCCAGGCGAAACAGTGGCAACTGGCGGCCGTCAATATAGCCCATGGGCAAGGCGCCCGTGTCGGACACGGCAACAAACCTGTCCATCTTGCCACCGTCGATCTGCTCCTGCTCCTGATAGAAGCGGTGCACCGGATCGCTGGTCCGCTCTTCGGGTCCCACATATCTATCCGCGCGAAATGGTCCGTTCGGCAGGCCGATCGCAAATCTTGAATCAACTCCTTCGCGCCTCGCAAGGTTGTTGATGACAGCCGGTAGCGTTGTGAATTGGTGACCTTCCATATTGACTTGAATGGAGGCAAATCCTGCATCCTGTATTCCCTCCGCTCCTGGGAACAACCCATAGAGGTGATCGAAGCTTCGGTTTTCCAGGAACAGCACAATGATATGGCCGATCCGGTCGAGCCCCGGCCGACGCTCGGGAGGCGACGCCGCCAGCGCAGGTGTGGCTATTGCCAGAAAGATGAAAAAAAGAACCTTCCGGAGCGGCTGCATCGCGCATCCCTCCTCGCGAAGCCGGAGGCGCATCATACCGTCAGAGGCAGTCCTCCGGCAATCGGCCGCTTTTCGCCCGCAGACGGTGCCGCTACGGTGTAAGATGGATTGCTTGCAGAAGGGCGCTCCGCGATTGTCACCTTGATCCCCACGCCAATTGCCGACGGAGACGTTGCCGAATGTCCGGGATGGACTTTCCGGTCACGCTGCTAGATCTGGCAGGAAGCATCGCGCTGCTGCTCTGGGGCGTGCGCATGGTACAGACTGGTGTCCAGCGCGCGTTCGGCGCGCGCCTGCGTTCGACCCTCGGCACGGCCCTGCGCTCGCCTGCCAAAGCTTTCCTGAGTGGCCTCGGCGTCACCGCTGTGTTGCAGAGCAGCACCGCAACCGGACTGATGGTATCGGGCTTCGCTGCTGCCGGGTTGGTGGACCTGACGCCCGCACTTGCCGTCATGCTTGGCGCGAACGTCGGCACGACGTTGATCGTTCAACTGCTCTCGCTTGACCTCTCACCGGTCACACCGATGCTAATCCTGCTCGGCGTTCTGATGTTCCGCCGCAGTCATTCCAGTCGCACGCACGATCTTGGCCGCGTAGTGATCGGGTTAGGACTGATGCTGCTGGCACTGCATCAGTTACTTTATCTCGTCACGCCATTCGAGGATGCTCCCAGCTTGCGATTGCTGCTCGGAGCAATCGCGACGCAGCCATGGCTCGATGTGATTGCCGCCGCCGGGCTGACATGGGCGGCGCATTCGTCCGTTGCTATCGTGCTGCTGGTGATGTCGCTCGCTGCGAAAGGCGTGGTTCCTCCGGACGCGGCCTTCGCGCTTGTGTTCGGTGCCAATCTCGGAACTGCTCTGAACCCCTTGTTGGAAGGCGCTGAAGGTGCGGATGCCGCCGCCCGCCGCGTACCGGCAGGCAACCTGGGGACGCGCCTGATCGGTGTGGCGCTCGGATTGGCGGTGCTGCCAAAACTCGGGCCGTGGCTTGTGACGGTCGATCCCAACCCAGCCCGTGAGGTCGCCGACCTGCATCTCGCCTTCAACCTCGTGCTAGCCGCGCTGTTCTTCCCGATATTGCCCTACTACGCCGCGCTGCTGCGTGGCATATTCCCGGCCCGCGTCGATAGGCCCGATCCCACGAAACCGCTCTATCTCGACGAGGCGGCTCGCGAGGCCCCCGTGGTCGCGATTGGCGCGGCGGCGCGGGAGGCGCTGCGGTTGGCCGACATGTTGGAGGCGATGCTGCTGGCCGCGCGGGATGCATTTTCGGCCGACGATCGCAAGCGAATCGCGGACGCCAGACGCATGGACGACGTGCTGGATCGGCTGAACAGCGCGATCAAGGCATATCTCACCGGTCTGGACTCCGAAGCCACTTCGGAGGCGGACCAACGTCGCATCGAGGAAATCCTCGCCTTCACCATCAACCTCGAACACACCGGCGACGTGGTGGATAAGAACCTGCTCGGCCATGCCGCCAAACGGCTCAAGCGGAATATCGCCCTCCTACAGCAACAGACCGAAGAGCTGGCCGACATCATCGCTCGTCTCGTAGCCAATCTGCGGACTGCGGCGTCTGTGTTTACGACCGCGGACGTGCGGGCAGCGCGCATGCTGGCGGCGGAGAAGGAAACGTTCCGCCAACTCGAAACCGCCGCAACAGAGGAGCACTTCGCACATATCCGTGCCGGGCAGGCGCAGGCAGCCGAAGCGAGTGCGTGGCGGCTCGATCTGCTGCGTGATCTCAAGCGCATCAATGACCACCTGGTAGCCGCCGCCGCCTACCCGCTTCTCAAAGGCCAGGGCGAACTTCTGCCGACACGGCTTCGCGAGAACGAGTAATCCGCACGTGGGCAAGTCCGAGACTTCGCGATCACCTCCAGTTCGCTGCACTTCCGTTCCGCTACGAAGACGACGGCCGGCCGCGCATTATGCTGCTGACGTCCCGAGAAACCCGGCGATGGGTGATCCCGAAGGGCTGGCCCATGCGTGGGCGCAAGCCTCATGAAGTTGCTGCGCAAGAAGCACTCGAGGAGGCGGGCTTGCTCGGCGCTATCGTCGGCAAGCGCCCGATCGGAAGCTACCATTATGAGAAGAAGCTGTCGCGAGATCACAGCGCTCTGTGCGAGGTGATGGTCTTCTTGTTCCTGGTCGAGCGCCAGTTGGAGAACTGGCCCGAAAAGGCAGAGCGTGAGACACGCTGGTTCGAGCCGTCCGACGCTTATGCCTTGGTGGACGAGGGCGGTCTCGCCGAAATTCTACGGCGCACGATCGGGTCTGAAGGTGGTGACTAACTCTGGCGGCCCTGCGGGTAGACGCCCACCACCGCTAAGCTGGCTTGATGCCAAGCGGACGCTTACAAGGTTGCGGAAGTCGCCACCCGGATGGACCTGCTGGAAATCACCTGCAGCCTGTGCCCGCGGCAGGGCCGGTACCGCGTGGCCACCTTGATCGCGACCTACGGCGCCGACGCCCCCATGACGGACGTGCTGCGCGCCCTCTCGGCCGACTGCCCCAGGCGGACGCCGGAGACCGCCTCACGGAGCTATGCGGCATCCATTGTCCGCAGATGCTGGCGGCGTTCCTGCCGCCCGACACTGAACAGGGCCGCAACAAAACCTGAACGCTCGGCCGGGCGGTCCATTTTCCAAAACCCCGGCCGCGCTCGGAAAACGGCGGGACGCCTCGGCCAATCGGAAAAACTGCGCGTTGAACAAGATGGGCAAGCGCCCGCAGTCGGTTTCCGCGATTTTCCAGCCGGAGATTCCCACGCGCGCCATCTACTTCGCCGCGTTCCATCCCCGGCGACAGACCTGGATCGGCTGGCCCACTGTCAAGGCGATCCTGGGCAATCGCCTCACACCTGGTTTGATCGATCGCTATCTGGCGAAGGCCGGCTATTCCGGGCAACTCACCGACGAGCCGACGCCGGCAGACGCGCCGAGCAACCTGTTCCATCCGGTACCCGGTCCGTACCGCGCACACGGCCGGTTCAACTCGCAGGCGCGGTCTTATACTTGGGAGTCATTCGCCAGCCGGCATCGCAATGCGATGTGGGCGGCGATCGGGCTGGCGGCCGTGGCCGGGCTGCATCAGCTGGCAAAGCGGCTGAACGTCTGACCGCGGGCAGGCCCTTGCCTATCGACAACCCACCGATGAGGAGCCCAAACATGGCGAGAGATCAAACAGCCAGCGGTGGCACGCGAACTTGGGTTCTCGCCTTCGCGGGCACGACGAGATCGCACCAACCGTCAACACACAAGTAAGGATGTGAGGCGCTAACCCTTGACACCACCCATGGTAAGTCCAGCGGTCATGCGGCCGCGGAACGCGTAATAGATGGCCAGTGGCGGCAATGCATAGACAATCGCTGTCGCCATCATGTAGTTCCAAGGCGCCTCATCGCTGTTAAGGAATTGTGCCAACGCCACCGGCACCGTCATGCTGCGCTTCGACGACAACAGCAGGAACTGATAAAGATACTCGTTCCATGCCAGCAGCAGCGCATAGGTGCCGACCGCGACAAGGGCTGGCGCCATCATCGGCAGGTAGATATAGAAGTAAATCTGGAGCGGCGACGCACCGTCAATCCGTGCCGATTCATCGAGCTCGATCGGTATGCTTCGAGCATATTGCGAGAAGATGAAGATTCCGTACGGCGTCGCGAAGGTTACCTCGGCGAAGATCACCGACCAGAGGTTATTCGCCAGTCCGTAGCTGGTCATGATCCGATAGAACGGGATCGCCAGGAACGAGGCGGGAATTACATAGGTCAGCAGCGCTGCATTGCTGACCAGCCAGCCGTAGCGGATGCGCATGCGTCCGATTGAAAAGCTTGCCAGCGAGCCAATCAGCAAGGTCAGGCTGGTCACCGCCGCACCGACATAGAGGCTGTTGCCGAACTGGTGCCAGAAATACTCGAGGTACCAATAGCCTTCGGTGACAACGATCTGGAAGCTGGCGATCGATGGATGCGGCGGCCAGACGGCATCGGTAAAGACGTCGTTGTGGGCTTCGAGCGCGACCATGACCATGTTGTAGAGGGGCAGAATGGTCCAGAAGACGACGACAACGCCAAAGGCCATGGCCGCCAACTCGGCCATTTTGCGTCGCCGCCGCGCCACCCGGCCCCTGGTTCCGGCCGCTGTCCCCAGGGCGCCAATTCGGCCAAGCGTTGTGACGCTCATAGCTGCACCTCCGCGGTCTTGAGCTTGCGCATCAGCACGATCACCAGCGGGATCACCAACGGCAGGGCCGACATCACGGCGGCGACGCCGAGCCTTGGTTGGGCCAGGTCGAAAGCGTCGCGGATGCCGAGCGTCGCCAGGACATGCGTCGAATTGGCAGGACCGCCGCCTGTAACGAAATACACCGAGTTGAAATCGCCGAGACTGAAGATTGTCGAGAGCAGGGTGCAGATCAGGTACAGATTGGCGAGCAGCGGGAAGTTGATGTGCACGAACTGGCGCCAGCCGCTGGCGCCGTCCACCTTGGCCGCATCGTAGAGGTCCTGCGGGATGGCCATGCGTCCGGCCAGCAGGATCACCGTCCAGAACGGCATCCATTTCCAGATATGGGAGTAGATGGCTGACCCGAGCGCCAGCCAGCGCTCATCGAGCCAGGACGGGCCGTCGAGGTGGAACGTCTGGTAGATCAAGTTGTTAACCAAGCCCCACTGGCCGTTCAGCATCCAGTGAATCGAGATGAACGTCGGCAGCGCCGGCACCGCCCATGGCAGCACATAGATCATCAGCAGCGCTTTCACCCACCAGCCTCGGCGCATGAAGAACCCTGACATCAGCAAGGCGCAGAACATCTTCAGGTTCACCGCGATGCCGAGGAACAGCAGCGTGTTGACCACGGTGCTCTGATAGATCGGGTCGGAGAAGAGATCGGAATAAAGCCCCGGATCACTGCCCATCCAAATTCCATAGAACGCGGGATAGACGACGAAGATGAAGAATACCGCGACGTATGGAACGACGAAGGCGACCGCCCAAGTATACTCCGATCCCTTCAGGCCGCCTTGCAGATGGCGCCAGGGCGTCAGTCGCCGTTCGATCGCCGGACGGGCGAATGCGATAACCGATGTGCTGGACATGGCGGCCCCCTAGCTTTGCACGATCGGGTATTTCGTGAAGATCTCCTCGATGCGCTTATAGGCCTTGTCGGCGGCTTCCTCAGGCGTCATCCCTCCGGTCATGATGTCGGTCCAGGCCGTGCTCCAGACATGCTCGTTCTGCACCTGGGCATAGGCCGGGTTGAACGCCCAATAGGCCGGCACGGTCGGGCCGAGCACGCCTTGTTGCGTATAGGCGGCACGGTGCGGGTCCGCGAGCCACCAGGGGTCATTCCTGGCAACCGACGGCATGACCGGGATATTGCGTCCCAGGCCCACCTTCAGCCACTCGTTGTTGACCTTCGGCTGAATGAAGTATTTCAGGAAATCCTTGGCGACGTCGACGTTCCTGGCTCCAACCGGAATCATCGCGTTCACCACCGTGAGCTGGCTCGGCACCGGCTTGCCCTCGTTGCTGAGCGGCAGCCCCATCGTGTAGATATCGTTGTAGGCTTCAGGATCCTTTATGATAGCGACCTCAGTCGAGATCGTGCCGTCGAGATCCGTCACGATCAGCTTGGAGTGGAATGCGTTGTTGTCGTCGGCGTCGTTCCAGTTGATCGCGCCTTGCGGCACGAAACCTTCCTTGTAGGCGGTGGTCGGGTAGGTGAGTGCCTTGATGACCGCCGCCTTGACCTTCGGATCATCGACATGCAGTTGGCCGTCCTTGGTCACGATGTCCTGCCCACCATAGGCGATCAGGAAGTAGTGGAACGTGTTGTTGGGATCGACGCCGTTGGTGGTGACCTGCAGACCAAGTCCGTAGACGTTGCGCATGCCCTGAGCACGCAGTTTCTTCTGGACATCCTTGAAGAAGTCGTAGTGAGCGTCCCAGGTCTTCGGGATGTCCTCGATTTTGTAGCCAGCCTTCTCGACCAACGACTTCCAAATATGATTTGGCAGCACCGCACCGGTGAACGGCACGCCGTAGAAGCTACGCCGCTTGGTCTCGTTGTTGTAGCACTGTGCAGAGAGCAGAGCGGTCTCGCTGAGTTCGGACTTTTGCGTCTCAACCACGTCGGTGACATCGACGAGTTTGCCCTGCCAGGCATAAAGCGCGACTATTTCAGCGGGATTGGCGGTGATCAGGTCCGGCACGTCGCCGCTGGTGAATGCCGAGACGATCTTCTGACGCTCGGGCGCGTAAGGGATAATGCTGTAATCAAGCTGATTGCCGCTGGCCTTTTCGTAGTCCTCGACCACCTTGCGGAACGCGACATCCTCTTCCTGGGCAAAGCCCTGAACCCACCAGACGGTCGCGGTCGTCGCCGCGGCATTCGCGATATAGGGGCGTGCCAAAGCCCCGCCTGCCGCCAGGGCCGCAGTCCCCTGCAGCACCGAGCGCCTGCTCAGGTTGCTCATTGTCCGTTCTCCCTGTGTGCCCAGGTTCGGGCGGTGCGTACCGTTATCGGCCGTCACTTGGCGTATTTTCGCCATTCAGAGCGCGGATCGAAAAACCGTGTCAAGTGAATTCCGCGCGCGCGCAGAAATAGCTGCACAACCAATTACGAGGGCTGGTCATGAGGGCTGGCTTTCACCGTGCAGGACCTGCAACCGCGATGTTCCACATTATTAATCTGGATCAATGATTCGGACGAAAGCACGCGCTTACGCAGAGTGCGACAATCAACGAACCGGAGAGTACCGGCGCAGCCAGAAACCAAACGGGGCATATCTTAAGCCACGACAGGGAGAGTTCGCCATGACGACATCGATCTCGTACGGTGCCGCGGTGCCATGGTGGAGGGAGCCTACAAAGGACCAATGGATGGCCTATGTCGCGGCGTGGCTGGGTTGGACGCTCGACGCCTTCGATTTCACGATCTTCCTATTAATCATGGTGCCGATCGCCAATGAGTTTCACGTCCCCCTGGCCGCGGTCGCCGTGGTGTTTACTATCACCCTGTGGATGCGTCTGGTGGGTGCGGTTGCCTCCGGCTGGCTGGCTGACCGCGTGGGCCGTAAGACACCCTTGATGATCTCAATCCTGTGGTATTCGATCTGCAATTTTATCGCTGGTTTCGCCCCAACCTTCTGGTTCCTGCTGCTGTTCCGGGCACTGCTTGGTATCGGCATGGGTGCTGAATGGCCGGCAGGGGCGGCGTTGGCAATGGAAAGCTGGCCCGCACGCTCACGCGGGTTCATGAGCGGAATCCTGCAGGGCTCGTGGGGCATCGGGTTCCTGCTGTCGAGCCTAGTGTATGGCCTGTTCTATCAGTCCTGGGGTTGGCGCGGCATGCTGTGGATCGGCATCCTGCCGGCGCTTGCTGTTCTATATGTGCGTTTCTTCGTTAAAGAGCCGGCGGTTTGGGTGGAGAACCGCAAGCTGCAACGGGAACAGCAACGGGAGGTGCGGGCGCCGCTCCTGAGCATTTTCAAGCCAGCATTGATCCTCAACACGTTGACCGCGTGCTGGTGGATGGCCAGCGGTTTCGTCGTGTACTATTCGATCTGGGCATTGTTCGCAACGCATCTCCAGAAGGACTTGCACCTTTCACCGGGGTTGGTCGCCACACCGATCGCGATCGCCAATGCCGTTGTCTTTCTGTCAAGCGGTGTGTGGGGTGTGGTCGCCGATCGATTGAGCCGCCGCTGGTCGATGATCATCCCGGCCTTGATCGCAATCGCAGTGACACCACTCTATCTGCTCAGCACGGACATCAATTGGATCGTGTTTGGCTTTGTGGTGCAGGGGGCATTTGGTGGAGGCATCTATGCTCAGAACCCGAGCTATCTGTCGGAACGCTTCCCGACGGAAGTAAGAGCGACTGCCAGCGCCTTCTGCTACCACCAGGGGGCGATCTGGGGAGGCTTCACCGCGCCAGTCCTGGTCTACTGCGCTGGGGCCTATGGGGTGAGCCTGGCGATCCCGATGCTGGTAGGGACCGTCGGAGGATTGATCAGCTTTGTTCTCGCAGTGCTGTGCGGCCCGGAAACCAGGGGCAAGATCCTCATTCCAGACCTGGTCGTTACCTGACGGAGCTAGCCAGCATGGCGGCGATCCAGGGTCTGTTGCAGCTTACCAGCGGCACGCTGTGAGATGCGCCGCCCGCAGTCAGACTTGCGACGAGAGAGGGCAACAAGACCTGCAAGGAACCGCTGCCATGAGACCAACCTACAATGGCAAGCCGGACAATTTGTATTTCGTACTATGCGGGACGGTAGCAACAGCCTTGCTGGTCGCGGCGGTGATCGGTGGGTCGCTGCGCCTGGCAGAGCGACTGAAGCCGCGCACCGGCGACATCCTATCGTTCAATCGCGCCAAGGGCGTCGCGAGCGATAGGGAAGCGATGGTCACAGTCGGGCTGCTGGGAAATTCCTCAGTTGTCTCCTGCGTTTTGAAGCCGCATGTCATGCGGAGGTCCGGCGGAAGCCTGATGATCGTGGCCGTGCAATACTCCCCCAGCCTCCATTACCAGGCTCATTGGGCTGGCACACGCACGAGTGACGATGGCAGAGATTGTGGCAGGTCGGCTGATTTGCTGCTAAGTCCTGCCGATCTTTCCTTGCTGTCGTTTGCGGCGGGCGGCTGGGGGTAAGGGATCAGTTCACGACGCGGCCGACCGACCCCGCTTGGTGGGATTACGGCACGCCGCGGCGGCGGCGCTCTAAAGCAAGCCAGGAATTCGTTGGCGTGAGAGGTAGCGCTCCTCGAATCCCGCTGAGAGTCGACAGCGATGCAACGTCGTGAATGACAACCCTCTGCCCTTCGATCGTGGCCAAACCCTCGTCCCGCAGATTTCTGATCATACGATTGACGTGCGGCACGCTCAGCCCGAGCACGTCCGCCATCAACTCCTGTGTCAGGGGCAATGTATATGAAACGTCGTCACCCAGTCCGACTGCGCGCAGCCGGACCAGCAGCTCCAGGATGAGGTGAGCCAGCCGTTCATACGCCGACCGGCGTCCGAGATTGACGAGATGTTCGCCATAAATCGCTGCCTCGCATGCCGAGGTCCAGAACAGTGCCGTCGCGACCCGCGGGAAGCGAGCAAACAGACTGAACAGCTTCACAAAGGCGACCGGCGAGAGCACGACATCCGTCAGTGCCGAGACCGAATTGACGGCGACGTCGAACAAGCAGGACGGCAGGCCGATGAGGTCGCCCGGCAATCCTAGGTTCAAGATCTGCCGCTTGCCGTCCTGCAACACCTTGTAGCGGGACACGACACCGCTGCAGAGGATGAAAAGCTCGTCGTACCGACGTCCGGCGACGATGACTTCCCGGTGCCGGGCGATCTTTCGCCGCGGCTCATGCAGTTCCGTCAGAAACTCAATCTCTGCCGCTGACAGGGTTAGGTAGGATGCCAGTTTGTCGGCCAGCGGCACCGGCGTCACGCGGGCAGAAGCGGACGCAACCAGCACTGCCCCAATTGCCATGGCCATACCCCCTGGCATCAACGGTCCGCTGCACCGCCGGTCGCAACGGCAGATCGAACGCGGCTGCGACGTACGGCTATCGTAAACCGGAACGGATGACAAGGCAAGCTGGCTTATTAATCCGGATTAATGCTGAGGATTATGGCCCCATTTGCGAGCCTCGCTGAGTATAGCCCGGTTTTCGTCTGGCGCCTTAGGCTGTGGTTGGCGTTCGGTGCATAGTTTGAGTTTCGTAACTCGACCGCCGGGCGTCCTAAGTGACTGCACGTTCCGTTGCGCGGGCCACTTGTGCGGAGCCCTCGGCAGCGGCGGCACGAAACCACCTGCCCCTGGTAGCCGGCGAAATCGGAGAGCCGGTCCAGTCGATCGATCATCGATCGACGCCAGATGGAGCGCAGTCGATGAGCCTAAAGGATATTGTCGTCTTGCTCGACCCAAGCCGTGCCGGCGAGGAACGCTTGCGGCTGGCGACCCGTATCGCCCGAGACCAGGGGGCTTATCTGAGCGCCATTTTCGTGCGCCCTCGCCAGGCAGCCGATGCCTCGCCGGCTGAGTCCCTGAAGCGTGGAGTGGCGGTCCAGGTGTTGACAGGTGCGACGAGCAAGCGGCGGGGCGGGACAACCAACGACGAAGCGGAACAACGCATGCGCGAATGTCTGCGCTGGTTCGGCGGCGATAGCGACTGGCATGACGTAGCGCAGGCAGCGTCTTCGCGGCTCATTGCGCTCACCCGAACCGCCGATCTCATCATCCTCGGCCAGGTCAGCCGCGACGTCCGGCCAGGCCCGTCATGGCGACCGGACGAGATTCTTATCGGCTGTGGACGACCGGTGCTGATGGTCCCCTATGTCGGGACCTTTCCCGAACTCGGCCGCCGCGTTCTGGTTGGTTGGGACGGATCGCGCGAGGCAACCCGCGCCCTCAACGACGCACTGCCGATCATCCGTACAGCAACTGCCGTCACCGTGATGTCCATTCGGACCCGCGACCGGGATTTGCAGCGCGACCGAGAGGCAACCCAGCGCGTCGTCCGTCATCTGGAACGACACGACATTCTTGCGCGAGCGGACCATCCGCTGCGCAGCGGCACTACCATATCCGACATGTTGCTGTCGGCAGCGACGGATATCTCCGCCGATCTGATCGTTGCCGGCGCCTATCACCGTTCGCCACTGCGCCAGGCGGTGATCGGCGGAGTCAGCCGAGGGTTGCTGCAACACATGACCGTCCCGGTGCTGATGTCGCACTAGCTGGCAATCGATAAGCCGGTGTCACCTCGCGGCCGGCCGCCCGGTCGTCAAGAAAACCACAAAGGGAGGAAGGTAATGACTATCGACAACAATCGCCTGACGGCCTTGTCCGCCGAGGAACACGGTGCGCAGCTACGGCGTGCCGTCATTGCCAGCACGGTCGGCACGACAATCGAGTGGTACGATTTCCTGCTGTACGGCACGATGGCCGCACTCGTCTTCGGCAAGCTGTTCTTTCCCAAGTCGTCGCCGATCATCGGGATTCTTGAAATCGTTCGGCGTGTTTTTCGTCGGCTTCGTGGGACGGCCAATCGGGGCGGCAATCTTCGGCCATTGGGGCGACCGGATTGGGCGCAAGGCGACGCTGATCGTCACTCTGCTGGTGACCGGCATCGCGACGGCTGCCATCGGACTGGTGCCCACCTATGATAGCATCGGGGTCTGGGGTGCGGTGTTGCTGACGCTGATCCGGCTGATCCAGGGCATTGGCGTTGGTGGCGAATGGGGTGGGTCGGTCCTGTTGGCGATGGAATGGGCGCGCACCGACAAGAACCGGGGCTTCCTGTCGGCGTGGCCGCAATTCGGTGCGCCCGCGGGGCTGTTCCTCGCCAACGTGGCAGTGCTGGCATTCAGTTGGTTGTCCGGCGATCAATTCTTCGTCTGGGGCTGGCGCATTCCATTTCTGCTCAGTCTGATCATGGTCGGCGTCGGGCTTTGGATCCGGCTTGGTATTTTCGAAACCCCGGTCTTCCAGAGAGTGCTGGAAGAGCAGCGGATTGAACGCGTGCCGGTGCTGGAGGTGTTGAAGCGCCAGCCGAAGCAGGTGCTATTGACCGCCCTCCTGCGCATGCCCGAGCAAGCGCCGGGTTATATCGTCGGCGCGTGGATCTTCAGTTACGGCACAACAGTGCTCGGGATGTCGCGTAACTTTCTGCTGATTGCGGTGATCACGCAAACGATCCTTGGTTTCCTCTGGGTCGTGGCGGCCGGGCATCTGTCGGACCGCGTCGGCCGCAAGAACATGTTCATGCTCGGCTGCCTGTTCATGGGCGTCTTCGGCTTCGTCTATATCGCCTTGCTCAATACCGGCATACCGGCGGTTATTTTCATCGCCGTCGCGCTCTCGTTGTTGCCGGTTATGACACAGTACGGGCCGGAGGCGGCACTGATCGCGGAAAGCTTCACGCCACGGTTGCGCTACAGCGGCGCGTCGCTCGGCTACCAGCTTGCCTCGATCATCGCCGGCGGTCCATCGCCGTTCATCGCGACCTGGCTATTCGCGACTTACCATTCGGCGTGGCCGATCGCGATCTACATCGCCATCTGTGCCATCATTGGAATCGTCTCGACAGCACTATTGACTGACTACACCAGCCGAGACATTTCGACCGAGTATGCTGGCGTTTGACGACCCGACGGCGATAGGGTGGGTCCGGTCGGGCCCACCCTCGCCTCAAGGTCGGCGTGCTGGTCGTTGAGAGGCCTGGTGGAGGGTGGATGGATCCCGAGGTCGCGGCATGGCGGCGACAAAAGCGTTCTGAGTTCCTCGCCGCGCGAGAGGCTACGTCGAACGATGTCAGGCGGCGTGCGACAGAGAGGATCGCCGGCGAGCTGGGTCGTCTATGTGCAAGACTGAACATTGCGACGGTTGGCTTATTTTGGCCGATCAAGGGCGAAATCAGCTTGCTGCCCTGGGGACGTGCGCTGGTGGAATCCCGACCGGTGACCCTGTGCCTACCTGTGGTGGTGGAGAAACGCGCTCCGCTCGAACATTGGCGTTGGGCGCCCGGGGATGCGATGGTTGAGGGCGTCTGGAACATCCCCGTTCCCGCATGTCGTCATGTCGTTGTTCCTGACCTGATGTTGGCACCGTTGGTTGGATTCGATCGTGCCAAATATCGGCTCGGCTATGGCGGAGGTTACTTCGATCGGACACTTGCCGCACTGCCAAAGAAGCCGGTTGTCGTCGGGATCGGCTACGCGCTCGGCTCCCTGGAGACGATCTTTCCGCAACCGCACGACATTCCCATGGACGTGATACTTACGGAGCGCGGCGTCGGTGACGATCTGCCGGAGGCAGCATGATGGACCCCGATCTGTTCGCGATTGCTCTGGTGGCCGGGATGTCGGATGCGCTGGTGTACGCCGATGCCGAAGGCATCATCCGGATGTGGAACAGGGGAGCCGTGCGGATTTTCGGATTCTCTGAAGCCGAGGCGGTCGGGCAATCATTGGACATCATCATTCCTACCGGTCTCCGCGAGCGGCATTGGCAGGGTTTCCGCGAAACAATGCGCACGGGCCAGACACGCTACGGCGATGGTCAGATGCTGTCGGTGCCGGCCGTGCGGCAGGACGGCACTCGGCTGTCGGTCGAGTTCACCATCGTGCCGTTCGTCGATGCTTCTGGACGGATGGAGGGGATCGCCGCGATCATGCGCGATGCGACACGGTCGTTCGAGGAGTTGCGGACCTTGCGTAAGGAAATCGCTGCCCTGCGTGCCGCCGTCGCAATCTGAGACCACGCTCTCAGGCACGACGACGGAAACGGCGACTACCTCACGCGGTACAGAACCACGCGGTCGCGTTCCTCCGCCTGCAGCCGCGCGCGCACATTGATCAGGTCCTTCCAGCCCAGATAGCCCACCAGACGGCCATCCTCACGCGAGACCACGGGGATGTGGGCAACGTTGGCTCGCGTCATCTGGTCTATGATGCTGTCGAGATAGTCGTCCGGATGGGCCACCACCGGCCGCCTGCCGCCGAGAAGCTTCTCGCAGTGTGGCACGGCGATGTTTCCCGGCGCGCCGCCAGCGCAGCACGGTCGGCGGGTCAACGATGCCCAGCACATGGCGATCGGCATCAACCACCGGAAAGCTCGGGTGTCCGGTGCCGGGATCGGCCAGGAAGGCGGCGGCCTGATGCAGCGTCATATCGTCGGGCACCGTCTGCACTGCCGCCGTCATGACGTCTCGCGCCCGGGTCAGCGTAAACGGGTCAACACGGTACTCGCGCGACAGATGATGGCCGCGGCGCGCGACCTTCTCCGTGAGGATCGAGCGTCGCATCAGCAGCACCGTGACCAGGTGCGCGGTGACGCAGGCGGCCATCAGCGGCAGCAGGACATGGGTGTTGCCGGTGATCTCGACGGCGAAGAACGTCGCCGTCAGGGGCGAGCGCATCGTGCCGCCCATCGTTGCCGCCATCGTCAGCAACGCCCAGAAGCCCGGGCTGGCGGTGGGCAGGACGTGGGCGAGCGCCGCACCCATGCCGCCGCCCATGATGAGCAGTGGCGCCAACACGCCGCCCGATGTCCCCGAGCCGAGAGCAACTGCCCAGATGATGGCTTTCCCAACCAGCAGCACCAGGGCGGGCGCGGGTGGCAGCGTGCCGCGCAGCATGGCAGCGATGTTGTCGTAGCCGACTCCCAGGGCGTGCGGATCGATCAGGCCACCGACGCCGACCACCACTCCGCCCAGCATAGGCCACCACATCCAATGGATCGGCAGCTTCAGGAACGCGTCCTCGCAGGCATAGACCAGCCTGGTCAGCAGCCCGGACAGCAGCCCCGACAGCAGGCCGACGAGCACCCAGCACAGCGTGGCCATCAGCGTGACGTCCATGCCGCCGAGGAAGGGAAACAGCGGAGACGGCAGACCAAGCGCGGTGCGCTCGACGTCCGCGGTGATCGCGGCGACTGCGACCGGGACGAAGCTGCGCGGGGTCCATTCGAACAGCAGCAGTTCCACGGCGAGCATGACCGCGGCGATCGGCGTCCCGAACACCGTCGTCATGCCGGCCGCGGCGCCGGCGACCAGCAGCGTCTTCCGCTCGTTATCGCTGACCGGCAGCAACTGGGCGATCAGCGAGCCGATGGCGCCGCCCGTCATGATGATCGGGCCCTCGGCACCGAACGGTCCGCCGGTGCCGATCGAGATGGCCGACGACAGCGGCTTCAGGATGGCGACCTTCAGGTCCAGCCGGCTGCGGCCGAGGAGGATGGCCTCGATCGCCTCCGGAATGCCGTGGCCGCGGATTTTCTCGCTGCCGTACCGCGCCATCAGGCCGACGATCAGGGCGCCGATGACGGGAACAAGGACGGCAAAGACACCGAGGGGAGACTGGCCAAGCTCGAGGTTCGCCAGGCTGAATGTCCCGAAATAGGCGACGTTGGTGGCCAACCGGATGAGCTTCAACAGAACGATGCCGGAGATCACGCCACCCGTGCCAACCAGGAGGGCAACCGCGGCAATGAACAGCACGCGCGGGTTGGTGGTGAAGTCGCCGAGATGGCGGACGCCCGGCCGGGTGGTGTGGTCGGGACTGAGCAAGCCCCGGCCGGCCAATTCTTGGGTTGCTGCGGAGTTCGTCACGTTCGCCATCGTCTCCGTCGGTTGAGGCCTGCTTGCCAGTTCGCCTATACATCGTATCACGACATATTATCCGCAAGCCAATAGGGGCCATGACATGGGAGACCCACCGAAGGCGGATGCCTCGCCCGGCCTGCCGGACCCGCCAGCCGGCCGGCTCAACCGGCAAGATTATCGACGGCTGTCCGAGTTTCGTTATCTGATCCGCTGCTTCCTCGAATTCAGCGAGACCGCGGCCGCACGGGTGGGTCTGACCTCCCGCCAGCATCAGGCCTTGCTGGCAATCAAGGGCGTTCGCCGCGGCGCCGTTCCAACCATCGGCTACCTGGCTGAGCGCCTGCGCATCCAGCATCATAGTGCCGTGGAACTGGTGGACCGGCTGGCCGAGGCAGGGCTGATCGTGCGGGAGCATGACCCCAGCGACCGTCGCCGGGTGCGGTTGGATCTCACGGCATCAGCCGAGCACCACCTGGCGGAACTGTCGTCGAGCCATCTCCAGGAATTGCATCGGATGCGTCCTGCGCTGCTGGGGCTCCTGGACCAGGCCGATGAGGCGGAGGATGGCGATCAGCCATGATCCCGCGAAATCGCTGGCGCGGATTGACGCGGGGGCCAAATGGCCCATGCGTCACGCTCGGGCGGAGGAATGCCGCCTGGGCGCACCGTGCAGGCATCGTCACGCAACGTCGGCCGCCGCTTTGCCCGGCAGGCAATCCGCCAGGGTGTGATCCTCCAGGCTGGCGTAGAAGCGCCTTTGCGCCTCTCCCAGCATGGTGCGCAGGCGGCAGGCCGGCATGAGCGTGCAGGTGCCCTCATCCTGTCTGAAGCACTCGACGATCGGCTGATCCGCTTCCAGTTGCCGCACCAACTGACCGAGACGAACTTGCTCCGGCGGCACAGCGAGGGTCGCGCCACCTCCCGTCCCCCGCGCGGTGCGCGTGATCCCCAGCGCAGTCAGGTCCTGCACGATCTTGTGCAGATGATTGCGCGACAATCCGCCGAGCCGGCTGGCCAGGGTTTCGACGCTCAGCCGCCCCCCGGCCGGTTCCTCGGCAAGCAGCATCAGGACCCGCAGGGCAAAATCGGTGGAAGCAAGCAGGCGCATGGGGCCTCCTGGAATTGGTATTGACAATACCAGATTTATGGGCGAATGTAATTGGTATCGCAAATACTAATTGTGATCACCGCATGCCCGCCGCGCCGCGCGGGCGCAACGCCCGCTTCCCCGGCGGGCAAGGAGCTTCCCGCTCATGAGCGAGACCACGTATCCCGAGGCCGGGTTCGCCAACCGCACCCTGGCCGACATTGCCGCGACGCTTCCAGGGTCAACCGGCGTGTTTCGCCGCCACAAGCTCGATTTCTGCTGTGGTGGGCGGGTGCCGTTGGCCCAGGCCGCTGCGGACCGGGGATTGGAGTTGCACGGGCTGGAAGCCGAACTCGCCGCCGTCGTCACGCTCGGTCTGCCGGCCGAGCACCCGGAGCGCACCGAAGATCTCATCACTTTGATCGAGACCCGCTACCACGCGACGCATCGGCGCGAATTGCCAGAACTGGTGCGATTGGCGCGGCGGGTGGAGGCTGTGCACAAGGCCAATCCGGCAGTCCCGCGCGGCATTGCGACCCTGCTTGAACGGATGGCCAGCGAGCTGGAAGACCATATGCGGAAGGAAGAGGAAGTGCTCTTCCCGCTGATGCGCCGCGGCGGCCATCCGATGATCGGGCAACCGATCGCCGCCATGTTGGCCGAGCATGACGATCACGGCGCCCACTTGCGAACGCTGGAGCGCCTGACGAACGACTTTACCGCCCCCGCCGATGCCTGCCCGACTTGGCGCGCGCTGTATATCGGCACGAAGAAGCTGACCGACGACCTGATGGAACACATTCACACCGAGAACTACGTGCTGTTCCCGCAGTTTCTGGAAGCCCGCCCGCTCGCCCAATGACCGATATCGTGCTTGCCCGCGTGGTGCATGTCCTCGCCGTCGTGCTGTGGATCGGCGGCGTGGGCATGGTCACGACGGTATTGCTTCCGGCGATTTGCCGGTCCTGGCCGACCGAACAGCGATTTCAGGCGTTCCATGCGCTCGAAGTCCGGTTCGCCCGCCAGTCCAGGGTCACAACGCTGCTGGCCGGCGCGAGCGGCTTCTACATGGCTTGGCGCCTGGATGCCTGGAGCTGGTTTCGTATGCCCGGCTTCTGGTGGATGCACGCCATGGTCCTGACCTGGCTGCTCTTCACCCTAATGCTGTTTGTAATCGAACCGTTGTTCCTGGAGCGATTGCTCGCTCGCCGCGCGGCGGCCGCGCCGGAAGCGACCTACCGCACCGTCGAGTGGCTGCACCGCGCGCTGCTGGCCCTGAGCTTGGTCACTGTCGCCGGTGCGGTTGCCGGAAGTGCAGGTGTCAATCTGTTAGGCTGGTGACTGCTATCGTCGCATGTCGAGCGCCGCTTGCTGGCCCCGCGGCGTCAGTTCCAGGTGCCAATGACAGTGCAGCGCTCCGGGCGGCAGGCGCACCGGATCATGCAGCAGCCCGGCTGCAACCGCATCCTGCACCACGCCGGCCAGCACGGCGCGTGATACATCGGTGCCCAGCCTGTCTGCCAGCATGTCCAAACCGTCTTCCATCGTGTCGGCAATGATCCCCTGGTCGAAGATTTCCGGCAACAGTTCATCAAGCGTGGGCTTATCCGTCATGCCGGGCGCTGCCGCTTCGGCAACACGCCGCGTTGCACGTCGATGCCAAGTTCCAGGCTCTGTGCGATGCGCCGCGCCTTGTCGATCAGCAGTTCGGCCCCCGGCTCAGAGCATATCGCGCGCGCAGTTTGTTCGAACAGTTCAAGCCAACGGATGAAATGCCTCGGCTCCAGCGGCAGCTTCAAATGCGGAACCATCGGCTGGCCGTGATAGCGGCCGGTCATCAGTGCGACGGATGACCAGAAGGTCGTGATCCTGGCGATGTGGGCTTCCCAATCGTGCACACCATCGAACAGCGGACCGATCATCGGGTCACGCCGCGCCGTATCGTAAAACGCGCGCACCAGGCGTTCCAGCGCCGGTTCGTCGAGGCCTGTTACAGCCTGGATTTGCCGCGTGATTGCCGCACGACGCTCCGGTGTCTCAGGGAACGCGATAGAGGGCGTGGTGGCTGGTGCGGTCACGGCGAATGAGTGCTCACGACAGAGTCAGTTTACCAAATGACGACACAGCGGTTACGAAAGAGAAATCTAATCGAACCGCACTGTGTCGCACGTGCAAGCATGCTTATAGTGAGTTATATAGATAATGAGAAAGGACCAAACACCGTCACTGCTTGATGTCGGTCTGTCATCGCCGAAGGAGGCCGGCATCATGATTTTGCGGATCGTGCTCTACGTCATTGTCTCATGGCTTATCGCCGCGCATTTTTTGCGCTCGGGCAGCGTGATTTTCACGGCGCTGTGTCTGGCAACGCCGCTGCTGTTTCTGGTGCGCTGCCGCTGGAGTTTGCTGGTGCTGCAATGTCTGGCCTACGCCGCGGCCGCCATCTGGCTGGTGACCGTCTGGCAGGTTGTCGGCGAACGCCGGTTCTTCGGCCAACCTTGGTTGCGCGCCGCCGCCATCCTGGTTGCCGTCGCCGCCGTCAGCGCCTTGGCTGGCGTGCTGCTGCGCGGCCCGGCTGTGCAGCGGCGCTATCGTGGCCGATGAAGGATGGGCGCCGGCCGGCGTCCGTCGATCACATGCCGAACCGCCAGCACCGGATGACGCCACAACATGCGCGGACCAGCCCAGGCCATCACCTGCCTGATCTGCTCTCGCATCGCCGCCTTGTAGCAATGCACTGTGCACCGGGCGCAGGTTGGCGTCGCCTCGCCGAACACGCAGCGCTCCAGGCGCCGCTGAGCGTAGTCGTGCAACTCGGTGCAGGCACGGCAGAGCGATCCATCGGTCGCAGCGTGATGGGCGCGGCAATACATGCGCAGCATGACGGCGATGGTCTTGAATTCGCGCGTGCGCCGGGCGAGACCCGCACTCTTCCCGGTATCCCCTTCCAACCGGATGACGGCCATCGCCG
>CAVXNH010000054.1:0-235471 GCA_963762885.1 uncultured Alphaproteobacteria bacterium
TGGTATGGTTGGCAACAGGCTGCAAAGTCACCGCCAAAGGGCAGCTTCCGGCGGCGGTCGGCAACGGGGATTTCTGAACGGGTGGGTTTATATGCTATCCATACCTGCATCTGCCTCCGGTAGCCGTTTGCGGCAGAGATCAGACAATAGTAGAGATCAGACAATAACGGTGTAAAGAGATGCTACGAGAGCTTACGATCAGGCACTTCAAGAGTATCGAGGCGGCGGACATATGCCTCGATAATACCACGATTTTTGTGGGAAATAATGGATCAGGAAAATCCAACATTGTGGAGTACGATTTGGTTCCTCAAGGAGGCTGCTTTGCATGGAGTAGACCGGGCCTTCTCTGACCGGCACGGCCCTGAGAGTGTTCGCCAATGGTCTCCAACCAGGCCTTATAGACTTGCCTTGGGCCTGACCTTCGATGAGGCGAACTTCTGGGCTAAATATCAGGTCTCTATCGACTTTGCCAAGAGCGGTTATCAGATCCACCACGAGGAAGCAGACATCCGCAGCCGCGAACTGACGCGTCGGCATCCTTCCCGCGAGAACAATGAACCCATCGCCGAGTGGAACCGAACCCACCTAGAGAGATCGAGGGATGGAACAATACGAAAGCGCACGCGGTCCGAGGTCCGCGACGTAAACATACCTTTTTCTGCCGACGACACATTTTTCTGGGCAACAAGCAAATTTCGTGACGAACCGCCAATCGCTCGATTCTCGATGACCTGATGTTCTCGCACAGAGCTCGGTGGGATTTGGCGACTTTACGGCGAAGGATCATCGCTTTTCAAGCTTATTCGATCTATCCTAATACGTTGAGATCACCGCAGGAGTTATCGAACGAGGCTTATCTGGCTCCTGAGGGACGTAATCTCGCCTCTGTTTTCAAGAGAATGCGCGGAACACGGGCAGGCGTTGAAGCTATAAGCCAAATTATAGAGGCGATGCGATATTTCCTGCCCAACATCGAGCAAATATCGATCTTGAATGTGGGTGGCTATCTCGTCCCGACAGTTCCACATGCTGGAGCCTGACGGCAAGCGACATAAGTTCAATGTTGCGCAAATGTCGGATGGATCACTGCGGGTATTGGGATTGCTGACTGCCCTGTATCAGACCCGTCCGACAATCATCGCTCTGGAAGAGCCGGAGCAGAATGTGAATCCGGCAGACTTGCAATTCTCGCCGAATCCATACGGGAGGTTAGTCGCTCAACCCAGGTAATCATCACGACTTTACAGCCCTCATCTGCTCGATCAGTTTGAGCCCAGCAAATTAGAAGTGTTGATTTGGTTGCCGGACATAGTCGTGTAAATTCCGTAGGAAAAACTCAAATGTCGGTTGTTCATGATCGGCTCTTTACAATGGGTGAGCTTCTGGTTTCGGAAGGTCTGCACTTTGGTGAGTAATTATTGCAGAAACCCATCTTCCTGATTGTCGAGGGTCCGGGCGATGTGGCGGCTGTGCCACTCCTTGCCAGAACGATTTTGCACTCACATAGCATTTACGACTAACAGTTCCGCCCTAGACCAAAGACAAATGTTGAGGTTCGTAAACTCGGCCGCGCGGGAGAGATTGAGAGGTACATAGAATACTGTAACCGCGACGTAGGGGATTCATACTGGTAGCTATAGACTGCGATGATTTTTGCCCTGTAGACATTTCTAATGCTTGGCATAAACGTATTGGCTGCCTGCCGGTCAAAAAGAAACCGGTGGCTATTTGTTTGTTCAACCGTGAGTACCAATCGATGCTTCTTCCATCTATTACTCTGATAGCAGAGAGATATCCTGATTTGAGCTGGAGAAATGTGAGTTGTCCAACCAACGTAGAGAATATAAGAAACGTCAAAGGATTGATCTCAGATATGATGGGTCACGGCCGAGCTTATAAAGAGACTCGCGATCAAGCGCGATTCACCGCTGCGGTGGACATCGAGCTATCACGAACTTATTCACGTTCATTTCGGCATTTTGAGAAATCTCTCTTATGGATGGTGGCCCAACAACAGTCGAGTGGTGCCATTTGCCTTACATCATAGAGAAACCTAAATGCCCGATATCGGTGCTCCGAGACGTACGCTGCTCTGCTTGCCAGCCTCCCCAGTCTTGATATCGGATCGGTCTCCCACCGGATCGCAGCGCCCGAACCTCGTCGAATTTCAAATGCTCGGGTGCGGCCGCTTTTTGAAGCGATCGCAACTCGACTGAACAACCACTATCGACGCAGAGTGGACATAGACACGATGCCTAATGAACGTCTGTGTCCTGTCTTTACCGAGGCCGTAGGAAAGCACACATCTACAACGAGGGGGTGCAATATACCCAGCACTATGAGCGACTCTAGGGCACTCCCATACCAGCCCGCCTACCGCTCCGGCGCGGGTTCGTTCCAGACGTCCAGTCCCGGTGTAGCGCCCGAATTACCATATCGTATGAAATGTGATATCTTACGCGACATGAGGCTGGCGTCGGACACCGACGTCATTGTTGCGGCGCTGCGAAGCCCGCGCGGCGCGTCTGCCGCACTGTTGCGGGCGATCAGGAGGGGCCGCGCGACGATGCTGCTCAGCACGCCCCTGTTGCTGGAATACGAAGCCGTTTGCCAGCGGGAGGAACACCGGCTCGCGGCTGGGCTGACGAGGGAGGATGTGGAAAGCTTCCTCGATGGCCTCGCGCGTCTGGCCGAGCCGGTCACGGTGCATTTCCTATGGCGACCGCAGTTGCGCGACGCGGCGGACGAGATGGTGCTCGAAGCGGCGGTCAACGGCCAGGCGCAGGCGATCGTCGGCTTCAACCATCGAGACTACGGCACTGCGCCCTCCCGCTTCGGCATCTTGCTACTGTTGCCGGCGGAGTCATACAGGAGGATCGAAGCATGACGACCAAGACGGGGACTTATCCGCTGCGCCTGCCGTTGTCGCTGAAGGCGGCGGTCGAGAAGCTGGCGAAGCGGGACGGCACCAGCGTCAATCAGTTTGTCGTCGTCGCGGTGGCGGAAAAGCTATCGGCGATGGCGACGGCGGATCAGTTCGCGGAGCGGCGCGCTCGGGCCGACATGGACGCGTTCGACCGCATCATGAACCGTGCGGGCGGCGAACCGCCGCGTCCCGGCGACGTGCTCTGAACCAGGCTCAGAGGCCGTCTCGAAACCTGCCGGTGGGGGGTTGAAACCGCAGAGTTCGATGAAATCTAGGAGGCCCCCTGGCACCTGGAGCCTCCTATGTGGACCCGCGAAACCCGCGCAGAGCACGACCGTGATGATCTGCGCTACCCCAGCGATCTGACCGATGCCGAATGGCAGGTGCTCGCGCCGTTGCTGCCGCCGCCAGCGAAAACCGGCCGCAAACGGTCCTGGACGATGCGCGAGATCATGAATGCCATGTTCTACGTGCTGCGCGGCGGTTGTCCGTGGCGTATGCTGCCGGAGCATTTCCCACCGCACCAGACGGCGTATCGCTGGTTCACCCGCTTCCGCGATGACGGAACATGGGAACGCCTGGACCATCAGTTGGTGGCGCAGGATCGTCAGCGGGTCGGCCGCGCGGCGGGTCCCACTGCCGCGGTCATCGACACGCAGAGCGTCAAAACCACCGAAGCCGGCGGCCCGAGAGGGTATGATGCCGGCAAGAAGATCAACGGCCGCAAGCGACATGCTCTGGTGGACACCGACGGGCGCAGCCTGGAATTGCAGGTGCACCCGGCGTCAGTGCAGGACCGTGATGGCGCTCCGGCGGTGTTGCAAGCCGCTCACGCCCGGTTCCCCTCGATCCAGAAAGTATTTGCCGACAGCGTCTATGCCGGCGAACGGGTCGCCAGTGCGACATCCATTGTGGTGGAGATTGTCCGCAAGCTACCCAACCAGGTTGGCTTCAAGCTGCTGCCGCGGCGTTGGGTGGTCGAGCGGTTCTTTGCCTGGATCAATCGCAACCGCCGCCTTGCCAAGGATTTCGAAGCCACCATCGCATCGGCCACAGCCTTCCTCCACGCCGCTGGCGTTATGCTGCTCGCCAGGAGGCTGGCTCGTTGGGCTTGAGATTCGAGTCGGATTCTCAGCCGCCGGACCCGGCGACGATCGTGTCCGCCGATCCATGCCACTGCGTGGATCGATACATCGTTTCCATGCAGAACTATTGCGTGAACACGCCCGAAATACGTGACGCGTTTTGTTGGTGG
Source organism: uncultured Alphaproteobacteria bacterium (assembly GCA_963762885.1). Taxonomy (GTDB): domain Bacteria; phylum Pseudomonadota; class Alphaproteobacteria; order Acetobacterales; family Acetobacteraceae; genus JASHVB01. The sequence goes on from CAVXNH010000054.1 coordinate 4,185, forward strand.
CGAGGTCGATTTCCTCGCGTTCGGCTTCGTCCATCAGCAGGGCGAGTTCGCCGGCCAGGAGCCAGGCTCGGTCGGCGGTGCGCGGGGCGCCGTCGGCGCCGTGCCTGGCCAGGATGAGGCGGGACAGTGCGGCGAGGCGCAGGGCAGGCTCGATGGCGGGGGGCAGGTCCAGCGCGCCGGCCAACGCCAGCGGGGCTTCGTCCAGGGCGCCGAGGGCGGTGATGCGGGGCAGCAGCAGCGGCTGGCCGTTGGAAGCGCGGAGGAAGGCGTGGGCGAGGGAGCGCGCGGCGCGGCGGGTGGGGAGGAGGATGAGGCCGTGGGCGCGCTGGAGCGGATCGGCGGAGCGTTGCAGCCAGTCGGCGGCGACGGCGTCGAGGAAGGGGACGTGCGGCGGGAGGGCGTAGAGGTTCATGCGGTGGGGTGAGGGACGATCGAGTGGGGTGGGGAGGTTCATGGGCGAGGTGGGGAGGGGATGGCAAGGAGGGACGGGGTGCGTGGTTGGCGCCGGGGTAAGAAACCGGTCCCATGCCATACCATCCGTGCCCGAGTCGCTATGCGAGCCGGGCACCAACTGCTCGGCAAGGCGCCGCTTGCTCACGCTTCAGAATGTGGCTTCATGCAGCGGGTTGGTCGCAGACATCCACGTTTGCGTTTGAGCAGTCGCGCGACAGAGTGCGCTTCAAGTGCGGCCTGCTGTTGACACCTTCGAACAGCGTGCGCCCGCTACCACGTATAATACACGGGCGGGCAAGACCGCACCGGTGCAGCGGCGCAACGTACCGTCGCACCGCCGCACTCGATCTATGCAGGAATGTCCCGCACCACCTCGGTCAACTTGCCGGAACTGATTTCGTAGAAGAAGCCGTAGAGCTTGATATGTTTCGGCACTGCTGGGCTCGAACGCAGCAACGCGATATCGTACTTGATCGACTTCTCGAAATCCATAATGGCAAGGCTCTCGTGGTCGAACATCGTCGAGATATCGGCGTGATGATGATCATGGAACTCCTCAATCAGCAGCTCGGGCGTCAGAGTCGTCGTGCCGCAGAACGAGTGGTGAACGACAACGACATTCTGAACGCTGAATATATAGTCCATGGCCGCCACGGACTCCAGAGCGAAGGCGGCGCGTCCACCGGCGTTAGTTTCGGTAAATAGTGTCCGTGTGTGGCCAACCCGATTGCCGGATTCGTCGAGGATGTTTTCCCCCGGATAGACCTCGTTCCCAAAATGCTTGGCGACCGCCTGCGGGATTTCGGCCGCGCGAGGGTCAAAGCAGTAGATCACCAGGGTCTTCATCGGGATGGCCTGATTCGCGCCCTCGAAGGTGTTCATGTCGAACCCGGGTTGTTTCCTGTACTCGTAATCGCTGAACTTGCTCATTTTCTTTCTCCATCGGCGTTTGACTACGCGTAGAGCCACCAACTCGGCGACTTGCCGATCTTGGAAATGCATTGAGCTACGGGGCCCGGTTCGGGCCCCATCATTAGTTATCGGTGCAGGGGCACGATTGCAGGATTATCGCCAACCGCTGTGCGTCCGTGCGCCCATTCTCGTCGTGTGGCCGGACAAAATCACGAGGGGCGCGCGCATGCCACACCCCTCCAAGTTCACGGGGCCTGACTAAATCGTGTGCTGCTTCAGTGTCTCGAGCAGCAGCCTGGCGGCCGGGCCCGAGGAAGCGGGATTCTGACCGGTGATCAACTGGCCATCGGCGACCGTGTGAACGCCCCAGTCCTTGACCTTGGAAAAGGTGGCGCCCAGCCTCAGCATTTCGTCCTCGACGAGGAACGGCACCACATTGGTCAATTCCACCGCCGCTTCCTCGCCATTGGTAAAGCCGGTCACGGTCTTGCCCTCGACGAGCAGCTTGCCGGCGGGGGTCTTGACGTGTCGCAGCGCGCCGGTTGAGTGGCAGACCACCGCGAAGGTCTTGCCGGCGGCCAGGAAGGATTCCAACAGCATGATCGAATTCTTGTCCTCGGCGAGATCCCACATCGGACCATGACCGCCAGGATAGAAAACGGTATCGTAATCCTCCTGCCTCACGCTATCGAGGCGAAGCGTCGAGGCGAGCTGTGCATTCGCGGCCGCGTCGGCTTCGAACCGGCGGGTCAGCTCGGTCTGAAAGCTCGGCTCGTTACTCTTCGGATCGAGGGGCGGGCGCCCGCCCTTGGGCGATGCGAGGGTTACCTGGACGCCGGCATCCTTGAAGACAAAGTACGGTGCCGCCAGTTCCTCCAGCCAGAAGCCGGTCTTTCGGCCGGTGTTCCCAAGCTTATCGTGCGAGGTGATAACCATGAGGATTTTCATGACTTAGGCCCTTCGTTTGAACGGATTGATTTCCTTTGGTGACAACGACAACGATTAGGGGCCGAGATAGCCCACGTGATAGCCGAGCCGATTTTCGACATCGCCTGGTTTGTGAAAGCCGCGCTCCATCAGGGTCTTGATTCTATTTTGGGCGGCGGGGCGGTTCAGCGCGGCGAGGAAGGCATCCCACTCGGGGACGATCTCCGCATCGGATGGCAGGCTCGCCACATCGACCAGGCGTTTCGTTTCGGCGATCGCTTGTTTGTCGAACGAGGCGAGCCGCGTCGCCAGCGCGTCGACAAAAGCATCGAGCTCGGCGTCGGGAAGCGATCGGTTGACGTAGCCGTAACGCTCCGCGAGATCGCCGTGGATATCGTCGGCCCCGAGCAATACTTCCAGTGCACGGCCGCGACCCATCAGACGCGGCAGACGGGCCATCGGGCCGCCGCCAGGGACGAGTCCGGCGCCAACTTCCCATTGCGACAGGATCGCCTTCTCGCGGCTGGCGAAGCGCATATCGCACGCGAGGGAAAGCTCGCTGCCCACTCCCGTTGCTCGACCACGAATTGCGGCGATCGACACGACGGGTGCCCGACTGAGGCGTGCCAGCGCATCGGGAAGCGCCTGCAAGCCTGTCAGTCCGGGAGGCAGACTGGCGGAATCCTCAAGCGGGGCCAAAAAATCGTAGTGTGTCAGGAAGAATCCCTCAACCGCGCTATCGAAAACGACAACCTTCACATGATCGTCGGCTTCAAGCGACACGACGATATCATTCAACCACGGCATCGCGTCCGGGCCAAAGATGTTGAGCGGCGGGAGATCGAATGTGACGCGCCAATAGAAGCGCGAACGCCGTTCGAGTTGGATCTGTCTGACGGACGACGCTTGCTTTGCGTAATTCACGAGATACTCCCTGGGCATTGGGGAAGGGACGCGCGCGTTTTGCTCGTCTCAGGTCGAATGATGCATATTCCCGAAGGGGGTGCGCATTTCCGTGCTGGACTGCGCAGGCTGCGCCCACGCAGCGACGTGACCGCCCTTGTCGAGCAAGGAGCCCGGCGTGGACATGAACTTTCTCCGTGAGGACCTGAAGAGTACGTGAGATCGGCCGGGCCGCGGGCGAATATTCACCATCCGGAAGACACTCTTTCGCCGCGCGAGTGAGTAATCATGCAGGCGATCGCCTGAATTTTCCGTCGTTAATGGTGTGTCCTACCAACCCGACGAACGATCTGACTCTCGACTGCTTCGCACGGACCGCCCTAACCGTGATGGCCGGCCATGATGGTTAGGGACGGCCGTTGTCGTACGTCAATCGTTTTGCAGGCTGGTATCAGATCTCCAAAGCTACCGTATGCTTATCGGAGAAGCGACGCCCGAACTCGACCTCGTGAGGAGCCGCCCGCCTCTCATGGAGAAAGCGAGTCGATAGCAATGTCGTTGCGAACGAATGTAGGAGATCACAGGAATGAGCAGATCCACTTTATACCCGCGGCCACTGATCTCGCCGTTACTCAAATTACGCGCGTCTGGACAATGCCATCGACCTCGGCGACCACCACCTATCATCGCGCTCAGGTTGACCCTCTGAGCATTTTCTGCTGAGAGGCAGAATCGAAGCAAGCGGCGACGATCGTGCTGCTGCATGGCTACCCATCTGCCGCTACCGACAAGATTGATCGCAGTATTGATCTGCAACACGCAACACGATCTTGCCGTGTGGCCTCGGCCGCGCGCCGTCCAGCATCTCGTGAGCAACGCGCGCGTCGGCGAGCGGAAGGACCTCACCGATAGCGGCGTGCAACGTGCCTTCTGCGATCATTGTGCCGATTCGGGCCAGCCGTTCCGTGGTGACGTCGACCAGAAAGAACTTCGCCTTGACGCCATATTCCGTGGCGCGTGCCTGGTCCGGCGAAGCGACGGCGGAAATAAGTGTGCCGCCGCGCTTGAGAACGGCGAAGGAGCGAGGCAGCAGGTCGCCGCCTACCAAATCAATGACTGCATCCACTTCGCTTACAGTCGCCTCGAAGCGCGCCGCGTCGGTGTCGATTGTCTCATCAGCGCCGAGGGTTCGCAGACGCGCGGCGTCCTTCGATCTGGCCGTGGCGATGATACGCATGCCTGCCCAGCGAGCGAGCTGTACGGCAAACGATCCCACACTACCCGCCGCTCCGTGCAGCAGGACGGTCTGGCCGCTTTCGAGCCGCGCTTCGTCGAATAAGGCCTGCCAGGCTGTCGTCGCAACGACCGGGACTGCCGCAGCCTGGAGGTATTCGAAACCGGCCGGCTTGATGGCGATCATATCGGCAGTCGCCAGCGCGTAGTCGGCATAGGCCCCGGTGAACTGTTTGTTGGTCACGCCGAAGACCGGATCGCCGATGGCAAATCCCGTAACGCCGGGGCCGATGGCCGCGATCACGCCTGACAGGTCTGAGCCCAACGTCAGCGGCAGCGGCTGCGGCAGGGCGCTATGGCCCGCGCGAATCCATGCGTCCCAAGGTCCGACGCCTGCCGCCACGACGCGAACCAGAACCTCCCTGCTTCCCGGCGCCGCGATTCCAACTTCCTCGAGCGCAATAACTTCAGGGGGACCGAACCGATGTATGCGGCACGCCCGGCTCAACGTCGCGCTAGCTGATACCCGTACCCTTTCGCCGATGGGCTTGCCTCCGGTTATCAACAACGACCCCATGCCATAGCTACGGACTGCCGGCATAATACCGACTGGCGGCAGCGATCTCGGCCGGCGTCATGCCGCGTGCTACGTTGCGCATCTGCTGGTCGATATCGTTTCGCCGCGTTCCGTTGGCGAAGGCGTCGAGCTGCGCTTGCAGGTAGGCGACGGGCTGGCCCTCTAGCCACGGAGCGCCGATCTTACTGCCCAGTTCGCCATGGCACGCGCCGCATGGTGCGATGTTGCGCATCGGCGCACCGTCTGCGACGATACGAGGCGTGCCTCCGTCAGCGGCGCTCTCGTCGTGGACACGTGGCAGATAGGCGTAATACGCGGCGAGATCACGCATATCGCGATCGCTCAGGTCGGCCACGAGAGGCATCATGATCGCGCTGCTACGTGCGCCGCTTTTGAAGTCCGCCAGTTCCTTGTAGATCGTGCCCGGATATTGCCCTGCCAGGTTGGGCGTATTCGCCAGGCTCATGCCGCGTGCGCCGTGGCACATGGTGCAACGCAATGCCAGCGTCGCGCCACGACCGATCAACTCCGCGCCGGCGTCACGCAGCATGCCGGGGATGATTTCGACCTGTGTGGTCGGATAACTGGCCTGCACGACGGGTTGCGCGGCCGGAACAGCGTGAATCAAGCCAGCCGCGGAGCAAATCGCATCCCAGAGACCGCGGAATTGCTCGCCGCGTTGTTCGTACGGCAGCCACGCGAAACCCAGGACGATAGAGGCGACCACGATACCGGCGGCTGCGCCGACGCTGGTGACGACCCAACGATCGCGCAGCAGCGGACGCCAATCCCGGTTCATCGTGCTGATCCCACGCGTATGACCGGTACGTCGGTGCCTTGTGTCGCGAGCAGATGTGCGATGGGAAAGCCGTAGTTGATGATGGTGAGGCCGATCATCAGGCTGAGCCACAGGCCGAAGCCATTCAGCGCGGCGGGGAGCGTGCGCGGCGGGTGTATGGCGACGCTGAAGCGGTAGCTGCCCGGCTCTAAGCGCGCCGACATCTGGCCGCGTGCCAGCACCAGAAGGAACAGCGCGCCGGAAACCACCAGAATGGCGCCGCCGATCACCGACATCACGACGGATGCCGCTTGCTCGGCGATGACCGGATCGGTGTAGTCGTAGAACGCCATGCGCCGCGGCATGCCGAGAACGCCGACGTAATGCCATGGGAACGTCAGCACGATCATGCCGATGCACCACAGCCAAAGCTGCGTCCGCATCAGGCCGAGACTGTCCAGCGCTCGGCCCGTCAAATGCGGCCAGGTGTCGTAGGCGATGATGAAATACATGATGACGATGGCGCCGGCGAAGATCAGATGGAAGTGCCCGGTGACCCACTGCGTATTATGGATCGTGGTGTTGAGCTGATAGCTCATGTTGATAATGCCGCCGGCGCCGCCAAAGCCAAGCATGACAAAGGAAAATGCAACGCCAAGCATGACCGGGTTGCGCCAGGGCAATTTCGTCAGCCATCCCAGCGCCCCCCTGCCGCCGCGCAATCGTGCCGCGATTTCGACCGATGCGCAGATGGTGAAGACGGTCAGCAGAGTCGGTATGGTAACCAAGCCGGTGAACACCGAGTGCAGGAACTTGAATCCGGAGCCGACCTGTGGGTCCTCGAACACGTGGTGGATGCCGATCGGCATGGCGACGACAAGGAACAGGATGAAGGAGATCCGCCCCATCTGGTCGCTGAACAGCTTGCCGCCGATCGCCCGCGGAACGATCGTGTAGTAGGCGATGTAGGCCGGCATCAGCCAGAAATAGACGATCGCGTGCAAAGTCCAGGAGAACAGGACGCGCGCGAGGCCGGCGTCGATCGTGTCGGTCAGGCCGATGGCGACCGGGGATGATCTGGAAGATCAGTTCGAGCGCGGCGCCAACCGCCGTCCATCCCCAAAGCAACGACCCCGCGACCGATGCGAACATCGCGAACGGTACCGGCGCTCCGGGGTTCTGTCGCTTCCACACGTACAGGTTCACCGACATCAGCGCGACCCAGATCCAGGAGCCGACGACGACGAGCACTACCCCGATGTAATAGAACGCATTGCCGATCATCGGCGGGTAGAAGGTGTAGAGTACTGAGGCCCGGCCCATCGCGACAGGGACCACCGCGGTGACCGTGCCGATGGCGACGAGAGCCAAGCCCGCCCATGCCCAGCGCAAGCCAACCAGCGGGCGTTGCAAGGCAGCCTCGGTTACGAAGTAGCCGAACCCCATCGCGACGAGGGTCGGAAACACGTAGCCCATCGTGGTGCCGTGCGCGGTGACGGAGCGGTAATAGAGCTCGGGATCGCCGATCCACGCGTGCAGCGGGCTGCGCACGAACATCTGCCACTCGCCCAGCAGCAGCGCCGCGCCGAAGCTTCCGAAGGCCAGCCAGAAATGCGCCAGGATCATCCGTCTACTGGGCAACACAGCTCAACCTCCTGGTATCCGCCGCCAGCCGCGCGAACTCTGTCTTGTCGATGACCTTGATCCGGCCCCACATGCCCTCATGGCCGAAGCCGCAGAACTCGTGGCAGGGCATGTGCCGTTCGCCCGGGGTGGAGAAACGCGCCGGGATGCTGGAAATGTAGCCTGGCACCAGCATGAGGTTGATGGCGGTCCCGGTGATCAGGAACCCATGCACCACGTCAGCGCTGGTGACGCGGAAGGTGATCGGCGTGTCCGTCGGCACCAGGATGCATTGCGGCGTGAACGAGTATTGCTGGCCGACCGCGCGCACGAGGACCGAGCCGTCAGGTTGCAGGGCACTGCCGAGGTTGCTCTCAATGAACTCGCCGCCGAGATGCAGCGTGCGTGGATCGGCGGTCTCCACGCGGCTTTGCGGCATGCACTGCCTGGTGCACGCCGCCGAATACCGCCATCGCAATGAGCAGTACAATGATGGAGGTGGCGAGTCCTGCCCAGCGATGCTCGAGGCGCTCGCCTTGGTTCTCGTCATGGCCGGGCGGGGCGGCGTCGCTCATGGTGCCCCCGCGCGCGGCACGAACACCAGCAGATAGAAGGCAAACCAGATCGCCACGACGATGAACGTCGCGATACCGGCCAATGCAACGGCCCCGGCGGCTCGGCTCATTATAGGCCGCTCGAACGCATCGCCAGCGCCGGTTTCGATTGGTTCCGAGTTCAGCATGGTGGCATCAATCCAAAGGTGAGGTACGGAGTTGATTTGCATCACTCGCGGAGACCGGGGCGCCACGGTTGCCCCAGGCAGCCCTTATGTAAGTGACGACCGCGGCAACCTCGTCATCAGACAGGCGCTGTGCGAAGGGCGGCATGCCATAGGGCCTCGGATTGCCTTGCGTGCCCGGCGGGAAACCGCCGTTCAGCACCATGCGGATCGGGTTCACCGCGGACTGCATCTGAATCGAAGGATTGCCCGCCAGTGGCGGATACGCGGGCGGCATGCCGCGGCCATCGCTGGCATGACAGATGGCGCAGCGCGCCTGGTAAACCGTCTGGCCCAAATTCACCAGCAGGCTGCTCTCGGGCGTCGGAATGTGGGTGGTTTCCGTCGCGGGTGGCGTGCCCTCGCTGAGGCCCTTCAGATAGACCGCCATCGCGCGGACATCCGTGTCGTTCAGATATTGCGTGCTGTCGAACACGACTTCCGCCATGGGTCCGTAGACAGCGCCTCGATGTGACACCCCGCTGCGCAGAAGTTCGACGATCTCGTCGATGCTCCAGTCGCCGAGGCCGGCCTCCTTGTCGGAGGTCAGCGACGGCGCGTACCAGTTCTGCATGGGGATCAGGCCGCCCTGGAACGCTTGCGACTGCGTGTTGCCGCCCAGGGCATTGATCGGCGTGTGACACATCCCGCAATGGGCAAGACCCTCGACAAGATAAGCGCCGCGATTCCATTCGGCCGACTTCGCCGGGTCGGGTTGGTACTCGCCTTGGTTGAAGAATAGCGTGCGCCAACCCAGGATGAGCGAGCGGTTGTCATAGGGAAAGCGCAGGTCCTGCGGCCGGTTCGGCTGATGCACCGGCTGTACCGAACGAAGATACGCGTAGATGACGTCTGAATCGGCGCGCGTGACCTTGGTGTAGGAACCGTATGGCATGGCCGGGTACATCAACCCGCCATCCGGGAAGCGTCCGGTATGCAAGGCGGCGTAGAACTGATCGGCTGTCCAGGTGCCGATGCCGGTTTCGCGGTCGGGCGTGATGTTGGACGAATAAAGCGTGCCGAAGGGCGTCGGCATGGCAAGTCCGCCAGCGAATAGGGCTCCGCCGGGATTGGTATGGCAGGCAATGCAGTCGCCGGCCCGGGCCAGGTATTCGCCCTTGGCGAGCAGCGCCGCATCCTGAGCATGCGCCAATCGAGACCCGCCGACGTGCAGCAGGACCGCGAGGAGGACGGTGACCAACAGGGTGCGGCAGTTGCGCATGGTGCTCACCCCCGCTCTCAGTTCGGTTCGCTGCCGCACGCCAATGGCATCGCCAGTGACCCGTGCGGAACCGGTGATGGATCGGCTGGAACGGGACGGGACGCGAGCCACGCGGCGACGGCGGTCACGTCGCTCTCGGTCAGGCTGGCAGCAACCAGTTGCATGCAGTCAGGCGCGGGGGCAGTGCGCGTGCCGTAGCGGAATGCGCCCAGTTGCGCACTGATGTAGCTGGGATGCAGCCCGACAAGGCCGGGAATGGCGGGCTCCATTCCGGTGAGCGTGGGGCCGTGACACCCCGAGCAAGCCGGCACGCCGCGTGCGGGATCGCCTTGCGCCACGATCGCCTGGCCTCGCGCCAGGATGCTGGGGCTGACATCGGGGACCGCTGGCGGTGATGGCGGGGGGCGCAGTCCCGAGAGGTAATCCGCGATCTGCTGAAGATACGAGTTCGGGTAGGTATTCGAGCAGATAGTTCATCGGGGGGTAGCGGCGCCGGTTATCTCGGAAGGCGACAAGCTGGTGCATCAGGTAACCGGCAGGCTTGCCGGCGAGGCGCGGGAAATAATCGTTGTCCGTGCCCTGGCCCTGCTCACCATGGCAAGCCGCACAGGCCCGCAGGCGCGCTTCCATCGTGTCGGGCGGACTGGCTGTGGTCTGCGCTGACGCGAACCGCACGACGAGGTTGGTCAGGCCGATGACCAGGGCCAAGCCCAGCATGCGCCCGATAAACGCGTAGCTCGTCGTTCGGCGTTCGAGCGACCGGATAGACACCACCCCACATCGCGAGCGTTCCAACACTCGGCAATCTCCCGGTCAACGCCGCGTGAACTTGTCGCCAGGACGGAGGCCGTTCTTGTAAAAACGCACTAAAGTTGATGATTCTGCCGCTTTGACCTGGGCGCAATCGTTCGAACAGCGTGCGGACGGCGGCGCGCCATCGCGTGTTCGAGATCGTCAGCCGACAGTCCCATAGGCGCGCGGCGGCTTTTCGCGTCGTCGGCCGGGCCTGCCAGCTCGCATCCGACCGGATTGTGCCAAGGGCAGGTGTTCGGTGGCGATCCCTGCCGTTCAGAGGCGGACGGACCAGCATCAACTAGCCACGGCCAAGTTCACCAGGACTGAACAGGTGGTTTTGACCCACGATGGATCTTCCGGGCGGTTGGTGCAGGTTCCGGCCTTCGGGCGCTTGACCCGAGGGCCGGCCATGACACAGCGGATTGTGGCGCGACTGATTGGAGAACTTACTTCCCCAGCAGGGCCTTACTGCTGCGGTTGCTCGGCCAGCCACGCAGCCGCGGCGCGGTCGGCGCCCGAGGGCAGCGGCGCATCGGGGCGCAGGATCCAGGCAATGGTGTCCTCAATCGGCGTGATCCGCTCCTGGTCGCGCATCAGCAGGTGGTAGCCGGCCGGATAATACGCCTCGCGCTCGCCCGCAGGCAGGGCGCGCCACGTTGCGGCCGTGGCCTTCTCCGGGATCAGTTCGTCATGTCCGCCGTACAGGAACAGCGCCGGACCGTGGAATTGCGGCGCCGCGGCCAGCGCGGAATCCATCAGGTCCACCAGTCCGCGGATGGTATCCCAGCGCGTCGCGTGGATGGTCAGCGGATCGTTCGACAGCCGCCGGATCGCCTCGAAATTGTCGCTGGCCTTGACGTGGACGATGCCGCCGCCGGTGGCTGTCACGCCGGGCATGGTATTGGAGAACAGCCACAAGCCGGCGCGAAGGAAGAAGTTCATCTCGGCGCGGCCCCAAACGGCGGGCGCGATCAGCACGTAGCCATCGACCGGAGGCGGGTGTTGCTCTGCCGCCAGCACCATCAGCACCGCCGCGCCCATGCTCTCTCCCATCAGGATCAGCCTGGTGTGCGGGTAGCGGGCGCGCAGCAACTCGGCCATCTGGCGGGCGTCGTCCGCCATCTCGTGACCGCCGGCCCACAACCCGCGGTCCGGGGTGGTGCCGAAGCCGCGCTGGTCGGGGGAGAACACCGCGATGCCGGCCGCGGCGAGGTCCGGCGCCGGGTATTCCCAGGCGTCCCGGCTGTCGTTCATGCCGTGCAGCGCCAGCACAATCGCCCGCGGCGCTTCGTCCGGCATCCAGACGCGGTACGGTAGCTTCGTGCCGTCCGCCATGGTGAAGTAGCCGGACGTGTCGGGCGGCGCCCCGGTGACGCTTTCCAGGTGCGGCGGCCGCGGCATGGCGCAGCCGGCCAGCATCAGCAGCGTGAGCAAAAGCGCGCGGACAGGACGGAACATCGGCGGCGGCGAGGTTGAAAGCACAGCCCGTATCGCTATCATCTTAGGGCCGATCACGCTATCGAGAACTGACCCCAGGAAGCAAAATGTCCGAGGCGCCCGCATTGCCCATGCCCACCGAGACCATCCAGGTGGACGACCGTACCGTCGCCTGCGACGGCGGCGATGGCCCGCTCGGCCATCCGCGCGTGTTCCTCTACATCGAGGACAGGTCCGTGATCTGTCCGTATTGCTCGCGGCTGTATGTGCTGGCGCCAGGAGCAGGGCACGCCGGCGGGCACTGAAGGGCGCGCTACGCCGTTTCCTCGACGGCCGGGAGCGTAGCGAACCGGCCTGGCCGGCAACGCCAGCAGCGCGGTCGCCACGGCGGCGACCGCCGCGAACGCGCACGCGGACAGGAAGATGGCAGGCGGCGGCAGACCCAGCGACAACAGGTAGCCGCCCAGCGGGGCCGCGGCGATGCCGCCCAACCGCCCGATACCGGTCGCGAACCCGTAGCCGCTGACCCGCATGCGTGCCGGGTAGAGCTTGCCGCAGGCACCGTTCAGGCCGGTCTGGCTACCGAGCACCGTTGTGCCTGCCAACAGCACTACGGCAAGCAGCGCGACATAGGGCATCGTGACCAGCGCGATCAGCGAAATGAACACGATCCCTGCGGCGAAATGCACCGTCAGCGACCGGTGCGCGCCAAACCGGTCGATAGCCCAGCCGAGATAGAGCACGGCGAGAATGCCGCCGAGCGGGTACAGGCTGGTCGCGAACACCGCCTGGGACGGCGTCATGCCGATCAGGTGCAAGACCTCCGGCAGCCAGAAGATGAACAGGAACAGGTCCAGCAGGCTGCAAAAGAAGATGATCCACAGCAGCGTCGTTTGCAGCGCATAACCCTCGGCGAACAGCAGCCGGATCGGGTTGCCGCGGGCGACGTCGATCGTATGGGCATTATCCGGCGACGGCGCGATGGCGAGACGTTGCAGCAAGGCGCGATGGCTGGGCGCGAGGTTCGCCCGCGCAACCAGCAATCGCGGCAATTTAGGCAGCCATCAGTGCGGCGATCGCCAGCAGCAGCAGCGGGAAGGCGCCGCCGATGACGAAGATCATCTGCCAGCCGAAGCCTTCGTGCAGCAGCAGGGACACCACCTGGCCGCCGACGAAGCTGCCGAGCGGCGCTCCGGTGAAGGTCAGCATGATCATCCTCGCGCGCAGCCGCTGCGGGGTGTAGTCGCCGGTCAGCGCCACGGTTCCGGCGAACCCTCCCGCGATGCCCATGCCAGTGAAGAAGCGCGTCATCGCCAGGAAATCCAGCGATGGGGAAACCGCGCTGGCCAGCGAGGCGATGCCGAACACCGTGATGCTGATCATCAGCAGCGGCTTACGGCCGTAACGGTCGCCGATCGGGCCGGCGAGCAAGGCGCCCGCCATGATGCCGATGCTCGACCAGAGGAAGGCCAGGGCGAAGGCCGGCGGTGCGATGTGCCACGCATGGGTCAGCGATGGCACCGACCAGCCGATCGAACCGACGTCGTAGCCGTCGCACATCTGGATCAGGCCGCAGATCGCCGCGACGCGAATCTGCAATCCGCCGAGCGGCTGGTTTTCCAGCGCATGCTCTATTGCCGAGAACGATGTCTCCGCCATGGCCGCCGTCCTCCCTGTCCGCTGTTGCGGAACTTTCCGTTTCGGTCCGGCGCGGCTTTCCGCCGCTTGCTGGTCCGGCAGCGTAGGGCAATACGCCGCCCGGGTGCCACAGGTTTTCGATAACTGTCGATTCAATGCTTGGGTTCAGCGAATCCCCGTGCGTGTGGGCACTGTTGGTTGACGGTGGGCTGCAGGCCCTCCAACATGGAGGACTAGGGAAGCTTCGGATGGCAACCCCGAACATCAAGAACTTGCCCGACCCTCTGCGCGAAAAACTTAAAGCCCGCGCGAAGCGCAAACGCCGGTCTGTGGCCCAGGAGGTCATTCGACTTCTGTCCGTCACGCTGGACACGCTGCCGCCGCCCATTCTGGCTGCCATGGAGGGTGAGGAGGCGTGAGGCTGCTTCTCGATACGCACCGCTCTGTTTTGATGTTGCGCAAGCGTTCGGCCGGATCTCTTAGAGTCCGACTCGAATCTCAAGCCCAACGAGCCAGCCTCCTGGCGAGCAGCATAACGCCAGCGGCGTGGAGGAAGGCTGTGGCCGATGCGATGGTGGCTTCGAAATCCTTGGCAAGGCGGCGGTTGCGATTGATCCAGGCAAAGAACCGCTCGACCACCCAACGCCGCGGCAGCAGCTTGAAGCCAACCTGGTTGGGTAGCTTGCGGACAATCTCCACCACAATGGATGTCGCACTGGCGACCCGTTCGCCGGCATAGACGCTGTCGGCAAATACTTTCTGGATCGAGGGGAACCGGGCGTGAGCGGCTTGCAACACCGCCGGAGCGCCATCACGGTCCTGCACTGACGCCGGGTGCACCTGCAATTCCAGGCTGCGCCCGTCGGTGTCCACCAGAGCATGTCGCTTGCGGCCGTTGATCTTCTTGCCGGCATCATACCCTCTCGGGCCGCCGGCTTCGGTGGTTTTGACGCTCTGCGTGTCGATGACCGCGGCAGTGGGACCCGCCGCGCGGCCGACCCGCTGACGATCCTGCGCCACCAACTGATGGTCCAGGCGTTCCCATGTTCCGTCATCGCGGAAGCGGGTGAACCAGCGATACGCCGTCTGGTGCGGTGGGAAATGCTCCGGCAGCATACGCCACGGACAACCGCCGCGCAGCACGTAGAACATGGCATTCATGATCTCGCGCATCGTCCAGGACCGTTTGCGGCCGGTTTTCGCTGGCGGCGGCAGCAACGGCGCGAGCACCTGCCATTCGGCATCGGTCAGATCGCTGGGGTAGCGCAGATCATCACGGTCGTGCTCTGCGCGGGTTTCGCGGGTCCACATAGGAGGCTCCAGGTGCCAGGGGGCCTCCTAGATTCCATCGAACTCTTGCGGTTTCAACCCCCCACCGGCAGGTTTCGAGACGGCCTCTTACACCGGAATTGCCTCCCGCAGAACCCGCTCACGAATTCTCGTCTTCAGGCCGCGTTCCGTCATGACGTTCACTGGAGGGCCGAGCAGAGCCTCCAGCTCAAATTGCAGCCCGCCGAGGTCGAGCAGAGACCGGCCGGATTGGAGTTTGACGAGACAATCTACGTCGCTTCCGGGGTCGGCCTCGCCGCGCGCCACTGACCCGAAGACGCGCACCCTACTGGCGCCGTACTCGCCGGCGATCCGCCGGACCTCCTGCCGCTTCTGCTGGAGCAGCGCCTCGATTGTCATCGTCCGCCTCCCTCCAATCGGCGATAATAGCACTGTTCGGCGCGTGGTCCCGCGTGCCGGCACGCATGGGTAGTGGCCCAGTTTGAATGTCGGGTCTCGACCGAGGCTGTGTAAAAACTCAACGGTGCGATTGGACCGCAGAATATTCTTCCGTTTTTTGCCTCCTGTCGCGCAGGGCTCTTCCGTTTTAATGGTGCCCTTGGGCGAACGCAGCAAATTATTGCGCCAAATCGTTACGCAGGGGCGTTTTTACACAGCCTCGACCCACGGCGGACGGTCCGGGAGGCTGGACCGACGAAGCCGTGCCGAGAAGCGCTAAGGCGACACTCAACAATGAACGGGTCGGCTGGTGGCACGCTGATCCGTTCTCCCGTCATGGCCGGTCTTGTGCCGGCCATCGTGCGCCTACATCGACAGCCTGAACCCGACGCTGCGCGGCTGGTTTGAGTATTTCAAGCACAGCCGTGAAAGGACGTTCGGCACGCTGGATGGGTGGAAACGCCGCCGGCTGCGGAGCCTGCTGCGCAGGCAGCAGGGAGATCCGCCAGTCCGGTTCGGAGAGACGGGGTGTCGGCACAACCGGCGCTCCCTACCCCTATCACGCCTTCGCTGCGGTAGACATCGAAAAGGCGTGGATGGCCGGCACAAGGCCGGCCATGACGGGGACGCGTAGTCCGAGCGGCAAATGATGCGTCTATTGTTGGGCGTCCCCTAAATATACCAGAAACAAGCAGCACCAGCATAACCTACTTACCCCGGCTCCAACTCCGCCTCGCGGCCTGGAACCGCGCTTTCGCTTGCCGCCGCAATCGGCTTAACAACCGCGCCAGCACCTCACGCTACGCCATCGCCAGGAAGCGCACCCCGCCCGGCCGCCCGCGTTCAAGCCGGCCTTGCAGCCCCGGGACGCGCAGCGTAGATACGCCTCCCACGGCGGATGGGCGCGTAGCTCAGCGGGAGAGCATCGCCTTGACATGGCGGGGGTCACAGGTTCAATCCCTGTCGCGCCCACCATCCGCGTGGATCCGGCCTTGGCAGTCACCCGGCCGCGCCGAATTGGTCACCGCCCCGTCTTCCACATCTCATGCGCGACCGGCAGCATCCGGAACCAATCCTCCCAGCGTAGTGTCACGGCCGCGTGCATCGGAGTCAGCCGGCTCACATAGCCGATCAGCAGGTTGTCCCCGGCGCGCCGGACCTGGCCGGTGCGGCCCGGATCCGCCAATACGGCCAGCAGCGTGGCGCGGCCATAGCGGCGCATCGCCTCGGCGAGCGGCGCGGCCGCGGCGGCGTCGGTCATCGCGTCGCCACTGTAGATGAACAGCTTCTCCCCGGCCGCCAGGTCCGCCATCAACTTCTGCGCCAGATAGGGCAGCCGCCGACGCTCTCGAGCCACGATGGCATCCGCGGGCATCGCATCCGGATGGGTCCCTGTCTGGAATTCGAAGCCGTAGCGGCGGTCGTGCACGATCCACTGCGCATGCCGCTGTCCGGCGTCGCGAACGCTCAGGTCGATGTTGGCCGCCTCCCCGAGCCCGGCAAATCCGGCATCCAGCGCCGGCAGCAGGGATCGCAGCCGGGAGGCAGCGTAGCGCAGCAGGCTGATCGGTTCGGCGCCGGCACGGCGCTGCATCAGCCCGATCTCGCAATTGGACCCGAAACTCTCGATGTCCCAGGCAATGCGCGGCATGTCCGTGTCCGGCCCCTTTACGGGCAACTGCGCCAGTTCGAGGCTGAAGAACGAAGCCGCCAGCACGCGATCGTCCTTGCCCTCGCCGTGGTCGCAGGGCCGCGTCGCATCCGGCAGATCGAACCGCAGCGGCATCGGATCGGTCGCGGCGTCGATCACGTTGTACGGCAGCCAAAAGTCGTATGCCTTGTGCGGCACCACCTGGTGACGGTAGCCGATCAAGGTATCGTCCAAAGTAACGCCGATCCGCTGCCACGGCCGGTCCGCCGGCAGGTAGGCATGCAAATCGAGCTTCAGCCGATATTCGGCTGGCGGTGGCTTCGGAAGCTCCAGAATGGCGCGGTTGCCTTGCGTCCACGTGAAGCCGGGCTCGGCCGGGCTCCAGCCCTCGGCCATAAACGGGCCCGCGTTGCCTGCCACGCCGAAGGTCAGAGTGAAATCGTGCATCATCGAAACCTTATCGCTTGCGCTGACGGTGCTCTGCCAGCCAGGGCGGCGCAACTGTTGTGACAGTGTTCTTGTCCCATGGCCAGCGAAGCGCCGCGGACGGCCGGGTGGCGGCGGGCGCCAGTCGCTGCCGCTTTTATATCGCTGGCCAATCGCTTTTGGCTTGACCTATGGTCGGCCCAAGTCTGTCGGGGGAAAGAGCGATCATGCGTGAGCGTAAGCAACATGGTTGCACCCGCGCGATAAAATTGCTGACGGCGGCGCTGGTTTTGGCCTGCCTGACCATGGTCGCCGCCCGGGCCGATAACGCCACGACACCCAGGATCGTCAGTCTCGCCAATTACGCAGACCCAGCCGCGACGTCGGTCGGCCTGAACGGCTATCTGACAGTGCGGCTCGACGCCACCGGCGCGATCAATCCATCCAACTTCGTGCTGCACCTGAACGGCCGGTTCATCGATGGCCTGACCGATACCAGCTACGATGACGCCACGCATTCCCTGGTCTTCCATCTGGTGCGCAACAGCAGCAACGCGGCGGCCTGGTCCGGATTGCTTGGCTCGGCGACGTCCCTGACCATTCCCATCACGGTCGCCCTCGGCGCGAAGACGGAACCGACCGGGCCGGTGATCGCGATCATATCGGGCGCCGGCACGGCGGCACATTTCAACCTGGCGATCTCGTCGATCGCCCAGCTGATCGCCGCCGCCGTGGCGATCGTCGTGATGCTGGGCATCGTCTGGGGCGGCGCACGGCACAGCACGCTGCTGAAGGACAACCTGCTGCCGCAGCTCGCCCCGCAGCGCCAACCCTACAGTCTCGGCCGTTGGCAGATGGCGTTCTGGTTCTCGCTGATCTTTGCCTCGTTCATCGTGCTGTATGTGATCCTGTGGGACTTCAACACGATGAGCACGCAGGCGCTGATCCTCATGGGCCTGTCCGGCACGACCGGCATCTTCGCCGTAGCCGTCGATATGGCGAAGAACACCCCCGTGGACGACGCCAACACCGCGTTGCGCGCGCTCGGCCTCAATAACTACGCCGACGTGTTGCGTTTGCGGCAGGAGATCATCACGCTGCGGCAATCGATTGGCGCCAAACCGCCGCCCGACAACGTCGCCGACCTGAGAACCCAACTCCTCGATCGCGAGCGATTGCTCGAAACCTATTCCGAAAAGGTGAGGCGGTTCGCGTCGGAGGGCTGGTATCGCGACCTGACCACCGATCTCAACGGCTCGGCACTGCATCGCGTGCAGATGTTCTTATGGACCTGGGTGCTAGGCGCGGTGTTCGTCATCGGCGTGTGGCGCAACCTGGCCATGCCGGCGTTCGACGACACGTTGCTCGCGCTGATGGGCATCAGCAGCGCCGGCTATATCGGCTTCAAATATCCCGAGCAACAGGGCTGATCGCCGCGGCGGCGAGGGGGAGCACGCGGATGGGAGCACGGGAGGGGATCAAGCACGTCGTGGTGCTGATGCTGGAGAACCGCTCCTTCGATTGCATGCTGGGCAGTCTGTATCCGACCGACGGCACCTGGCAGGGCATCGATCCCAGCCACCAGAATAGCTACGCCGGCGCGCCGGTTCCGGCTTGGTCCACGGACACCTGGAACACCGACATCGCCTGCATGCCGAACCCCGATCCGGGCGAATTGGACCGATGACATGAATCAGCAATTGTTCGGCGGCAACGGCACGCCGTCGGACGGACCGCCGCCGATGAGCGGCTTCGTCGCCAACTACATGGCGCAGGGCGGCCCCAGCTCGCCGAACGCGGTGATGCACTATTTCACGCCAGACCAACTGCCGGTCATGACGACATTGGGCAAGGCGTTCGGCGTCTGCGACCAATGGTATGCCTCAGCGCCGTGCCAGACCTGGCCGAACCGCTTCTTTACCCACGCCGCCACTTGCGCCGGCTATGTCAACAACCAGGACTTTTCAATTCCGTTCGGCGAGGAAAGCATCTTCGGGCGGATGACGGCGAAGCAGCGAAGCTGGCAAGTTTATTTCCACGATTTTCCGCAATCCCTGCTGCTGGGCGATGTCTGGCCGCACGCAGCGTCGAATTTCCGTGGCTTCAACCAGTTCCTCGCGGATGCGGATAACGGCGCGCTGTGTGACTACAGCTTTATCGAGCCGCGCTATTTCGCCAGCCTGTTCGATCGGACACTGCCCAACGATCAGCATCCGCCGCACGACGTCGCCTATGGCGAGCAATTGATCGCCGACGTCTACAACGCCGTGCGCGCCTCGACCTGCTGGAAGCAGACCCTGCTCGTCGTCACCTATGACGAGCATGGCGGCTGCTACGACCACATGCCGCCGCCGCTCGCCATCGCGCCCGACGGCAACGCGCAGGAGGGCTTCAATTTCAAACGCTACGGCGTGCGCGTGCCCGCGCTGCTGATTTCGCCCTACATCGCGCCGGGCAGCAAAGTAAGGGTGGCGCCGGAGGGCTTGCCGCACCAGGGGCCGCCCTATCCGTTCGACCACACCTCGATCATTGCCACGTTGCGCACGCTGTTCGATCTCGGCGATCCGCTGACGGCGCGCGACGCGCAGGCGCCGGATTTGCTCGGGCCACTGAGCCTGGCGCTGCCGACCAATGACGGTCCGGTGACGGTGACCGCCGCCGCTGTCCCGCCCACGCCAGCGCAGGTGCAGGCGCATGCCGCGGCCACCCCCAACGCCATGCAGATGGCGCTGAGCCAGGCGGCCGATCTGCTGGCGGGCCGCGGGCCGGGCGCGCCGCCGCCGCCGGCTCCGCTGCCGCCGCCACGCCACGCCACGGTGGCCCAGGCCGCCGCGGCCAGCACTGCCAGCGTGAACAGTTTCCTCGGCGGCATTTCACCGGACATGGGGGGAGCATAGATTGACCCAGCGTCGCCGCCGTCCCACTGATTAGCGTGTCATGACCTGGACATTGCTCGACCTGGCGGGCTCCGTTGCGCTGCTGCTGTGGGGTGTGCACATGGTGCAGACCGGCATCCAGCGCGCCTTCGGGCCGGAGTTGCGGCGCTGGCTGGGGACCGCCCTGAACAACCGGCTGGCGGCCTTCGCCGCCGGACTGGGCGTGACCGCAATCCTGCAAAGCAGCACCGCCACAGGCCTGATGGTCGCGGGCTTCGCTGCCGGCGGCGCAGTGGCGTTGCAGCCGGCGCTGGCGGTGATGCTCGGCGCCAATGTCGGCACCACGCTGATCGTGCAGGTGTTTTCCTTCGATGTCTCCGGCATCGCTCCCGCCCTCATCCTGCTCGGCGTGCTGCTGTTCCGCCGCGCCGGATCGACGCGCACGCGCGACCTCGGCCGCGTCGCGATCGGCCTGGGGCTGATGCTGATGGCGCTGGCCCGATTGCTGTTGCTGGTGACGCCCTACGAGGATGCGCCCAGCCTGCGCATGATCCTGGGTGCGGTGGCGACCCAGCCGGCGCTGGACGTGCTGCTGGCCGCCGGGTTGACCTGGGCGGCGCACTCCTCGGTCGCCGTTGTGCTGCTGGTGGCGTCGTTCGCCGCCAAGGGCGCGGTGCCGCCGGAAGCCGCCTTCGCCTTGGTGCTGGGCGCCAACCTGGGGTCCGCGATCAATCCGGTGCTGGAGGGTGTGGCCGGCGACGATCCCGTCGCGCGGCGCCTGCCGATCGGCAACCTGCTGAACCGGCTGCTGGGCGTCGTCGTGGCGCTGGCGCTGCTGCCTCGACTGGCGCCGCTATGGGTCGCCTTCGACCCCGATCCGGTGCGCGAGGTGGCGGATTTCCATACCGCGTTCAACCTGGTGCTGGCCGTGGTCTTCCTGCCGCTGCTGGGTCCGTGGGCAGCGCTGTTGCGGCGGCTGCTGCCGGCGCGAGTTGAACCGGACGATCCCGGGCAGCCGCGCTACCTGGACCAGACGGCGCTGGAGTTGCCGCCGGTGGCGCTGGCCGCGGCGGGGCGCGAGGCGCTGCGCATGGCCGACGCGCTGGAAGCTATGCTGAACGGCGCGGCCGACGCCATGACCGGCACCGATCGCCGCCGCATCGCCGAGGTGCGCCGGCTGGTCAAGGTGCTGGAGAAGCTGAACAGCGCGATTCGGACGTATCTGACATCGCTCGACGTGGAAGCGCTGAGCGAGGCGGACGATCGGCGACTGTCGCAGGTGCTGGCCTTCACCACCAACCTGGAGTTGGCGGGCGACGTCGTGGACCGCGCCGTGATGGGCTACGCGGCGAAGCGCCTGAAGCGTGGCATGCCGCTGTCGGCGGCCGAGCAAGCCGAGGCGGGCAAGGTGCTGCGGCGGCTCGCAGGCACGGTGCGCGCCGCCGCCGCGGTGTTCATGACCGAGGACGCGCGCGCCGCTCGCCGTCTGGTGGCGGAGAAGGAAGCGCTGCGGGAGCTGGAGATCGCGGCCACGACGGCCCATTTCGCGCGGCTGCGCGGGACGGCGGGTGTGGAGGCGAATGCGCTGAATCTTGAACTGCTGCGCGAGCTGAAGCGGGTGAACAGCCACCTGGTGGCAGCGGCGTACCCGGTATTGGAGGAGCAGGGGGAACTGCTGCCGAGCCGGCTGCGGGCGGAGTCGGAAGGGGCCGTGGGCGACGGGTGAGTTGCGGCACACCACCGCGCCTTATGATCGCCACTCATCCAAACTTCGCGCGGAGCTCGTCGACTTGCTGCGCGGTCAAGGTTCGCACGGCGCGGCCGTGCAACATGAGATAGAGCCGGGCGGTTTCCTCGAGCTCCTCGATCGCGCCGGCCGCAGCGGAGAGGGACGTTCCTGCGACAACGGGCCCATGATTGGCCAGCAGAACAGCATGGTGCTTACCGACCAGCGGACGCACGGCCTCGGCCAGCCGCGTGTCGCCGGGCGGGAAGTAGGGCACCAGTGGAAGGCGACCGACGCGCATGACGTAATAGGCGGTGATTGGCGGGATCGCATCTTCCGGATCGACATCCGCCAGGCAGGACACAGCCACCGAATATGTCGAATGCAGGTGCACGACCGCGCCGGTGTCGGACCGTCCCGCGTACATCACCCGATGCAGGAATTCCTCCTTGGTCGGCGCGTCCCCGGACACATGCCGTCCCGCGGAGTCCAGCCGGGCGAGCGATGCCGGATCCAATTCGCCCATGCCGACATTGGTCGGGGTCATCAGCCAGCCATCGTCGAGCCTGACGCTGATATTGCCGGAACTGCCAAAGGTCAGGCCGCGTGTGAACATGCTTGCGCCGAGGCGGCAGATCGCTTCTCGGGCGGCTTGCTCGTTCATGCCAGGCATTGGATCGCCTTCAGGAAAAAATCGGTCGCACCCAAATTACCGGACTTCGGCGCGAGCGCCAAAACAATCGTCTGCGCCGTTCGCATTCCGGCGCGCCCATAATGCGGCGCCCTGCCGCGGGTGCGGCCGGGACGGATCGTCGGAGTGCGATACCGGGCCGAGGATGATGCCGTGGCCCGGTCGGACGTTGAAGTGCGTGACTTCTTTCCCGCTTGTGTCCCGGCCGTCCGGCGCCGCGCTGTAGCGCGGATGGGGATGCCACTTTAGCAGGGAAAGCCGGTGTGTGGGAAAATGAGCGGAGTCCGGCTACAACGATGACTGAAGCACGTAGGGGGACGGTTATGGCGTTGCTCATCGTCGATCTCGACAAACATATCGGCAACGCCAAGGCATGGCGCGACACGTTCGGGGAACAGCTTCCCGGTCTGGAAATCCGCGTTTGGCCTGAAGCGGGAAAGCTGGCGGATATCGATTATCTCGCGTTCATGCATCCCGATTTCGATTCGCTTCCCACTTTTCCGAATTTGAAAGCCATGTTCAGCCGCTCGGCCGGGGTGGAGTCCTTCATCAACCATCCAAAGCTGCCGAAAGCCCCGCTATGCAAGGTCGAACCGCCAGGCGGCGATCCGATGATGACGGAATACGTCGTCATGCACGTGCTTCGTTTGCATCGTGACATGCCCGGGTATCAGGCTGCGCAGGCCAGGCGGGAGTGGCGCCGCACGGCGATCGTGCGGCCCGAGCAAAGGCGGGTCGGCTTCCTCGGCTTCGGCATGATGGCGAAAGCGCCGGCACTGGTGTTGCAGTCGCTCGGGTTCAACGTCTCGGCCTGGGTGCGAAACCCGCGGGCGGAGGGTGACGTTCCGATCTTTCATGGCCCCAGCCAACTGGAGCAATTTCTTCAGCAGACCGACATCGCCGTATGCCTGTTGCCGCTGACGAGGGAAACCGAGGGCATATTCTGCGCGCGCACCTTTGCCATGATGCCACGCGGAGCGATGCTGGTGAATGTCGGGCGCGGCAAGCATGTGGTGGATGAGGATCTGATCGACGCGCTCGACTCGGGCCAGTTATCATACGCCGCGTTAGACGCGCTGTGGCCTGAGCCCCTGCCGCCAACGAGCCCGCTTTGGCTGCACCCCAAAGTCACGGTGATGCCACACGTCGCTCGGCGGCCGACTGTTGCTCAGATCGTGACGGAGATCGCGGCGAATATCCGAAGCATCCAGGCCGGCGGGCGGCTTTTGCAGGAAGTCGACATCACGACGGGATATTAGCGGTGCGACCCTGAGATTTCGTGCCCGGTGTCGCAATGACGGGATTGGACGCGGCATCAACCCGTCAGAGTCGGAACACCAGCACCACCTGCGCATGGCCGGCTCGGCGCGGCCCTTGCCTCAGGCGGCGCGTTCGAGTTTTATAGAGCGTAATCCATGCGTGGTATCAATGAACAACACCAGAGGTGGGACGATGCGACCGAACAAGATCAAGCAGATGTGGCGCGCCGGTCAATGCGTGACTCTGGGTTGGCTCTCCGTGTCGCATGGATTCACCGCCGAGGTCATGGCGCGGCAGGGCTTCGATGCCTTGTGCGTTGACCTTCAGCACGGAACCTCTGAGATGAAAGACGTTGGGCCGATGTTGCAGGCGATCTCGCAGACCGACACGGTCCCGGTCGTGCGGGTGGCGTGGAATGAGCCGGCGGCCATCATGAAAGCTCTGGACCTTGGCGCGTATGGCATCATCGTGCCGCTGGTGAATACCGCCGCGGAAGCGGCGATGGCCGTGGCCGCGTGCCGCTATCCACCCGTCGGCATGCGCTCGAATGGGCCCGTGCGCGCCATACACTACGGCGGCGCCGACTACGTCGCCAACGCCAATGACGAGATCGTCATCATGGCCATGATCGAGACAAAGGAAGGCATCGCTAACGTCGATGCCATCTGCGCCACGCCCGGCCTTGACGCCGTCTACATCGGGCCAGCCGACCTGTCCTTCGCATTGGGTCTGGTCCCGCGCGGCGATAACCCCGACCCGCTGCATCTTTCCACCTGCGATAAGATCCGTGAGACGGCGCATAAGCACGGCATCAAGTGCGTCATGCACTGTGCCAGCGCGGCGTTCGCGGCCGGCGCGGTGAAGCGCGGCTTCGACATGGTGATGCTGACGTCCGATCTGTCGTGCATGATCGCCGGCGCTCGGATGCAACTCGACGAGCTCAGGTCCAAGACGGCCTGAGGCTGGCGCCATCGAGACCACGGAGCAGATCGAATAATTGGCTGACGTGCAACGCCGCGACCGCGCGCGTTGCCCCAATTGCGTGATTTTCGTCCTTCGGAGTGGGCGATAAACGCACGCATCGTCCGACTGGACGAGGGTCACGCCGGACCACTCTATGCCAGGTCGCGCCGCGGCTCGCTGCGCTGCCGACACCTGGCTTTGGAGAAAAGCCGCGTCAACCAACTCGCAAATCGTTTGATATACGACACGAACCGTCCCCGCCGTCATGGCCGAGCTCGGCGACGACGGTTTGGCTCGGCCATGACGGTTGGGGTGATTCGTGCGAAGCGGTCGAGACTCGACCGTTCGGCGGGCTGCTGCGAGACCACGCACGCCACCCGCAGAAAAAAACCCCGGGCAGTGGGTTGACAAGTCGCCTGAAATAGTCGATTGTCGACAATCATCAGTCGGCTACCGACGGCCGACACAGGCGCCCGAAAGGTCTGCACGATGCACCAACAGCCGCCCGGCCACGCTCGCGAATCCACGCCGGCACACCCCGCCGCGTGTCGCGCATGAGCCTCCACCGCACCTACCTGTTCGCCCCCGGCAACCACCCCCGCCGCAGCGAAAAGGCGCTCTCCCTGGCCGCCGACGCCGTCATCCTCGACCTGGAAGACGCTGTGGCCAACGCGGAAAAGCCCGCCGCCCGCCAGGCTGTGCTGAACATCGCGGAACGCCCCCGCCGCGGCCGCCTCTATGTCCGTGTCAACGCCATGAGCACCGAGTGGGGCTATGCCGACCTGGTCGCCATGACGGTGCCGGGCATCGACGGCATCGTGTTGCCGAAGCTGGAAAGCGCCGACGAGATCAAGGCCGCCGACTGGCTGATCGGCGCGCTGGAACGCCAGAACGGCCTGAAGCCGCGCAGCCTCGACCTGATCCCGATCGTCGAGACCGCGGCCGGATTCACCCAGCTTGAAACCATCGCCCGCGCCGGCACTCGCGTGCGGCGGCTGGCCTTCGGGGCCGGCGACTTCACGCTCGACCTGTCGATCACCTGGACGCGCGACGAACTCGAACTGCTGCCCTATCGCAGCGGCTTCGTCGCCGCCTCGCGTGCCGCGGGCCTGGAAGCGCCGCTCGACACCGTGTGGGTCGATCTGCAGGACGCCGACGGGTTCGCTCAGTCCGCCGCGCGGGTTCGCGGCCTCGGGTTCCAGGGCAAGATGTGCATCCATCCCGACCAGATCGCACCCGCCAACGCGATCTTCGGGCCGGATGCCAAGGCGGTCGCCCAGGCCCGTCGCGTCATCGCCGCCTTCGCCGAGGCCGAGGCGAAGGGCCTGGCATCGATCCAGCTCGAAGGCCGCTTCATCGACTATCCCATCGTCCACGCCGCGCGCCGCATCGTCGCGCAGGCAGAAGAAATCGCCGCAACGGAGTCCACCCGATGACCGAGCCCGAAATCATGCCCCTCGACGGCTGCCGCGTCATCGACGTGTCCAGCTTCCTCGCCGGCCCATTCTGCTCCACCCAGCTTGCCGAGTTCGGCGCCGAGGTGATCAAGCTGGAATTGCCGCGCGTCGGTGATGCGCTGCGCAAATTCGGCACCATCACCGAGTGCGGTGACTCGCTGCCCTGGCTGTCGGAATGCCGCAACAAGAAGACCGCGACGCTCGACCTGCGCAAGCCGGAAGGCGCCGCATTGCTGAAGCGGCTGATCGCCACCGCCGACATCTTCGTCGAGAACTTCCAGCCCGGCACATTGGAAAAATGGGGCCTCGGCTGGGACGTGCTCAGCGAGATCAACCCGCGGCTGATCATGGTGCGCATCTCCGGCTATGGCCAAACCGGTCCGTATCGCGACCGCCCCGGCTTCGGCCGCATCGGCAATGCGTTCGGCGGGCTGTCGTTCCTCGCCGGCTATCCCGACCGGCCGCCGGTGACGCCCGGCTCCGCCACCATCCCCGACTACCTGGCCGGACTGTACGGCGCGTTTGGCGCCCTGCTGGCGATGCAGGCGCTGCAGAAGACCGGCCGCGGCCAGGTGGTCGATATCGGCCTCTATGAACCGGTCTTCCGCATCCTCGACGAACTCGCCCCGTCCTACGCGCTGAACGGTTTTGTCCGCCAGCGCATGGGACCCGGCACGGTGAACGTGGTGCCGCATAGCCATTACCCCACCAAGGACGGCCGCTGGATTGCCATCGCCTGCACCAGTGACAAGATCTTCGCCCGCCTGGCGGTGGCGATGGAAGCGCCGGAACTCGCCGCCGAGGACAAGTGGGCCTTCGTCCGCCAGCGTGAAGCCGACCGTGCGGCGGTCGACGCCTATGTCGGCGCCTGGACCTCGCGCTACGATCGCGCCGAGTTGCTGCGCATGTGCGAGGCATCGCAGGTGCCCTGCGGCCCGGTCTATTCGATCGACGAGATCTTCGAAGATCCACAATACAAGGCACGCGAAAACATCGTGCGCATTACCGACGACCGGGTCGGCGAGATCGCCATCTCCAACGTCGTGCCGCGCCTGACCGACACGCCGGGCCGCGTGAAGTGGCTCGGCCCGGCGCCGGAATCGCACAACCAGGAAGTCTTCCACGACATGCTCGGCCTATCGGCGGCGGAGATGGCGGCGTTGCGCGAAAATTCGGTGATCTGACCATGCCGGCGGATGCCAACGACAGCTGGGCGATCGCCCCGCAGCGCTCGCTGCCGGAGATGGTGGCCGAGCGCGTCGTCGAGGCGATGCGCAACGGCACGCTGCGGCCGGGTGAGCGCATCGTCGAGGCCACGCTGGCCGGCAAGCTCGGCGTCAGCCGCGGCTCGCTGCGCGAGGCGTTGAAGGCACTGGAGGCCGATCACCTGGTGGAAAGCCGGCGCAGCCACGGCACCTATGTCACGCAGATCGACCAGGCGCAGGCGTGGCGGATGGTGACGGTGCGCGCAGTGCTGGAGGGTCTTGCCGCGCGCCTGGTGGCGGCACGGCGCGACCCCGAAATGCTGCGCGTGCTGGAAGCGCAGCACCGGCGCATACGCGACCTCGCCGAAGCCGGGCGCATCAGCGAATGGCGTGACCAGGACTGGCTGTTCCACGAGATGGTTTGCCGCGCCGCCGACAACGAGTTCCTGCTACGCTCCTGGCAATCGCTCGGCAATTTGATCCGGCTGTTCCTGCATCAGCATCAGGCGTTCGAATTGCAGGCCGATGATGTGCTGGGCAACCATGAGGACCTGATCGATGTGTTGCGCTCCGGCGATCCGGACGCGGCCGACGCGACGTTCCGTTCGGTGATCCTGCGCAGCGGCATGCGGCGTCTGGGCATGCAGCCTCCGGCCGAGTTTTCCACCTTGCTGAGCGATCTGCCGACAGCGTTGACGCCGCCGCCACCACCGGCAATCGCGTCGTCCCACCCCAAACAAACCGCCGTGGCGCCGCAGGTCGCGCGACCGCGCACCAGGCAGAGGCAACGCGCATGATCCATCCGAACCCCTGGCGCCTGCGCCGATCATTGCTGATCACGCCGTCGCACCGTCGCGAACGCCTGGAAAAGGCGCTGACCCAGGCTGCCGATTCGGTAATCTTCGACCTGGAGGACGGCGTTCCGCCGGCGCGCAAGCCGGAGGCTCGCGACTGCGCCACCGCCGTGCTGCGCTCCGGCGGCTTCGGCCGCCGCGAACGTATCGTGCGTCTGAACGCCGTCGGCAGTGAGGAGTTCGGGCGCGACCTGCAAGCGCTGCCGTGGGACCTTATCGATACGGTGTTAGTGCCGAAGGTGGAAAGCCCCGATGCGGTGCGGTTGCTGGACCAGAAACTGGCGGCCGGCGTGTCGATCATCCTGTCGCTGGAAACGCCGCGCGGCGTGCTGAACGCCTTGCCGATCGCCGACGCGTCACCGCGCATCGTCGGCCTGTTCTTCGGGCCGGGCGACTACACCTTGCAAACCGGCGGAGCGATGAGCGCGGCGGGGCTCGCCATGCCGCGTGCGGTCATCGCCGCCGCGGCGGGCGCGGTCGGCGCGCAGGCGATCGACGCGCCCTTCATGGGGCTGAAGGACCTCGCCGGCACGCGTGCCGATGCGGAGATCGCGAGGGAACTCGGGTTTTCCGGCAAGGTCGTCTTCCACCCCGACCAAATCGCCACGGTGAACGCCGTGTTCACCCCCGACGCCTCCGAACTCGCCCGCGCCGAACGTTTCGTCCGCGGCTATCATGAGGCAGCGCAGCGTGGCGAGGCCGTCGCTTATGTCGATGGCGAGTTCATCGCCATGGACCTCGTGCCGCGCATGGAACGTCTGATCGCCACAGCCAGGGAGGCCGCGCAAGCGGAGGCCGCATGAACATCGCCGGACGCCTGGAACGATTGCCACTGTGCCGTTTCCACTACCTCGCCTTTGCCGTCATCGGCCTCGGAATGTTCTTCGACGGCTACGATCTGACCGTCGCCGGCTTCGTCATTCCGCCACTGGTCAGTCTGCACTGGCTCGGACCGGACCGCACGCCATTGTTCATCTCTCTGCCGCTGTTTGCCGCCGCGCTCGGCTCGATCGTCGCCGGCGTCCTGGGCGACTGGCTGGGACGCCGCGTCCTGTTCAAGCTGAACGCCCTGCTCTACGCGCTCGGCAGCCTGGGCTGCGGCCTCGCGGTGAATTACGAGATGCTGCTGGCGTGCCGCATCGTTACCCTGTTCGCACTCGGCCTGCAGACGGTCACCGGCTACGCCTACATGAACGAATTGACGCCAAAGCTGCACCGCGGCCGGTTCCAGTCGGCGGTGTCGTTCCTGGTCAATGGCGGCCTGCCGATCGGCGCGCTGCTGGCGTGGATCTTCGTGCCGCATCTGGTGCCCGATCTCGGCTGGCGGCTGATGTTCCTGTTCTCGGTAGTACCCGCGGTGCTGGTGTTCGCCGGCCAGCGCCTGTTGCCGGAATCGCCGCGCTGGCTCGTCTCGGTCGGACGCGAAGCGGAAGCGGACGCGGTGCTGGCACCCATCGAGGCGGACATCGTTCGCCGCTCCGGCCAGCCCTTGCCGCCTGCTGTCGCCACGCCGGAGCCGCGCCGCGACCTCGGTTGGGCCACCTTGCTCGAACCCGGCGTGCGCGGCCGTTTCCTGCTCGCCGTGCTGTTCAATGTCTGCCACCTGGTGGCGATCTTCGTGCTGGTTAGCTGGCTGCCGTCGATCCTGGTGGCGAAGGGCCTGGGCTTCCTGAAGACGTTCAGCTTCACCGCGGTGAGCTTCGCCGGCGGCTTCCTGGGACCGTTGATCGGGATCGCCATCGCGGATCGCTTCGAACGCCGCTGGAGTTTGGCCGGGGCCGCGATGATCGGCGCGATCGCCGGCATTACCTATGCGATGCAAACGTCGCAGTACGGACTGATGCTGACCGGACTGATTTTGGTCAGCGCCATATTTTATATTTCGTCGGTCGGTTTTGCGACCTATGTGCCGGAGATCCTCCCGACCGGCATCCGTTTGCGCGGCATGGGAACCGCGGTGCTGATCGGCCGAGTGGCCTCGGCGATCAGTCCGTTCGGCGTGGCGTGGGTGCTGCGCTCCGGCCTCGATCCGTTCATTATCGTGACCGGGGTGGGTGTGCTGTACATCGTGCTGGCGGTGGGGGTCGCATTCTGCGGGCCAAAGACCGCGGGCAGGAGCCTGGAGGCGCTGGAGCACTCGGGCCTCGCGGCTGGCGTGGGGCCGGCGAGTCGCGTGCGCAGTGTAACGCCTGGGGAATGACACCTGCCCGGGTGCGCTTCGCCGGTGTTTATTTCAATGCGGGAAAGAATGGGGTGCCGCAGGAATCGTGCGCCTATCGATTGCGCGGGAAGCGCCGATCTGGCCGAACATGGTGGTGCCGGGTCAGGTGGCTCCGCTCGGCGTTCGAGTGGCGGACGCTCGGCACCACGGTGCCTGGACGGCTGCGCAACTGCGCGGTCATAGTCCGTTGGCTTTCAATCTCTCCGAAAACAGCTCCAACAAGCTCACAACGGCTTCCGGTTGCCGTTCCGGGGGGGATGTAGCCGACCAGTGCAGAAAGGGCCCCCTCCATCAGCAAGCCCGCCACCAGGTACGGGTCGGCACCGTCCTTCAGGGCAAGTTGGATCATCTGCGCCAGCAAATCCAACGAGTCCGGCTTGCGGGCGGCAGTTCTGTTTGCCTCACGGATCAGGTTGTCTAGTAGAGAGGGTCTATCTGGCATGTCGATAAGGGTAACCAGCCTTGGCTTGGTTCTGCAATGCTCAGCAGTCTGCGCCAGCGATTGTGGGCATCGCGGCTGAAGGCGGCTGCATCACCATGGCGCCGCGGCGCCCCAGGTGCCGCACCAATCGGTCTGAGGACGTCAGCGCGGTGCCGCTCGGGGGCGCTGCCTACTTCGCGTTGCCGAACCCGTCCAGCAGCTTGAACTCGTCCAGGCTATCCAGCACCACCTTGCAATCCGCTGGGCTAGCGCCCTTTCCCTTGGCCTCCATGGCGTCCTGAGCGTCCCACGCCCGCTGCAACGCGTTGGCATGCAGGGTGTATTCTGCGTCGCTGTCGTGCATCTTGGGGTAGAGGCGATCGGCCACAACACCGAGTTGAAGCAGCATAGCCATCTTGACCTGTTCCGCCCATTGAGCAGACCGAAGACCGCAAGTTTCGGCTACCGCTGCGAACCAGATGCCGCTGGCCAGTGACGCGTTGCTGGTCATCAGCATATCGGACCTGGGGTCATTCTTCTTGGGTTCTGACGCTAGCTTCGGGGTGATGTATTCCGGATCGTGCAACGCGCCGTGCAGGGCATCCCGGAACGTACGACTGTGCTTGTCGAGACAATACGCCTCAGCGCTACCCATGGCGTCGTCTGCATCCGCTTCCTTGACGTGTTCGGCACGAAGCAGCGGGGCTACCCTCGCTGGGAATGACGGGCTGAAATACTCATCGGTAGGAGGGCATGGGGTTGCGTCAGTCATGGGGCCATCCGCCGCCATCACTGCCGCCGAGAGGCTTACCATCATGGCGGCTGTGGGGAGCAGACGGGCGAAAATTGGTTCGGTTCCTGCTGAGATAGCGTGCTGCTGAGATAGCGTGGGTGGCCAAGTTGCCGACCGCTACCTCGCCGCGCATGAATTTGCCTGGCGCAACGAGAAGCATCGATATCAGTGGCGCGCCACGTTGGATTTGGCCTGCGTGCAGATCGGCCGGACAACCGTCGCAGCAATTGCGACGGGTGATGTTATGGGGATACTGGACCCTATTTGGCGCGAAAAGCCAGAAACCGAAGCCGGGCCGTTACGGCGACGGCGCGGGGCTGTGGTTGCAGGTCCGCGATGCCCAACGTCGATCCTGGCTGTTCCGCTACACCTATGGCGGCAAGCAACGCCAGATGGGCTTGGGGCCCTTTCCTGACGTAGCTCTTGCCGATGCGCGCGAGGCTGCTCGCCAGTGCCGGGCTGCGGTGCGCCAGGGCCACGATCCAATTGAGGACCGGCGAAGGGTAAGAGCCGCAACTCGCGACACGCCCCGAGCGATGACATTCCTGACTCCCCCCGCCACGGCCGGGGCGCCGATTTCGGCAGTGTGTTAAATTTTCGGACTCGCCCCAGCGGGGAACCGAGTCGCCAATTTCAGCGAGGTGTACTAGGGAAAAACGTGGGGGGCCGGCCATGGCACCAATTTACCCCCTGCCAGCCGCTTATCCAGATGCGCATGGCAACCAGCCATGACGATCGGTCGGCCGGCGTGAGACGTTGGGCACCTGCGCAGTCCGATACGCGCGGCGCGCCGTAGACCCGTTACGGTTAAGGCGAACGCCCCGTCACTTCGTAAGCTGCTTGCGGATCGCCAGCAATTCTCGCCGCCGCTCGTCGCTGGTGACCGGATAGGACATCTTAAGCTCCTCGAACGTGTCGAGCACGATCTGCGACACAATCAACCGCGCATTCTCCTTGTCGTCAGCAGGCACGATATACCACGGCGCATGGCTTGTGCTCGTCGCGCCCAGGCACGCCTCGTATGCCTTCATATAATCCTTCCAGAACTTCCGCTCCTCGATGTCCGCCATGCTGAACTTCCAATTCTTCTCCGGCTCATCGATGCGTTCCAGAAACCTCTTCCGCTGCTCCTCCTTCGAAAGATGCAGATAGAACTTCACGACACGGGTTCCGTTGTCGTGCAGATGCCGCTCCAGATCCACAATCGAGCGGTACCGGTGCCGCCAGACCACCTTGTCGTGTGGCGCGTCGGGAACACCCTCGCTACGCAAAAGCTCCGGGTGGACACGGACAACCAACACCTCCTCGTAGTAGGACCGGTTGAAGATACCGATCCGCCCGCGCTCTGGCAGATCGCGCGTCGTGCGCCAGAGAAAATCGTGCTGCAATTCGGTCGGACTCGGATGCTTGAAGCTGAAAACCTGGCACCCTTGCGGGTTCACCCCGGACATCACATGCCTGATGGCACCATCTTTTCCCGCCGCATCCATCGCCTGGAAAATCAGCAGCACGGCGCACTGCGCGGAGGCATACAGCAATTGCTGTTGCTCGCTTAACTGGGCAATGTGGTCCTGGAGAATTTCATGGTAGTGCTGTTTCGATTTGTACACGGGATCGACCAGCGTGGGCCATTTCTTGAGGTTGACCTCATCGCCCTCGCGAACCCGGTAGTCCTTTGACTCGATCTGCATCGGTATCCTCGCGATGGCTTGTCAACGGCAGGGCGATCAGGACGTTTGGTGACACCGCCCCCCGTCATGCCGACGAAGGTCGGCATCCACGACTATGCCACGTCCACAAAGACAAGACGTGGATGCCGACCTTCGTCGGCATGACGGGGAGGCAGCATAGCAGGTTTACCATGCTCTACGCATGCGTCATGCGGTTCCAGGCATCCAGCGCGGCGATCTTGTACGCCTCCGCCAACGTCGGATAGTTGAACGTATTCTCGATGAAATAATCCAGCGTACCTTGCAGGTTCAACACCGCCTGGCCGATATGCACCAACTCCGTCGCCCCCTCGCCCACAATATGCACGCCAAGCAAGCGCCGCGTGTCCAGCGCGAACAGCATTTTCAGCAACCCCGCATTCAGCCCCATGATGTGCCCGCGCGACGTTTCACGGAACCGCGCGACCCCGCACTCATAAGAGATGTTGCGCTTGCGAACCTCCTGCTCGCTCAACCCGACAGTGGAAATCTCCGGCACCGAGTAGATGCCGTACGGAAAGAACTCCGGCGCCGGCGGCATCGGCATATGGAACGCGTGGCAGGCCGCGATCCTTCCTTGCTCCATCGATGTCGACGCCAGGCTAGGGAAGCCGATCGCGTCACCGGCCGCGTAGATGTGCGGCACCTCGGTCTGGAACGTCACCGGGTCCACCTTGAGCCGTCCGCGGTTATCTGCCGACAGGCCGCACACATCGAGGTTCAGAGCGTCAGTGGCACCAACTCTGCCGGCGGCGTATAGCAGCATCTCGGACCGGATACGGCGGCCGTTTTCCAGGACGGTGACGGGCCAGTCGTTCTCGAATTCGATCCGCGCGACCTTGCAACCGAAGCGCAAGGCCATGCCCCGGTCGCGCAACTGGTGGGTGAAATCCTCGATCAATTCATCGTCGATGAACTCGAGGATTCCGGGCCTCGCCTCTACCAGGGCGACGGTGACGTCGAGCGCACTGAAAATGGTGGCGTATTCGACGCCGATCACGCCGCCGCCCACCACGGTCAGGCTGCGCGGCAGCCGGGGAATCTCGACGATCTCGTCGCTGTCCACTACGCTGTGGCCGTTGAACGGCACATCGGCGGGGCGATAGGGCCGCGTGCCGACCGAGAGCAGGAAGCGCTCGCCGCCAATCACGCGGACGTCGCCAGTGTCGAGGGTGACCTCGATGCGGTGCGTATCGACGAACTTCGCCATGCCGCGCAGCGTGGTCACCGCGTTGCGGGCGAACTGGTGCTCCAGCACGTCTACCTCGTGGTCGAGGGTCATGTGCAGGCGGGCCATCAGGTCCTTGGCCTCGATGTCCTTTTTCACCCGGTACGCGCGACCGTAGAAGCCGCGTTCGCGCCAGCCTGTCAGGTTCAGCACGGTCTCGCGCAGGGTCTTGGACGGGATGGTGCCGGTGTGCACCGAAACCCCGCCCACCCGGCGCCCCTTGTCCACCACCAGCACCGAGCGGCCGAGCTTGGCGGCCTGGATCGCGGCCCGTCGCCCCGCCGGGCCGCTGCCGATCACAATGAAATCATAATTGTTCATGCCTGTATGCTAACCACGTCGCGTCGGCTTGTGGGGGAAATTTCCGCGTCTATGATCGGCAAACAGGCATTTTTTGGAGGATAAAGCCGTGGCGACCATTCCCAGGACCCTGCAGCCGCATATCAACACGGCATTTCCAGAGCATGTCTGCCTGGTCGGCACCGTGCTGCCGGACGGTTTCGCGCAGATCACGCCGCGCGGCAGCACCATGGTCTACGACGACGAGCACCTCGCCTTGTGGGAGCGCGGCAAGGGCTCCACCACCGGCAATCTGCACGACGGCAGCAAGGTGACGGTGTATTTCCGCAAGCCGCAACTGCGTGCCGATGGCGTCCTGCCGGGGGGTGGCATCGCGCGTTTCTATGGCACCGCGGCAATCCGCAAATCGGGCCCAGCTTACGAGGAGGTCTGGCGCCGGCTGGTGCAGCCGGAGAAGGACCGCGACCCGGACAAGAAGGGGTTCGCGGTGCTCATCAAGATCGAGCGGGCCGAGGACCTGAACGGCGCGCCGCTGACCATGGAATAGCCGCCGGGCAGGCCGAAATCCCGAGGGGAGGAAACAATGAGCTTTCGGATCGCCGTGGTGCAGCCGCGGACCCACGCACCTCCGGGCGACGAGGCGAACGTTGCCGACGCCGTCCGCAGCATCGAACGCTGCGCCGGCGACGGCGCGGATTTCGTGTGTTTTCCGGAGACCTATCCCGGGCCATGGCGTATGCCGGCCGAGTTCGATCCCACCGGCCGGCTGGCCGAAGCCGCCGCGAAGCACGGCGTGCATGCGGTGTTCGGCACCATCGAACCGATCAGCGCCCAGGCCGCAACCGCGTTCAACCTGGTCGTCATGGCCTATCCGGACGGCCGCGAGCCGGCGCGTTACCGCCGGACCTTTCCCAACGGACCATGGCTGTATACCGGCGGCAAATACTGGGAGTTTCAGTATGTGCCCGGCGAAGACTACCCCGTGTTCGACACGGTGCACGGCAAGGTCGGCCTGGCCATGTGCAGCGAGGTCTACGTGCCGGAGGTGTCGCGCGCATTGGCGCTGCGTGGTGCGGAGCTGTTGTTCCTTCCGGCCGGCCTGAACAAGCGCAAGCTCTGGGACACCTGGCGGGCGCTGCTGTGGGCGCGGGCGATCGAGAACCTCGCGTTGGTGGTGTCCACGCAGAACATGGTGGCATCGGACGACCGCGGCCTGGCCATCATCGCCGCACCGGAGGAGATCGTCTACGAAAGCACGGTCGCCGGCACCGGCGTGGTCGATGTCAGCCTGGATCGGGTGCGCGAGCTACGGGACGGCCGCGATGGTGGCGGGTCGTCGGAGAAATACGGCGCCAAGCAGGGCGTACTGTCGGAACAATGGCAGCGCCCGGAGGTGACGCGGCGGATTTACGCCTAGCGTACACCTCGCACGCACGCGCTTAACCTCTCCCGCGGGAGCGGGAGAGGTCGAGACGCGAAGCGGCGAGGGTGAGGGTGATCGGGTCGGCACGGTGCAAAGAGATGCTGCGTACCGACCCGATCACCCTCACCCTCGCCGCTACGCGTCTTCGACCTCTCCCGCTCCCGCGGGAGAGGTGTATTTCGCCCCGATCAGAAACTCCTTA
The DNA here is from genome assembly GCA_963762885.1 of uncultured Alphaproteobacteria bacterium. GTDB lineage: Bacteria > Pseudomonadota > Alphaproteobacteria > Acetobacterales > Acetobacteraceae > JASHVB01. The sequence goes on from CAVXNH010000054.1 coordinate 40,595, forward strand.
TTCCCCTCCGGTCCGGTGATCGGGCTCTCCACGACGCCCAGCACCGTCCAGCCCGCCAGCGCTGCCCACCAGTCGCGCACCCGCTCGCACACCGCCTGATGCACCGCCGGATCGCGCACCACGCCCTTGCGCCCGACCAATTCCGGTCCGGCCTCGAATTGCGGTTTGATCAGCGCCACCGCCCACGCCCCGGGAACGCACAGCCCGAGCGCCGCCGGCAGCAACGTCGCCAACCCGATGAAGCTCGCGTCGCACACCAGCGCCTCGATCGGATCGCTGATCGCGACCGCTGTCAGGTAGCGCGCATTCGTCTTCTCGTGCACCACGACGCGAGGGTCGGACCGCAGCTTCCACGCCAATTGCCCGTGCCCGACATCGACCGCGTGCACCTTCGCCGCGCCGTGCGCCAGCAGCACATCGGTGAAACCTCCCGTTGAGGCCCCGATATCCAGGCAGACCCGTCCCGCCGGCGACAGCTCGAAATGCCGCAACGCATGCTCCAGCTTCAAGCCGCCACGCGAGACCCAAGGGTGATCCTGCCCACGCACTTCCAGCGGCGCATCGTCCGCCAGCGTCGAACCCGCCTTGTCGATGCGGCGCTCGCCCGCGAACACCTTCCCCGCCAGGATCAGCGCCTGGGCACGGGTCCGCGACTCCGCCAATCCCCGATCGACCAGAAGCTGGTCGGCGCGTTGCTTCATTCGATCACACGGTCATTGCGATGCCTCGCAATGACAGAAGACGGGCTCGCGTAATGAGGTCTCAAGCCGCGGTCTTCACCGGCCGCGGCCATCGCACCGCAACGCTTGGCAGTACCTCCTCGATCAGCCGCCGTGTCTGCGCCAGCATGTCCTCATCGCCCTGCGCGGCCGGGCGCAGGATGAACTTCGACGCGCCGGCGTCCACATACTCCGCAATCCGCGACATGATCGTCGTCGCGTCGCCCACCGCGAAGGCCTCGCGCGCATCGCGGCCGGTGCGAGCGCGATAGGCTTCCGCCACCTTCCCCATGCCCGGATCGTCCCAGGTACCGAACCGGTAAGCGCACGCGGCGCCGTAATGATCGTCGTCGATATGCCGGCCGGCCTGCACCACCGCGGCGCGGATCGCGGCGATCACCCGCCCGACTTCTGCCGCCGGCTCGGCGCCCGCCTGCCAGCCGGTGCCATACCGCGCCGTCCGCCGCACCGCCGCGTCCGACGAGCCGCCAATCCACATCGGCAAATCCGGTTGGGCCGGCAGCGGCGCGATCTGAGCGCCGGTCAGCTGAAAGTGCCTCCCCGCGTAGTCCAGCTTTTCGCCCGCCCAGAGCCGGGCAATGATTTCCAGCGCCTCGTCGGTCTTGCGCCCCCGTGTCGAGGGGTCGAGATGCATCGCCTGCCATTCCGGCCCCCGAGGGCTGCCGATGCCGAAGCCGGGCAGCAGACGGCCGCCCGACAGCATGTCGATCGTGGCGCATTGTTTCGCCAGCAGCACCGGCTCGCGCATCGCCACCGACACCACGTTGACGCCGAACTTGATGCGCCGCGTGCGTCCGGCGATGGCTGCCAACGCGCTCATGCTCTCCAGGATCGGCGCGCGGCTGATCAGCCGGTCGGTCTGCCAGATCGAATCGATGCCGCCGGCTTCGCACAGATCGACCCAGCGCCAGAAGCCGGCAGCGCTGTCGAACGGGAACTCCATGATGCCCAGGCCCACGGCGATGCTGCGTTGCATGGGGTGCTCTTCCATGATGAGACGGACGGCATCGTTCTACGTGCAGCGCCGCACCGCAAGGGCGATCCGGCCAGGGAAGCATGGCCGTGGTCTTGCCTCCGGCGCCGCGACGCGCGACTGAACCCCCATGCGTTACGTGTTCCTCCTAATGCTCTTGCTGGTATTGCTCGGAACCGGCGGTTTCGTCTGGTTCGCCTGGCACGGCGCGATCGCGCCAATCACGCCGCCGGCACGCTCCGCGTTCGATCCCGCCGCGATCGACCGAGGCGCAAGGCTGGCGGCGCTCGGCGACTGCATCTCCTGCCACACCGTCCCCGGCGGCACGCCCTTCGCCGGCGGCCGTGGGGTGCAGACACCGTTCGGCACGATCTACGCCAGCAACATCACCCCGGACCCGGCAACCGGGATCGGCGCCTGGTCCGAAGCGGCGTTCCGACGGGCCATGCACGAGGGCGTGGACCGTGACGGCCACCAGCTCTACCCGGCCTTTCCGTACGACCATTTCACCCTGCTGACCGAGGCCGACGACGCCGACCTCTACGCGTTCCTGATGACCCGAGCGCCGGTGCAGGCGGACACTCCGTCCGACGACCTGCCGTTCCCGCTCAACATTCGGGCGCTGCTGGCCGGGTGGAAGCTGCTGTTCTTCCGGCCCGCGTCGTTCCAGCCGGACCCGGCGCAAAGTGCCGCATGGAACCGTGGTGCCTACCTGGCGCAGGGACTGGCGCATTGCGGCGCCTGCCATACGCCGCGCAATTTCCTCGGCGCGGAGAAATCCGGTCGGCGGTTTGCCGGTGGCGACGCGCAGGGCTGGTCCGCCTATGCGCTGGACGCGGCCTCGCCGGCGCCGGAGCCATGGACCGCCGACGCGATCTACGCCTTCCTGCGGCGCGGCTGGCAGGCGGCGCACGGCGTCGCATTGGGGCCGATGGGCGAGGTCACGCATAACCTGGCCGGCGCGCCGGACGACGACGTGCGGGCAATCGCGACCTATGTCGCCTCATTCCTCGGCACGCCGCAGTCGCATCCCGCGTCACCGCCGGCCCTGGCTGCCGCCCCGGGCGAGGCGCTGTATCGCGGCGCCTGCGCATCCTGCCACGAGGGCAGCCGAGGACCGCCGTTCGGCGGCATCGATCTTGGCAAGAGCAGGTACGGTGCATGCGCCGGATGCTGCCAACCTCGCCAAGATCGTGGTCGATGGCATTCCGGCAACCGGCGAGGAGCGCGCGCCGATCATGCCCGGCTTCGGCGACGTCCTGACCGATCAGCAGGTGGCGGACCTGCTGGCCTGGCTGCGCGCCCGGTTCGCCGCGGCGCAACCCTGGAGCAATATCCAAGCGGCCGTGCAGGCGGCCCGCGACACAGCCGTAGCCGCGCGCGAGGCAACCCCATGAGACTGAACGTCAATGGCCACGACCACGACATCGACGTCGATCCCGACACGCCCTTGCTCTACGTGCTGCGCGACGATCTGGGGCTGAACGCGGCGAAATACGGCTGCGGCCTGGGGCAATGCGGCGCCTGCACCGTGCTGGTGGACAAGCGTGCCGTGTTCTCCTGCGTCACACCCGTGGTGGCTCTCGCGGGCAAGCAGATCGAAACGCTGGAGAGCCTGGGCAACATCGACCATCCGGGCCCAGTGCAGGCCGCCTTCATCGAGGAGCAGGCAGCCCAATGCGGCTATTGCATCGCGGGGATGGCGATGCGGGCCGAGGCTTTGTTGCGGCGCAACCCCAATCCCTCCGACGCGGAGATCCGCGCCGCGCTGCAACCGAACCTGTGCCGCTGCGGGACCCATATGCGCATCTTGCGCGCGGTGCGCCGCGCCGCCACGGCAATCCAGGCGGCCGCGGAGTCAAACGGATGAGCGCGCTGTCCCGCCGCGCGGTGGTGGCTGGAGGTGGCGCCCTGGTCGTCGGCTTCTCGCTGCGGGGCCAGGCGCAAACGCCGCCACCCGCGCCGCTGCCCGGCAGCCTGAAGCAGGCGCCGTGGCTGGATGCCTGGATCCGCATCGACAGCGATGGGACGATCATCGTGTTCACTGGCAAGGCCGAACTCGGCCAGGGCATCAAGACCGCGCTGCTACAGGTCGCCGCCGAGGAACTCTACGTGGCGGTGGGACGCCTCAAGCTGGTCACCGCCGACACCGGGCAGACACCGAACGAAGGTTATACCGCAGGCAGCCACTCCTTGCAGGACAGCGGCACCGCCATCCGCGCGGCCGCAGCGCAGGTGCGCGAGATCCTGATCGGCCAGGCGGCCGGGCTGCTGGGCGTGCCGGCCGACCAGCTCAAACTCGCCGACGCAGCGGTGGTGGCGCCGGACGGGCGCCGCATGAACTACGGCTCCCTGTTGCCCCGCGGGATTCTGCACGTCGCGCCGCAACCCGAGGCGAAGCTGAAGGACCCCGCCGCCTACACCGAGGTCGGCGTCGCCGCGAAGCGGGTGGACATTCCCGCCAAGCTCACCGGCGGCGCGGCCTATGTGCAGGACTTCAGGCTGCCCGGCATGTTGCACGCGCGCGTTGTGCGGCCGCCGCATCCCGGCGCGCGACTGGCCGCGCTCGACTCCGGCAGCGTCGAGAAAATGCCCGGCGTGCGCCAAGTGGTGCGCGACGGCAGCTTCCTCGCGGTGGTGGCGGAGCGCGAATTCCAGGCGATCAAGGCGATGCGCGCCCTGGTCGCCGCGGCGCAATGGGCGGCGGCGGACACCGCCGCGCTGGCGCCGCAGGCCGAAATTTTCGCCCACCTCACCGGATTGCCCGCGCGGGACATCGCCGTCCTGGATCGCCGCAATCCACCGGCCGGCGCGGCGAAGACGCTGACCGCGCGCTATACCCGCCCATACCAGATGCACGGGTCGATCGGCCCGTCCTGCGCCGTCGCGCAGCTTGCGGACGGGACGATGACGGTCTGGACGCACACCCAGGGCGTCTATCCCGATCGCCATGCCATCGCCGAGATGCTTGCCATGCCCGACGCCCAGGTGCGCTGCATCCACGTCGAGGGCTCCGGCTGCTACGGCCATAACGGCGCCGATGACGCCGCGGCCGACGCCGCCCTGATCGCCCGCGCCATGCCCGGCGTCCCGGTGCGCTTGCAGTGGATGCGAGAGCAGGAGAACGGCTGGGAACCGATGGGTCCGGCGATGGTGACCCAGGCGCAGGCGTCGCTGGATGCCTCCGGCCAAATCGTCGATTGGGACTACGCCGTGTGGAGCAATACGCATTCCACGCGGCCCGGCACCGCGGGCTCGCTGCTGGCGGCGACGCTGCTGGCGCAGCCCTTCGCGCCCCCGCCGCCGCAGCCGATCCCGATGCCGGAGGGCGGCGGCGACCGCAACTCCATCCCGCTCTACACGCTGCCGTCGGCCCGCGTGATCTACCACTTCATTCCGCAGATGCCGCTGCGCGTGTCGGCGATGCGCGCGCTGGGCGGCTACATGAACGTGTTCTCCATCGAGAGCTTCATGGACGAACTGGCGCTGGCGGCGGGCGCCGATCCGGTGGCATTCCGCCTGCGCCACCTGGACGATCCGCGCGCCCGGGACGTGATAGCGCGCGCCGCCGACGGCTTCGGCTGGGACAAGGCGAAGGCGGGGGCGGGGCGTGGGTATGGGTTTGCGTTCGCCCGCTACAAAAACCTGGCCGCCTATTGCGCCGTCGCTGCGGAGGTTGCGGTGGAGCACGAGACCGGCCGCACGCGTCTGGTGCGCGCGGTGGCAGCGGTCGATGCAGGGCAGGTGGTGAACCCGGACGGCCTGGCCAACCAGGTCGAGGGCGCCATCATGCAATCCGCAAGCTGGACGCTGTACGAAAGCGCGACGTTCGATGCGGTCGGGGTGACCAGCCTGGACTGGTCCGGCTATCCGATCCTGCGCTTCGACGCGGTGCCGGACAGCGTGGACGTGCACGTCATCGGCCATCCCGGCCAGCCATTCCTCGGCGCCGGCGAGTGCGGTCAGGGACCGGCCGCCGCGGCGATCGCCAATGCCCTGGCCGACGCGACCGGGCAGCGGTTCCGGGACCTGCCGCTGTCGCGGGAGAAGGTGAAGGCCGCAATCGGGGTTTAGGAGGCGAGTGGGGTGAGGGCTCGCCACGCTGTTGTCATCGCGATACGCGCAGCGGCGCAGCAATCCCCCGCCTGGTGAGCGACGTGCGGTTCGCACCGATGGTGGTTTGTCAGGCGGGGGATTGCTTCGTCGCTCCGCTCCTCGCAATGACGGGGGAGCCGAACCGCCAGGAGCCTCCCATGCCGCTTTCCGGAGTCCGCGTCCTCGACCTCACCCGCGTCCTCTCCGGGCCCTTCTGCACCATGCTGCTCGGCGATCTCGGCGCCGACGTGATCAAGGTCGAAGCCCCGGAGGGCGATCCGGTCCGCGCCCAGGGCGCCCAGCGCGACGGCCTGTCCTGGTATTTCGCCGCCTTCAACCGCAACAAGCGCTCGCTCCGCCTGGACCTGCGCCAGAAGCAGGGCCGCGAGGTCCTGACCCGTCTGATCGAACGCGCCGACGTGCTGGTGGAGAATTTTCGCCCCGGCGTGCTGGCGCGGCTCGGCTTCGACGACGCGAAGTTGCGCGCGCTGCGCCCCAGCCTGGTGACCTGCGCCATCAACGGCTTCGGCAGCACCGGCCCGTATCGCGACCGCCCCGCCTTCGACTTCATCGCCCAGGCCATGAGCGGTTTCATGAGCGTCAACGGGGCGCCGGACGACCCGCCCTTGCGCTCCGGCGTGCCGATCAGCGACCTGATCGCCGGGCTGTATGCGGCGCTGTCGATCACCGCCTCGGTGCACCGGGCCCGCACCACCGGACAGGGCGAACGCGCCGAAGTGAGCATGACCAACGGCCTTGTCAGCATGCTGGCCTACATCGCCAGCGACTATTTCGCCACCGGCACGGTGCCGCCGCGCAGCGGCAACGACCACCCGATCTCCGCCCCGTATGGGCTGTTCCCGACCCGCGACGGGCAACTCGCGCTGGCCCCGCCGGGCGACGAGTTCTTCGGCCGCCTGGCCGACGCGCTGGGCGAGCCCGGCCTGAAGACCGATCCGCTGTATGCAACGGGCGCCGCTCGCGTCGCCAACCGCGCGCAGATCAACGCGATCGTCGGCGGAAAACTGGCGACGCAGACGACGGCGCACTGGGTGGAGACGCTGAACGCCGCCGGCGTGCCCTGCGGTCCGGTGCAGAGCGTTGATCAGGTGTTCGCCGACCCGCAGATCGCGGCGCAGGAGATGGTGCTGACGGTGCCGCATCCCGGCCGCGGCGACGTGCGCATGGTGGGCTTTCCGATGAAGTTCGCGTTTGCCCCGTGTTCCGTACGGCTGCCGGCGCCGGGGTTGGGCGAGCATTCGGAGGCGGTGCTGGCGGAGTTAGGCTACGACGCCACGGCGCGGGAGGCGCTGCGGGAGGCGCAGGTGGTGTAATACCAGCCCGCTTGGACATTGACACACAGACGACCGTCTTAGAGGCCGTCTCGAAACCTGCCGGTGGGGGGTTGAAACCGCAAGAGTTGATGGAAATCTCAGGAGGCCCCCTGGCACCTGGAGCCTCCTATGTGGACCCGCGAAACCCGCGCAGAGCACGACCGTGATGATCTGCGCTACCCCAGCGATCTGACCGATGCCGAATGGCAGGTGCTCGCGCCGTTGCTGCCGCCGCCAGCGAAAACCGGCCGCAAACGGTCCTGGACGATGCGCGAGATCATGAATGCCATGTTCTACGTGCTGCGCGGCGGTTGTCCGTGGCGTATGCTGCCGGAGCATTTCCCACCGCACCAGACGGCGTATCGCTGGTTCACCCGCTTCCGCGATGACGGAACATGGGAACGCCTGGACCATCAGTTGGTGGCGCAGGATCGTCAGCGGGTCGGCCGCGCGGCGGGTCCCACTGCCGCGGTCATCGACACGCAGAGCGTCAAAACCACCGAAGCCGGCGGCCCGAGAGGGTATGATGCCGGCAAGAAGATCAACGGCCGCAAGCGACATGCTCTGGTGGACACCGACGGGCGCAGCCTGGAATTGCAGGTGCACCCGGCGTCAGTGCAGGACCGTGATGGCGCTCCGGCGGTGTTGCAAGCCGCTCACGCCCGGTTCCCCTCGATCCAGAAAGTATTTGCCGACAGCGTCTATGCCGGCGAACGGGTCGCCAGTGCGACATCCATTGTGGTGGAGATTGTCCGCAAGCTACCCAACCAGGTTGGCTTCAAGCTGCTGCCGCGGCGTTGGGTGGTCGAGCGGTTCTTTGCCTGGATCAATCGCAACCGCCGCCTTGCCAAGGATTTCGAAGCCACCATCGCATCGGCCACAGCCTTCCTCCACGCCGCTTGCGTTATGCTGCTCGCCAGGAGGCTGGCTCGTTGGGCTTGAGATTCGAGTCGGACTCTTAACGTCAACCCGACGAAGGTCGGCATGACGATAGTTCTGCCGTGCGAGCGTCAATGTTAAGGCGGGTGGTGTAAGGAGGGCACGGCTCGAAGTCGCTCCGCGTGTGCCATAATTGGTGCCGCAGCATGAGGCTTGCATAGTATCAGCCCCCTGGTGCCAAATCCGGAGCGCTGGTGCGTCACATCCCGACTGACCGCGCCACAGAGAGAGTGATCACCGAGCGCGCAGAGGGATGCGTCAACCTGGCGCTTGCCCTGCATGAGCAGAGACTGGCGGCAAAAGTTAACCAGGACGAATGCGGGTGATGAAACCTTCGATAAGAACTCTGGTGCTGCTAACCCCCGTGTTCGTCCTGCTGGGACACTACGCGGCGGTTTTTCCCCACGAGTTCGCGCATTCATTCATGGCTTGGGCGCTTGGCCGGAAGGCCGATCCGCTTGCCATCACCTGGGGCGGCGACAGTTTGCGCAATATCCTACTGCTCTCCGGGATCGACGAAAACGTTGACTACAGGACCGTGTTCGCTGAAGGACCCGCTTATTACGGCGCCCTGATCGCGTTTGCGGGACCGGGCATCGCCAACGGTGGTCTCTACCTCCTATCGCTTGCGGGGCTGAGACATACCTGGCTGAAGGCGCGACCGGTCCTGTTCTATTTTGTATTCTGGTTCAATTTCATGTCGCTGGCGAACTTCTACGACTACGTCCCGATTCGAACATTTAGTTCTAAAGACGACGTTGCCAATTTCGCACGCGGATTGGAAATTTCGCCCTGGTACGTTTACGCTTTCGGGGGTTACTTGGTCGGGATCGTGATCCTCGACTTCCTCGCACGCGGGCTGCCGCGCGCATACAATTGCCTGGGATTGGAGACGACCGCGTCGCGGTCCTGCCTTATGACGCTCAGCGTAGCCATTCTGTTCGGATATTTCAGCATGCCGGGCTTCGGCGCGGGCGATGAGATATCGTTCTTCCTATCGGCCACATCGTGGATCATCATCCCGGGCATCCTGTTCGCGTGCTGGCCATCGCGCGAGTGGGTGAGACAGCGGGTCCGCCTTCAACAATACGCCGTGTGAAGACCTCCAGCCATCGCTTATGGTGGCGCCGAAGAATTCCGAGAAGCAGCGAGCCGCCGAGTCGTCCCCGTCGGCGCCAATCGCCGGCAGGATGATGGGCGCCGCGACGCCAGTGGGGCTGGCATCGCGGGCCGATCACGCCGCATACTGGCTGTCCACCCCGGTGTCGTTCGCCCGCGCAAGCCTGGCCAGGAGCACAGCACAGCATGAAGTCCGCAATCATTCCCCGCGCCTGCTGGCGGGGATTCTCCTCGCCGCCGGTCTGTTTGTTCTCGGGGGACAGCGGGCGAGCGCTGACGACCTCGCCACGATCAAGCAGCGCGGCACCTTGCTCGTCGGCGTCAAAGCCGACTATCCGCCGTTCGGTTTCCGTTCGTCCTCCGGCGAGATCGTCGGGATCGAACCCGCGCTGGCCGAGGACGTGGCCAAGAGCCTGGGAGTGAAGCTTGAACTCGTGCCGGTGGTTGCTTCGAACCGCATCGAGTTCCTGGAGCAGGGCAAGATCGACCTGATCATCGCCACGATGAACGACACATTCCGCGCAGGCCGGTGGTGGATATCGTCAAACCTTATTACTATGCTGCCGGCTACAACATCATGGTGCCAAAATCGATAAATCTGAAGTCGTGGTCTGAGCTGAAAGGTAAGTCGGCGTGCGGCGTCCAGGGCGCTTACTACAACTATGAAGCGGCGATGGACTTCAAGCTTAAGGTCACAGCTTTCGCCGCCCCCACCGAAGCTTTGACGGCGTTGAAAGAGGGACACTGTGCGGGGCTGCTGTACGATGATGCCTCGATCGGCGACGTGCTGGAGCCGGAGTGGAGCGACTATGAAATGTCGCTCGAATCGCGGGAGTTCAGCCTGGGTCTGCGTGCAAAGGGTCAGCCGGAATGGGCTGCCTACCTCTCCACCATGGTCAAGACGTGGGCGAGGTACGGGGACGATCGTGGACCTCGAGACCAAGTATCAAATCAAACACTCAAAGTTCGCCGCCGATGCCATACATGAGGCTTCCGGGTCTTCCGGCGATTAGCCGCTCACGCCGCTGTCCCAAATGAATGCGCCGCGGCAGTGTACGTCTATCCCTCACCCTCGGTGCCACCGCCCCGCGCGGTGCGCGGCGCATCGAGGCATTGCCGTTCCAGGGCCGCATATCGCTTGCGCCGGGAAAGGACGCGAGAGGCCGGCCTTTGTTCGCCGTGACACAACAGGGCACGACACGAGAGCAACGAAGCCCTCGCTACGACTCCCATGACCCCTGAAACCGGGACCCCCACCTTCGACCCCGAAGCGATCCGCGCCTTCGAACACGCCAGATGGCAGCGTGCTGCCCCTGTCTTCGCCGCTGCGTTCGCCACCGCCACCACCCAGTTCGTCGATCCCTTGCTCGTTGCCGCCGCCGTCCGCGCCGGCTCGCACGTGCTCGACGTCGCCTGTGGCTCCGGAGTCGCCGCCGCGGCCGCCGCCGCACGCGGCGCCATCGCCACCGGCGTCGATTTCTCTCCCGCCATGCTGGCGGTTGCCCGCGCCGCGCATCCGGCCGTCGCATTCCTCCTCGGCGACGCCGAGGCGCTGCCCTGCCCCGATGCCGCCTTCGACGCGGTCGTGGCGAATTTCGGCGTGCACCATGTCCCGCGCCCACCCATGGCGTTGGCCGAGGCATACCGCGCCCTGCGCTCCGGCGGCCGGATCGCCGTCAGCTTCTGGGCGGACCCGGCGCAGAACATCGCCTGGAAGCTATTGCTCGACGCCGTGCGCCGCCACGGCAATTCGGCCGAGTCCGGCGCGCCACCACCGGGCGGCGGCTTCGGCGCGCCGCAGCAGATCCTCGATGCCTTGGGCAACGCCGGCTTCACCGCGCAGCGCGCGCAGACCGAGCACCGCGTCTGGCGCCATCGCGACGCGGCAAGCCTGGTGGCGGCGTTGCGCGCCGGCACGGCCCGCATGGCCGCGCTGATCGACGCGCAGTCGCCGGCCGCGCTGTCGGCCATCGTCGCCGACATCGACGCCAACGCCGCCGCGTGGCGCGACGCGGACGGCCTGGCGCTGCCGATCGCTGCGGTGATCGCCTCGGGTGTAAAGCCCTGATACGAATGCCCCGCGGCTTATGTTTGAACCGATCGAGGTGAAGACCCCCGACCGCAGGTGCGCACGGGCGACACCGCGAAGCTTTTATCACGGAGATAGAATGAGAGCACGGTGGGCCACGGAGCCAGTGTGCTGCTTAGGTAGCGCGGCAGGCACACTGGCTCCGTGACCACCGTGCCCTCATTCTATCTCCGTGATAAAATCTTGCTCGGTGCCCAGGCGCACATATCCAACACGATTCCCCCGGCGATGACCGCTGAAACCAGCGCCTGACGACGGAGATCCGAACATGGACATCTACCATGCGTGGTGCGACCTGAAGCCCGGCGTCGGCGACCTGCAATTCGCTGAACAGGTCACCGCCTATCTCGGTCACCTCAAAGAACAGGGGCTGATCGAAGCCTGGCGCCTGACCCGCCGCAAGCTTGGCTTGGGAGCGCCCGGCTTGGGCGAGTTCCACCTGATGATCGAGGTCCGCAATCTCGCCCAGCTCGATGCAGCGTTCCAGCGCGTCGCCGGCCGGCGCAACCCGGTCGAGGGCTTCCATTTCGGCGTCAATTCGCTGGTGCAGAACGCCGTGTTTGCGCTGTATCGCGACTTCCCCGATCCGGTCCGCCATCACGGGGAGGAAAAATTCTGATCGCGCAACGCAGCAGCGACCGCGTCGATCACGCTTCCCAGTCGCCCGGCCGGGCCTGCCGGAACAGCCGCAGCGACTGTACCACGGCGTGTCGTTGCGCCCCAGCATCCAGCGCCAGTCGGGCGCGAACGGCAGCATCACCCAGCACGGCACGCCCAGCGCGCCGGCGACATGCGCCACCGAGGTGTCCACCGTCAGCACCAGGTCGAGATTGGCGACCAGCGCCGCGGTCTCCGCGTAGTCCGTCAGCAGGAGGAAAAATCCGGCAGCCGCGGCTCGCTGGCGCGCGCGGTCCGACCTGCAGGTTGACGCGCGCCACTCCCGCACACCGCGAGCAGGCGCGCCATCGGCATCCGGCGGCAGCGACCGCCGCCGGTCGTTCGAGTGCGCCGGATTGCCGCGCCCAGGCCAGCCCGATCTTCGCCCCGTCGCGGCAACCGCTCCCGCCATCGTGCCACCCGGGCCGGATCGGCGTGCAGGTAGCCGGCGAGCCGACGGGATCGTGTCCGGCGCGTCGCGAAGACGTGCGGCAGGCTCATCTGGTCGATCCAGGCGTCGTAGCGCGGCAGTGGGGCGTCCTTCGCCACCACCCGCACACCTGGCAGCCTCGCCAGCAGCGGCAGCAGCGGCGGTTCGCAGGCCAGCACCGCCTGCCCGTCGCCCGCCACGATCAACGGCAGGTACCGCGCGAACTGCATCGTATCCCCAGCCCCTGCTCTGCGTGCACGAGTATGATGCGGCCGGCCGGATCGTCGCCGGTCCAGACCGGGCCGGGCAGATCGACGAAGTCGCGGCGAAACCGGTCGTGCCGCTTGCGCCACTCATAGGCGGCGAAGCCTCGCGCGAAGTCGCCCGCCAGCAGGGCGGCGGTGGCGAGGTTCCAGTGCGCCTGGACGAAGTCGGGGCGAAGCGCGATGGCGGCGTCGCATGCCGCGATCGGCCTCGGCCAGGCGGCCTCGCGAGGTCAGCACGAAGCCCAGGCTGGCATGGGCCTCAACCAGCGCCGGGTCGCGCGCCAGCGCCGCGCGGATGTGGTGTTCCGCCGCGTCCAGGTCGTCGAGATCGGCACATGCATTGCCGAGATTGAGCTGTGACGGCGCGTGCGACGGATCGAGCGCCACGGCCCGGCGCAGCGCATCCCGGGCGGCGAGCGGCTGGCCGAGCGCGTTCAGCGCGGTGCCGCGGGCGAAGTGCAGTTCGGCATGGTTGGGCAGGAGCGCCAGTGCGACGTCGGCGGCCTCCAGCGTGCGTTGCGGCTGGCCCGCGGCCAGCAGGGCGCGCACCAGATTGACGTGCACGCCCTCATGCGCCGGGAACGCGACCGCAGCCGCCGCCAGCGGCGCAACGGCCTGCGCTGCCTGACCGGCCCTGAGCAATCGCAGGCCCCGGAGGTAGAGCGCGTGAGGCTCAGGCGCGGTGGTGAACTCGGCGAATGCGGCGGCGACTGCCATGATCGCAGTGTCGCCGCTCCCAGGTTAAGCGAATGCTAAGCGGCCGACGCCAGGATAAGGCACCCAATGGTGCGCCTGTTTTGCAGCCGAATTGTCAGGTTGTTTTACATCGGTTTAACGACCGGCCGCGCGCTGCGTCGTATCTGCTTGATTGGCAGCAATTTCTTTCAGTGGCACAATAATTGCGTAATGTGGGGATTGGTGCATGGAGGAACGGGTGATGCAACAGCGCCTGCTTGCCGCCGGAACGATCATCGCGCTTGGCCTGGCCAGCCACGCGCAGGCCGCAACCTTCAGCGCGGTCGGCGACTTCTCCCTGGCCGCAAATCCGAACGGCGTATGGAGCTATCTCTACGTGGTTCCCGGCCCCACCACCGAGTCGCTGACGCAGAACTGCAGTATTGCTGGGGAAGCCTGCTGGTGGAACGGCGGAGGCATCCCGAATTCGGTCGTCATCGCGAAGAACACGACCAACGCCAACAACTCGTTTGCCGACGTCGTCCAGCCGCCCAGCGTGCTGGCCATGGATCCCGAAAGCAATACCGTGGTCCTGCGCTTCACCGCACCCTGGGCCGGCATCTACTCGATCAGCGGCGATTTCACCGGCATCGCCACGGATAATAATCCGCATCCGGTTGCGATCCTGGACAACGGCACATCGGTCTACAGCAGGTACCGATCTCGAGCTACGCGCAGGACGACGCCTTCAACGTGACCGAAACCCTCGCGGCCGGGGACACGATCGACTTCCAGGTCCTGACGGGAAGCGCCGGCTGCAGCTACTGCCAGCTTACCACAGGCCTCGACGCCACGATCAGCGCGCCCGAGCCGGCCTCGCTCGCTTTACTCGCCGGCGGGCTGACCCGGCCTGCTATTCAGTTGCCGCCGTCGGCGCGCGTAGCACAACGCGCGTCAACCGAGTGCCGGCAGCCGGGCGTTCGCATCTCCCTCACCCGGCCTCTCCCGCGAGCGGGAGAGGGGTAACTTCACGGGCGGCCAATGCCGTGATACTCGAACCCCGCCTGGCGCATCGCGATCGGGTCGTAGACGTTGCGCAAATCCACCAGCACCCGCCCGCGCATCGCGTCGCGCAGCTTCGCTGGCGACAGCGCCCGAAACTCGTTCCACTCGGTGATCACCACCAGCGCATCGGCCCCGGCCACGGCATCCGGCGCATCGCGGCAATACGCGACCGATTCCGGTAGCACCCCGCGCGCCTGATCCATCCCCTCCGGGTCGAACGCGCGGATCGTCGCACCGTCCCCGGCCAGCCGCGACAACGATGGAGATCGACGGCGAATCGCGCATATCGTCGGTCTCCGGCTTGAACGTCAGTCCAAACACCGCAATCGTCTTGCCGCGCACCGAGCCGCCGCAGGCGTTGATAACCCGCATCGCCATGCTGGACTTGCGCGCGTCGTTCACCGCGACGGTGGCCTCCACCAGCCGCGACGGCGCGCCATAATCCAGCGCGGTGCGCATCAGCGCCAGCGTGTCCTTGGGGAAGCAGGAGCCGCCATAGCCCGGCCCCGGATGCAAAAACTTCCGCCCGATCCGGCCATCCAGGCCGATGCCGCGCGCCACGTCGTGCACGTCCGCGCCGACCTTCTCGCACAAATCCGCCATCTCGTTGATGAAGGTGACCTTCATCGCCAGGAAGGCGTTGGCGGCATACTTCGTGAGCTCCGCGGTCTCGATGCCGGTGAACACGATCGGCGCCTCGATCAGGTAAGCGGCCGGTAGAGTAACCGCAGCACGTCCCGCGCGCGGTCGGTTTCGGCGCCGATCACCACCCGGTCCGGCCGCATGAAATCGCCGATCGCATTGCCTTCCCGCAGGAATTCCGGGTTGGAGGCGACGTCGAACTCCAGATCCGGCCGGGCGGAGCGGACGATTTCTGCGATGCGCCGGCCGGTGCCGACCGGCACCGTGGATTTGGTGACGATCACCGCGTATCCGGTCATCGCCCGCGCCACCTGTTCCGCCGCGGCATAGACATAGGTGAGGTCGGCGTGGCCATCGCCCCGGCGTGTGGGGGTGCCGACCGCGAGGAAGATCGCCTCCGCCCCGTGCACCGCCTCGGACAGGTCGCCGGTGAACGCCAGCCGGCCGGCGGCGACATTCTCGGCCACCAGCTTGTCGAGGCCCGGCTCGTAGATCGGCACCCGCCCGCTGTGCAGCGCGGCCAGCTTCCTGCGCATCGACCTCCACCACGGTGACGTCGATGCCGAATTCGGCAAAGCAGGCGCCGGAAACCAGGCCAACATAGCCGCCGCCGATCATTGCAATGCGCACGTGTGAGGCTCCTTACGCGGATGGGAAGCGATAAAGCACAGCGCAGGGAGCCGATGCCAGCGTCGTTCCGGGGTCACCCTGCCAGCGATCGGCCGATCAGCGCCGCCGCCAGGAGCGACAAGACCACAAGAGCAGTTAACCGATGGTATTCAGGCGGGGCCCGGTCGAACGCCCAGGTACCCAGAGCCGACCCCACCAGCATCACCGGGATCGAGGCAACCGACCAGACCAGCACCTCCCGGTCCACCAATCCCCTGGCCGCCATCGGGATCGCGGTCACCACCGCGGCAAACAGGAAGTAGACGATGGAGGACGCGCGCACCACCGCCGCCCCATGCGACAGCGCCATCAGGTAGACGACTACGGGCGGGCCGCCCATCGACGCCAGGCCGTTCATCACGCCGGACACCAGCCCGGCGGCCAAGGTTACCAGGCGTGACGGCCGCCGCGGCAGGAGCACGCGCCGCCACAGCACCACCACCGACAGCGCGATCAGCAGCCCGATCGCCAGCCGCACGCCATTGGCTGGGACCTCGGTCAGTATGAGCAAGCCGACCGGGATCCCCAGCACGAGGCCCGGCGCCAGCCCCAACACGGCGCGCCAGTCGGTGATCCGCCAAGCCGTGCGCAGCCCGGACAGGCCGACCAGCACCTGCAACACCGTGACGAACGGCACCACCTTGGTCGGTGGCAGGGCCAGGGTGAGCAGGGGAACCGCCGCCAGCCCGAACCCGAAGCCGGTGAAGCCCCGCAGGACCGACGCCGCCAGCACGCCGAGCACGGCGATCAGCAGGGGGACGGGCATGGTCCTCTGTTCCTTACCGGTCCACCGGCATCGCCACCACGCCCCGCGCCATGGCCGCCCACCACGCGGCGCACACCAGCCATCGCGATTGCAGCGGCGCTGAGCCAGAGCCCTCGGGTTCAGACCTTCTCGACCTGGCCGTATTCCAGCTCGACCGGCGTAGACCGCCCGAAAATCGACACCGACACCTTCACCCGGCCCTTCTCCTCGTCCACTTCCTCCACCGTGCCATTGAAGCTGGTGAACGGGCCGTCCGCCACACGCACTTGCTCGCCGATCTCGAACAGCACCGCCGGACGCGGACGCTCCACGCCTTCCGCGGTCTGCTTCATGATCCGCTCGGCCTCGGCGTCGCTGATCGGCGAGGGCTTGGTGCGGCTACCGAGGAAGCCGGTGACCTTGGGGGTGTTCTTCACCAGGTGCCAGGCGTCGTCCGTCAGGTCCATCTTCACCAGCACGTAGCCGGGGAAGAACTTATGCTCCGCGTTGACCTTCTGGCCGCGGCGCATCTCCACCACTTGCTCCGACGGGACCAGCACCTCGTCGAACTGTTCGCCCAGCCCCTTCTGCGCCGCCTGCTCTTTGATCTGCTGGGCGATCTTCTTCTCGAAACCGGAATAGACGTGCACGACATACCAGCGCTTGGCCATGATCCGAAATCCCTATGAGCCGCTTGCGCCGAACAGCATGCGCACCGCGACGCCGATGACCTGGTCGACCGTGAAGAAAAAGATAGCCGCGATCGACACCATGAGGAACACCAGCCCGGTGGTGACCAGCGTCTCCCTGCGGCTCGGCCAGGTGACCTTGGCCACCTCGCTCCTCACCTCGCGCACGAATTTCGCCGGATCAAACGCCACGCTGACGACACTCCAACCAGAAAGACCTGCGGAAAACGCCGCAACGAGCCGCGCGGCGCTGGCAGGGGTGGCAGGTCTCGAACCTGCAACCTCCGGTTTTGGAGACCGGCGCTCTAGCCAATTGAGCTACACCCCTGCACGGTGGGCGGGCCAGGAGCCAGGGTGATACCACCGAAGCACGCGCGCGCAGGGGGCGTAAAAAGAATGTGGGCGGCGCGGTGTCAAGGGGCAGGAGTAGGCTAGGGGGCTTTGCCCCCTGGACCCCCAGCAAAGGCAGAGCCTTTGCAATCCATCCGTTTGGAGTCGCCGGGACGGGAGGAGCCCCTTGGTCTTCCACGTAGCGCCTGCCACACACGGTGCGCCGACGCCGGCATATCCAGTTCTGTGATCCCCGCCGGCCGCAGCGCGTCCAGCACCGCGTTCATCGCCGCCGGCAGCGCGCCCGTGGTGCCCGCCTCGCCGGCGCCCTTGACCCCGAGCGGGTTGTTCGGCGACGGCACGCAACAATCGCCAATGCTGAACCGCGTCAGCATGTCGGCCCGCGGCATCGCGTAATCCACGAACGAGCCGGTCAGCAACTGCCCGTCCGCATCGTAGACGCAGAGTTCCCCCAACACCTGCCCCAGCCCCTGAAACATGCCGCCGAGGATCTGGCCCTCCAGCAGCACGGGACTGATCACCACCCCGCAATCGTCGATGGCAGTGTAGCGCACCACCTCGGTCACGCCGGTTTCCGGATCGATCTCGACCTCCGCGACATGCGCGCCGGACGGGAAGGCGCGGTTCGCCGCCAGTCCCGTCGTGGTGTCCAGCGCGCCATCGCCGGCCAGCGCCATCAGTTCGATCGTCCGGTCGGTGCCGGCCACCCGGAACACCCCCTCGGCGAATTCGATGTCGGCCACCGCGGCTTCCAGCGCATCCGCCGCCAGCGCGCGGCCTTTCTCCACGACCTCCCGTGCCGCTACCAGGCTCGCTGCGCCGTGCGACATCATCGAGCGGGATGCGAACGCGCCGCCGCCGACCAGCACCGGCCCCGCGGGATCGCCGGCCGACAGCCGCACCCGCGCCGGGTCGATCTGCAACACGCGGGCGACGATTTCGGGATACAGCGTCTCGTGCCCCTGGCCGTTCGAGGTGACGACGGTGTGCAGCACCACCCCGCCATCCGGCTCGAAGGTGATCGCGACCTCATCCTTCGGCACCACGCCACCGGAGGGCTCCACGAACACGGCGCAGCCGATGCCGCGCAGCTTGCCGCGGGCGGCGGCCTCGGCGCGGCGGGGGAGAATCCGTCCCAGTCGGCCTCCGCCAACGCCCGGTCCAGCCCGGCGCAGTAGTCGCCGCTGTCGTACTCCGCGACGACGGCGCCGGTCGGCAGCCGGTAGGGGAACGCCTCGCGCGGAATGAGATTGCGGCGGCGCAACTCGATCCGGTCGATGCCGGTCCGCAGCGCCGCCTCGTCCACCAGCCGCTCGACGATATACGCCATGTCCGGCCGGCCCGCGCCGCGATACGCGGTGATCGGCACCGCGTTGGTGAGCGCCAGCCGATGGCGGCCATAGACCGCCGGGACACGGTAGCAGCCGGTGCACATGGTCGCCGGGTTGAGCGAATTGATCAGCGGGCCGGTGGCGACCGGATGCGCGCCCTGATCGGCAAGCCATTCGTGCCGCAGCGCGAGGAATTTTCCGTCGGCGTCCAGCGCCAGGGCGCCGGTCAGCACCAAGCCGCGCCCGTGGTAGTCGGACAGGAACGTCTCGCTCCGCGTGGCGACCCATTTCACCGGTCGCCCCGTCACCCGCGCGGCCAGCGCCAGCGCGCCATGTTCCGGATACGCCGGGCCTCGGATACCGAAGCCACCGCCGACATCCTGCGCGCGGATGCGAATATGCTCTGGCGGCAAGCCGCTTTGCGCGGCCAGGCTGTCGCGCATCGCGGTCATGCCCTGCGTGCTGGTCCACAGATCCAGCGTCTCGCCATCCCACTGGGCGAGCGCCGCCTTCGGCTCCATCGGGTTGCCCGCCACCCGGCCACTGGTCAGCGTCAGCCGCACCACATACGCGGCGACGGCGAAGGCGGCGGCGGTCGCGGCCTCATCGCCATGGTCGAAATCGAAGCAGAGGTTGCCCGGCACGGACTGGTGGATGACCGGCGCGCCCGGAGCGAGCGCCTCCACCGCATCCGTCACGGCTTCAAGCGCTTCGTAGTCCACCACGATTTGCTCCGCCGCATCCTGGGCCTGGTGCGCCGTCGCAGCCACCACCAGCGCGACCGGCTCCCCCACAAAGCGGACGCGATCGGTCGCCAGCGCCGGACGCGGCGGCACACGCAGCGCCTCGCCGCGGCCCTTCACCGGCATCATCGCTGCTCCCTTGTCGAAGCCGGCGGCGACGGCATCCGCACCGGTCAGCACCGCCAGCACGCCGGGTGCGGCCCGCGCGGCGCTTGTGTCGATCGAGCGAATGACAGCATGGGCTCGATCGGCGCGCAGGAAGGCCGCGTGCACCTGATCGGGCCGGTTCCAATCCGCGGTGTACCGCCCCTGGCCGGTCAGCAGCCGGCCGTCCTCCCGGCGTCCCTTGAACGCACCCTCCACCGTATTGGTCTCCCGCTGCTGGCCCAGTCGAAGATCCGCCGACCGTGTAAGAGCCCCTATCCTGGGAGCGTATCAAGCAAGAGGCGTGCGGCGCGCAAATCCACCGTCCCCGAGCCTTCTGTGAACCGGCCGAAGACCGGCGCCAGCATCTGCCTCGCCGCGTTGCTGCGACCCGGGGCCATCCGCAGGCGAGGCAGCAAAACACGCTTCAGCTTCACGCGGTGACCGTCCGCAAGGCGTTTGGCGCTTCGCGGGCAATGTCGGAGTTGGCCGTAGGGCTGAGCCGTCAGGATCGCGAGACCAGCGTTGCGATCCTCACGCTTCGATCCCGGTCGCTGTGACCTTTCAAGAGTTCGCAGAAGTCGTACCGCAGCACCAGGATCGCGCCACTAGAACTCATACTCCGGCCCATCGACATACCGGAACCGCTCCAGCGCATCGCCACGCAACGAGAACCCGAGGCCCGGCCGGTCAGGCGCATGCACCATGCCGTCCGGCCGTATGTCGAAGGGCTCGTTGAACTAGCTCCCACATCATCGGCATGTAGCCTTGCGTCACCTCCAGGATGTGGCAGTTTGCCGCCGCCATCGCGACGTGAATGCTCGCCGCGAACAGCACCCCGCTGCCCCAGGCATGCGGCGCCAGACGCACCCCGTGCGCCGAGGTCAGCGCCGCGATGCGCCGTATCTCCGTCATGCCACCGGCGCGCGCGACATCCGGCTGGGCGATATCCAGCGCGCGGCGATCCAGCAAGTCGACGAAGTCGAACCGCGTGAACTCGCGCTCACCCGAGGCGATGGGGATGGTCGTCGAACGGCGCACCTCCGCCTGGCCGGCGTGATCGTCCGGCGTCACCGGCTCCTCGAACCAGGCGATGTCGTATTGTTCCAGTTCCCTGGCCAGCTTGATCGCGGTCGAGACCTCCAGCGAGCCATGCGCGTCGATCATCAGTTCGACATTCGGGCCAATCCCGCGGCGCGCCGCCTTCACCCGGCGCACGCAGTTAGCGATGGAGAACCCGTCACGCCCGACCACGCGCATTTTGCAGGCGGTGAAGCCCTTGGCGGCATAGCCCGCGAGTTCTGCCTCGGCCTCGTCGCCTGGCGCCCAGCCGCCGCTGGCGTAGCCTCGCATCGAGCTGCGCACCGCGCCGAGCGCCTGGTACAGCGGAATGCCGAGCGCCTGCGCCTTGGCGTCCCACACCGCGATGTCGACGCCGGAGATCGCTTCCATGATGACGCCCCGCCGCCGGCTTTCGTCGGCCTGCGTCACGCCGCGCTCCAGCGCCGGCTTGCTGCGCGAGCCGTTATACATCTTCTCGATAGATGCGTTCGGAGAACATCGGGTCCTCGCCGACGCATTCCGGCGCGAGTTCGTGTTCGACGATGGCAGCAACGATCGGCGGCGTTCCAAGCGCCGCGCCGATGCCGGTGATCCCGTTGTCGGTCTCGACCCGAATCAGTGTCGCGTCGCTTTTCACCTTGGTTCCGAGGTCGGTGCGGTGACGTTTCTCCACCGGAACCGGCGCCGACATCGGAATGGCGGACACTCTGATGATTTTCATGGACTGATGCTTCCCTGGACAGCTGCCTCGTTGTCACGCGACCCTATCCCCGATTCCCCGGCATTGCGAGGCGCGTAGCACCGAAGCAATGACAAGATAGGTAGGAACCCGTCTGGACCGGCGCTGACCGGGATGTGACTCCCGACGCGTCCCGCGCCCCGCCACCGCCACAGTCCGGCCACCGCAAGACCGCGGTTGCTGCCAAACTGGAGGGCATCACAGCCGAAAGGCGTTCAACATGGGACTGCTTCTGCTGATCCTGGTCATCTTCCTGCTGTTCGGCGGGGGTGGCTATTACGGCTATCGCTCGGGCTATTTCGGCGGCGCCCATTATGGCGGCGGGCTTGGCCTGATCGTTCTGATCCTGGTGCTGTTCCTGATATTTGGCGGCCTGGGGCACCATTACCCCTACTGATCCCGGCCGTCGTGGCTTGAGACTGGCTCTCGCGCATACTTCCCTTCTCCTCACGGGAAGGAGAGTTTGCCGCGTTACACCGGCACGCGGTGTTCCGGCCGGTAGCGGAAGCTGACGCGCTTCAGCAGCCGCGAATAATGCCCGGGGAACGGGTCGCGACGGTGCATGGTGTGGCTGTTGTCCCACATCACCACGTCGCCGGCGTGCCAGCGGCGTTTGTAGATCAGGTCCGGCTGCGTCATGCGCCACAGCAGTTCCTCGAACAGCGGCTGGCTGTCCTGTTCGGTCGATCCCTCCACTTCCGCTGTATGGCTGGGGCTGTAGTAGATCGACCACGTCCCGAGCAGGGGATGGGTGCGCACCAGGGGATGGAGTGAATCCGGCGCGCGCTTCAGTTGTTCGGCGGTCATCGCCAGGTCCGGCCGCCCCGCGGCGTCGCGTCTGTTGTGCCGGTCCACCGAGTTGACGCCGCGCCGCCCCTCGATCTGCTGCTTGAGCACCTGTGGTAGCCGGTCGTAGGCGGTGGCGAGGTCGGCGAACCACGTGTCGCCGCCTTCGGGCGGGATCTCCTCGCCGAACAGGACGGTGCCGAAGGTGGGCTGCGGCATGTAAGACTGGTCGATGTGCCACACCGCCTCCCCGTCACCGAGCACGCCGATGGCGCGGCCGGCCTCCTTCTTGTTGGAGACGATCATCACCTCCGGATGGTGCCGCGAGTGGTAGGTGGAGCGGACGTGGATTTCCAGCTCGCCGAAGCGCTGGCCGAAGCGCATCAGGTCGGGTTCGGTAAGGCGCTGATTGGGAAAGACAGCCACTTTGGCGTGCAGCCAGGTCTCGCGGATGGCGGCGAAGGTGGCGTCGTCGAGTGGGGCGGCCAGGTCTACGCCGGTGATTTCGGCGCCGATGGCGGGGGTGAGGCGACGTGTCTGCATGGCAATGGTGCTCCTCCCGGCTGGGCGAAGCAGAGCACGGCTTGGGCGTGTGGACCAGGGTTGACCGGGGCGGTGCTTCGCGGTTCAGAGCAGGGGAGGGAGTGCGGGCACGATGCATGATCCGGAACGAACCACGCCATGGATCGCCGCGCGCGGCGCGGTGGACAAGGCGGCGCTATACAATGAGCTGGCGCAGGAGCTGGACGCCTTGCTCGCGGGCGAACCCGATGCCGTGGCGAATGCGGCCAATGCGGCGGCGGCAATCTATCACGCTCTGCCGGAGCTGAATTGGGCGGGGTTCTATTTCCTGCGCGGCCAGGAGTTGGTGCTGGGGCCGTTCCAGGGCCGCCCGGCCTGTGTGCGGATCCCGCTGGGAAAGGGCGTCTGCGGCACGGCGGCAGCGCAGCGCCAGTCAGTGCTGGTGCCGGATGTCCACGCGTTTCCGGGGCACATTGCCTGCGATACCGCGTCGCGGTCGGAGCTGGTGGTGCCGTTGTTGGCCGGGAATGCGCTGCTGGGTGTGCTCGATCTGGATAGCCCGATGCTGGGGCGGTTCAATGAGATCGACCGGGCGGGCTGCGAGCGGCTGGCCGGGGTGATCGTGCGCGGTCTGCATGGAATGGTCGCAGTCCGCGCATAGGCCGGGGATGGCGCGCCGTGACCAATCGTCACGCTGCCGGCCCGAGGCAGGCCGGGTCGAACGGATACGGCACCGCCGGTCCGCCTCGGCGCGGCAGCACCACCGTCGCGCTGCCGGGCGTACCTTCCGCGCCCGCCTGGTTCCGTAATCCGATATCGAGCCGGACTACACCATAATCGCCGCGTATTTCGGCGGCAGCGACGCGGCCCCACGCGGTGAGCAAGTCACCGGGCACGTTCATCCCGCGGAACTGGAAGTTGATCTTCCACAGCCACCCGCTCTCGCCCACCCAGTCGGTCAACAACTGGATCATGACGTTCTGCTTCCATGTCCCGTTGACCATCACATCGGGTAGCTTGTCGTGCCCGGTCGGCATATTTCCAATCGAAATGAATCAAGTGCCAGTTTTCCATCGCCGCACACCAACGCACCAGATGTGCTGTGCTCATCGGCCCTTTGACCAGGTTCGGAATGTCCTGCCCGACGCTGACGTCCTCGAAGCAAATGCTGCTCATGCCAACGTTTCCCTCAGCGCAGGATGGTAGTGGTGGTCATATTGACCAGCGGAACGTTGCCGTCGGTGGTGTACATGTCGGAGACCACGACAAACACCATCGGCCCGCTGCGGCCGTCGCGCTGATAGATGTCACGATACTCGCTGCTGCGGTAGATCCGTTCGCCGATCCTGGCATAGCGGAAGAACTCGTATTCGTAGCCGCCATTCATGAGCCGAGGCAGCGACACCTTCACCGGCGGCAGGCCACGAAAGTTGCGCGTGTTGCCGTCGAAGCCGGGCTCGCCCATGCGATCCAGCGGGTCCCCTTCGTCCGGTGCGCGCCGGAATGCCAGCGGTGGGAACGCCGGCGGCGCGACCACGCCGCCATAGCGGCTCGACTGCGCCCATGCCTCGTCCCAGTAGCGCCGCGCCGGATCCATGATCGCCTGGTGGAAGCGGCGTACCTCGCTGGCTTCCACCGGATGGAAGGCCAGCACCGGGCCGTTACGCGTGCCAATCAGCGCCTTGATCTCGTCGGTGATGTGATTTTCCGGCATGCTCCCTCACCTTTGCATCAGGTGTTGGCAAAGAGCCATCATCGCGTTCCCTTTACCCCGAACCGGCATGATGGCATTGATCCATACATCAGCACCATTGCTTGCGGCGCTACCCTCATCCAGCCTGGGCGCGTTGCTCTTGCATCGACACGGATCGACAGGAGGATCATGAGTTGCCATCGCTGCGTGCACTGTCCGACACCGTCATGTGCCTGACCCGCGCATGACCGACGCACCACCCACCGCGCCGATCGCCGACCCCGCAACAGCGCAATCCCTGCTCGAGCACCTCGACCGCACGGCACAACATTGGGACACGCCGTGCGGCGACGGAACCATGGCCTGGCGTGCCTGGGGTAGCGGCCCCGCGGTGCTGCTGGTGCATGGCGGCGCGGGATCGTGGCGGCATTGGGTACGCAATCTTGCAGCACTCACCCCGAACTATACGGTCGTCGCGCCGGATCTGCCCGGGCTCGGCGATTCGGCGCGCGCCCCTGACCCGATCAGCGCGGATTCCGTGGCGGCTATCGTTGGCCAGGGACTCAACCAGGTTCTCGCACCGGATGCGCCGATCCACGTCGTAGGCTTTTCGTTTGGCGGCGTGATTGCCGGTGTCGTCGCAGCAAACGCCGCAGATCGCGTTCGCTCGCTGACCCTGATCGGCACCGGCGGCCTGGGTCCGCCCAATCGTTCGGTGGAACTCGTCAGGGTCCGCGACAAGACCGGCGCCGAGCGTCTCGCTGCCCATCGCGACAACCTGCTGCGCATGATGCTGGCGGACCCCGCCAATGTCGATGCCCTGGCCTTGGAAATTCAGGAGCAGAACACCGCGCGGGCGCGCCTGAACAGCGGCTTTATGTGGATGTCCCGCGCCTTGCACGACGCCTTGCAACGCGTCCACGGCCACGTGCACGGCTTCTGGGGCGAGCATGAAATGGCCGACCGCGCGATGCTGGACGTGCGCATGGCGTTGCTGCGCGAGGCACGCCCCGATGTCGAAATCGAGGTCATCCCGCATGCCGGCCACTGGATGTTCTACGAAGCGGCAGAGCGCTTCAACGCCG
This sequence comes from uncultured Alphaproteobacteria bacterium, assembly GCA_963762885.1. GTDB lineage: Bacteria > Pseudomonadota > Alphaproteobacteria > Acetobacterales > Acetobacteraceae > JASHVB01. The sequence goes on from CAVXNH010000054.1 coordinate 66,178, forward strand.
CGCTGCTGCGCATCCTGGCGATATAATTCCCAAGAAACCGACAACGGAGGAAACCGATCATGGGACCCAGGCTGGTGGACCATCTGCTCTATGAGCCCGAAGACAGCGGCATCCTGTGGATCAAATTCAATCGCCCGGAGCGGATGAACGCACTGGTCGGCTCTTCGGAAGAAAACGGCACCGTCGCCAAGGTTGGCGAATACATGCGGGCGGGCGACGACGACCCCAACATCCGCGTCATCGTCCTGACCGGCGTCGGCCGAGGTTTTTGCTCCGGCGCCAACCTTGGCTCCAGGGCCACGCCCGACATCACCGGCGAGAACTTCCCCGGCAATCGCGGGTCGCATGAAGGGCCGGACGCCGCGCGTCAGCACTTCTTCCACGGCTTCACCAAGCTGCACCGCGACATCTCGCAGATCCGCAAGCCAACCATCGCGATGATCAACGGTCCGGCGGTCGGCTCCGGCATGGACATGGCGTTGCATTGCGACATCCGGATCGGCTGCGAGAAGACCCGCTTCATCGCCTACCACAACGCCGGTCAGATCATCGAAAACGGCGGTTCATACTATCTTCCGAAAATGATCGGCCTCGGCCGCGCCCTCGAATTTGCCTATACCGGCGAACTGAACGCGGAGAACGCTTACGCCTGGGGCATGCTCAACCACCTGGTGCCATCCGAAAAGCTGGAAGAAACTACCCGTGCCCTGTGCGAAAAGATGATGACCATTCCGCCGCTGGTGCAGTGGGTCAGCAAGCGGGTCATGCGCGCCGCCCTGGACAGCACCCTGGAGACCACGATGGTCCTGACCTCCAACGCCGGCGGCATCCTGCACAATTCGGAAGACGCCAAGGAAGCGCGCCGCGCTTTCGTGGAAAAGCGCAAAGGCCGCTTCAAAGGCGTCTGACCCGAAGCGGCGATCAGGCGCCGATCCAGCTCAAATCCGTCTCGTTCTCCAGGTTCTGCAACCGCTCGAACAATTCCGTCGCAGTCGCGCCATAGCGCACCCGCGTCAACGTGGTGAATTTGTCGCACAGATCCTGCCGATCGAGCGGCCGGGCCGGTGTGCCGTTGAATTCCTCCACCTCCCGCGTCAGCGAACGGCCATCCTTCAATTGGATCGTCACAATGCTCGCGCCGGCGACCTTGGTGGGCGGATTCGCCGCCACGATCGTCACCTTCGCGCACATATCCCGTATCGCCGCATCGGTCAGCGCCGAGTCATCGAACGACGCCGGATCGCGCGGATCGCGGAACAGCGCCAACGCCACGCAGAACGGAATCGAATATTGCGCCATCATGATGTCGGTGGGATTGGGGATGTTGTTGATCGTCGCCATCCGTTCGGTGCCCGCCACCGTCACCCGATCCACATCGGCGCCAACGAAGCCGTGCTCTGCCTGCAATTCCAGCACCGCCTGCACCGCCGTATGCGCCGTCATGTGCACAGGAAAGCGTTTCAAACACAGTCTCCGGGTCATGAACTCGCTGCCCAGCCCGCGCGTCAGGTCGGCCATATCCCATTCCGTGCAGAACACCTTGAGGAATCCGGCCTCGCCTTCGATCACGCTGCGCGGACCGGTGAAGCCGTCCGCCGCCAGGTTGGCCGCCATCACGCCGCTCTCCGACGCGCGGCCGAGATGCAGCCGCTTCACCATCGCCCCCGTGCCGGACCGCGCGAACTCCATCAGCCCGCCGGCCAGCGACCCGGCGATGCCCAGCGCGTTGACCATGCGCTCCGCGTCCAATTTAAGCAGCATGCCCGCCGCCACCGCAGCACCGAACGGGCCCGTGGTGCCGGGCGCATGAAAGCCGCGCTGTTCGTTGCTGTGTTTCGTTGCGTAGCCAATGCGATACATCACCTCGAACCCGGCCACCACCGCGGTGATGAGTTCCCGTCCACTGCTGCCCCGCTCCTGCGCTACCGCCAACCCGGGGGGCAGCAACGTGGCGCCGGGATGCACGCCAGCCCCCGGTTTCGTCAGATTGTCGGATTCGAACGCGTGCGCCAGCGTGCCATTCGCCAAGGCCGCTGCCGGCGCCTGCACCGTCGGCCCCTCCGCGCCCAGGATGCGGCTGCGCCCACCCGCCCCGACGCGCTGCGCATAGGCCGAGATGATACGGCTCCACGGCAGTCCATTGCCTAGCACGACCACCGCGACCGTATCGGTGATGCAGTCCTTCGCGCGTTGCACCACGTCAGGTGGCAGATCCTCATAACGCAGGCCCACCGCATATTCGGCCAGCCGAACCGTTTCGTTTGCCATTGCTGTTCCCTCTCGTCCGGCCAACGCTACCCTGTTATGCGCAGCATTCCCAGCCAGGGAGTTCCCAGCCGGACGCCGAAACGGTCCGGTGCGACCGCCCAAGCCTGCGCAGGAACGTCCAGCAACAATGCAAACGGAACCGGTGATAGAGGCGCGCGATCTGCGCAAATGGTATTCGCTGCATCGGCACAGCCTCACAACGCTGTTCGGCCGGCGCGAACCCGAATTCGTCAAGGCGGTAGATGGCGTGACTCTCGCGATCGGCGCGGGCGAGGTTTTCGGTTTGGTCGGCGAGAGCGGTTCCGGCAAGTCCACCACCGGCATGACTTTGCTCAAGCTGCACGCGCCCAGCGGCGGCGAGATCAGCTTCCAGGGCCTCGGTCTGCTGGCCAACGAAAATCGACGAACCCGCTTGGCCTTTCGCCGCCAGGCACAGATCGTCTTCCAGAATCCCTACGAAGCTCTCAATCCACGCTACACCATCGCACAAAGCGTCGGCGAGCCGCTCGCCATCCACTTCCCCGGCCAACACGCCCTGCAACACGAGATGCTGCTGCGAGCAATGGAACGTGCCGGCCTGTCGCCCGCCGCGAGCTATCTTGATCGCTATCCGCACCAACTGTCCGGCGGGCAACTGCAACGCGTCGCCATCGCTCGCGCGATCTCGGTGGAGCCGCGTTTTCTCGTCGCCGACGAACCGGTTTCCATGCTCGACGTCTCGATCCGTGCCGGCATCCTCAACCTGCTGCGTTACTTCGCGACCGAGCTGCGGATGGCAATCCTGTACATCTCGCACGATCTCTCAACGATGCGACATGTCTGCACGACGATCGCCGTGATGTATCTCGGCCGCATCATCGAATCCGGGCCCGCCGATACGGTGCTGGATACGCCGCTGCATCCCTACACCCAGGCGCTGGTCGGCGCGGTTCCCGTCATGGGCGGCCGCCGCGCCCGCCCGCAAACGAAACTCATTGGCGCCCTGCCCGATGCCATCCACCCGCCGCAGGGCTGCCGGTTCCATCCGCGCTGCCCGCACGCGATGCAGCTATGCCGCGAGCATGAACCGGCACTGCAACGGATCGCCGGCGGTCACGCCGTTGCCTGCCACCTGCATGGTTCGCTACCTATATCCTGACGACGACACGAATGGGGGAAACGATGACGCAGCAAGGCGACAGCCCACTGCTCGCGCGCAGAACACTGCTGCAACTGACCGCCTCCGCCATCGGCGGCGCGAGCCTGCCGGCCCACGCGGCTGACGATGCATTCGCCGTCGCCAACCCGAAATACAACGCGCTGTATCAGCGTACCGGCACCTACTACACCCACGATCCGCAATGGGTCGCCTGGACCAAGGCGCGGCTGACCTGGCCACAGGCCGGTGAAAAGGTGCCGGAACTTTCGCTGGTGATCCCCACCGTGCAGACCAACTGGCTCGACGCCTGGCGCAAGTTCGCTGACGATGCCGGCAAGATCGGGCTTAAATACAACATCCAGCAGGTGTCGGAAGCACGCTGGCTGGACGTGATCGCGGTGCACACGCACGGCGACATCGAAATCCACTCCGCCATACTGCGGCCGGAGCGGGTCGATCCCGCCGAGTGGTTGACGTCGCGCGCCTACGGCCTCGACCGGCGCAACTACGGCGAGTGGGTGAACCAGCAATACGACGCACTGATCGAAGCGCAGGTCGCCGAAAGCGATCCGTCCAAGCGGCTGAAACTGGTGCAGGACGCCCAGCGCGTGCTGGCCGACGACCTCTACATCACCCAGTTCGGCTGGGGGCCCGGCGTGATCGAGGCATACAACAGCGCCGCCTGGGACGGCGTCGTGCAGACGCGAGGCTTCGGCATCGGTTCGTTCAACGCATTCCATACCTTCCTGCGCGCCAAGCCAAAAACCGAGCGCCGCAAGATGGTCGTCGGCATTCACAGCCTGCTGGAAACCACCAGCATCATCGCCGCCGGCAACAACATGCGGGCGATCGGCCGCATGATCTACGATCGGCTCGCCTATATGGACGAGAACCTCAAGATCATTCCATGGGCCGCGGAATCCTGGACGCGCGTGGACGACCGCACCTGGGACATCAAGCTGCGTCCCGGCATGACATTCCATGACGGCAAGCCGGTCACCATCGACGATCTACAGTTCACCTTCGACTTCATGCTGAAATACGAGCGTGGCAATTTCTGGACCGCCAACCAGTTCCTGCAAAAGACCGAGATCACCGACGCGGCGAACGGCATCCTGCGCGCCACCTTCAAGGACCCGTATGGCCAGTTCGAAAGCTACTTCCTCCAGCTCAATGTCATCCTGCCCAGGCATATCTGGGAAAACATTATGCAGGAACAGGGCGTCGGCACCGACCCGATGCGGGTGCGCATCGATAAACCCATCGGCAGCGGCCCGTTCAAGTTCGGCCGCTATCGCAAGGATGCCGAATTGCAGCTCATCGCCGACAAGACCCACTTCTCCAAGCCAAGCATCGATGAGGTCTGGGCGGTGGTGACGCCGTCGATCGACGGCTTGCTCGGCCGCCTGCAAGGCGGCGACATCGACCTGATCGAATCGAGCGATACCCATCTGACCCCCAGCCAGGCCAAGCAACTCGCCGATACCGCCGGCATCACCATCGTCCGCACGCCGGACCTGAACTGGCTGCACGGCGTGCCGCGGCCGTCCAACATGCCTTGGCGCGATTATGAATTCCGCCGCGCCTGGCACCACTCGTTCGACCGCGAGTTCCTGGTGAAAGTGGTGTGGGAAGGCGCCGGCAAACTGCCGGGAGCGAACACTTTCCTGGTTGAAGGCAATCCTTGGAACAATCCCGACCTGCCGCCGGTACCGCCGTACGATCTTGCCAAGGCACGCGACATCCTCAAGGCGGCCGGCTATTCCTGGGCCGACGACGGCCGGTTGGTCTATCCGCCCCCGACCGATGCGGCTTTCCGCAAACGTGTGCAGCAGGTTTGCAAGGACGGCTACACCTGGGGTGGCCTCGAAATGCTCGGCTGACGGTCTCCCCTCAGCATGACCAACATGCTCTATGCCGCCCTGCGCCGGGTGCTTCTGTTTGCAGTCACCGTGTGGTGCATCCTCACCATCATGTTCGCGCTGTTCAAGCTGCTGCCCGGAGATCCCACCGCGATCTTCCTCGACAACAACATGTCGATGGAAATGATCGAGCATCAGAAGCAGCTATGGGGCCTGAACGATCCTTGGTGGCTGCAATACCTGCACTACATCGGCAACATGGCGACGTTCCGGTTCGGCGATTCGTTCTTCCAGAACCAGCCGGTCAGCGAGATCCTGCTGGAGAAGGTGGAAAACACCTGCGCCATGATCGTGCCCGCGCTGGTGGTCAGCGTGGTGTTCGGCACCGTCCTGGGTGCACTCGCTGGCTGGAAACGCGGCAGCCGCTTCGAACAAACCACGGTCACCACGGCACTGATCCTGCACTCGGCCCCGTCGTTTTTCGTCGGCATCCTGGTGTTGATGGTGTTTTCTTACCAATTGCGCTGGCTGCCGCCGGGAGGAATGGTCTCGCTCGGCGGCCCCGACACCTTCTGGGCGCTGATCACATCTACCGACTATTTGAAGCATTTGATTTTGCCCGGCCTGGTGCTGGTCAGCCGAGAAATCACCGGACCGATCCTGCTGGTGCGCAGCTCGATGCTGGAGATCAAGGGCAGCGACTTCATCGACATCCTGCGCGCAAAAGGGCTGACTGAGCCTCGCATCCTGACCCACGCGACCCGCAATGCGCTGCTTCCCCTGGTCACCTACATCGCCGTCATGACCGGCTTGCTGCTGCAGGGCCAGGTGCTGCTGGAGATCATTTTCGCCTGGCCCGGCATCGGCCGCGAGATGGTAACCGCACTCGGCGACCTCGATTATCCGGTGGCCCAGGGTGCGCTCTATGTGATGGCGCTGGTGATCCTGCTGCTGAACCTGCTGGCCGACATGCTGTACGGGTTGATCGACCCGCGCAGCCGGTCGTAACGCGCATGATCACCCAAACCCTGCAAGCGCTGCGAACCATCCTGCGCTACCCGTCCGGCACCCTCGGCCTGGTGCTTGTCACACTATTCACCGTGATCGCCGTCATCGGCCCGTTGATCGCGCCGCATGGCCCGTTCGAGGTGGTCTATCGCCCCGATCATGCGGTCCTGCGCCTGTCGCCACCAACCTGGAGAGCGTTGTTCGGCACCACCAACCAAGGCATGGACGTGTTCAGTCAACTGCTATACGGCACCCGCATAGCCATGCTCGTCGGATTACTCTCCGCGATCGGCAGCGTCGTGCTCGGGACCATCGTCGGCCTGGTCGCCGGCTATTTCGGCGGCTGGATCGACGAAGTTTTGATGCGGCTGACCGACGTCGCCTTCGGCATTCCATTCCTGCCCTTCGCCATGGTGGTGATCTCGATCACCCATCCCACCCTTGGTCTGGTCATTTTGCTCGTCGTGTTCTTCCTGTGGCGCACCACCGCGCAAGTCATCCGCGCCCAGGTGCTGTCGTTGCGTGCACGCCCCTTCGTATGGGCCGCGCGTGCCGCCGGCGCCGGCCACCTGCGCATCCTGCTGCATCACATCACACCGAATGTGCTGCCATTGAGTTTCCTCTATGCCGCCATCGGCGTGCAGGCCGGCGTGATGCTCGAAGCGGCACTCAGCTTCCTCGGTTACGGCGATCCCAACGCAATGAGTTGGGGCACCATGCTGAACGCCGCCTTTCAGGCCGGCGCGATGCGCACTGCCTGGTGGTGGGTGCTGCCCCCCGGTGTCGCATTGTCGCTGTTCGTCGTCGCCATCTTCATGATCACCCGCGCCTACGAGGAATTGCTCAACCCCCGCCTGCGGGTGTTGTGAACCATGACCCTGCTGGAAGTGGAAAACCTGGAGGTCCGCTACCGCACCGCCGCCGGCGAGGCGAAGGCGGTCAACGGCATTTCCTTCGCGATCGAGAAAGGCATGTGCCTTGGCCTGGTCGGCGAATCCGGCTGCGGCAAATCGACCGTTGCAAAAGCGATCCTGGGCATCCTGCCGCAAGCGGGCCGCGTCGCCGGCGGCGCGATCCGCTACGACGGGCGCGACCTCGTCGGCATGACGCCAGCCGAATTGCGCCGCATCCGCTGGCAGCACATCGCGCTGGTGCCGCAGAGCGCGATGAACGGGCTCGACCCCGTCTATACCGTTGAAAGCCAGCTCAACGAGGCGATCGCCGCGCATCAGCGCATGCCGGCCGCGCAGCGCCGCAGCCGCATCGCCGAATTGTTCGCGCTGGTCGGATTGGAACCGGGTCGGGTGCGCGATTATCCGCATCAGTTCAGCGGCGGCATGCGGCAGCGCGCGATGATCGCCATGGCAATGGTGCTCGATCCGCCGCTGATCGTCGCCGACGAACCGACCACCGGCCTCGACGTGCTGATGCAGGACCAGATCCTGCAACAGATCCGCCAACTGCACGACCAGTTCGGCAAGGCGATGCTGCTGATCACCCACGACATGGCGGTGGTGGCGGAAAACTGCGACCGCATCGCGGTGATGTATGCTGGCCGCATCATGGAGTATGGCGGGGAGGCGGTGTTCCGCACGCCATATCATCCCTACACGCTGGGCCTGTGCAACGCGTTTCCCGATATTGCGGATCGCGGTCGCGCGTTGATCTCAATTCCCGGCACGCCGCCGAGCCTCGTTATCCCGCCGGCCGGGTGCCGTTTCCACGCGCGCTGTCCGTTCGCGACGTCGCTCTGCGCGGACGCGGAACCGCCGCTGGTGACCGTGGCGCCGGGCCATGTCGTGGCGTGTCATCACGTGGCGCAGGCCGACAGCTTCCGCGAACGCGCGGCAGACCCCGCGACCTGGCGTAACGATACGCCCGGCCCGTGATGGCTCATCGCGCCTTTGCCGCCTATGCTGCCGCCGGACAAGAAGGGGAAGTAACGACCAATGGGTGTCACCGCGGAACTTTGCGACAAGATCGTCGCGACCAGTTTCGAATCGCTTACACCTGAAGCCGTCACGAAAGCTCGAGGCTGGTGCTGGACGGTATTTCCGTCGCCGTCGCCGGCAGCCGAGAGGAAGCGATCGGCATCCTGGCCGATCACTATCGCAGCCTTGGCGGCGCGCCCGATGCGCCGGTGCTTGGCCTCGGGTTTCGCACCTCCGCCACCGCGGCGGCGGTGTTGAACGGCGCGTCGATGCACGTGCTGGATTTCGAGCCGATGTGGAACCCCGCCAACCACGCGCTGTCCACCACGCTGCCGGCGATTCTGTCGCTGGCGGAATCGCGCAAGTGGGCGGGCCGAGACATCGTGACGGCGCTGGTCAAGGGCATCGAAATGGCGGGCTGGATCCGCGCCGCCAGCCACCACGGGGCCATTCGGTTTCATCCGCCGGGCATGGTCGGGCCAATGGGCGCGCGGTTGCGGCGGGGCATGTGCTTGGCCTGAACGCCGGGCAACAGGCTCATGCGCTTGGTATCGCGGCATCGCGCTGCGGTGGGCTGACGGCCAATGCCGGCACCATGACCAAGTCCACCCATTGCGGCCAGGGCGTGATGCTGGGGATGGAAGCGGCGATGCTTGCGGCGCGCGGCTTCACCGCCAACCCGGAGCCGTTCGAGGCGCATCAGGGCTACGTCCACGCCTTCGGTACGCCGGAATTCCAGCCGCGCGATCTGCTGAATTTCGGCCCGCCTTATCGCGTGGTCGATCCGGGTTACGTGATCAAACTGTTTCCCAGCCAGTTCGCGACCCAGTTCGTGATCACCGCCGGGCTTGAACTGCATCGGCGCGATCGGCGACCCGCGCGAGTGCGTGCGGTTCGTCTGGTTGCGCCGCAGATGCCGTATATCAACCGGCCGCGGCCGGAAACCGGGCTGGAGGGAAATTCAGCGTGCAATACACGCTGTCCACCGCGCTGTTACGCGGTTTCGTCAACATCGATACGTTCACCGATGAGGCGGTAAACGCCCCCGACATCGACGAGATGCTGGGTAAGGTTTCGGTGCAGATGGTCCCGGAAATCCCTGCTCGCTTCGACCTCATGCACGTGGAGGCGGAGGTCGAACTCATCGACGGCAGCGTCGTGCAAACCCGTTGCGACGGGCCGCGTGGCATGTGGGGCCAACCGGCGATCAGCGACGACGAACATCTGGTCAAGGTCCGTGATTGCCTGTCGAAGCGCCTGCCGACCGATAAGAATGGAGCGCTGCATCGCGCTGGCTCGCACGGTCGATACACTGGATGCGGCGGGCGTCTCGGAACTGCTGACGATTGCCAGCTTGCTGGGGTAGCGCGGGCTTCCCGTCATTGCGAGCGAAGCAAACTCCTGCCTGATAGGTCGTGAAGCGCTTGTCAGGCAGAGGATTACTTCGCTTCGCTGCGCTCGCAGAGAAACAGTCCCCCGTGTCATGGCCGGCGCAGGCCGGCCATGACACGGGGGGCTGCAGTTTCATTCAGGGCAGGTCGGCCGCGTCGGACCGTGGCCATCTCGCAACGACAACTAAACGTCTTCTAACGCTTCGGCGCCGGCACCGGGACACCAGGGATCTTCACCCTGACCGATCCCAGTTCACCCCGCGTGGTAAAGAACAGCGTCTTCCAGTCATCGCCCCCGAACGCCAGGTTGGTTGTCGCGGAAGCCCCGTGCAAGATGCGGCCGAGTTTCTTCCCGTTCGGGTCCATGATCCACAACCCGCCTGATCCACCGCAATAAACATTCCCCGCGGTGTCCACCTTCATCCCGTCGGGCACACCCGGTTCGTCGCCGCGCAAATCGGCGAAGACCCGGTCCGTGTGCTTCGCCAGCGTACCATTCGGCGCCAGGTCGAAGGCGCGAATATGCCCGCGCCGCGAATCGTTGATGTACAACACGCTTTCATCGGCAGAGAAGGCAAGACCGTTGGGCATGGCGAAGTCGTGACCAGGAGCGTCTTGGTGCCAAGATCGGGCGTCACGCGATACACGCCGGGCTCGGTCAAATCCCACTCCTGCGGCGCCGCCGTGCCGGTCCACGGATCGGTGAAATAGATGCAGCCGTCCGACCGCACCACGACATCGTTCGGCCGGTAGAGCCGCTTGCCCTGGAAGCTGTTCATGACAACCGTGGTGCTGCCGTCGTGCTCCAGGCGAACGACCCGCCGCGCAGCGTTCTCGCAAGCAACAAGCCGTCCGTGCTGATCGCGCGTCAGGCCGTTGGCGCGATTGGTCGCGTTCGTGGAAGACGGACACGCCTTCGCCAGGCGCATATTTCATGCGCTTGTCATTGTGAATGTCGCTGAACAGCAGATAGCCGCCTTCATGCCACCACACCGGCCCTTCCGCTGGCCCATGCGGTCCCCCGAACCCGCTTGCCAATTCCTGGATCGGTTCGCTGACGGAGATGATCCGTTCCAGTTCCGGTGCGAATTGTTCGATCCGCTTTTGCATGGCGTTGCCCTCCCACACAGAACCAACACCCTGGCGCGGATCGCACGAGATGACAATCGGACCGCGATCGGTGCACGATGGCGAGAACATCAGGCGCGCAACGCGGCACAGGCTGCCGCAGGGGGAACCACCATGGAAGCAACCGCCGTTCTGTCCGCATTCGCCAGCAGAACCCGCCTCGCCGACATCAGCGCCGAGGCGATCACTGCAACCAAGCGGCATATTCTGGATTGCGCCGGCGTGGCGCTCGCCGCTGCCGTGGAACCGGCCGGACGCATCATCCTCGACATCACGCAGGCGCAGGGCGGAGCACCGCAGGCACGCGTGTTGGGTTCGAGCCTGCGCACGAGCACGGTTGCGGCGGCATGGGCGAACGGCGCGCTCGCGCACCTGTTGGACTACGACGACACCGGCTTCTCGCATCCGACCGCCTGCATCCTGCCGGCCGCGCTGGCGATGGCCGAAGACGCCGGTGCATCGGGCGGAGATCTGGTGGCCGCCGTCTGTGTCGGCCTGGAAGTTTTCGAACGCCTGTCTTCGTCCGGCCGCCAGCACGAGCCGGAACTGCGACGCCGCGGCTTTCACCCCACGTCGCTCTACGGATGCTCTGCGGCCGCCGCGGCGGCAGGCAACATTGTTGGGCTGAACCCCACGCAGATGGCGGTCGCCATCGGTCTTGCGGCGGCCAACGCCGGGGGACTGACGCAGCATTTCGGCACCTGGGGCAAGGGCATTCACGCCGGCAACGCGGCGCGCGCCGGCGTGACATCGGTGTTGCTGGCACAGAAAGACTATGTCGCGGACCTCGAGGGCATCGAGGGCGACTATGGATTTTTCTCGGCCTTCCACGGCACGGACAACTACAATCTTGGCAAGATGGCGGACGGATTGGGAACCCATTGGTCGATCGTCGATCCCGGCCTGACCATCAAGAATTACCCATGCTGCGGCGGCAATCTGCGCGCCCTCGACGCCGCGCAGGCGCTGTTGCGCGAGCATGGTATCCGGTTCGACGATGTAGAGAAGCTGGAGGTCGATGTGCATCCCGATCTGCTGCACATCGTTCGCTTTCATAAGCCGACGCAAGGCTTTCGCGGCAAATTCTCGATCGACTACGTGCTGGCGGCGATGCTGCTTGACGGCCGTGTCGATCTGGACTCGTTCACCGACGCGTATTGCAACGCGCCGCGCATGCGCGCGTCGCTCGATAAGGTGCGGGTCAATGCGCATAAGGAATGGCCAAACGATGCGGCGTCGCGCCGCAACGCCCCGGTCACCATCACGATGAACGACGGCCGGACGTTCACCAGGACGGTGGACAAGGTCCGTGGCAGCCCTGGCAATCCGATGACGCGCGATGAACTCGTCGGCAAATTTCGCAGTTGCGCGTCCCGCCTGCTTACGAGCGAACGCCTGGAACTGTCGATCGCGTTACTGGAGACGCTGGATACGACGCCGGCGGCGAAGGATCTGATGGACGCACTGACGATCTGATCGTTGCCCCACCGTCATGGCCGGGCTTGACCCGGCCATGACGGTGGGGCGCGGCGTCACTCCTCCTGCGCTACGCTCAAGCTCGGAACGATGCAGGCCCCTGCGCCCACCGCCGTCACATCGCCCTTCTGGTTGGTGCCGGTGACCGCCACCTCGACACGCCCGCCATTCGTCACCTTCGTGATGCCGGTCACGTTGCCGGTGAAGGTGACAGTGTCCCCCGGCCGCACCGGCCGCAGGAAACGCAGCTCCACCATGCCGCCACGGTTATAGACCTCGGATCCGAAATACCGCCGCAGCAACTCCGTCGCGAATGTCAGCGACATCCGTCCTGAAGCCACCGTTCCGCGCGTGCCCAGCGTCTCCCGTGCCGTCGCCTCGTCGGTAAACTGGCTCGGGCCGGTCTTGCCGCCGCTCTTCTCGAACAGGTTGATCGCCTCCTGAGTCATCGTCTTGCTCAGGGGCGTGACTTCGTCACCGACATTGTAGATGCGCGTCATTGCCATTTCTTCCCCACCTCTGACGGCTGCTTCAGTTCATGCGTGATGACGCGATCCAGCAAGCGGCCGTCCTCATCAACCGACACGGCTTCGGTGACGATGTAGTTCTTGCCGCGCCGGGCGTACTTGTCGGCGATCCACGCCTGCACGGAGATCCGCTTGCCGGCGATCGGCGGGTTGTAGCAGTAGAACGCGCATCGCGCATTCACCGAGCCATTGTCGCGATAGACCATGTGGTACGGATGCACGTCCACCTTGTGCGAAATGGTGGGAAACGCCGCTTCCGGGTCCATCACCCCCTGGCGGAATTCGTCGATCATCTGCTGCGTTATCACATAGGAGAACGACGGCAGTTGTTCGCCGACTTCCAGCGTATCCCAATCCAATAGCTTGCGTGTCTCGTCTCCGTGCGCGTCCGCCATGCTGATATCCCCTGAAGTGACCGACCTGATAGCCGGCATGCTACGTCTTCTCTACACCCCAGAAAACCGGTGCCGAGCCTTTCCCCATCCCGCTAAGGTTGGATCGCCACGCCGCATGCGGCAGATACTGTCCCACCGGAATGGTCGGCACGCAGTTGAACGCCTCTACCTGATAGTCACGCTCCAGCGACCGCCGCGTCGCATCGTCGGGCGCATCGATCCAGGCTTCGTAGATGGATTCCAGTTTCGGATCGTCCGGCCAGCCCACCCAGGCCTGTGCGCCGTTGGCGCGGACCGGGCCTTCGGCCAGCGGATCGACGAAATCTCCGCCGGGCGCGCCGCCGGGGAACATCGACCAGCCGCCCTTGTCGAGCGGCGCCTTCGAATTGCGCCGTTGCAGGATCGTGCCCCAATCGGTCTGCTGGTCGTCGATGTTAAGCCCGACCTTGCGGAAAGCGTCGACCGCCACGGTTGAGATCGCGTCATAAGCGAGCTGGTCGGTCGGATGCATGAACGCGATGCTGCCACCGTCATAGCCGGCCTTGTCCAGCATCGCCTTGATTTCCGCCACGCTGCGACGCTTGGTCACCGCGTCCATGCCGGCATCGTTGGCGCATTTCGAACTGGGCACGAAATAGCCCACCGGCGCCCGCCACGTGGATGGGTCCTCGCCCATCGTGGCGATCATCACATCCTGCTGATTGATCGCCGCCACCATGGCGCGCCGCACGCCCGGATTGGTGGTCGGCCCCTGGATCTGGTTCGGCCGCAAATGGCCGTAGGTGCCATAGATATCCAACAGACCCGTGGTCACACCGGACTGCTTCTTCAACATCGCGATCAGATCGGGCTGTGGCAATTCCAGCCAGTCCACCTCGCCGGTGGCCAACGCATTCGCGGCTGTTGCCGGATCCGGAATGATCCGCCATTCCACACGCTCCAGCTTCACATGGTGCCCGCCGGCGGCGTAGGACGCAGGTTCTTCTCGCGGCTTGTAGCCGTCGAACCGCGCGAAGACAGCGCGATTGCCGGAGACATATTCGTCCGCGACAAAGCGGAACGGTCCGCTGCCGACAATCTCGGTCTGTTGCTTGGTAACGGGTCCAGCGCCGCCAGGCGTGCCGGCATGATCACCGGCTGCGGCTGCGCCTTCGACAGGAACGATGGCAACGTCGGGAACGGCTTGTTCAGGCGCCAGACCAGCGTGCGGTCATCCGGCGCCTCCAGCGCAGCGACGCGCGGCGCGAAGATCGTCGCGGCCTGGTCGCGCTTCAGCCAGCGCTGCAACGACGCGACGCAGTCCCGCGCCAGGACCGGTGTGCCGTCATGGAATAGCAGACCGTCGCGCAGCTTCATGGTGCAGCGCTTGCCGTCGTCGTCGATCACCTGGCCTTCGACCATGAACGGCCGCGGCGTATAGGTGATGTCGCGGGCGTACAGCGTCTCGTAGACCATCATTGCGAAGTTGCGCGTGACCGTGGCAGCGGTCCAGACCGGATCGAGGCTGGTGAGGTTCGATTGCGGTACGAACAGCAGCGGCCTGGCAGCGGCGGCAATCGCCGGTCGAGCCAGCACGGTCGCGGCGGCGCCCGCCATGAAGGCACGTCGTCTCATCGTTTCCTCCGCGTGTCCGGGTTTCCCCGACGACCGGTGCTGTCGCCCGATCGGGACAAAGCTTAGCCACACCCGGACAAATCCGAAAGTCTCAGGATATCGCTTGGTTGTTGACGGTTGCTGGGGGTTTCACGCCCCTGGCGGATCGCATGACAGACATGCGCTGATTGCAGATGAAACCACCGTTTCCGTGCCGCTTCCTGTTGTTGCAAGCTGCCATCACGAAGACAGCGTGACGGCGGCACGCGGACTCCCGGTCCGTGGGCAACATTGCGCCCAGTAGCGCTTGCGTGCAGATTTACCGCATTGGGCCTTCCGACCCGTAGCCTCGAGGAGACGTCAACCCATGCACTTCGCATACACCCCAGAGCAGGAAGCGTTGCGGCGCGAGGTTCGGGCGTTCATCGCCGAGAATGTGACGGAAGAGGTGTTGGCCGCACGGGGCTCGTCGGAATCGAACACCGCGGCCGGGCGCGGCCCCGGCGCCACCGACGCGATGAAAGAACTCTACGGCAAGATCTACGACCGTGGCTGGCTCGGCATCACCTATCCGAAGGAATACGGCGGTCAGGGCGGCGACCGCATGACGCAGTACATCGTCGAGGAAGAGTTCACCCGGATGGACATTCCGGTCGGGATGGGCGGCAGCGGCGCACCGGCGATCATGGCGGCCGGCACGGAAGAGCAGAAGCAATACTACATACCGCGGCTGATCAAGCGCGAGGTGTCGTTCGCGCTGGGCTTCACCGAACCGCATGCCGGCGCCGACCTGGCGTCGCTGCAATGCCGCGCGGTGCGCGATGGCGACGAGTACGTCATCAACGGCCAGAAGATGTACACGTCGTCGGCGCATGTCTCGACGCACATCTATCTGATGGCGCGGACCAATCCCAACCTGCCGAAGCATCGCGGCATCTCGATCTTCCTGTTCCCGATGGACACGCCCGGCATCACGGTCCGGCCGCTCTGGACCATCCAGAACGATCCGCCCGCCCCGGTGGGCACCACGTACGGCCACCAGCGCACCAATGAAACCTTCTTCGACGACGTGCGCATTCCGGCATCTTCATTGCTCGGCAAGGAAAACGAGGGCTGGCGTGTCGGCTCCATGGGATTGAACCTCGACCGGGTCGGTGCCTCGCGTTATCTGATCTCGGTGCGCCGCGACGAAGACATTGTGAACTTCGTCAAGTCGAACACGTTCGACGGCTACGCCCCGGCGAAAAACCCGGCGATCCGCGACAAGATCGCCGAATTGTGGATCGAAGCGCAGGTCTGCCGCCTGATGACCATGCGCAGCATGTCGATCGTCAACCATGGCGGCAATTTCACCTATGAAGGCTCTGCGGAGAAAGTCTGGGCGCCGGAACATGGCGTGCGCACGACGGAAGCGATCAGCCAGATGCTTGGCCCGTACGGCCAGTTGCTGAACGGCTCGCCGCATGCGGTCGAAGGCGGCGTGTTCGCGCATAACCTGATGGGGGCGTTCCAGTCCGGCATCAACCACGGCAGCACACAAGTCATGCGCGACCAGGTGGCCCGCCGCGGCCTGGATATGCCAAGGAAGTAATCACGGCCGCTCAGAGAAGCAGAAAAGTGCGGCACTACGTAGCAAGCGCCACTTGGCCGGCATTCACCGCAACCACACCGTCATCCCCGCGAAAGCGGGGACCCAAGTGGAATGGGTCGCTTTCGCGGGGATGACGAGTCTTCGTGGCGTTTGGTACATATTGCCGGAAAAGTACACCTCTCCCGCTGCGCGGGAGAGGCATGCCACCGGACGCTTGACCCGGTGGTCGAGACGCGCAGCGTCGAGGGTGAGGGGCCCAACGCGCCACTGACGCACCGCAACACCCGCGCACCTCGGCAAAGGTGACCGGGAATCCTGACGTGGGAGAGTTCAGCAATGCTCGGCCCTTTGGCGCTTGACGATGTACGGATTCTCGATATCAGCCAGGGCATTGCCGGGCCGTTGGCGGCTCGTCTTATTGGCGACTTCGGTGGCGACGTCATAAAGGTCGAACCGCTCGCCGGCGAGATCGGCCGCCGCACGCCGCCGTTCTTCCACGATGATCCCGATCCGGAAAAAAGCCTGTTCTACCTGTTGCTGAATTTGAACAAGCGCGGCATCACCCTGAACCTGGACAGCGACGAGGGTGCCGCGATCCTGCGCCGTCTCGCCACCGATGTCGACGTCATCGTCGAGAGTTTCCCTCCCGGCTACCTCGCCACCCGCGGCTTGGACTACGCCAGTCTGGAACAGGAAAATCCCGGCCTGGTGATGACATCGATCACCCCGTTCGGCCAAACCGGCCCATACCGCGACTACAAGAGCGACGAGATCATTGCCTACGCCACCAGCGGCATGATGGCGATCAGCGGTACCGTCGATCGCGAGCCCCTGAAGCATGGCGGCTTTCCCGGCCAGTACAGAATCCGGGATGAACGGTTTTCTGGCGACTCTGGTGGCGCTTTACGCGCGCGATCTGACCGGCGCCGGCCAGCAGGTCGATCTGTCGATCCAGGACGTCATCGCTTCCAGCCTGGTGCTCAACCAGCCGTATTACAGCTTTGCCGGCGGCATCCAGGGTCGGCGGCATGCGGAGGGTAGCAATTTCGGCCAGGTAATGCCGTGCAAGGACGGATATTTCGTCGCGCAGCCCGGCGGCGGCGTCACCTGGGACGGCATCGCCGACTTCTTCGGCAAGCCGGAAATGAAGGAGCACCGCTTCGCCGATGTGGCGGAGCGCGTGCGCAACGGCCCCGAACTGGACGAGATCATTCTCGACGCGACCAATGATCGCACGATGGCCGAGATGTTCAAAACCGCGTCGGAACGATACCGCATGTTGATCGGCATTGTGCAGACCCCGGAAGATCTCGCGAACTGCGAACACCTGGCGGCCAGAGGCTACTTCGAGGAGGTCCAGCACCCGGTGATCGGCAAGCTGAAGGTCCCGTTCCATCTGTGGAACATGTCGGCCAGCAAAGCTGCCTGCCGCCGCCCCGCGCCTTTGCTCGGACAGCACAACGATGAGGTCTACGGCACGATGCTTGGGTACGACGCCGCAGCACTGAAGGCGCTGCGCTCCGGCGGCGTGATCTAGGGAACCGCGCCATGACCGCCGAAACCTCCAAGGATGATGCGACGCTGCCGCTGGCCGGCCTGCGTATCGTCGACATCAGCAACGTCATCTCGCTGCCCTATGCCAGCGGATTGCTGGCCGACCTTGGCGCTGAAGTGATCAAGGTCGAAGGTCACAGCCGGCTCGACACCTCCCGCGGCGGCGCCATCACCAGCGTCCTCTGCGACAACCGTCTCGGGGACGATCCCTGGAACCGCATCGGCAGCTTCAATCTGCTCAATCGCGGCAAGAAATCCGTCGCGCTCGATCTGAGCAAGCCGGAGGGCCGCGTCGTGCTGACCGACCTGATCAAGGTCAGCGACGTGGTGATGGAAAATTTCACCCCGCGCGTGATGCGCAACTGGGGCCTGGACTATCCCAACGCGGCGAAACTCCGCCCAGGACTGATCATGGTTTCGTGCAGCGGCTTCGGTCACAACGGCCCGTATTCGCAATATCCTGGCCAGGCAACGACGCTGGAGGCGACGCACGGGCTCGCCTATGTCACCGGCTACCGCGGCGGGGAGCCGTCGAAGGCCGGTCAGTCGTTCGTCGATTTCCTCGCCACCTGGGCCCTGGTCAGCGGCACCATGCTGGGCTTGCGCTACCGGCATCGTTTCGGCACCGGTCTCTGGGTCGATGTCGGCATGTACCAGCTCGGCACCTACATGTTGAGCGAAAGCGTGCTGGACTGGGAGGCCAACGGCCGGCTTGCGGGGCGCCTCGGTAACCGCCACCCGTTCCTCGCGCCGCAAGGTTGCTATCGCTGCGCCGGGGACGATGCCTGGTGTACCGTTCTGGCCCGCGACGACGACGAATGGGCCGCACTGTGCCGCACCATCGGCCGGCCGGAGCTGGCAACCGACGAACGTTTCGCTACCAACGATGCGCGCATGGCCAACCATGACGGCATCGACACTATCATCGGCGCCTGGATGGCGGGACAGACGAAGTTCGGCGCAATGGAAATCTTGCAGGCAGCCGGCGTACCTGCCGGGGCGGTGTTCGATGGCCGCGACCTGCATTTTAACGAGCATGTGAAGGCGCGCGGACTGTTGGAGACGGTGGAATTTCCGCCCGAGCGGCAGATGGGCAAACGGCGGCCGATGATCGGCAGGCCCTGGAAACTATCGAAACTGCCGCTCGCAGTGCGTGGGCCGGGGCCGCGGCTTGGGGAGCACAATCAGGAGATTCTGGGCGGCGTGCTGGGCTACAGCCCTGAGCGCATGGCGGAGCTGGAGGCGGCGGGGATCATCGCCGGCCACCCGACGAACATGCGCAAGCCGGTGTCGATGTCGATGGAGGAGCGGGTAAAGTCGGGCCGATTGTCGGCGTGGGATCCGGATTACAAGCAACGGCTCGGCATCGAGGATTGAGCAGTGGCAGGGCGATCCTGACGCTTCGAGCTGTCAGGATCGCAACGCTATCCGCCGACCGGGACTACCAATTCCAACTTGACGTCACCCGCGACGATGCGTCCGCGACCCTGCGGTGTGTCCAGCAAGAGCGCGCCGTCAGTATCGATGCCGGCGAACTGCCCCGTCACGAAACGATCGGCCAGCCGCACGCCCAACGTACTGCCGGGCGGATGCGCCCGCGCCAACCATGCGGTGCGGATCGGTGCGAACCCATCCTGCTGCCAGATGTCGAGCCACCCCGCCAGCGCCTGGAGCAGCTTTTCGCGCGTGCCGTCCACCGTCGCCAGGCCACCGCAGCCAACGATGGTGGACACCTGGTACGGCACGCCGCCCGGCGCATGCAGCACGTTCAGGCCGATCCCCAGGATCGTCGCCTCGCCCGCCTGTTCCAAAAGGATGCCGGCGATCTTGCCCTCCCGCACCAGCACGTCGTTCGGCCACTTCAGCGTCGCCCGCACGTGACGTGGCAACAACGCATCGACCGCGTCCGCCACCGCGAGCGCCGCAAGAAACCCGAGTTCCACGCTGCGTGCCGGCGGCAATGCCACCCGCAGCACGATCGACAGATACAGATTGCCCGGCGGGCTGAACCACCGGCGCGACAGCCGGCCGCGGCCCGAGGTCTGCTGATCGGCATGCACCGTCGTGCCGTCAGGCGCGCCGGCATCGGCCAGCCGCCGCGCTTCGTCGTTGGTCGAACCCAGCCGATCGTAATGGCGAACGTCGAATGCGGTCATTGGTTTGAACCTGCTGGCGTTGCCCCGGGACGAACCCTAACCGAGCCGGCACGGCGGCGCCACAGCCTGTCGCAGCGCGCTTGCTGGCTACGTCAACTCCGGCCATGACGATTGACGGTTGGGCATTCGCCCGGAACCATACGCGACCCCGATTCGCCGCGACCCGGCACGGATGGCACATGCGTTCTCTTGCACCGGCCCGAATTGGCGCCCTCCTGCTGCTTGCAAGCATAGCCGGCCTGGCGCCTTCGCGCGGTCAGGCCCAGTCCGGCACCTCCCCGGCGCCTGCGCAAGCCGTCCCGGCCAAACCCGCATCCATCGCGCGGGCCCCGGAGCACCCGGCGACGCCCGCCGACCATTCGACCCCTGTGGTCCGCCCGCACGGACCCACCCACCCCGCCAAACCACCCGAGGCATTGCAGCCACCCCTGCCGTTACCGCCCCCCGCCCCGCCCGCAGCCCCGCCGCCCGCCACTGCGCCCGCACAACCGGCTCCGGCCAAGCCTGCCGAGGAGGAGAAGCCGGTCGGCTCCGGCCTGCCGCTTCCGCGGTTCGCCGCGTTGCGCTCGGACGACGTGAACCTCCGCGCCGGACCCGGCACGCGTTATCCGATCGAGTGGGTTTACAAACGCCGCGACCTGCCAATGGAGATCGAACGCGAGTTCGAAGTCTGGCGGCTGGTGCGGGACCCCGACGGCATCCGCGGCTGGGTCCACCAGGCAACGCTGACCGGCCGCCGGACGTTCATGGTGCAGGGCGCCGACGCCACCTTGCGCGCCGAGCCGAAGGACGACGCCGCACCCGTGGCGCTGCTGAAAGCCGGCGTGATCGGCCGCATCCGCTCATGCGAGGCGGGCAGCGACTGGTGCCGGCTCCAGGTCGGCGACTACCGCGGCTACCTGAAACGCTCGCAGCTCTGGGGCGCCCTGCCCGACGAAGTTGTCACCCCGTAACGCAGGACCCTTCCGCCCGGCTCGCTGCCTGCGCTAACCTGCCACCATGGACAAGGAAACGCCCCGCGCGCACCACGACCTCGGCGGCGCCGCGAAATTCATGTGCGAGGCGGTGGATACCGCCCCCCACGCCCTGACCGACTTCGACAAGCAGGTGGACGCCATCCGCCAGATCCTCGGCGCGAAGCAGATCCTGACCGTCGATGAACTGCGCCTCGGCATCGAATCCATCCCCGAAGCGGACTACCACCGCCTCACCTACTACCGCCGCTGGGTCCGCTCGATCACCGGCGTCCTGCTCCAGAAAGGCGTCATCACCGAGGCCGAATTGCGCGCCGCCCTGGAGGCGGAATGATGTTCGAGCCCGGTGTCAGCGTGCGGGTGAAGGACGATTGGCCTGAGACGCGCGGACCGGTGCACATTCGCACGCCGCATTACGTGCGCGGCATGCAGGGGACGGTGGTGCGGCGGCTGGGAGCGTTTCCCAATCCGGAAGACCTGGCCTTCGCGCGTCCGGCGCCGGTGCGCGCCCTGTATCATGTGCGCTTCGATCAGCCCGCGATATGGCGGGAAGGCCGCGCGGGCGATGAGCTGGTAGTGGAAATCTTCGAACATTGGCTGGAGCAGATATGAGCCTCGCGGAAATCGACGGCGAGAAACTGCTGACCGCATTGCGCAGCGTTCTGGCAGCTAAGGGTATTGCCTCGCCGTCCGAGATCGTCGAACGCATCGCCATCACCGATAGCGCGAGTCCGGGCCAGGGCGCGCGCATGGTGGCGAAGGCGTGGACCGATCCGGAGTATCGCGCTCGGCTGCTGGAGGACGGATCGAAGGCGGCCGAGGAACTCGGCATTCCGATGCGCGGCATGCCGCCGCTGGGAGTATTGGAGAACAGCGCAGAGGTCCACCACCTGGTGGTCTGCACGCTGTGCAGTTGCTATCCGCGCGCGGTGCTGGGCTATCCGCCGTTCTGGTACAAGTCGGCCGGATATCGAGCGCGCGCGGTGCGCGATCCGCGCGGGTTGCTGGCGGAGGAGTGGGGCACGGTCGTGCCCGACGGCGTCAGGCTGCGTGTGGTTGATTCGACCGCGGATTATCGCTGGATGGTGCTGCCGCTGCGCCCGGCCGGTACGGAGGGGTGGAGCGAGGAGCGGCTGGCGTCGATCGTGCGCGAGGGCGACATGATCGGGGTGACGATTCCCAAGGCGTAGGCGCGGGCCCGCGAGTGGGCAAACGGGATTTCACACCGTCTGCAACCGATGTGCACAGGCAGCCGTGCGGCCAATAGGCCGGAGACGGAAGCCCGCTTACAGAGTGCAAGGGATGGCGCGGCATCTGCGTTGCGCGCGGGCTTGAGCCGCGATGTGGACCAAGGTCTTAATGGGAATCGACACGGCCCCAAGCACCAGGACAGAGCTGTCGGAGCAGCCAGGTGTGTTCTGCGCTCGGCGCCTTGGCCCCTGGCTTAACTTCGCTTATCCGAGAGCCTCGCCCAGCATCTCCAGCGCGCGCTGCGAGAAGGCCCGCATGTTGGCAACGCGATCCGCGCTGCCGGTCTCCAGAGTGATCGCCTGCGAATAGCCCGGACCTACGAGCGCGATGCAGGTGTGGCCGGCCGCGTCGCCGTAACGGTTACCGGTTGGACCGGTGGCGCCGGTCTCGCCCAATCCCCATGCAGCCTCCAGCCGCTCTCGCACCGTGTTGGCGAGCAATAATGCATATGGCTCGGTGGATGCGCGTTCGATCGGCACCGGCAATGGATTCGGAATATCCAGGAAGCCGCTGCGTGCATAAGCCGTGTAGATCACGCTCCCGCCGCGGAAGTAGACCGAGGCGCCGGCGACCGACAGCAACGCGGCGGAGATCAGCCCACCGGTGGATGATTCCGCGATGGCGATGGTTTCCACGCGCGCCTTCAGGCGTGCGCCGATCTTGTCGGCTAATGGCAGCAAGGTCTGCATGTCACGATCCTTCCCTTATAGCGATTGTCTTGAGTTCGCGATGCGTATGCGGTGGTTCCTCGTCCCCGGTTGCTTCCTCAGCCCAGGCCGCGCGGTCTCGATCTTGACCGATGATTTCGGGGAAGTCGATTGGCCCGACCAGTCGGATGCATCGCCGGCTCGCTGCACGCGACGCGGCTCACGTTCGGCCCGCACCTTCTCGCGCTGCCAGTGTTCCGACTTCTGACGGATCGATACCACGACCCATTCCGTCATTGGAGCGGTGCGAAGCAATCTTACCCGAGAGAATTCCTGCGAATTCGTGCAGGAGATTGCGTCGCTACGCTCGCAATGACGCCGGGATACCGGGCACGAAGCGTTGGGGTTGCGACACCCGCCGGCGGACCCGGGCCCTTTCCGCAACTCCATCGCCATGCTGTCGGACTCAGGGTAGTAGCGGATGCTCGGCTCGACGCTCACGGCTTGAACCCTCGGTCCCAGAACGGGGTTGTTGCCCGCCATCGGGCAGGGAGCAGAGCGCCCCGACAAGTAAGACAGTCAGCATCTGGTTCGAACCATCAACGTCAGCCAGTATGACGATATGGCCGTGACCCCGGATGCGACGGGAACTAACACCACTTCCGTCACCTGCATAAAGAGGAGCGTACCGAAGGCCATCTGTTCATCACGGTTCTGGCCTATCAGCTGGTCCAGGCGATCCGGCGAAACTGAAAGCGCCCGGCCAGACCATGTCGTGGACCCGGTTGCGTGAAATTCTCTCGGTGCAGCGGCGGGTGACCGCAACGTTCCGGCGGCGCGACGGACACAGGATGCATGTCCGCAGAGCCACTGTCGCCGAACCGGCCTTGCAGCGGCTTTACGAAGCGCTGGGAATCGATACATCTCTGGGAGGGGGCCAGAAACTCGTGGCCTGCCCCCCTCCTTCCTGGGCCTCACCAAGACCTGCACCAAACTCGGTGTCGCGTTCTCGGACTATCTCGGCAGCCGGCTTTGGGTTCCTGGTCAGCGGCTCATTCCGCCTCTGCCCGGCCTCGTGCGTTGTCGCGGGCAGCCCGCCGGATACCGCCAGGTGCCCGGGGCTCTGCCCCTATTACTCCTGGTCGCTGAACTGTTGCGCGATCTGGCCACCGATCCGCGGCGCGCCGTCGCCGACCGCGTGAGCCTGAGAATCCGTCCCGAAGCCCGCCCGAACCGCGCAGGTCAAGAGTTTTCGCCCCGCCGCCTCCACACCGCCCTCGATCCCGCCACCCCCCGCCTTCGCAAGGGCAGGCTGTAGATCTGCGTTCGGCTCCCCTTGCCGTGCGCCAGCGAGATACTGGCCTCTCTCCACGACAACGTCCTCCCCTTGCGCTTGTCCTTCAGGCTTGCGTCTGGTTCCACGACAGGGATCATGCCCCCGTCGATCTGGGCGACGATCCGTTTATGGAGACCCGGCCGGACGACGCCTTCGGAGAGATGGGTGTTGAGGTTGTCGCACATCGCGTGCCACGTCGCTGTTGAGCCGGCGGTGGCGAACAAGCCTTCCAGGAACGTCACGTAGTCCGCCTCGGTGCGGCTCTCGCCAATAGTGCCGAGGACCTTGCCGTTGGCGACATCGAACGCCGCGATCAGGCACTGGGTGCCATGCCGGACATACTCGAACTCACGCCGCTCGACATGTCCGGGCTTCATCGGTAGGGCCGGGGCGGCGCGCTCCAGCGCCTGAATGCCGGTCATCTCGTCGATCGACACGGTGTGCACGTCTTGTTCGGCGGCGGCTGGCGCCGCCTGGTAGACCGCGCAGATGTCGGCGCACCTGGCATCGAATTCGGGGTCAGGCTTGGGCGTCAGCCAATAGCGGCTGCGATGCGGTTTGAGGTCCGCTCCTTTTTTAAAAAGCGCCCGACGGAGCCGTGCGAGATACTCTTGACGATGCCCCGGCTCACCGCCTGACGGGCCAGTTCGCTCTGGCTCCAGTGGCTGATCGGAACGTCAAGCCGTTCGGGGTCTTCGCAGGCAAGCGCCATGATCTGGCAGATCTGCTCCGGCGTGAAGCTGGCTGGCGCACCGCAACGTGGCGCATCGCTCAACCGCTCGACCACGTTCGTGGCAGCTTCCCCCGCCAGCCAGCGGCGGCGCCAGTGACCCGCCGTCTTGCGCCAGATACCGAGTTCCTCGGCCGTCTCGCTCACGCCCCAGCCATCTGCAGCGAGCAGGATGATGCGCGCCCGCTCGGCCAGCTTTTGCGGTGTGGAATGCGCCCGGACCAGTGCCTTCAGTTGGCGCTCATGGTCGGGCGAAAGTTCGATCGGTAGCGCCTTGGCTGCCGGCATGGGTCTCCCTCCACTTCGAGGCGAGGAGCGGATTCGCATAGCGAATCGAGAACCTGACTCCCCCCGCCACGGCCGGGGCGCCGATTTCGGCAGTGTGTTGCATTTTCGACTCGTCCCAGCGGGGAACCGAGTCGCCACTTTCGGCGAGTGTAGTAGTACCCCGAGCAGACTTTTTCAGAGTCGGGGTATACCTGATTCTCTGCAGCTCCAAGATACCGCAAGACGAATGCGGGCGTCCCGCTCAATTCTTACAGGTTAGCACTAAAATTCACGCCACCAGCGTGGTTTTGCAAGTGGTTCAGGCGATACTAGTATAGCGATTCCTTGAATTCCTGCCCAATCTGAGGGATTCCCTCGACCACGGCGGCTGGTGTAGGCCGATTCGTCACTCAAATGGAGGGCGGCGATGGCGGCAGCACGGCGTGTGGTTGAGATCGAGATAGGGCCGGAGGAACTGTCCCGGCTGGAAGCGATCGCGCGGTCGCGCATAGAGCCGGCCAGTCGCGTGGAGCGGGCGCGCATCCTTCTGGCCTATCGTTCGGTGTCATCGTCGACAGCGGTTGGTGCGCAGATCGGTGTGACGCATCATACTGTGCAATGCTGCCTGCGTCGGGCGGTGCAGTTCGGCGTGATCGCGGCGCTCGATGATAGTCCACGGCCTGGTCGAAAGCCGGACATCACGTCGGAAGCCAAGGCCTAGCTGACATCTCTGGCCTGCCAGAAGGCCAAGGACCTTGGCTATCCGCACGAACTGTGGACGACGCGGCTACTGGCGCGACATGCCCGCACGCATGCAGCGACGGCCGGACACACCTGTCTGTCGCACATCGTACAAGGCACAGTCTGCAAGATCCTCGCTGCGCAGGAGATCAAGCCGCACAAGGTGCGCTACTATCTGGAGCGCCGCGACGAAGCCTTCGAGGCGAAGATGGCCGAAGTGCTCTGCGTCTATCGCGAGGTCGCCATCATGAAGCGGAGCGAAGGCGCACCACCTGGTGTGGCCATCGTCTCGTACGACGAGAAGCCTGGTATCCAAGCTATCGGAAACGTGGCGCCCGACCTGCCGCCACAGCCTGGTAAGCACGAGACGTTCGCACGCGACCACGATTATCGACGTCACGGCACCTTAAGCCTGTTGGCGGGTATCGACTTGCTGACCGGCCACGTGCATGCCCGCGTCGAGGATCGCCATCGTTCGCGCGAATTTGTCGCTTTTCTCAAGCAGCTCGATGCCGCCTATCCCAACGACACTGCCATCAAGTTGATCCTGGACAACCACGCGGCGCATCTCTCGAAGGAGACCAAGGCCTGGGTGGCGGCGCAACCGGAAGGCCGGTTCGCCTTCGTGTTCACCCCAAAGCACGGTTCCTGGCTCAACCTGGTGGAGGGCTTCTTCTCCAAAATGGCCCGCTCAATGCTCCGGCATATTCGAGTCGCGTCCAAGGATGAGCTAAGGCGTCGCATCATGGCCTATCTCGAGGGCCTCAACCGTGAACCTGTCATCCACACTTGGACTTATCGGATCAGCGAGGCGACGGCATAGGGTCGGTTTCAAGGAAACGCTGTACCAGTACCAACCCGCCGAACGATTGACTCTCGGCCGCTTCGCACGAACCGTCCCAACCGTCCCAACCGTCCCATCGTCATGGCCGGCACAAGGCCGGCCATGACGGGGGGAAGGGACGAACGGGACGAACGGACGGTTGGCTTCCTTCCGTAGGCCAGTCTCCATGCCGCTCGGTATAAAGAGCGCACGCCACTGGGCGTTTGGCCCAGTGGCCGCAATGCTCGAACGGCGCGTGCGCGCGGCTACTCCGCGGCGGCCATCAGCGGTGGCGCCTCGATGTAGCCCTCTGCCAACCGCCGGCCCGTCTCGCGCAGCAGCTTCTTGTCCAACTCTGGCGTTTTCGCCGGCGGCACCTGCACGACCGTATCATTGCAATAGGTCGGGATGACGACGCCGCCCTCGGGGAACAGCGCCACCGGATCGACGCCCGACTTGACCGCGCGGATGCCCTCGCGGATCTGTTTGCGAAACATTGTGATGCCGCGATCGGTCGTCCCGAGATGTTCCAGCCCATGCACCGCGACGGGGCGCTGCGACACCTGCGCCTCGAAATCGCCGGGCCGGCGCTGCGCCTCCTCATACGTGTCGGCGCCAAGCTGGCCCGGCAGCATGATGCTGCGGTCGCCCCACCATTCCGGCGTGACGACGCCCTCGGTCTCGCTGACGTGGCGGAATTCGATCAGCATCGTGTTGGTGTCGTCGAGCGGCACGATCCAGCGGCTCATCATCGGACCACTGAATGGATGCGGCTGCTGCCCGGTCTCCCAGATCGGCGCGACCTGCTGAAGATTGGGCAGCACGTTTTCGACCATGCGCGCCCAGACATTGTCGCCGACGCGCCGTGTGGCGATGTAGATGCAGCCGACGGGCGTCTCGGCGAAGTCCAGTTCCGGCAGCACGCCGAATTCGTCGGTGAACACCGCACCGCTGACGATGGTGTGGAGGAATGCCGTGTGCACCGGATCCATGGTGTTTTCGAGGATCGTTAGCCAGTTGCAGGGATATAAATACTTCTGGCCGGGGATCATCCGATAGCCCGGCCGATTGAAGCTGTCATAGGTAGGGAACGCCGGCATCCGATCGGGTGGTCCCATATACGCGAACACCATGCCGTGGGCTTCATGCACCGGATAAGCGCCGTGGCACAGCTTGTCCTTAAGCGTGCTGCTGGCCGGTTCGCCTGGCGTTTCGAGGATCGTGCCGTCCACGTCGAACAGCCAGCCGTGGTAGCAGCAGCGGATGCCCTTGGCTCCGACCAGGCCGAATTCGAGCGAGGTGCCACGATGCGGGCAGTGACGCTCCAGCAGGCCGATGGCACCGCTGCCGTCGCGAAACACAACGAGTTCCTCGCCGAGAATCTTAAGCGCCAGCGGCAGGTCGGCGAGGTCGTGCGTGTAGCAGATCGGCTGCCAGAAGCGGCGCAGGTACTCGCCGCAGGGTGTGTCGGGACCGATATGGGTAAGGTCGGTATCTTCTTGCGGAACAGCGCGATGATGATATCCGCTGTAGCGCGTTTTCAAGTACGCAGCCCTGGTCGCCATGGCAAGCCTCCTCTCCCTGGGTCATGTCGCGAGGATTTTTTTGGCACTTGCAGCCTTGTTGCGAACAATGAGCCAATCGAGTGACCGCCTGCAAGCTTTTGTCGAGGCGGGCGGAGGGCGTTGCCCCCCGGCATTCGCCGGGGCAGGCTGTGGAACCCAATCAGAGGGCAGAGCCCCTGGGGCTACGACGCCGGGACTGCCGAGATGATCACCTGCGCGTAGGCGTACGGATACTCGTCCGTCATGGTCAGTGCCACCGCGGGCCGCATCCCGGGCGGCGTCATCTCTGCCAACCGGTCGGCGGCACCGCCCGTCATCTCCAGCGTCGGCTGCCCGCCGGGCAAGTTCACCACCCCAAGGTTGCTGAACCACACCCCGCGCCGAAACCCGGTGCCGAGCGCCTTCGACGCCGCCTCCTTCGCCGCGAAACGCTTGGCGAACGTCGCTGCGCGGATCTTTTCCGTGCGGCGCATCGCCTTGGCTCGCTCGGTCTCGGTGAACACGCGTTGCAGAAAGCGGTCGCCGTGCCGCTCGATCGCCGCCTCGATGCGGCGGATATCGACGATGTCGGAACCCAGGCCGAGGATCATGCCTTCGCCCGCTCGACGCCCTTGATGCCGCTGACGCCGCGCAGCCCGGCGATCACCTTCGACAGATGCGACACGTCGCGCACCTCCACGTCCACCAGGGACTCCATGAAGTCCTCCTGGCGATTGACGATCTTCAGATTGGCGATGGCCCCGTCCTGCTTGGCGATGGCGTTGGTCAGGTTGGCCAGCGTCGAGGCGTCGTTGCCGGACACCACGCTGATCCGCGCGGTGTGGCCCGGGTGGTGCTTGAGGTCCGGCTTGCCCTTCGCCAGCACTTCATAATTCCAGTCTACTTCGATGAAGCGTTCGGGCGTGGCGGCGAAGCCCTCCAGCGTCTGGCATTCCCGCGCATGGATCGTGACGCCCTTGCCGGTGGCAACGATGCCGACGATTTCGTCGCCCGGCACCGGATGGCAGCAACCGGCGAAGTGATAGGCCATGCCCGGCACCAGTCCGGTGATCGGCATGCTGTTGTCCGGCCGCACGCCGGCGCGTCCGCGCGGCGGCAATGCCGGCATCACGCGCGGCGCCCGCGGCGACTGCCGCAGTTCCGGGTAGGCCGCGTGCACCACGTCGCGCGCTCCGACATTGCCGTTGCCGACGGAAATGTACAGGTCGGTCACGCTCGGCAGCTTCAGCACCTTCAGCGCCGGCTCCAGCGCCTTCTCCGAACCGTCCACGCCGGCCGAGCGAAACGCCTTGGTGAGTTCTGCGCGCCCGAGATTCACATGCTCTTCGCGCTGCTGCTGGTGAATGAAGCGGCGGATGCGCGAGCGCGCCTTGCCGGTGACGACGAAGCGTTCCCATTGCGGCGACGGCGTGCCGCTGCGGGACGTCATGATCTCGACCTGGTCGCCGTTCTGCAACTGGTAGCGTAGCGGTAGCAGCCGGCCGTTGACCTTGGCGCCGACACAGGCGTCGCCCACCTGGCTGTGCACCGAATAGGCGAAATCCACTGGAGTCGCGCCGCGCGGCAACTGGATCAACTGCCCTTTCGGTGTGAAGCAGAACACCTGGTCGTCGTAGAGTTCTAACTTGGTGTTCTCCAGGAACTCGTCCGGCGCCGCGGAGTTTTCCAGGATTTCCAGCAGGTCCTGCACCCAGCGGAACCGCTGCACGTCCTTGCCGTCCACCTTGGCGTCCGCTGTCTTGTACAACCAGTGCGCGGCGACGCCGTTTTCGGCGATATCGCTCATCTCCACCGTGCGGATCTGGATTTCGATTTTCTGGTTGCGCGGCTCGCGCAGCGTCACGCCGGTGTGCAGGCCCTGGTAGCCATTCGACTTCGGGGTCGAAATATAATCCTTGAAGCGCCCGGCAATCACCTGATACGCCGCATGCACCGCGCCGAGCGCCATGTAACAAGCCTCGCGCGTCGGAACCAAAATCCGGAATGCCATGATGTCGGACAACTGTTCGAAGGCAACGTTCCGGCGGTGCATCTTCTCCCAGATCGAGTAGGGCGACTTCTCCCGCCCGGTGACCTCGACCACGTCGACCCCGTTGGCCTCGCACACCCGGCGCAGGTCCTGCCGCACCTCCTCGATGACGTCGGCGCCCTGGCCGCGCAAGAAGTTCAGCCGCGCCTGGATGGTCGCGAACGCCTCCGGCTCCAGTTCGCGGAACGCCAGCGTCTGCAATTCGACCTTCACCGCGTCCATGCCGATCCGCTCGGCCAGCGGCGCGTAGATCTCCATCGTTTCGCGAGCGATGCGGCGGCGCCGGTCCGGTTCGCGCACGAAATGCAGGGTGCGCATGTTGTGCAGCCGGTCGGCGAGCTTCACCAGCAGCACGCGGATGTCACGGCTCATCGCCAGCACGAGCTTGCGGAAATTCTCCGCCTGCTTGGTGCGATCCGAGCCCAGCTCCAACCGGGTCAGCTTGGTGACGCCGTCCACCAGCGTCGCGATCTCGTGCCCGAACCGGCGCTCGAGTTCCGGCAGCTTGACCGGGGTGTCCTCGATCACGTCGTGCAGCAGCCCGGTGGCGATGGATGCCGTGTCCAGCCGATAGCCGGCCAGGATATCGGCCACCGCGAGCGGATGCGTGATGTAGGGATCGCCATTATCGCGGCGCTGGGTGCCATGCGCCTGTTCGGCCAGCGCATAGGCGTCGTCAATCAGGCCGGTATCGGCCTTCGGGTCGTAGGCGCGGACTTTCTCGGCCAGCGGCGACAGGTGCCTCGGCGGCGGAGGTGGCGGCGAGGCGGCCACGACACCCTGCGTGGCCCCGTCGGGCGCGTAGTTGGGGGACGGCGCCAGGCGCGTCGTCGGGCCGACCTCGCCCCCCTGGCGCATCGCGGCTTACCTTCGACGGCCGCCGAGTTCTGCCTCGATGGCCGCTTCCATGTCTTCTGGGGACATCTCCTCGTTCTCCACCGGCAGGCCCGCGGCCTCTTCCTCGGCGCTGATATCCTGCAAGCCGAAGATGTTCTGGTCGGTGGGGATAAGATCGAGCACTTCCTCGTCCGCCGGCTCGGGTTCCGGCGCCCGCGACAGCGACTTCACCAGATCCTGCTCTATTCTGCTGAGGTCGATCGTCTCCTCGGCGATCTCGCGCAGGGCGACGACGGGGTTTTTATCGTTGTCGCGATCGACCGAGAGTTCCTCGCCGCGGGACAGGTTGCGTGCCCGCTGGGCGGCCAGCAACACCAGTTCGAAACGGTTGGGGACTTTCTGGACGCAGTCTTCGACAGTAACGCGCGCCATGCGCAAACGCCTCCGGTAAACGCGGGGTGATTGGCGTAGGTAGGCGAGCAGGGGGTTTTTTGCAAGTGCGAACGCGCGATGGGCCGTAGCGCAACGGTTCGGTGGGCGGCGACCCAACGTGTCAGTGCGAGTTGGCCACCGTCCGGCGATGGCCGACCCGCCCTCTATGAAACTGCGGTGGTGCCCGCCTCCCACGTCATGCCGACGAAGGTCGGCATCCCCGACTTTTCTCGCGGCACGCAACATAGTCGTGGATGGCGGGCCTTCGCCCGCCATGACGTGGGAGCCGGGCAACACGGGTTGTTTCTTGCTCGGCGCTGCGTGCCTCGTGATGATAGTCTTCCTGTGCCGACCGCTTCCCTCACAAAGCCCGCACCTCCTGCGCTGGTAGCGCCGCGATCAGTGCCGCCACTCCCTGCCCCAGCACCGGATGCACCCACCCCGGCGCGACCTCGGCCAGCGGAACCAGCACGAACGCCCGCTCGTGGGCGCGCGGGTGCGGCAGGATCGGGTCGGGCGCATGCCGTACCAGGTCGCCCATCGCCACGATGTCCAGGTCCAGCACGCGCGGCGCATTGGGTGCGCCGCGCACCCGTCCGGCGGCCGCTTCCAACGCCATGAGGCTTTGCAGCAACCCGGCGGGGTCGATCGCCGCACCGGGTTCGACCGTCAGGTGGGCGATGGCGTTTACGTATTCAGGCTGCGGCGTTGCGCAGGACGCCGCGCCGGGCAACACCGGCGCGGTTACGAACCAGCGCGACAGGCCACGCAGTCGCAAGCCAGGCAGGGCATCGAGCGCCGCCGCGGCCTGCCGGCATGTCTCCAGCGGCAGCGCCCCGTCCCGGCCCGGTAGATTTGCCCCGATCGACACCAAAATCATTCCGCAATACTTCCCCTCACCCCGTTTCACTTTTCCCGCGAATGCGCGATGCTGCGTGAGTTTGCCGCCCCGGGCAGCCCAGTTCGTCCGGTCAGCGCAGCTTCAGGCTACGGTTCGGTTTTGAACGTGGCGCCGCTCGTCTTCGTTTGCCAAGAGGTCAACACCCATGCATTTCCTGCCCGACGAACGCGTCGCTCTCTTCATCGATGGAGCGAATCTCTATTCCGCATCGCGCAACCTGGGCTTCGATGTGGACTACCGAAATCTGCTGGAGTTCTTTCGCAAGCGCGCGCACATCATTCGCGCCTACTACTATTCGGCTGTGCTGGAGACCGAGGAATACTCGCCCCTGAAGCCGTTGACCGACTGGCTCGCCTATAATGGCTATACGCTGGTGACCAAGCCGGCAAAGGAATTTACCGATTCGTCGGGGCGCCGCCGCATCAAGGGCAGCATGGATATCGAGGTCGCGGTGGACATGCTGGAACTGGCGCCACGGCTGGATCACGCGGTTTTGTTCAGCGGCGATTCCGACTTCCGCCGGCTGGTGGAAGCCGTGCAGCGCAAAGGTGTACGGGTGTCGGTCATTTCGTCGATCCGCACGACGCCGCCGATGGTGGCCGACGAATTGCGGCGGCAGGCGGATCAGTTCGTCGAGTTGGCGGATATCGCGCCGGAGTTCACTCGCCGCCAAACCGAGCCGAGGGTGCGCACCGTGCCGGTGCGGCAAACGCCGGCGGAACCCTTCGCCGACCCGCGCGACGGCGCTTGAAAACCTCTCCCGCGCGCTCCGCTGACTAACCTCTCCCGCGGGAGCGGGAGAGGTCGAAGGTGCGAAGCACCGAGGGTGAGGGTGATCGGGCCGCACCTAACCAAGTCGAGCGTAGCGTGCCGACCCGAACACCCTCACCCTCGACGCTATCGCGTCTCGACCTCTCCTGCTCCCGCGGGAGAGGTTTTTAGCCAGCCGTCCAGATCGAACCGCCCAACCTCCTCCAGCAGCAGGGCAAGCCGGGCCGCGCGATGTTCCAGGAT
This sequence comes from uncultured Alphaproteobacteria bacterium, assembly GCA_963762885.1. Taxonomy (GTDB): domain Bacteria; phylum Pseudomonadota; class Alphaproteobacteria; order Acetobacterales; family Acetobacteraceae; genus JASHVB01. The sequence goes on from CAVXNH010000054.1 coordinate 99,743, forward strand.
GGCGGCGCCCAGCTCCGCCGTTGCAGCGGAGGCGTCGCCGAGCGCGCCGGCGGGGTGCAGGTCCTGGGTTTCCCAACCGAAGCCGATACCGCCCTCCGGGGTTAGCACAGTCATCGCAGCTTCCTGCGCCAACCATGCGCTACGGAAATCCGCCGCGTGCTGCATGCGCACAAGGTCCGGACGCAGGTGCAGCATCAGGCTGGTTTCGACCAGCCCGCCGTGGATGCCGTGCCGCTGTTCGTCCTGGCTCAGACGCACTTCGGGCGGCAGGCCCAGGCTGCCCGCCATGCAGTTTACCGCGAACATTCCGTCCGCGCGCAGCCGCCGGCAGACGATGTCCACCACTTGGGGCTGCCCGCCGTGACTGTTCAGCACCACCAGGCGGCGTATCCCGGCGCGGCCGACGCTGCGGCCGATCTCGGTCAGCACCGCGATCAGCGTCTCGGCCGACAGCGTCAGGGTGCCCGGAAACCGCACGTGTTCTACCGATAGTCCGACCCACTGCATCGGCAGCGCCAGCACCGGCGCGTCCGCGGGCAGCGTAGCCAGGGCGCGGGCGAGCACTCCCGCGTTGATGGTCGCATCGACGCTGACCGGCAGATGCGGACCATGTTGCTCCACCGCCGCGACCGGCAGGACGGCGACGGTGTCGTCCGGCAGCGACCCGAAATCGGGCCAGGCGAGATCATGCCAGTTTCGGCTTACGGTCATGTGGCGTCTCCGGTCGGGCATCCCGTCGATCCAAGCTGACCACGAATGAAGCAATCGCCCGGTTCCCGTGCAACCCACCTTCGGGACGCCCCGACAGGGGTAGAAAATTCCTGCTGGCACGGTTCATGCTTCAATTTTGTGCGCCAGACCATTGTCTGTTGAGGACACAGCATGACTCAGCCTTTGCGCTCCACCCGCCGTGCGGTGCTGGCCGGAGGTGCGGCCCTCGCCTCGGCGGCGATCCTGTCCCGGCCTGCCAGGGCGGCCACCAAGATCACCTTCCTGACAAGCTGGTTCGCCCAGGCAGAGCATGGCGGCTTCTACCAGGCCAAGGCTACGGGGCTTTACGATAAGGCCGGGCTGGACGTGACGATCAAGATGGGCGGGCCGCAGGTGAACGCCCTGCAACTGCTGACCGGCGGCGACGCCGACATCGTCATGGGTTACGACATCCAGATCCTGGGGGCGGTGTCGAAAGGCCTGCCTGTCACCACCATCGGCACGTCGTTCCAGTACGACCTGCAAGGCGTGATGACGCATGCCGACATCAACGGCATTGCCGACCTGAAGGGCCACACCATCCTGATCGCCAGCTCGTCGCACGCGACATTCTGGCCGTGGCTGAAGCAGCGCTTCGGGTTCACCGACGAGATGGCCGGCGCTTATACTTTCAATCTCCAGCCGTTCCTGCTGGACAAGACAGTGGCGGTGCAGGGTTACGCCACGTCCGAGCCGTTCGAGGCGCGCAAGGACGGCGCCGACGTGAAGTTCTTCCTGTTCGCTAACGACGGCTACCCGCCTTATGGCAGCACGATGGTCACCACGCGTGACTTCCTGGCAAAGAACAAGCCGGCGGCAGCGGCTTTCGTGAAGGCCTCATTGCTCGGCTGGCGCGATTACATGACCAATCCGGCGCCGGCGAATGTGCTGATCAAGCAGGACAACCCGAAAATGACCGACGATCGCATCGGCTACGCGATCAAGACGATGAAGGAGATGAAGCTCCTCAACGGCGACGCCGCGGCAACGCAAGGCATTGGCGTGATGACGGAAGCGCGTTGGCAGGCCACGTACGATTTCCTGGTGAAGGCGAACCTGCTGAATCCATCCACCGATTGGCACAAGGCCTTCACCACCGAGTTCGTCAAAGATCTGCACATCACGATGGCATAATGCCCGAACTCGCAGACCATCGAGGCGCCATATGAGCGTCCGGCCTCCACCTTGGAACCGGACGGCGTCCCGGTGGTGGACGTGCTGTCCGCCGAGAAGGTCTTCGCCAACGGCTTCCGCGGTCTGGCGCCGATCGACCTGTCGATCCGGCGCGGCGAGTTCGTCAGCCTGATCGGGCCGTCGGGCTGCGGCAAGAGCACGTTGCTGAAGCTGATCGCCAATTTGATCGAGCCGAGCGACGGGCGGCTGCAATGGTGGCGCGGCGATTTCTCGCATGTGGGGCAGCCGGGGCGGCAGCTTGCGTTCGTGTTCCAGGATCCGACGCTGATGCCGTGGGCGCGCGTGGAAACCAACGTGCGCCTGCCGCTGGATTTTTCCGCACGTGGATCGCGCCGCCGCGCGGGCCCGGGTCGCCGCGGCGCTGGCGCAGGTGGAATTGACTCAGGCCGCACGACGGTATCCGCGGCAGCTTTCCGGCGGGATGCGCATGCGGGTATCGATTGCCCGCGCGCTGGTCACCAACCCGGACCTGCTGTTGATGGACGAACCGTTCGGCGCGCTGGACGAATTCACTCGCAACCGTCTGGACGAGGATCTGGCGCGCCTGTCGTGGGAACAGCGATTGTCGACGGTGTTCGTCACGCACTCGATCTATGAGGCGGTGTTCCTGTCGAGCCGCATTATCGTCATGGCCGCGCAGCCCGGCCGCATATTTCTCGCAATTCGAGGTGGATGCGCCGCGGCCGCGGGACGAAAAATTCCGAGCCAGCGGTCGGTTCGCATCGCTGTGCCGCGACCTGTCGGCGCTGCTGACCGATGCCGCGATCGCGAGCAGGACGTGATGCGGCCGGTGTTCGAGACGGGAGTGGTTTGGGCCGGTGGTGGCGCCCGTGGTTGTCGGCGCGCTGCTGGTCGGGCTTTGGGAATTCTGTTGCAGGCAATTCGACGTGCCGGTGTATCTGTTTCCCGCGCCGTCGCGACATCGCCGAGAGCCTGGCCGCCAACTGGCGCGATCTGCTGCACGCGCTCGGTAGCACATTGAAGATCACCTTCGCGGCGTTCTTCTTTGCGACTGTGCTCGGCGTGGCGACCGCCTTCCTGTTCATCCAGAGCCGCTGGATCGAGATGAGCCTGCTGCCTTACGCGGTTCTGCTACAGGTGACGCCGATCGTCGCGGTGGCGCCGCTGATCATCATCCTGGTGAAGAACACGCCGGTCGCGCTGACCGTGTGCGCCACGGTGATCGCGCTGTTTCCGATCATCAGCAACACCACGATCGGATTGCGCAGCGTCGATCCCGGGCTGCTGGCGTATTTCCGTATGAACAAGGTGGGGCGGGCACAGACGCTCTGGCGCCTGCGGGTGCCCAGTGCGCTGCCGTTCTTCATGGCGGGACTGCGCATTTCCAGCGGCCTCGCGCTGATCGGCGCGGTGGTGGCGGAGTTCGTCGCCGGAACCGGTGGGCGCAGCGCGGGGCTGGCCTACGAAATCCTGCAATCGGGATTTCAGCTTGATATCCCGCGCATGTTTGCGGCCCTGCTGCTGATCACCGTGACCGGGCTGGCGCTGTTCGGACTGATGGTGGGATTGCAGCAGCTTCTGCTGGGTCATTGGCACGACAGTGCCGTCAAGACGGAGAGCTGAACCGATGCTGACCGCGCAACAGAAGACCATGCGGCGATTCTGGTACGCCATCATGCCGATCAACCATCTGGCGGAGGGGCCGAAGCCGTTCCGCTTGATGAACGAGGATATCGTTCTGTTCCTGGATGCCGATGGCGAGCCCGTGGCGCTGCGCGACCGCTGCTGTCATCGCACTGCGAAACTATCGAAGGGCTGGCTGGAGAATGGCACCATCGTGTGCGGCTACCATGGCTGGACCTATGACCGCTCCGGCGCCGTGGTGCGCATTCCGCAATACGAGCCAGGAACGCCGTTGCCCCGCTACAAGGTCGAATTCGTTCCCTTGTCAGGCGCGCTATGGCTATGTCTGGGTCGCGCTGGAAGAGCCGTTACTGCCGTTGTTCGACATTCCGGAAGACGGCGCTGCGGGGTTCCGCCGGATCTGCCAGTTCTACGACCGGTGGTATACCGCGCCGCTGCGCTTCATGGAGAACAGCTTCGACAACGCACATTTCTCCTTCGTGCATCGCGGCACGTTCGGCGACAACGCACAGCCGAAGCCCAGCAAGTACGAGATCGAGGAGACCGATTACGGCTTCGTCGCCACCACCGTCGTGGACATCGTCAATCCGCCGGCGGCATTCCGCGTCACCGGCACGACGGAGCCGATCACCACGCGCACGATGCGCAACCATTGGTACATGCCGTTCTGCCGGCGGATGGACATGACCTATCCCAGCGGCATCCGCCACATCATCATAAACTGCGCCACGCCGATCGACGACGGTCGTATCCAGTTGGTGCAATTGCTGTATCGAAACGACACCGAAGAACAATGCCCGACCCAGGCGCTGATCGATTGGGACGCCAAGGTGGTTTACGAGGACCGCGACATACTGGAGGCGACGGATCCGGACGCTGCGTTGGATCTGGCGCACCGGACCGAGGCGCACATGACGTCCGACCGGCCCGGGTTGATCATGCGGCGCCGCCTGATGGAATTACTGAAGCAGCACAACGATCCTGAAGTGACGCGGAACTATGCGACGGCGTGACGAATATAAAACCTCTCCCGCCTTCGGCGGGAGAGGTCGCCGCGCAGCGGCGGGTGAGGGTGCCGCGGCGGCACGGTCTTGTTGCGTGCGGCCGCCGCACCCTCACCCTCGGCGCTACGCGCCTCAACTTCTCCCGCAAGGCGGGAGAGGTTGAGAAAAACTCCGCATCTTTCCGGGGTTCAGCAAACCATGCGGATCGGCATGCCGCTTGAAGCTGAGTTGGTCGGCATCGACCTGCTTGTGGCCGACGCCGTCCTCCAGCGTGAACACATGCGGGTCGGCGATCGAAACGCCGTGCGCCCGGTGCTCGGCAATGATCTGGAACAGCCGCTCGTCCGTGGTGTAGCGCACGATCGGCAGGGCGCTCGCGGTGACCTGCCCGCCGACACGCAAAAACTCCAGGTGCGGGGTGATTTCCTCGGCGAACAACTCGGTAATTTCGGCGACACTCTCCAGCAGGCGGCCGGCGGGATGCAGCGCTTGCAAATAGGTGATGCCGCGGTCGCGTTTCAGCATTTGCAAGGTCGTATGGTTCCAGGTGAATTCGTACAGCGGTACCTCGCCAGGCGCTTCGGCAGTGGGCTGTTCGAAGGTGATCGTGCCAGACGGATGCCGGCGCGACAGCAGCGATTTGAAGGCGGCCACGGCGGGTTCGGCGATCATCGCGATCAGGATCGCCTGTCCGTCCGGGCAGTACGGCCGGATCTGCCGGAACGCGTCCGGCGTGGGCCAGGCGATCGGCGTCACCAGCTTCTTCACAATCCCGTCGGCCAGCGCGACCGCATAGCCGAATCGCACCGCGTCCATGAAACTGGGAAACGCGACGATCAGGTCGATCCACTGCCACGCCGGCGCCAGCGGCATTTCCAGTGCGGTGATCAGGCCGGTGGTGCCATAGGCGTGGTTCACCGCCTGGGCCTCGCCCTCGCGCAGTTCGAGCACGCGCGGCGTCGCCTCCATCGTCACGATGCGTGCGGCGGCGACGTTGCCGGGCTCGCGCAATCCGCCCCAGGTAACGGAGCCGATGCCGCCGGAGCCGCCGGCGACGAAGCCGCCGATCGTGGCGGTGCGCTTGGTGGAGGGATGCATGCGCAGTTCCCACCCGGCAGGCCTGGTGGCGCGGTCGATGTCGATCAGCTTGCGGCCGGGGCCGACGCGCAACATGCCGGGGCGCTGCCATTCGATCGCGTCCAGCGCGGTCATGTCGAGGATGATGCCGCCCTGCAACGGCACCGCCTGGCCGTAATTCCCAGTGCCGCCGCCGCGCGCGGTGATCGGCACGTTGTGGCGGACGCAGGCAGCCGCGACGCGGATCACGTCCGCCTCGTCGCGCGGGCTGACCACCGCCTGCGCCACGCAGGTTCGCAACTGCCGGTTCAGCACCGGGCTGTACCAGAAGAAATCTCGGGATTTCTGCCGTACCAGCGCTGGCTCGGTGGTCAGCGGGATGTCCGCCAGGTCGTGCAGCAGGCGATCCAGGTCAGGGCCGTCCATCTCGCCTCCCAGGGCGCTCTGTATCATGGCAACGGACATCACCGTCATGCCGACGAAGGTCGGCATCCACGGCTTTGCCGCGCGCATCCAGGAAAGTCGTGGATACCGACCTTCGTCGGCATGACGGTATACACCGGCCCCACCACGCCCTGCTGCGTCCCGACCCAAGCACACCGGATGCCAACATGAGCCCGTCCTGGTTTCCGACCGTCCTGCCTCACGATTTCTGGCTGCGGCACGCGCAGGTGCCGGCCGCGCTGCTGGATCGCGTGCAGACGCCGGTGGATGCCGAGGGCCTGACGTCGCTCGACCTGTGGATCGCCGACGGACGCGTTGCCGCCATCGCACCTGCGGGCGCCGCACCGGCGGGCATCGACCTGGATCGCGGCCAGGTCTGGCCCTGCTTCGTCGATGGGCATGTGCATCTGGACAAGACACAGACCTGGCCGCGCCAGGCCAACCCCGACGGCACCCATCCCGGCGCCAAGGCCGCCGTCATCGCCGACCGCGCCGCGCATTACTCCGAGGCCGACATCGAACCGCGCTTCGAGTTCGGCCTGCGCTGCGCGTTTGCCCACGGCACCGCGGCGATGCGCACGCATCTCGACAGCTACTGGCCGAATGCGAAGGCGCACTGGGCGGTGTTCCGCCGGCGGCGCGAGGCCTGGGCGGGCCGCATCGACCTTCAGGCGGTGTCGATCACCACGCTGGAACGCTTTGCCGGTGACGACGGCGTGGCGCTCGCCGACGAGGTGGCGAACTCCGGCGGCATTCTCGGCATGACCACCACCGGCGAGGGCGGTCAGGCCGCGTCGCCCGAATTCCACGAATTGCTCGATCGCTTCTTCAGCTTGGCAGAGGAACGCGGCCTGGCGATGGACCTTCACCTGGACGAAACCGGCGACGCGCAATCCCGCACGTTGGACGCGGTCGCCCGCACCGCCTTGCGCCGAGGCTTTCGCGCGCCGATCCAGGTCGGCCATGTGTGTTCGTTGTCGGTGCAGGAAGCCGATGCGGCGATGACCACCATCGCGCGCTGCGCCGAGGCGGGGATCAGCGTCATCAACCTGCCGATGTGCAACATGTATCTGCAAGGGCGAAGCGCCGGCGCGACGCCTCGGTGGCGCGGCATCACCATGGTGCATGAACTCCGTGCGGCGGGCGTGCCGGTGTCCTTCGCTTCCGACAATGCCCGCGATCCGTTCTATGCCTATGGCGACTACGACATGATGGAAGTGTATCGGGAGGCGGTGCGCATCGCGCAGCTCGACCATCCGTTCGGCGACTGGACCGCCTCGGTCGCCGCCACCCCCGCCACTGCCTGCGGCTTCGCCGGTCGAGGCCGCATCGCCGTCGGCGCGCCGGCCGACCTGGTGCTGTTTCGCGCCCGCTCCATGACCGAATTGTTGTCGCGGCCGCAGGCGGATCGCGTGATCCTGCGCGACGGCAAGGTGTTGGCCGCATCGCCGCCCGACTTCCGCGAACTCGATGCCGTCGTGGGCGCACCATGACTTTGCTCGGTCCGTCCCCGGCGAACGCGTGGAACGTTTCCGCAGAGCATGCCGATCTGGTGCGACCGCAGCGCGAGCGCCGGCCTGTGACGATGGCGGCGGCGCCGAAACCGATCACCGTCGATCTCAACCGGACCGGGATGGTCGTGGTCGATATGCAGAACGATTTCTGCCATCCGGACGGTTGGCTGGCGTCGATCGGCGTGGACATCGCTCCCGCACGCTCGCCCATCCGGCCGCTAGCGGCGCTGTTGCCTCGGCTGCGCGCGGCCGGCGTGCCGGTGATCTGGGTGAACTGGGGCACCCGGCCGGATCGTTTGAATCTGTCGCCCGCATTGCTGCACGTTTACGATCCGACAGGCGCCGGCATCGGGCTGGGCGACACGCTCGCGCGCACCGGCGCGGCCGTGCTGCAAGCGGGAAGCTGGTCCGCCGGGATCGTCGATGAACTGACCCCGCCGCCCGGCGACATCCACGTGGCAAAGCATCGCATGAGCGGTTTCTGGGACACGCCGCTCGATTCAATTTTGCGTAACCTTCGCGTGGAGACCTTGATGTTCGGCGGCGTGAACCTGGACCAGTGCGTGCTGCACACCCTCGCCGACGCCAACTTCCTGGGCTACGACACCATCTTGCTCGAGGATTGCGCGGCCACCACCAACCCCGATTTCTGCCGGGAGGCGACTTTGTTGAACATCCGCCAGATCTTCGGCTTCACCGTGACGTCGCCGGCGTTGTTGGAAGGATTGGCGGCATGATGGCGGTACCGGCCATCGTGAAGCAGGCAACCGAGGTCCAGGCGTTCCGCATCTCGCCCACCGACACCAACTACTTCGCCTGCTTGCTCGATCCGCTGGCCGATGGCGTGTCCTTCACCTTGGTGGTGGAGATTTTCGAACCCGGCGGCAAGACGCCACCGAATACCCACGCCATTGCAGAGGAGGCGTTTTTTGTTCTGGCGGGCACCGGCCGGGCGATCGCGGGGTCGATGACGCGCGACATCGGTCCCGGCGACGTGCTCGTGCTGCGGCCGGGTACCGAACATGTCGTGGAGAACACTGGCGCAGGGAAACTCTATTGCCTGACAATGATGACGCCGAATGAGGGTTTCGCCGAACTGATCCGTGCCGGCACGCCGGTGGCGCTGACGGACGAAGACCGCGCCGTTATTGCCGGCGCCCGTTCGGCGTGACGGCTGCGTGTCCGCGCAGGATCGTGTGCAGCCGACGCTAACAAAATGATGGACCAGCCCGGCAATATTCCCTTACGCTTCGAATATGGTTCCTCCCGACGACATGAGTTCTGCTCCGCTGACCGGCCTGTCGCTCCCGCCCGTTACGCCAGTGGCTCGCAACGGCGTTCCCCAGGCCATATCGCTGACCTCCCATCCGCGTCCGCGCGGCGGGCGCTTCGCCCCGGTGCGCTGGGGCGCGGCCGATCCGAAGCAGCGCGGCCCGATCGTCGCCACGCTGCATGACGCGGATGCGCGCAATGCGATCGGCAGCCATGCCGGCGCCTACGCGGTCTATCGCGCACTCGCGATCGCTGCCGGGCAATTGGCAGCCGGTCACCGCCCCGATCTGACCGACACGACTCCCGCTGAAACCATCGGGCCCTTCGCGCAATGGGAGGGCGCCGAACGCATCGTGTCGCTCGACCCCTGGGGCCACATGACCAGCGAGGTATTCGCAGAGCATATCGCTGCCGGCCGCGATATCAGGCCAACCATCGCGGTGACCCGGGCACGCATCAACATGCCGGAAATCTCCCAGGCGATGCGTGCCGGCCGGTTGACCCCGGATGGCGAGGTGCTGACCGAGGCCGGCGATGTCCGGGTTACCAAGATCGCGATCGAGCCGGTGTGGTACCTGCCTGGCATCGCGCGCCGCTTCGCGATCAGCACCACCGATCTCCGCCGCGGCTTGTTCGAACATACCGGTGGGATGTTTCCGGAGCTGGTGACGCGATCCGATCTGGACGTGTTTTTGCCGCCGATCGGTGGCATGTCGGTCTATCTGTTTGGTGATGCGGCCAAGCTCGGCCGTCCGGAGACGCGCATCGCATGCCGCGTGCACGACGAATGCAACGGCTCGGACGTGTTCGGATCCGACATCTGCACCTGCCGGCCTTACCTCGCGCATGGCGTCGAGGTCTGCGTGCAAACAGCGCAGCGGGGCGGCGTCGGCGTGGTGGTGTACAACCGCAAGGAGGGGCGCGCGCTCGGCGAAGTAACGAAATTCCTGGTCTATAACGCCCGCAAGCGGCAGGCCGGCGGCGATCGGGCGGAAGCCTATTTCCTGCGCACCGAATGCGTTGCCGGCGTTTCCGACATGCGCTTCCAGGAACTCATGCCGGACGTGCTGCACTGGCTGGGCATCGGCCGCATCGATCGCCTGGTGTCGATGAGCAATATGAAACACGCACCGATCGTGGCGAGCGGCATCGACGTCGTCGAACGCGTGCCGATCCCGGATGAGCTGATCCCCGCCGATGCGGCGGTCGAGATGGATGCCAAGAAGGCCGCCGGCTACTTTACCGAGCAAATCCCCGGTCTCGACGAACTGAAGCAGGCCAAGGGCCGTGCGTTACGCGATTGAGCGCGAACGCGGGTAACGCTGATGCCCGGCGCATCGTAGCATGGTTGCGCTCGCCGGAAGCCGTGCGTGAACGCTGCCACGCGCTGCTGGATTTGGCGACGCATGACGCATTGCCTCACTTCGCATTGGATGCGGCGCGGCTGGACGACGTGGCGGACTATGTCGCGGCGGTGACGCGGACGAACTATCCGGATCTGGCAATCCCCTACCATTCGCGGTGGCGGCATTTCGAGGCCGGCGGCATCGATCGCTGGGCAGCGCTGGCAACGCGGCTTGCCGATTGCGACGCCGCTGAGGTAGCGCGGATGCGCATCGATCTCTGCACCGTCAGCGTGCTGCTGGATGCGGGCGCCGGTCCGGACTGGACGTATCAAGAGCATGCGACCGGCCTGACGTTTGCCCGGTCCGAGGGGCTGGCGATCGCCAGCTTCGATGCGTTCCGCGCCGGCCTGTTTTCCGGCGATCGCGATCGTCCGCTGCGTGCCGATGCGGCTGGATTGACGGCCGTCTCCGAACCCGTGCTGGCGGAAGCGTTGCAGGTATCGGCAACGAATCCTCTGGTTGGACTGGCAGGCCGCGCCGCGCTGCTGCGCAATCTTGCCACCGCGCTGCGCCGGCAACCGGCTCTGTTCGGCCGCGAGGCCCGGCTCGGCCGCCTGTTCGATGTCTGGCAATCGCCCGCTACAGACAACCCCCTTTCCGCGGCGCAAATTCTCAAAACATTGCTGGAAGCATTCGCATCGATCTGGCCTGGCCGTCTTACTTTGGGCGGAGAAAACCTGGGCGATGTCTGGCGCCATCCGATGCTGTCGGGCAGCGGACCGGGCGCCGGCCTCGTCCCGTTCCATAAGCTGTCGCAATGGCTGTGCTACTCGCTGGTGGAGGCGCTGGAGCAATCGTCGATCCCGGTTTCGGGCCTGCACGAACTCACCGGTCTTGCGGAGTATCGCAACGGCGGGCTGTTCATCGATCTCGGCGTGTTGCGGCCGCGCGATCCCGCGCTCGCGTCGGTTTTGCTCGCCCCGGATCACCCGGCCATCGTCGAATGGCGCGCCCTGACCGTGGCCTTGCTCGATCGCCTGGCGCCGCTGCTGCGCGCGCGCCTGGGACGCAGCGAGGCCGAACTGCCGTTGGCCCGCGTGTTGCAAGGTGGTACCTGGGACGCCGGCCGGAAGATCGCACGGGAACGGCGCGCCGACGGCAGCCCGCCGCTTGCCGTGCTGAGCGACGGCAGTCTGTTTTGAGTCTTTGCCAGGAAAGCATCGCCGCCCATGGCTTACCCTCCCAACGTGACTGTGCTGGAACATCCGCTGGTGCGGCACAAGCTGACATTGCTTCGGCGCAAGGAAACCGCCACCTCGGAATTCCGCCGCCTGATGCGGGAGCTCAGCCTGCTGATGGCGTACGAAGTCACCCGCGCGTTGCCGACTGAAACGGTGGCGATCGAAACGCCGCTGGAGCAAATGGAAGCGCCGTTGCTGTCGGGCAAGAAGCTCTGCTTCCTGTCGATCCTGCGCGCCGGCAACGGCATGCTGGACGGTATGCTCGACCTGGTGCCCTCGGCGCGCGTCGCGCATATCGGGCTGTATCGTGACCCGCACACACTGGTGCCGGTCGAGTATTATCTGAAGCTGCCGGACGACATCCATGAGCGGCTGGTGATCGTAGTCGATCCTATGCTGGCCACCGGCCATTCGGCGATTGCGGCGCTGCATCGGGTCAAGCAGGCCGGGGCGACCCAGATCGGTTTCGCCTGCTTGCTCGCCGCGCCCGAGGGGCTGAACGCGCTGGTCGAGAGCCATCCCGACGTCCATGTCTATGTCGCGGGCATCGATCGCCAGTTGGATGACCACGGCTACATCCGGCCTGGCCTCGGCGACGCCGGGGATCGATTGTACGGCACGCGCTGAGGAGTTAGGCAACGCTGCAATAATGTGTCATGACCGGGCTTGGCCCGATCACCAACGTCTTTCTTGCGTGCCACACAGCATAGTCGTGGGTGGCCGGCGGGAGCCTGTCCTCGGGCGCTTGACCCTAGGGCCGGCCATGACACGTTACTGATTACGCCGGCCTCCCATTAATTCCCGCGACAAGGATGGTCTGCCGCGCGATTTCCGGGATACGATACGGCATGGAAACACGCCACCACGCGGAAACCGGCCACCACGGGGGTACGCGCCTGCATCGGCTCCTGCATCACGCGCGGGAATATTTGACGCACTGGACGATTGCCGGCGCGATCGTGGCAATCACCGGCGCGGCGCCCGAGCACTGGTTCGCACACGTTGCAGAGGAACTTCTCACTTCCGCTCGAAGACCTGCCCCACTGGATACCCCACGGGGACTTCCGCCTGCTGGTGGTGATCGTTGGCGTCGTGGTCATCATCGGCGACACGCTCTGGCGCCGCCACGCCAAACCGGCACCCGCGCACCATGCCGCCGCCGTCATCCCGCCCACCGCGGCAGGGACGGCCCCGGCGCAGCCGGCCGCCTTGCCGTTGCCGGACAAGCCCTCCATCGCAGTGCTGCCCTTCGCCAATCTCAGCGGCGATCCGGCGCAGGAGTATTTCTCCGATGGCATCACCGAAGATATCATCACGGAATTGTCACGATTCCGCGCGCTGTTCGTGATCTCCCGCAACAGCACCTTTACCTACAAGGGCAAACCCGCCGACGTGCGGCAGGTGTCGCGCGAACTGGGTGTTCGGTACGTGCTCGAGGGCAGTGCCCGCAAGGCCGGCAACCGCGCGCGGGTGACTGCGCAGTTGGTCGATGCGGTGACCGGCAACCACCTCTGGGCCGAAACCTACGACCGCACGCTGGAGGATGTCTTCGCCCTCCAGGAAGACGTTACCCGCGGCATCGTCACGGCCGTGGCGCCGGAGGTGGAACTGGCGGAAATGGCCCACGCCCGCCACGCCAAGCTGAACGACAACGCCATGCACCTCACCTGGCGGGCCCAGGGCTTGATGAACGAGGGCGTGCGGAAGGGTGAATCCTCATTGGTGCTGGAGGCGATCGATACGGCGCGCCAGGCGATCGCTGCCGATCCCGCATCGCTGTCGGCATATAACGTCCTGGCGTGGTCGTACTGGTCCTGCCACTTGTATCGCTGGGGACCGGACCCTGCGAATGCACTCGCCGAGATGACGGTCGCGGTCGAGCAAATGCAGCGCATCGACGCGCTGGACCATCGGACGCTGACCATCTCCGGCGTGCAGCGGGTGATCAACGGCGAAGAGGAACGTGGCCTCGCCGACTTGCACCGGGCGCTGGAGGTCAATCCGAATTCGTCGCTGTCGCTGATGTGGCTGGCCATGTGCGAGGCAATGGCCGGTCTGGGCGACGATGCCAGGACGCATGCCACGATGTCGCTCCGCCTCAATCCGCGCGACTTCTGGATCGGTGTCGCCCATTTGGCGCTGGCCATGGTCAGTTTCACCGCACGCGACTACGTGGAGGCCGCGCACTGGGCGGAGCTGGCGATCCAGTCCGAACCCGCGGTGCCGTTCCGCCGCGCCATCATGATCGCCTGCTGCGCGCAGAGCGGCGACACGGACCGGGCGGCGCGCGAACTCGCGACGCTCAACGGCTTCGCGCCGCAATTCGTCGCCAGCCTGTTCCGCGGCGAGGTCAATGTGTTCAAGCGGCCCGAGGACGTGGCGCATTTGATCGAAGGCCTGCGGCTGGCGGGCGCGACCGCCTGACCTCGCCGCCGCGGCGGGCGTGCTGCCGGCCTCTGGCCCCACACTCGGAATCTCGCCACACTGTTCCAGGCAAATAACAGTCGCCTGACGCTGACGCTTGCTGGTGCGGCGTTCAGCCTGGCGGGGTGGGAAAGCGCATGCATAGCAACAGGGCAGGCGACCTCGCAGCCGGGATCGGCGCCGGTCTGTCCTTTGTGCCGCTGATCGTGGTGGTCGGCGTCATCTCCTTCGGTCCGCTCGGGTCGCACACGGCGGCCGTCCTGTCGGCCGCCGTGTTCGCCAGCAACCTGGTTGCCGGGACCGTCGTGGTGGTGCTGGCGCGGTGCCCTATCCTGGTTGGCGTCTCCAGCGGGTCGTCTGCCCTGGTCCTGGCTGCGCTGTTCGCGCGGCTGGTGTCCCAGGGCAGCGCGCCGGACGTGGCCGACGCCATGGCGATCATGCTGGCCGTCGCCGCGGTCGCCGGGCTGGCACAGATCGCGTTGGTCTGGGCGGGCGCAGCGGGGCTGGGACCGCTTGCGCCCTACCCCATCGTCGCCGGACTGGTGAACGGCACGGCCGTATTGCTGTTGCTGTCGCAGGTGGCCCCACTGCGCACGCACCCCGTCGAGATCGTGGTGGCATTGACCAGCGCCGCGACCATGCATTGGTTCCCGTTGCGCTGGAAAGTGCCGCCGGTGCTGCCGGCGGTCGCGGCGGCCATGGCCGTCTACGCCGGCCTTGGCGCGCTGGGATTGCAGGCCGGGCCGATGCTGGCCGCCATGCCCTCCCCGGTGGTCTATCCCGCCATGGCGGCGGACGCCTTCGCCGCGCTTCTCTCGCATGCCGGGCGCTTGCCCTGGATCGAGATCCTCGTCTCCGGCGTGACCATCGCGCTGCTGAGCCTGCTTGACACGCTGGCCGCCGTCAGCGCGCTGACCGATGCCGGGGTGCCGACCGACGGGCGCCGCGAGTTAAGCGCGGTCGCCATCGGCAATCTGGCGGTGGCGGCGACGGCGGGCGGGCCGCCGATCAGCGCACCGCTCGGCGGCGCGCTCGGACTGCTGCGGATGGGCGGGACCGGGCGCCTCGCCCCGATCAGCCGTCTGGTCACGTTTGGCCTGGGAGGCGCTTTCCTGGGCGATTTCCTGCCCTATGTGCCGCGTGGCGCCATGGTCGGCCTGGTGATCGCGATCGGTATCCGCCTGTTCGATCCCGAGCCGTTCCGCCTGCTGTGGCGAGCGACGCGTCAGGACACGCCGCACCGTCTCGAGATCGCCGGCAGCGCGCTGATCTCGCTGGCCGTCGTGGCGGTGGCGATCGTGGAGGGGTTGGCCGTCGCGGTGGCGGTCGGGGCCGGCGCCTGCCTGCTGGTGTTCACCGCCGCCATGGCCGGCAGCGCGGTGCGGCGGGTCTATGACGGCGCTGCCGTGTTGTCGCGGGTCCGCCGCGGCGCCGAGGAGACTGCGGCGCTGCTGCGCGAGCGGCGTGCGGTGGCGGTGCTGGAACTCTCGGGACCGCTGTTCTTCGGCAATGTCAGTCCGCTCCGGCGCGCCCTGGAGGACGCCCGCGCCGGCGGTGCGCGGCACGTTGTCATCGACGTCACCCGTGTCGTGCGGGTGGACTTGTCGGGTGCACGCCGGCTCATATCCATCGTGCAACAGAGCCGCGCGCTGGGCATGACCGTGGTGATGGCGCCGATCCGGCCGGGGCATCCGGTCGCCGACTACCTCGCCGCCCTGGGCGTGGCCCCGGGCACCTGCTTCGCCGAGTTGACCGATGCGCTGGCCGCCGCCGAGGAGGGCGTGCTGGCCGAGGCCGGCATCGCCCGGCCGTCCTTCGCGACCGCGGAACAGGCGCTGCAGGCGCTTGGCGTTCCCCAAGAGCACGCGCGTATGCTGGCCGGGCGCGCCGAGACGCGCGACCTGGCCGCCGGGGATGTGCTGTGCCGTGGCGGCGAGCCGGCGGACGCCGTCTATGTGCTGATGCAAGGGCGGGCGGATGTGCTGCTGCCGCGGTCGCGGGAAGCGGACGAGACATCAGCGAACCGGGCGCCGCGCGTCCTGTTGGCGCACCTGTCGGCCGGCGCCGTGATCGGCGAACGCGCGCTGTTCGAGGCCAGCACACGCACCGCCGACGTGGTCTGCGCCGAGCCATCCAGGGTGCTGATCCTGTCCGGGACGACGCTGGCGACGCTTATCCGGGAGGCATCGCCGGCCGCGATGGCACTTGTTCTGGCGATCACCAACAACACCTCGGTCAGCCTACAACTGGCCAATGCGGCGATCCAGCGGCTGGAGGTTTAGCAGCCTGCCCCAATGTGTCATTACTGCGCCGGCCCGGTGACTTTGCCGGACGCGGTAACCCGGCTGGAGCTTGTTGATGTGGCGATTGTAAACGCCAGGGGGAACGGATGATACCAACCGGCAAAACGTCTGATGTGCGACACCGGCCAACCCCACCGTCATGGCCGGACCGAAGTCCCCGGGCGCTTGACCCGGGGATCACCCGGCCATCCAGGCACTACGGGGCCGCGATAGATGGCCGGGTGATCCCCGGGTCAAGCGCCCGGGGACTTCGGTCCGGCCATGACGGTCGGGGCGGTCCGTGCGAAGCGGTCGAGAGCCAACCGTCCGGCGGGTTGGTATGACCTCGCGCATTCTCGTAGTCGATGACGAGCCGGACCTGGAGATGCTGATCGTCCAGCGCTTCCGCCGGCAGATTCGCGACGGATCGTTCACCTTCGCCTTCGCGCAGGACGGCGTGAACGCGCTGGCGATGCTGGCCGACACACCGGACATCGACATGGTCGTCAGCGACATCAACATGCCCCGCATGGACGGCCTCACCCTGCTCGGCCGGTTGCAGGAACGCGAGGACAACCTGGCAACCGTGATCGTCTCCGCCTATGGCGACATGGCCAACATCCGCACCGCGATGAATCGCGGGGCATTCGATTTCCTGACCAAGCCGATCGATTTCGCCGACCTGGAAACCACCATCACCAAGACGCTGCGCAACCTGGAGATCACGCGCGGATATCAGCGGCGGCAGCAGGAAGCCGAACGGGCGCGCGCGCACCTGGCACGGTATTTCTCGCCCAGCCTGGCCGACAATCTCGCCGGTTCCGCGGAGGGCATCGACCTTGGTCCTGCGCGCCGCGACGTGACGTCTATGTTCACCGACATCGCCAGTTTCACCACGTTGGCCGAGGGGTTGGAACCGCACGTCATCGGCCCGCTGTTGAACGAATACCTCACCGGCATGACCGGGATCGTGTTCGACCACGGTGGCACCCTGGTGAAGATCATCGGCGATGCACTGAACGTGCTGTTCGGCGCGCCCGCGGACCAGCCCGACCACGCCGCGCGCGCCGTCGCCTGCGCTTTGGCGCTCGATGTCTATGCCGAGGATTTTCGCGCGCGGTGGCGCGCGCAGGAGGTCGCGGTCGGCATCACGCGCATCGGCATCGCGTCGGGCTCGGCGCTGGTCGGGAGTTTCGGTGGCGGACGGTTTTTCGATTACACGGCCTATGGCGACACCATCAACATCGCGGCACGGCTGGAAGCGGCGAACAAGCAGCTTGGCACCCGCATCTGCGTCAGCGGCAGCGTGGTGGAGCGCATCGCCGATTTCCATGGCCGCCCCGTCGGCAACGTGATCCTGCGCGGCCGGCAGGAAGCATTGCCGGCCTTCGAGCCACTGCCGCCGGAGCGTCACGCCGAGCCGCGTACTGCCGCCTATCTGGACGCCTACGCCCGGGCGGAGGCGTGCGACCCGACGGCGCTGTCCTCCTTCGCTGCCTTGCTGGGACAGGACAGCAGCGACGGTTTGGTGAGTTTCCACCTGAAACGATTGCTCTCCGGCGCCAGCGGTGTCGCGGTGGCTTTGGAGTGACGATGATGCGATAACGCGCGATGCGGCCGACACAGGCCCACACGGGGGAGGCCAATGACCGTTACGCAAGACGATGCGGTCGCTGAGCTGCGGCGCGTCAACGCCGCGCTGCAACAGCAGCTTGAGGAGCAGCGTGCCGAGCGCGACGCAGCGCAGGCGCGGGAGGCCGCGCTGGCCGAGGTGCTGGAGGTCATCAACCGCTCGCCGGGCGATCCGGCGCCGGTGTTCGAGGCTATCCTGGAGAAGGCGCTGCACCTTTGCGAGTTTTCGTGCGGTACCTTGCATATTTTCAACGGCGAAGCCTTCGACAACGTGGCGCAAAGTGGCGTGCCACCAGCCCTGGCGGAGTTGTTGCGGACACCGATACCGCCCCATCCGGGGATGGCTCTTTATCGTATCGCTCACGGCGAGGATGTCGTGCACGTCGCCGACATCACCGACACCGATGGGTACCGTTCAGGAAATCCGACCCGCCGCGCTTTCGCCGATCTGGCCGGAGCGCGCACGGCAATCTGGGTCGCGTTACGCAGGGATGGAGCCTTGCTCGGCGCGATCAATGTATTCCGCCGGGAAGTCCGGACGTTTTCCGACAAGCAGATCGCATTGTTGCAGAGTTTCGCCGCGCAGGCGGTGATTGCGATGGAGAACACGCGCCTGCTCACTGAACAACGTGAGGCGCTGGCGCAGCAGACCGCGACGACCGAGGTGTTGCAGCTGATCAACGCCTCGCCTGGCGATCCGATGCCGGCGTTCGAAAAGATGCTCGAAGCGGCGACGCGTCTGTGTGAGGCTGAGTTTGGCGAACTGTGGGGAACCGAATTGGGAGGCCCCATCGCGCTATTGAATGTGCCCGCTGCCTATGCGGCGTATCGCGCGCGCCGCGACCACGTGCCCGGCCCAGGCACGATCGGCGCGCGGATCAGGGCGGGCGAACACGTGGTCCATATCGTGGACCTCGCTGACGACGACGCCTATCGGAACGGCGATCCTGGCCGCCGCGCGATGGTCGATCTCGGCCGCGCGCGCAGCGCGGTTGCGGTGACTTTGCTGAAGGACGGCGCGGTTCACGGCGTGATCGTGATCTACCGCCAGGAAGTGCGGCCGTTCACTGACAAGCAGATCGCGTTATTGCAGAACTTTGCCGCGCAGGCGGTGATCGCGATGGAAAACGCGCGGCTGCTCGCCGAACTGCGCCAGCGCACCGGTGATCTACAGGAGTCGCTGGAATACCAGACCGCAACCAGCGACGTGCTGAAGGTCATCAGCCGCTCGACGTTCGAGCTCGATCCGGTGTTTCAGGCCGTGGTCGCGACCGCAGCCCGGCTTTGCAACACCGACCAGGCAGGGATTTACCGCAACACGGCGGGCACATACCGCTTGGCCGCGTCGTACTCCAATGCGCCGGAATACGAACGCATCGAACGCGACGTCGTTATTCAGCCAGGTTCCGGCACACTCGTCGGCCGCGTCGCGCTTGAACGCCACCCAGTGCACATACTCGATGCCTGGACCGATCCTCTCTATGAGGCAAAGGACGACGCGCGGGTCGGTGGCATCCGCACATTGCTGGGCGTGCCGCTGTTACGCGACGACGTGCCGATCGGGGTCATCGGTCTCGCGCGGCGGCGGATCGAGCCGTACACCGAGGCACAGATCCAGTTGGTCAGGACGTTCGCCGACCAGGCGGTGATCGCGATCGAGAACACGCGTCTGCTAACGGAGCAACGCGAGGCGCTGGAGCAGCAGACGGCGACCGCCGAGGTGTTGCAGGTGATCAATGCCTCGCCAGGGAATCTGGCGCCGGTGTTCGATGCCATGCTTGAAAAAGCATTGCGTCTGTGCGGGGCAGCGTTTGGTTGCATGTATACTTATGACGGAACGTGCTTCCCGATCGCCGCTATACGCGGAGTACCGGACGCTCTCGCCCGGTTCATCATAAAACAAGGATCGTTGGTTCCCACAAGTGGCGGCAAGCTGGAGCAAGTACTGCGTGACAAAAAGTGCCGTCCAGCTTCTGGATCTGGCGGCCAGCGACATGTACAAATCCGACGATCCCGATGTCTGTGCTCATGTCGATCTGGGCGGTGTCAGAACCATCGTCGATATACCGCTTCTCAAGGATGGTTCTGTCGTTGGCCTGATCGCGATCTACCGCCAGGAGGTTCGCGCCTTCTCTGACAAGCAGATCGCCCTGCTGGAGAACTTCGCCGCCCAGGCGGTGATCGCGATGGAAAACGCACGGCTGCTGCATGAATTGCGCCAGCGCACAGGCGATTTGCAGGAGTCGCTGGAATACCAGACCGCTACCAGCGACGTGCTGAAGGTCATCAGCCGATCCGCATTCGATCTAGGCACCGTGTTGAAAACCGTTGTGACAAGTGCTGTCAATCTTTGCCGGGCGGAACGGGCAATCCTGTACCGCTACCGCGACGGACTATGTCATTTCGAAGTCGGCAGCAACGTTTCACCCGAGTACGAACTGTTTGAGCATGCCAATCCGATCGCGGCCGGCCGGGATACCGTCGCCGGCCGAGCCATGCTGGAAGGCCGCACCGTCCAGATCGTCGATGCGCTGCACGACCCCGACTACGGGCCCAAAGATACGGCCGAGTTGGATAGTGTGCGCTCGATGCTGGGAGTTCCGTTGCTGCGTGACGGGGTTTTGACTGGGGTTTTTGCCCTGGCCAGGACGGTCGCCGAGCCGTTTACCGACCGGCAGATCGAGTTGGTCACCACCTTCGCCGACCAGGCGGTGATCGCCATGGAAAACGCCCGGCTGATCGCCGAACAGCAAGAGGCGCTGGAGCAGCAGACGGCGACCGCGGAGGTGTTGCAGGTGATCAACGCCTCGCCAGGCGATCTGGCGCCGGTCTTCGATACGATGCTGGAAAAGGCGATACGGATTTGCAACTCCCCGGGCGGAGTTTTCTGGTTTGTCGACGGCGATAATATTCGCAGGGCCGCCTCGCGTGGCTACCCGGCTCCGTATGAGGCGTTTCTGAACAGCCCGTTCAGGCTGGGGCCCCATACCTTCATCAGGCGCCTGGCCTTAGGTGAAGATTTGGTCCATGTCGACGACCTTGCGACCACTGAAATATATATCTCCGGCGATCCCTTGCCGCGGGCGGCGGTGGATCTTGCTGGCATCCGTACCATGGTCGCCGTGCCGCTGCGAAGGAATGGCGTTCTGCTCGGGGCGTTCTCGGTCACGCGAGTGGAGGTACGGCCGTTTACGGACAAGCAGATCGCGCTCATCGAAAGCTTCGCGGCCCAGGCGGTGATCGCGATGGAGAACGCACGGCTGATCAACGAGCAGCGTGAGGCGCTGGAGCAGCAGACTGCGACTGCCGAGGTGTTGCAGGTTATAAATGCCTCGCCTGGTGATCTGGCGCCGGTGTTCGATACGATGCTGGAGAAGGCGTTACGGCTGTGCGACGCCGCAATTGGAACTTTGTTCACCTATGACGGAGAGAATTATAATACCGCGGCGACGCGCGGCGTGCCGCCTGCCTACGCTGAATTCAGGGCAGTGCATCCGCCGGTTGCGAGTCCCGGCGATCCTCTGGCACGGGTTAGCGAAACACTCGGGCCCGTCCATGTCATGGACCTGATGGCCGAAGCCGCTCATCAGGCCGGAGCTCCCGGTATCCGCGGCCTGGTCGATCTGGGGCGTGCGCGCACAGCCCTCTTCGTGCCGCTTATCAAGGATGCGACTTTGCTTGGCGTCGTCATTGTATACCGCCAGGAGGTGCGAGCGTTCTCCGATAAGCAGGTCGCCCTGTTGGAGAACTTCGCCGCCCAGGCGGTGATCGCGATGGAGAACGCCCGGCTGATCACCGAGCAGCGTGAGGCGCTGGAACAGCAGACCGCGACGGCCGAGGTGTTGCAGGTGATAAACGCCTCCCCAGGCGATCTGACGCCGGTGTTCCATGCGATGCTGGAGAAGGCCATGCGGCTGTGCGAAGCCTCCTGCGGTATCATGTGGAGCTATGACGACGATCGGTTCCATCCAACAGCATCTCGCGGTCTCTCCGATGCCTTCCTCGATTTTCTGAAGGGGCCGCTGCAATTCTCCAAATCAGGGTTCTTCTCGGAGATCGTTCGTGGCGCTGGAGTATTACAAGACCTGGATCCTGCGGACTCGGATCTCTACCGCCTCGGACTGAGTCCAATACGCCGCGCGTTTGTCGATCTGGCTGGCGTACGCACAATATTATTCGCGGCTCTCCGCAAGGATGACAGGCTGCTGGGCGTCTTCACGATTTACCGCCAGGAAGTGCGAGCGTTTACCGAGAAGCAAACTGTCCTCGTCAAAAACTTTGCCGCACAGGCCGTGATCGCGATGGAGAACGCGCGGTTGCTCGGCGAGTTGCGTGTCCGCACCGACGAACTCGCGCAACGCCAGGCCGAACTGCGTGTCACGTTCGAGAACATGGGCGACGGTGTCGCCATGTTCGATGCAACGCCATGCCTCGTCGCGTGGAACCGCAATTTCCAGCAGATATTCGACGTGCCCGACGACCTGCTTGAAGAACACCGCACCTACGCCGATTACATCCGTTTCCTCGCCGCGCGCGGGGATTACGGTCCGGACATCGACCCGGAAGGCATGATTCGCCAATTCACCGAACGTGCCGGCCAGCACCATACGACCGAGCGCACGCGGCCGGACGGGCGGGTGATCGAAATCCGTTACAACCCGGTGGAGGGCGGCGGCTTCGTGCTGATCTACGCCGACATCACCGAACGAAAGCGCAACGAAGCCGCCATCCGCGCCGCTCGCGACGCAGCGGAAGAAGCCAGCCGCACCATCGAAGCCGCCTATCGCGATTTGAAGACCGCCCAGGCCAACCTGATCCAGGCCGAGAAGATGGCCTCGCTCGGCCAGCTTACCGCCGGCATCGCGCACGAGATCAAGAACCCGCTCAACTTCGTCAACAACTTCGCCATCCTGTCGGTGGAGCTGTTGAACGAGCTGAAGGAAACCGCTGCGCCGGCGTTCGCCATGCTGGATGCCGAGAAACGCGCCGAGATCGAGGACGTCACCGGCATGCTCATCAGCAACCTGGAAAAGATCACCGAACACGGTCGTCGCGCCGACGGCATCGTGCGCAGCATGCTGGAACATTCGCGCGGCAAGTCGGGCGAGCGCCGGAGGGTCGATCTCAACGCGGTCGTAGAGGAGGCGCTGAACCTCGCCTATCACGGTGCCCGCGCGCAGGATCAGAGCTTCAATATCACCCTGCAACGTGATTTCGCACCGGGGATCGCGCCGATCGAGGTCAATCCCCAGGACGTGACGCGGGTGTTCCTGAACCTGTTCAGCAATGGGTTCTATGCCGCCAACAAGCGCGCGCGGAGCGACCCCACGCCCGGCTTTGAACCGACCCTCAAGGTCTCGACGCGCGATCTTGGCGACGCGGTCGAAATTCGAGTGCGCGACAACGGCACCGGCATTCCGTCCGGGATCATCGACAAGCTGTTCCAGCCGTTCTTCACCACGAAGCCGACCGGCGAAGGCACCGGCCTCGGCCTGTCGATCAGCTACGACGTCGTTACCCAGCAGCACGGCGGCAGTATCGCGGTGAACAGCCAGGAGGGGGAATACACCGAGTTCACGATCCGCCTGCCGCGCGTGCGGTAAGCCAGGGCAGCCGATGTGTCATGGCCGGCCTGCGCCGGCCATGACACGGGCGGGGCGCGCGTCCGCCTTAGACTCCCCGGAAACGGCGGGGCTTGTCTGCCCGCCTTTCTTGACCGGGACCAACCATGATGCATGCCTACCGCACCCATACCTGTGGCGCGTTGCGCGCCGCCGATGCCGGGCACGAAGCCCGGCTCTCTGGCTGGGTGCACGCCAAGCGCGACCACGGCGGCCTGAAGTTCGTCGACCTGCGCGACCATTACGGCATGACGCAATGTGTGTTCCCGGCCGGCTCGCCCGCCTTCGACGCGGTGGACACGGTGCGGCCGGAGAGCGTCATCACCGTCACCGGCCAGGTGGTCCCGCGCGAGCCCGGCACAGTGAACCCGAAGCTGCCCACCGGCGAGGTGGAACTGCGCGCCGCCGACCTGGTGGTGCAGTCCGCTGCCGAGGTGCTGCCGATCCAGGTCGCCGGCGACGAGAAATTCCCCGAGGACCTGCGGCTGAAGTATCGCTTCCTCGACCTGCGGCGGGAAAAACTGCATCGCAACATCATGCTGCGCGCCGGGGTGATTGCCTCGATCCGCCGCCGCATGATCGAGGCCGGCTTCACCGAGTTCCAAACCCCGATCCTGACCGCCGACAGCCCGGAGGGCGCCCGCGCCTTCCTGGTGCCCGCGCGGCTGCATCCCGGAAAATTTTATGCGCTGCCGCAGGCGCCGCAGCAGTTCAAGCAGCTTGCGATGGTCGCCGGCTTCGACCGCTACTTCCAGATCGCACCGTGCTTCCGCGACGAGGCTTCCCGGGCTGACCGCTCGCCCGGCGAGTTCTACCAGCTCGATTTCGAGATGAGCTACGTTACGCAGGAGGACGTGTTCCAGACGATCGAGCCGGTGATCGCGGGCGTGTTCGATGAATTCGCCGAGGGCCGCGCAGTTACGCCGGCGCCGTGGCCGATGATCCCCTATGACGTGGCGATGATGGACTACGGCAGCGACAAGCCGGACCTGCGCAACCCGCTGCGGATCGCCGACGTCACCGAACAATTCGCCGGTTCCGGCTTCGGCCTGTTCGCGCGCATCGCCGCGTCGGGCGGGATCGTTCGCGCCATTCCGGCCCCGGGCGGGGCGGCCCAGCCGCGCAGTTTCTTCGACAAGCTGAACGAGTGGGCGAAGGCCGAGGGCGCCGGCGGCCTGGGTTACATCGTGTTCGATGCCGACGGCCCGAAGGGCCCCATCGCCCGCAACCTGGAACCGGATCGCGCCGAAGCGATCCGCACCGGCTGCGGCCTGGGCGTCGGCGACGCGGTGTTCTTCGCCGCCGGCAAGCGCGACGTCACGCCGAAATTCGCCGGCCTGGTGCGCACCCGGCTCGGCGAGGAGCTTGGCGTGGTCGAGAAGGGTGCGTTCCGCTTCTGCTGGATCACCGACTTCCCGATGTTCGAACTGAACGAGGAAACCGGACAGGTCGATTTCAGCCACAACCCGTTCAGCATGCCGCAGGGCGGGCTGGACGCGTTGAACCGGCAGGACCCGCTGACCATCAAGGCATTCCAGTACGACATCGTCTGCAACGGCGCGGAACTGTGTTCCGGAGCGATCCGCAACCACCGCCCCGATATCATGATCCGCGCCTTCGAAATCGCCGGCCACCCGCCGGAGGAGGTGGAGAAGCGCTTTGGCGGCATGCTGAACGCGTTCCGCTATGGCGCTCCGCCGCACGGTGGCGCTGCGCCGGGCATCGACCGCATCGTCATGCTGCTGGCGGACGAGCCGAACATCCGCGAGGTCATCCTGTTCCCGCTGAACCAGCAGGGCGAGGACCTGATGATGGGCGCCCCGGCCGAAGTGCCGCCGGCCCGGCTGAAGGAATTGTCGCTGCGGCTGGACCTGCCGCCCAAGGCGCGGAGCAGCGACGCGTGACGATGGTGAGTAGGGAGTGGTGCGAGCGGGCCTTCGACTCAGTATCTGGGGCTCCGTTTGAGATGAACGGGCAGAAGAGGCGCGACGCAACAACGCGACGTGAGAGCGACAAACTGTAGCCCGATATTGGCCAGAACCTACAACGTCAGTGCGACGACTGATCCGAGGCGACGCAATCAGTCGAATGCGGACGAAATAACGGAAGCAAGCACTTTACTTCTCTTGGAGAAGTCCGTTCCTGCAAAGACTGTCATTCCCAAGCCTCAAGCAAAAGGCGACTTCATCGTCAAAAGATGGGGAAGGCGGCGCGACAAGCGTGCACTGACCTATGCTATTCAAAATCACAGAATACCTGGCAGATCCTTTGATAAAGGTATTACGGTGCCGGAGTGGGAGCAGGGATTTTACGAAGGCACCGCCGGGTTTACCGGTTCAACTTGGGACCTCATCGCAACCGACAGAACTGACACTCTCCTAACCATGCTGATTATACCTTCGTCGATCCGATCGACGGCGCGCTGAATGTCTCGTTTGCGCGGTTGGCGGCAATGATTATATGCTGATCCACGGAAACTGAACCGGGCTGGTCAGGGAGCAAGAGGGTTACGGGCGCCCTCCTGCCGCGACACTCGATCCAGAAGGACATTGCTATGCGTATGTCCCTTGCGTTCGTGCTTTTGTTGTTCGGGGCAACCCACGCTCAAGCACAAATGGTTTACTCGGTGTTTTTCGATTGGGACCGGGCAACCGTGACCGATCAAGGATATCAGGTCATTCAACAAGCCGCTGCTGCCGCCCACGGCGGTCCCTATCGCGTGGTTGTAGACGGCTTTACTGATACTTCGGGTTTGACCGGATACAATCAAACTCTGTCCATGCTGCGCGCACAGGCTGTAGCGGCGGCACTCGAACGGGATGGCGTGCCGTCAGCAATCATCAGCATCCGTGGATTTGGCGAAAACTATCTCCGGATACCCACAGCGGATCAGGTGCGCGAGCCGCAGAATCGAAGGGTCGCAATCATTCTTCAAGCAACGATGGCTATGGCGCCGCCGCCGCCGCCGGTGCCTTATGCTGTCGCGGTGCCCTGGGGTTGGTATGGCGGTCCACGCCTGGGTTGGTATGGAGGTACATGGGGCGGATATGGACGTGGATATTGGGGCGGATATGGGCGTGGATATGGCCGCTATCGATGAAAGAGTTAAATGACCGCTGGGCGTCGTCAGCATGCAGTCGCAATTCCGCACGGAACAGCCGGTTTCATCCTCGTCCCGAAGGTGGCGTGCCGTCTCAGACGGCAGCAGCTTTGAGCACAGTGCTAATAGCTTTGGTCAGATCAGCCGAGCGAAACGGCTTTTGAAGTACAGACTGCATCGGGCCTTATCGCCCTCACCGACGCAGCATTCCCACTGACGAAGAAGTGCGGCACCGATCCGCAGCGGAGTATCTCATCGACAGCAGATACGCCCGTCCCCTGACGCAACGAATAATCAACGATCATCAGGTCCGGTCGATGTTGTAGGGCGGCATCTATGGCGTCCGTTTGTGTGCTGGCCGTCGCACATACATTGTGCCCGATCCTGACGAGCATTTCTCCGAGCGTAGCGGCGAGCGCGGCGTCGTCCTCAACGACGAGGATACGCAGCGACTCTTGTGAACCGGGATTTGCGCCTGAGCGCATCATGCCTCACAATCAGTCCAGCATCGAATTGCGATGACTTTTTATATGTTACCAATACCAGGGCGCAACGGTGTGGTAAGTAGTCGTTACAAGCCTGTTAATTCGCTGAGACGGCAGTTTCCGGATGTAAAGGAAGCCCGCGTTGCCGGTCTACCGGAAAGGAGAACACAGTTCGGTTCCTTATCCCTACTTCACCTCTCACTCACCAAACCATCCGCACCGGCCGGATCAGCGCCTCCGCAGGAATCCGTCATATCTCGTGCAGCCGCCGGGCTTGCTCCATTGTCAGACCGCGCCGCCGCGCCAGGATCTCCGAGGCCCGTGACCGCGACCCGAGCAATCGCGCCAGGTCCGCCTGCGTGTATCCCGCCTGTTCCATGCGCGCACGAATCGCGGCAATCGGATCGGGCGGGTCGATCGGCCAGTGCCGCGCCTCGAATTCGGCGATCAGGGCGGCGAGCCCGTCGAACCGCAGCACGCGCTTGTACGTGTAGGAGGCATGCACGATCAGCCGATACCGGTTGCCGCCGATGTCGGAAATCAGGCTGTTGTCGCCGACAAAGTCAACGGTCGCACCAAACAGTGCCTTCACGTCAGCCGGCCCTGACCATTGCGACCGGTTGACCACCATGTGCCACGCGCGCAGGGACAACTCCGCCCTTGGGTGGGCCACACGACGGAAGGAGCTGTTGTTGGGGCGCGATCTCTGCTCCCAAAGCGGAACGCACCCGCGCCACCGGGCACACCTCCTTTGCTCCCGATAGCGTGATCGCTGGCGGGACGGTGCTGGCCTACCTATGCTGCGGGCCGACGCCCCTTATCGGAGACACCTCATGCGCCTTCCTGCCGCCCTGGCAGTTTTCGTCCTGCTGTTCGCCTGGGATGCCTCCACCCCGCACGTCCAGGCCGCCGGGCTGCCGGCGCCGCCGCAGCCACCTGTGCCGCTGGCCGCCCATCACGCGCTGTACACGCTGACGCTCGACAGCGGGCGGGAGGGCGACATCGTCGCCGCCACCGGCACCATGGGATACGAGGTGATCGACGCCTGCGACGGCTGGGCGGTGCGCCAGCGCCTGGACATGACGGTGACCAACAACGACGGCCAGGACATCCATATGGTGTCCGACTACGCCACGTGGGAATCCAAGGACGGGCTGAAACTGCGCTTCCACATGAAGCAGACGACGGATTCCGCGGTCACCTCGCAGACCGACGGCGACGCCAGCTTGCAGCGCGCCGGCGGCCCGGGCGAGGTGCACTACACCATGCCGAAGGACTCCACCGCCACGCTGCCCGCGGGCACATTGTTCCCCATGGCGCACACCGAAGCGATCATCACGGCCGCGCGCGGGGGCAAGAAGTTCCTCGCACTGCCGCTGTTCGACGGCACCGACGAGAACGGGGCGGAGGACAGCTCGATCGCGATTCTGG
This sequence comes from uncultured Alphaproteobacteria bacterium, assembly GCA_963762885.1. Classification (GTDB taxonomy): domain Bacteria; phylum Pseudomonadota; class Alphaproteobacteria; order Acetobacterales; family Acetobacteraceae; genus JASHVB01. The sequence goes on from CAVXNH010000054.1 coordinate 128,165, forward strand.
ATTGGAAGCAGCCGTTTGCGACCAAGTGGGCGCTGCTGTCCGACCTCCCCTCCACGCGGGTGCGGCTGGCCTTCTTTGACCGCAAGCCGGATACGGTGACGCCGAACTACCAGGTTGGCATGCGGTACTGGGAGAACGGGGTCGCCGACGACATGCAGATGGATTTCGGCGACTTCGTGATGAACGCCAAGATGACCGAGTTCGCCCCGCAGCCGCACAAGTGCTGACCCCCTAAACCTCTCCCGCGCTTACGCGCGGGGGAGGTCGCCGCGCAGCGGCGGGTGAGGGTGCCGCCCGCCGCACGCACCCCTCCTCCGTTCCTCAGTCCCGCTTCCCTCCCCCAAAACCGCGCCCCCGCCCGATTGCCTTCGCGCCGTAGCGTTCGCGCAGCGCGTCGATCGCCCGTTGCGTCGCCGCCAGCCTCGGGGTCTCGACATCGGCGAGGTCGCCACGATCGGCCTCGCTGCGCGCGACCAGCGGGCCGGCGCCGATGCCGATCAGGCGGAACGCCGTGCCGGTGGCCTCGCGCAGCAGCAGATCGTGCGCGGCAGAGAACAGGCGGTCCGGCAGCACGGTTGGACTGGGCAGCCGCGCTGCGCGGGTCCGGATGCTGAACTGCGCGGTCTTGAGTTTCAGCACCACCCCGGCGGCGGCGAGTTCGTGTTCCCGAAGCCGCCGCCCAGCTTTTCCGCCAGCCGCCACAGATGGCGTTCCAACGCAGGGATATCGCGGAGGTCGGTGTCGAACGTCGTTTCGGCACTGATCGACTTGGTTTCGCGGCCTGGGTCGACCAAACGGGCGTCTTCCCCACGGGCGCGGCGGACCAGCGCCGGCCCGTCCTCGCCCAGGCGGCGCAGGGCCTCGCGGTCGGCCAGCACCTGCAACTGGCCGAGCCGGGTGATCCCCAGCGCTTCCAGCTTGCGCGCCAGCACGGGGCCGATGCCCGGCAGCAGCCGCACCGGTTCGGGGGCGAGCAATGCGGCCGCCTCCGCCGCGCCGATCACCGCGAACCCGCGCGGCTTGTCGCGCCCGGCGGCGATCTTGGCGAGCAAGCGGTTCGCGGCCAGGCCGATCGAGACGGTGATGCCGATCTCGCGTTCCACGGTGCGGGCGAAGCGGGCGAGCACCACGGCGGGTGGCGCGCCGTGCAGCGCTTCCGTGCCGGCCAGGTCCAGGACGGCCTCGTCGATCGACAGCGGCTGTAGCAGTGGGGTCAGCGCACCCATCAGTGCGCGGACCTGGCGCGACACGGCGACGTACTTGGCGAAGTCGGGACGGATCACCACCGCGTCGGGGCAGGCCTTCAGCGCCTTGAACATCGGCATGGCGCTGCGCACGCCATACAGTCGGGCGACGTAGCAGGCGGCGGTGACCACCCCGCGCGTGCCGCCGCCGACGATCACGGGTTTCGCAGCCAGTTCCGGGCGGTCGCGCTTTTCGACGCTGGCGTAGAACGCGTCGCAGTCGATGTGCGCGAGGGTCAGGGAGAAGAGTTCGGGGTGGGCGATGAGGCGTGTGCCGCCGCAGGTGGGGCAATTTGTTGCTGTTTCGAAGACCGCCGCACAGTCGCGGCAGAGGGCCCCGTTAACCTCTCCCGCGGGAGCGGGAGAGGTCGAGATGCGAAGCATCGAGGGTGAGGGTGATCGGGTCGGCACGCGTCACCTTCTTGCCTGTTTAAATAGCGTGCGGCCGCAATACCCTCACCCTCGCCGCTTACGCGTCTCGACCTCTCCCGCCAAGCGGGAGAGGTTTCTTATCGGCCGGCCACAGCCACGCCGCACCACGCACTCCGGACGAATCGCCGTGCCGGTTCTTCAGGATCGGCGTGGCGATCACGTCGCTGAACACGTGGCGCGGCAGCAGCCTCGGCAGCTCGGTGTAGAGGTGCTGCATGTTCGACAGGCCGCCGCCCAGCACGATGGCGTCGGGATCGAGCAGGTTGATGACCTGTGCGAGGCCGCGGGCGAGGCGGTCGGTGTGGCGGGCCAGGGCGTCGCGGGCGCGCTGGTCGCCAGCAGCAGCGCGGGCCGGCAGCGCGCTGGCGTCGTGCGCATCGGGGCCGTCGCAGTCGCGCGCCAGGGCCGGGCCGGCGACGAAGGTCTCCAGGCAGCCACGCAGGCCGCACCAGCATTGCGGTCCGGGGTATTCGGCGGGGAGTGGCCAAGGCAGCGGGTTGTGGCCCCATTCGCCGGCCACGGCGTGCGGGCCGCGATGCACTCGCCCGTCCACCGCGATGCCGCCGCCGACGCCGGTGCCCAGGATGACCCCGAACACCAGGCGGTGGCCGACGCCGGCGCCGTCCGCCGCCTCGGACAGGGTGAAGCAGTTGGCGTCGTTCTCCACCCGCACCTCGCGGCCGATCAGGCGGCTGAGGTCCTGGTCGAACGGATGGCCGTTCAGCGTCGTGGAGTTGGCGTTCTTCACCCGGCCGGTGGCGGGGCTGATCACCCCGGGAATGCCGATGCCGACGGTGGCGGTGACTCCGAGCTGCGCCTCGGTGTCGCGCACCAGTTGGGCGATCGCCTGGAGGGTGGCGGGATAGCCGCCGGGCGGCGTGGGGATGCGATGGCGCAAAGCCTCGCGCCCGTCCGGGGCGAGGACGATGATCTCGATCTTGGTGCCGCCGAGGTCGATGCCGATGCGGTGCTGGGTCATGGCCACGCCAGCTTAGGGCGCTGGCAGCGGCATCTCCAGGCGGGAATGCCGACAATGCAGTCGAAGTTCAGGAACACGATCGATGCGCCGGTGGCATCGGTGATCAGGTCCGGGGTATTTCGTTCTGGAAGATGCTCATCACCTCGGCGATCATGGCGTCGTAGCCCCCGCGATTTACGAACCGGTCCTCATCGTAGCAGCCCAGCGGATGCTCCAGCACATTCGCCAGGCAACGATTGCAATAGCTGCACGGCGGATTGCGGGGGCCGTCCCAGGCTTCGAGGTCACGCGGCAATTCCGGGTTGGCCAGCAACGGGCGCGCCATGGATACCGCGTCGCAGGCGCCGTCGCGCAAGGCGGCGGCAATGCGGTGCGCCCGCTGAAACCCGCCGGTGCAGAGGACCGGAATCGAGACCGCCTGCTTGACCGCCTTGGCATCGGGGAGGTTCAGGCCCTCGATCCTGTCGATATCGCCCGATCCGTCCGGCCGCAGAAAATCCTGGGTGCGCGACCACAGGAAGCCGATCACGGGTCGCAGGATACGGAAGCGGAACAGCAGGTAATCGCGAAAACAATGAATACCGCTGGCCAGCATGCTCTGATACGTCCTTGCGAGGACATCGAGCGGCAGGGGACCCGCGGGATTGCGCGGGTGGGGAAACATGCTGCCGGTGGAGACGTGGATGGCGTCGACGCCGGCTGCTTCGAGCCACTTCGCCACCTGCACGCCTTCCTCGAGCGTATTGCCGCGCGATTCCCAGAAGGTGACCGCGTTGTGGTGGTCGACCGGACCGTGTTTGGCCATCAGGAAGAAGTCGGGACCGACTTCCTTGCGGATCTCTTGAATGACTTCGATAAAGAACCGCGCTCAATTCTCCAGCGATCCGCCGTACTCGTCCTTGCGCGTGTTGATCGCGGAGCTGAGGAATTGGGTGAACAGGTAGCCGTTGCTTGAGTGCAGTTCGATGCCATCGAGGCCAGCTTCCCGCACGCGGCGGGCTGCCGTCGCAAAGTTCCGCACCATGGCGCGGATTTCCTCGGTCGACATGGCGGTTGCGCGCAGTCCATCGAATTGGTCGGGGGCGGCGGTCACACCGAGCGGATGTCGTTTGAGGTTTTCAATCCCGGCGATGTCCTGCTGGCGGCCGGAATACGACAACTGGAGGATGAACTTGCAGTTGTGACGATGCACGCGCTCGCCAACCCCGCGCCAGAAAGCGATCCGGTCATCGTGGTCGATCGTGGCGTAGTTCGGCAGCACCCGGCCGCGAATATCGATCGGCACATGCGACGAGATGATGGCACCCACACCGCCGCGCGCAAAACGTTCCTCGAAGTTGACGCGTGCCAGCGTGCCGGTCCCATTGTAGTTGTCGATCCGCCCGGAGATGCTTGAACGGAACAGCCGGTTCTTCACTGTCAGATTGCGGAACTGCAGCGGGTTGAAGATGAGCTTGCGATCGTCCGGATTGATCGGCTGCGGTAGATCGTCTGTCGGCACCGGCTTGCTCCCCTGCGACTTGGTGTATGAGGCTGACACAAACTGCAAGGCACGAGAGGACCGCAGCATAGGCACACCGGGCAACAGTTTGCCAATTCTCCGATCGTGACAACACCAACACGATAGCGCGCCGCGCCCGCGCAATCGGGTAGCGGAACCAAGGCCGCACCCCTGGCCTGCTGGCTTCACCCGATTGCCTTGCCCCCGCCCCCGCCGCACTATCCGCACGCCATGAGCGAGACTCTGCTGGACGTGAAGGGCATGAACTGCCCGCTGCCGGTGCTGCGGGCCAACCGCGCGCTGCGTTCCCTCGTGCCCGGCGCGCGTCTGCGCGTGCTGGCCACCGACCGCGCCGCCGTCGCCGACTTCCAGGCCTTCTGCCGGGAAACCGGCCACGACTTGCTCGCCTGGAGCGAAGAAGCGGGCGTGTTCAGCTTTGTCATCCGCCGTCGGCCGGATACCGCCGAAACGAAGGAGGCGTGACGTGCCGACCGCGCTGATCACCCATCCCGCCTGCCTGGAACACGACAACGGTCCGTACCACCCGGAATGTTCCGAACGCCTGCAAGCCGTGTTGACAGCGCTGGAGACGCCGGAATTCGCCGACCTGCTGCGCGAGTCCGCTCCGGAAGCAACGGTGGAACAACTCCAGCGCGTCCATCCCGCGAATTATGTCGAGGCGATCCTGGCGATCCGTCCGGAACTCGGCGAAAGCGTGCAACTCGACGCCGACACGTCCATGAGCGCCGGTAGCGCCGACGCCGCATTACGCGCGGCGGGGGCCGCGGTGGCCGCCGTGGACGCGGTGATGGAGGGCTGGGCGCGTGCCGCCTTCGCCGCGGTGCGCCCGCCCGGCCATCATGCCGAGCCGGCCCGGCCGATGGGGTTCTGCCTGTTCAACAACGCCGCCGTCGCCGCGATGCATGCCCGCGTGCGGTGGGGCGTGCAGCGCGTCGCCGTGGTGGATTTCGACGTGCATCACGGCAACGGCACGCAGGCGATGTTCGCACAGGACGCCGGCCTGTTCTACGGATCCTCGCATCAAAGCCCGTGCTATCCCGGCACCGGCGAAGCGTGGGAACGCGGCACGGCGAACAACATCGTCAACGCGCCGCTGCGCCCCGGCGACGGCAGCGCGGCGTTCCGCGCGGCGTGGGGCGACATCATCCTGCCGGACCTCGACCGTTTCGCTCCCGGCCTGTTGATCGTTTCGGCGGGATTCGATGCGCACAAGCTCGACCCGCTGGCGCAGATCCGGCTGGAGACGGCGGACTATGCCTGGATCACCGACCAGCTTGTTCGCCTGGCCGAACGCCATTGCGCCGGGAGGCTGGTGTCGGTGCTGGAAGGCGGCTACGACCTGGACGCGCTGGCGGCGTCGGCGGCGGTGCATGTGCGCGGCCTGATGCGCGCCTGACACGAGGCTTGGGGGGAACCAACGGATGTCGGAAACCAGGCGCTCGCCGCCCGATGTGAGCAATATGTCGTTCGAGGACGCGCTGGCCGAGCTTGAGCAAATCGTGCGCGGCCTGGAAAGCGGCCAGCAGAAGCTGGAGGACGCGATCAACGCGTATGAACGCGGCGCCGCGCTGCGTCGGCATTGCGAAGCCAAGCTGGCCGAGGCCGAAGCGCGCGTCGCCGCCATCGTGCAGCACGCCGACGGTTCGCTATCGACGCGGCCGTTGGAGTGAGAGTGTCGAAACTGCTCGCGAGGCATAAGCTCTCCCGCGCAGCGCGCGGGGGAGGCGATTCACTAAACCTCTCCCGCGGGAGCGGGAGAGGTCGATGGTGCGAAGCACCGAGGGTGAGGGTGATCGGGTCGGCACACTACGCTCTACCTGCACCGTGCCGACCCGATCACCCTCACCCTCGACGCTGCGCGTCTCGACCTCTCCCGCTCCCGCGGGAGAGGTTATCCCGCGCGTAGCGCGGGGGGATTCCGCAGCCATGATCTCCATCGCCCAGGCATTGCTCTCCGGCGTGCTTGTCGGCGGCGTCTACGGATTGCTCTCGATCGGCTTCAGCCTTGCCTTCGGCGTCATGCGCATTGTGAATTTCGCACATGGCGACCTGGTGATGTATGGCATGTATGCCGGCGTGGTCGCCGCGGCCGCCGGCATCGACCCCCTCTTCATCATCCCCCTCAGTTTCCTGCTCATGGCCCTGCTGGGCGCCCTGCAATACGTCCTGGTTTACAAACGCTTCGTCGGCCGGGCCACGTTGCAGCAATTGCTGGCGGCGATTGGCCTCGGGCTGGTGCTGCAAATGCTGGCGCAGATCGTGTTCGGCGCCGACACGCGATCGGCGCCGTCGATGTTCAGCATGCGGTTCGTCACCATCGGCCCGCTGTTCGTCTCCGCCGCCCAGGTCGTCGCCTGCGCTGTCGCCGTGGCCGCCACCATCATCGTCGAGATTCTGCTGATCCGCACACGCTGGGGCAAAGCCGTGCGCGCTGTGGCCGACGACATAGAGACCGCCGAGATCGTCGGCCTGAGTTCGCAGGCGATCAACATCTCCGCCTTTGCGCTGGCCTGCGGCCTGGCCGGCATCGCCGGCACGGTGATGGTGACGTATTACCCGACCGATCCGTCCAAGGGACTGACGCTGATGCCGATCGCCATCATCGCCACCACGATCGGTGGCCTGGGCAGTATCCGAGGCTCGTTCCTCGGCGGCGTGTTCTGCGGCGTCGTGCAGCAGGCCACCGCACTGCTGTGGAGTTCGGCGTTGCAGGACGTGCCGCTGTATATCCTGCTGCTGTTCTTCATCGCTTATCGCCCGACTGGCATGTTCGGGCTGCGGACCGAATAGCATGCAGGGAACCGCCGCCGCCGCCCCGCGCCCGTTCGCTCCGCCACGAGTGCGTCCGCGCGTCTGGCCGCTGATCCCGCTGCTATTGGTCGCGCTGCTGCCGCTGTTGCCGGGAGTGAACAACTACATCCTGGCGGTGACGGTGCGGGCGCTGATCTTTATCGCGCTTGGCCAGGCCTGGAACATCGTCGCCGGCATCGGCGGTTTGCTGTCGCTGGGGCACGGCGTGTTCCTCGGACTGGGCTGCTACGTGACCGGCATCCTGTTCAACGAGCTGGGCGTGCCGCCGTGGCTGGGCGTGCCGGCCGGCATGGTGGTCGCGAGCCTCGTTGCCGTTGTGATGGGCGGAATGACCCTGCGTATGCGGGGCGTGTTCTTCGCGCTCGCCACGGTCGCGGTGTCGCTGGCGTGCGACCAGCTCGCGCGGCACTACGTGGATCTGACCGGAGGCGATAACGGACTGGCGCTGACATTTCTGGGCGACTCGCTGTGGGCGATGCAGTCGCGCTCGCCGGCGCCGTTCGTTTATGCGGGGCTGATCTTCGTTGTTGGGTTCTACTGGATTACGCGCTGGATCCTGGTCAGCCGCTTCGGGCTGGAGATGCGTGCGGTGCGCGATGACGAGGTGGCTGCCGCTGCATCCGGCGTGCGCGTGTTCCGCACCAAGTTGTTGGGATTTGTGATCAGTGCCGCGATGACCGCGCTCGCCGGCGGATTGTACATGCAATACTATCAGGCGATCGATCCGGAATCGGCGTTTGGCCTGGGACAGGCGATCCAGTTGCAATTGCCGGCGTTGATCGGCGGCCTGGGAACGGCGGCAGGGCCAATCCTCGGCGGCGCCTTGATGACGGTGCTGTCGGAAGCGACGAACTGGGGCTCGACGAAACTGGGCCTGGTGGGCGTGGACATCCTGGTCTACGGGCTGGTGCTGTTGCTGGTGGTGCTGTGGGCGCCCGGCGGCATCGTTGGCATGCTGAGGCGGCGATGACCGCGCCGGCGCTGGAGGTGCGCAGCATCGCCAAACGCTTCGGCGGCTTGGTGGCGCTGCGCGACGTGTCGTTCAGCGTGCAGCAGGGCGAGGTGATGGGGCTGATCGGCCCGAATGGCGCCGGCAAATCCACTCTGTTCGAAATCGTCAGCGGCAATCTGGCGCCAAGCTCCGGGCAGGTGCTTTATTTCGGCGAGGATTGCACGGCACTGCCAGTGCATCGGCGCCGCCGCGCCGGGTTGTGCCGCACGTTCCAGAAGGTGCGGCTGTTCGACACGCTGACAGTGCGGGAGAACATCGCCGTCGCCGCGCGGCAGTCGCTGCCTCCGGGTGGTGATTGGGTGGCGGAGGTGACTCAGGTGCTGGAGCGGATGCGCCTGGGCAAGCAGGCGGATCGGCTGCCGGCGCAGATCACCCTGGCCGATCGCAAGAAAGTCGAGATCGGCCGCGCGATTGCCGGCCATTGCCGCGTGCTGCTGCTGGACGAGAGTCTGTCCGGTCTGACGCACGATGAAGCCGAGGAACTGATCGTCGAGATCATGGCACTGAATCGTGCCAGCGGCATTACCGTGGTGGTGGTGGAACATGTGCTGTCGGTGCTGGCGAAAATGGTGGGACGGCTGGTGGTGTTGCACAACGCCACGGTGATCGCCGATGGCACACCATCGGACGTGGCGCACGATCCGCAGGTGATCCAGGCATATCTCGGCACGCGGCAGAGCGCGTTTCACGTGGCGGCTAAATCCGACGCGCACCGGGACGAGGCGCAGGGATGAAACGGCTCGGACGGCAGAACCGCCGGTTGCTTCGTCGTCATGGCGGGAGAAGGCCCGCCATCCACGACTTGTCTCGCTGCGCGCATCGAAGTCGTGGATGGCGGGCCTTCGCCCGCCATGACGACGGCCTTGGACAATGACCCTGCTCTCGGTCAACAACCTGAGCGTGGCGTATGGCGACATGCTCGCCGTGCACGACGTTTCGTTTTCGTTCGACGCCGGCGCGGTGTTCGTCCTGCTGGGCGCGAACGGCGCCGGCAAGACCAGCATCCTGCGTTGCATCTCCGGCCTGGTCGCCGCGCGCACTGGTGGCGTGACGTTCGAGGGGCGCTCGCTGAAGGGGTTGCGGCCGAACGAGGTGGCGCGCATTGGCATCGCCCACGTGCCGGAGGGACGCCGCGTGTTTCCCAATCTGTCGGTCGAGGACAATCTGACCGTCAGTTTCATCCGCGCCCGCACGGCGGACCCGATGGCGACGGCGCTCGATGCGGTCTATGAATTTTTCCCGCGGCTGCGGGAGCGGCGACGCCAGCTGGGCGGCACGCTGTCGGGTGGCGAGCAGCAGATGCTGGCGATCGGCAGGGCGCTGATGAATTTCCCCGGGTTGCTGATGCTGGATGAGCCGTCGCTCGGCCTGTCGCCGGTCATGGCGGATTTGGTATTCGAACGGCTGGGCCGAATTCGCGCGAGCGGCACGACGATCCTGCTGGTAGAGCAGAATGCGACGTGCCTGGAACTGGCGACTCAAGGCGTGATATTGCAGACCGGCCAGGTGCTGATGGCCGGTGCGCAGGCTGCCTTGCAGGATTCCGAATTCGTGCGCCGGGCGTATCTGGGAGTGTAGGCCTGGTGTAGCTTGCAATCAAAAGGACAAACGGGAGAAGACGATCATGCAACTATCGCGTCGGGACAGTCTGGGTGCTTTGCTGGCGGCGGCGGCCATAGCGGGTGCGCCGCGCATCGGCCGGGGTGCGGAAGCGGAGATCATTGTCGGCGCGCCGAATTCGCTGACCGGCGGCTTCGCCGAAAACGGCCAGCGCGGCGTGTGGGGCTTTTTGATCGCCGCCGACCAGATCAATCGCGAGGGCGGCATCAAGGCGCTGGGCGGCGCCACACTGAAGGTCATCGTCGCCGACACCACGACGGAAAATCCGACGCAGGGCGCCAGCGTGACGCGGCGCATGCTGGACCAGGACGGCGCGATCGCGCTGTACGGCTCGACGGCCAGCGCCATCACCATGGCATCGCAGGTGGAGGCAGAGAAGGCGCGCGTGCCGATCATCACGTCGTCCTACGCCGATCCGCTGACCAAGCGCGGCATGAAGTACACGTTCAAGCTCACCGCGCTGGGCAGTGCGATCTGGAACTTCGCGATGGACGCGGTGTTCGACATGATGAAGGCGCAGAACGGCAAGCCGCCGGCGTCTGGCGCAATCTTCATGGGACCGGATGCGGTGAGCGTGGCGGTGTCGAAGGCGCTGCCGCTGGAGGCGCAGCGCATCGGATTGCCGATCGTGGCGCATGTCGATTTCCAGGGCAATTTGAGCGATCCGTCGGTGGTGGTGTCGCCGATACTGCAAAACAAGCCGGATGTGGTGTTCCTGAGTTCGTTCCTGAACGACGCAGTGCTGATCCTGCGGACGCTGCGCGGGCTCGGCGTGAAAACGCCCGTGGTGGCGGCGGGCGGCGTGTCGTCGGATTCCGCGGGGAAGACGCTGGGGTCGGCGGCTGATGGCGTGTTCATGCCGTGGAGTTGGAACTGGGACCTGCCGGTGCCGGGCGAAGGCCCGCTGGTGGAGATGTACAAGCAGGCGCATGCGGACGCGCCGTATCCGCCGAACAACGAGCAATTGGGTTGCGGCTATGCGGCCGGGATGATCCTGCGGCAGGCACTGGAGAAAGTGGCAAGCCGCGACAGCACGAAGATCCGCGATGCATTGGCCGGGGGGGAATTCGACAATCTGCCGCTGCCTGGGAAACGGGTGGCATTCGATGAGACGGGCCTCAACAAATACGCAGCGCTGATCCTGGCAGAATGGAGCAAGGGCAACGCACATACGGTGTGGCCACCAGACATGCAGGCAATGAAGCCGGTGCTGTAATACCAGCCCGCCGAACGATTGACTCTCGACCGCTTCGCACGGACCGCCCCAACCGTCATGGCCGTCCCTAACCGTCATGGCCGTCGCTAACCGTCATGGCCGTCGCTAACCGTCATGGCCGTCGCTAACCGTCATGGCCGTCGCTAACCGTCATGGCCGTCGCTAACCGTCATGGCCGGCCTTGTGCCGGCCATGACGGTTAGGACGGTTAGGGACGGCCATGACGGTTGGGGCGGTCCGTGCGAAGCGGCCGAGAGTCAATCGTTTTGCGGGCTGGTATAATGCGTCTTCGGCGTCATGACCGGCCTTCGCCGGTCATGACACACAGGGGCAGCGCGATCAGCGCCGCCGCATGAAGCCCGCGCCGATCAGCACGACGCCGAGCACCAGGGCACCGCCTGCGACGGCCGGCGGGACGAAGTGCGCGTCATGTTCGGTCGCGTTCACCTGTAGCGGCCCGACTTTCGCCACCTGGTTGGTATGTTCTGTGGTGAATTCGGGGATTGCGAGTCCAACAATTCCGAGCAATGCCAGAATCGCACCGGCAATCATCAACGCGCTCAATGAGGACCGCACAACAACCTCCTTTTGTTCAGTGCGGCAACCTAGGTGAGACTGCCGGCATCTGCGAGGCGGAGCGTTATCAACTTCCCGCAACAACCGAAACGTCAGCCGTCATAGCCTTCGATGATGATCAGGTTGGCCTCGGCCCGCCCGTCGCGCAGCGCCATGGCCGCGGCGTATTCGGGCGAATGATAGCAGGCCACGGCGGTTTCATAGTCCTTGAATTCCAGCACAACGTTTCGTGATCGTGGCTTGCCTTCCGGGGCCTCGAACCGTCCGCCGCGCACGATGAATCGCCCACCGTATTTGTGAAATGCCGCGGCGTTGGCGGCAACGTACTCCTTGTAGCCTTCGGGATCGGTCACATCGATGCCCGCGATCCAGTAACCTTTGGCCATGGGTTCCTCCTATTCGTGCGCGTGGTCGCCCAGCAATGACGCGAGCGTTTGCTCCATCGCCTTCGCCATCAACGCCTGGCCCTGCGCGGTGGGATGCAGCGGCGGTTCCGGCGGCGTCTTCCGGGGATCGAGGAACAGGTCCCGATCCAAGGTTTCTCCGTGCATAAAAACGTGGGCCAGGTCGAGGAAGGTTACCTCGCCACCGCGTGAATATTCCTGTGCCAGCCGGCGATTCACCGCGAGCGTTGTTTCGGTTGCCCAATCGGATCGCTGCGACGGCAGGATGCCGAGCAACAGGAGTTTGGTGTTGGGCAGGCGGTGGCGGAGATCGCTCACGATAGCGTCAATGCCGAGGACAGTGTCGTCCGCGGACCAGTGCAGGCGTCCGAGATTGTTGGCTCCGATCAGGATCACCGCGACCTTGGGGGCGATGCCGTCCGCCTCGCCATGGTCGATGCGCCATAGCAGGCTGGCGGTGGTATCGCCGATGAAGCCGAGGTTCACCGCGTTGCGGTCGCCGTAGAAGCGTTGCCACTCCGGTGCGAAATCCATCCAGGGCGGCGGGCCGTGGCGTTCCCAGTCCTGTGTGATGGAGTCGCCGTAGAATACCAGTGTGGGGTGGCGATCGCGAAGTTCCGCTTGCTTGGCGTCGAAGCGTTCGCGCCACCAGGAGAGGTCCATGCGGCTGATCGGTGTCGCCGCGAGGATGCTGCGGGCGTTGGTGGCGGGGGCTGCAAGGAGGAGGGCGAGCAGCAGCAGTAAACCTCTCCCGCGGGAGCGGGAGAGGTCGATGGTGCGAAGCACCGAGGGTGAGGGTGATCGGGTCGCACGTAAGCAGGTAGAGCGTGCCGACCCGATCACCCTCACCCTCGTGCGCTCCGCGCCCTCGACCTCTCCCGCGAAGCGGGAGAGGTTTCTCAACCACCGCATCACCCAGCCACCGTGGCCAGCAGTGAGTCGCAGATGTGCGCGACGTCCGCTTCGGTCAGGTCGGGATGGATCGGCAGTGCCAGGATACGTTCCGCCAGGTCGTCCGATACCGGCAGCGCAGCGCCATCGTGCTGGTCGCGATAGGCGGGCTGGCGATGCAGCGGGCGCGGGTAGTAGATCGCGGTAGGCACGCCGGCCGCTTTCAACGACGCCTGCACCTGCGTCCGTTCGGCGGCGTCGCGCAGCAGCACCGCATAGATTGCCCAGGCACTGGTGCTGTCCGGCACGCGCGCCGGCGTCACGAGCGCGTTGCCTAGCCGCGAATCGTAATAGCGGGCGATGCGTTCGCGGGCTGCTAATTCTTCAGGGAATACCGTCAACTTCGACAGCAGCACCGCGGCCTGCATGGTGTCGAGCCGGCCGTTCATCCCGGTGCGCAGCACTTCGTAGCGCGTGGTGCCTTCGCCATGCGTGCGCAGGCTGCGATACAGCGCCGCACGTTCGTCGCTCTCGGTAAACAGCGCGCCGCCGTCGCCGTACGCGCCCAGCGGCTTGGACGGGAAGAAGCTGGTGGCGGTCGCATCGGCCGCAGCGCCCAGTGCGCGTCCGCCCAAAGTGCAGCCGAAGCTCTGTGCCAGGTCGTCCAGCGTGAACAGGCCCTCGCGCGCGGCGATCTCGCGCAACGCCGGCCAGTCCGCCGGCTGGCCGAACAAGTCCACGCCGATCAATGCGCGCGGCCGCAGCTTCCCCGCGGCACGCACGTCGGCGATGCGGCGTTGCAAATGCGCGGGATCGATCTGGAAGGTTCGCGGATCGACATCGACGAACACCGGGGTGGCGCCCAGCACCAGCGGCACCTCGGCGGTCGCGGTGTAGGTGAAGGCCGGCAGGAGCACGGCGTCGCCAGGGCCGATGCCTTCCGCCATGAGCGCGATCTGGATCGCGTCGGTGCCGGAACTGACGCCGATGCAGTGCTTTGCCCCGCAGAACTTCGCCAGCGCAGCTTCAAGTTCCGCCACCTCCGGCCCGAGGATGAACTGGCAATGCGCCAGCACGCGATCCAGGCGCGCGCGCAGGTCGGCGGCGATGCGTGCCTGCTGCGCCTTGAGGTCGAGGAACGGGATGGCGCGAGGTGCGGAGTCAGTCATTCGATTCACTCATTGAAGCTGGGCGTTTGAAGACGGAAATGTGTCTGCGCGGGTTCCGAGGGACAGTGCGGCACGCAGGGGCTGCAAGAAAGACTCAACGCAAATGAACGCAGATAAGACCGGATGAACGCGAATGTGCCTGCAGTCCGGCACGATCGTTCACGGGGGACGTCGCACGAACATTCGCGCAAAGCCACGGTGCCACGGCGTCCCCAGTCCTATTCGCGTTCATCTGCGTCTATTTGCGTTCATTTGCGTTGAGTTCTTACTTACTCGCCGGCGCGCTTTTCGCCGCTGTCGCCGTCGGCGTTGTGGGCGAATTCGGGAACCATCCGGCCAAGCAATGTCAGTGCCAGCCGAGCCTGGCCGCCGCGACAGGCCGTCGCGATCTCGTCCAATGCGCGGCCGACAATCGCCGGATCGGCGGTGCGCGGAGTCGCCATCAGCAGGCCGGGATAACCGGTCGGCACCGGTGGTTCCTGGCCGTGGAACAGCTCCTCGTGCAGCTTTTCTCCAGGGCGCAGGCCGGTGAAACGAATTTCTACATCGCGATCCGGATGCAGCCCGGCCAGGCGGATCACCTGCCGCGCCAGATCCACGATCTTCACCGGCTCGCCCATGTCGAGCACGAAAATGCCGCCCTCGCGCGCCGCCGGCAGCTCGGCGTCGCCGACACCCAGCACGCTGGCCTGCAACACCAGGCCGACCGCCTCGCGCACGGTCATGAAGTAACGGCGCATGTCGGGGTGGGTGACGGTCAGCGGACCGCCGCGCGCGAGTTGGCGCTGGAACAGCGGCACCACGGAGCCGGTGCTGCCCAGCACGTTGCCGAACCGCACGGTGATGCAGCGCATGCCCTGGCCGGTGACACGGGCGGAAATATCCAGCGCCTGGCAATACATTTCCGCCAGCCGCTTGGACGCGCCCATCACCGAGGTCGGGTTCACCGCCTTGTCGGTGGAGATCAGCACCATCGCCTGGGCGCCGACCGAGCGGGCCGCGTCGGCGACGTGGCGGGTGCCGGCGGCGTTGGTCAGCAGGCCTTCCAGCGGATTGTCCTCGACGATCGGCACATGCTTCAGCGCGGCGGCGTGGAACACCAGTTCCGGCCGCAGCGTTTCGAACACGGCGCGGATGCGCGCTTCGTCGCGGATGTCGGCGATCAGCGCGTGGCGGTGCACCTGCGGATGGGTTTCCGCCAGTTCCAGGTCGATCTGCCACAGCGCGTATTCGCCGTTGTCCAGCAGGACCAGCGTTTCCGGGCCGAACGCGGCGACCTGCCGGGCGAGTTCGCTGCCGATGGTGCCGCCGGCGCCGGTGACGATGACGCGGCGGCCCTGGATCAGCCGCGCCATGCCGTCGCGGTCCAGCGGCACCTGCTTGCGGTTCAGCAGGTCCTCGATGGCGACCGGACGCAGTTCGAACCGGGTGCCGGCCGCGGTCGCGCCGGCCGGCCCCAGCGCGGTGGGGCGCGGCGCGCGGCGCACGGTAAGACCGAAGCGCTCAGCCTGTGCTATCAGGGCGGCCAGGTCGGGCCCCGAGAGGTCGGGCGTTGCGATCACCAGCGTGTCCGGCAGGCGGCCCTCGGCGGCGAGCCGTCCCAGCACCGCGCCGGCCTCGGCGTGGGAGCCCAGGATCGGCTGGCCCTGGATGCGCCGCCCGGTCTGCCGCGTCGCGACGCCGAGCAATCCCTCCACCCTGAAACCCTGCCGGCGGTCGTGCGTCATCGCGCGCAGGAACAGATCGGCGTCCTCGCCGGAGCCGACCAGCAGCACCGAGCGTGCGGTGTCGTCGCCTGCGCGGCCGGCGGCGCGGTTGAGCAAGCGGCGGTAGGCGACCCGGGGGGTGCCGAGCATCACCAGCAGGGTCAGGGCGTAGACGACGACGAAGGCCGGGTTGGGCGGGCTTCGCCGGTCAGTGCCAGGACCGCGGCGAACAGCACCGCACCCACGCCGCAGGAGCCGGCCACCGTCAGCAGGTCCTCGATGCCGGCGAAGCGCCAGTATTGCAGCGACAGGCGGAAGGGCAGGCCGGCCAGCAGCAGGGTGGCGGCGCCGAGCAGTGGCAGCCAGGGCGGCGAGAAGGGGGGGCCGGACGGGTCGGCGATCCAGCGCGCGGCCGGAACGGCGGCCGCGGAGAGCATGCCGTCCAGGGCGACGTTGACGGCGATCCGGATCAGCGAGCGTGCCGCGGGCATGGCGCCCTATAGCCGAAGGGGGCTGCCTGGCATACCGGGGCGGCGGGCAACGTATTGTTTCAGGCACGTGGTTGGGATGATACTGTCGGGGCGTCGATAACACGCGTGCGGGCCGGCCCCTGGTCGTCCCCGTTGCTGAAGCACAAAATCAGGTGGCGGCTGCGTCACCGGCACAGGGATTGGGGAAAGTCATGGTCAAAAAGATCTCGCGGCGCCGTGCGTTGAAGCTGGGGGCCGCTGCGAGCGCGCTGCCGTTGGTGCATATTCGCACCGCAGGGGCCGCGGGCAAGTTGAAGCTGGCGCTGTGGGACCACTGGGTTCCCACCGGCGACGCCGCGATGAAGCAGCTCGTCGATGCCTGGGCGGAGAAGAACAAGGTCGACGTCGAACTCGATTTCCTCACCGCGATCGGCAACAAGATCAATATCACGATGGCGGCCGAAGCGCAGGCCAAGACCGGACACGACGTGTACGCGTTCGATTCATGGACCGTGCAGCAGTTCGGCGAGAGCCTGGTGCCGATGGACGACGTGATGAAGCGGCTGGTGGCGAAATACGGCAAACTCGGCCACGCCTACGAATATCTCGGCGTTTCCAACGGACATTGGCTGGCGGTGCCGGTCGGCTGGGGCTCGGCGCCGCTGACGCCGTGCGGGCGCATCAGCCTGATGAAGAAGTTCATGGGAATCGATGTGCAGGCCTGGTATCCGGCGCACAAGTCCTCGCCGGATGCGGCGAAGGACTGGACCTACGACACGCAGTTGAAGTTCGCCGAGGCGTCGTTCAAGAACGGCTATCCGATGGGGTTCGGCTGCGGCTCCGGCAGCACCGATGCGAACCAGACCTGGGGTGCCACGTTCGGGGCGTTCGGCGCCGATCTGGTGAATGCCAAGGGCGACATCGTGATCGAGTCCGACAACGTCATGGCGGTCATGGAATACTGCGCCAAGATGGTGAAGTTCATGTCGTCCGATGCGGTGAGCTGGGACGATGCTTCGAACAACCGCGCGCTGATCTCGGACAAGGCGGCGCTGATCTGGAATCCGCCGTCGGCCTGGGCGGTGGCGAAGCGCGATGCGCCGAAGGTGGCCGAGGATTGCTGGACGTTCCCCAATCCGCTGGGACCGAAAGGGCGGCTGGTGCCGCATCGGCCGTATTTCTGGGGCGTCTGGTCTTTCTCGCAGAACCAGACCGCGGCGAAAGAGATCATCGAGTACCTGTCGCAGCGCGAGCAGGTAGAGGCGCTGGCGGCGGCGGTGGCAGGTTATGACATTCCGCCGTTCGAATCGATGTCGGATTTGAAGATCTGGAGCGAGGTCGAGCCGCCCAAAGGCACGATCTACAATTATCCGGTGCGGCCGTGGCATCACGCGGAATACTACGTGCCGAATTCCTCGGCGCCGCCGGAGATCGCAGTGCAGATCTGGAACCGCAACCTCCAGCCGGGCATGGTGTCGCGGCTGATGTCCGGGCAGACGATCAAGCAGTCGATCGCCTGGGCGAAGGACGAGCTGGAGGGCTTCGTGCGATAGGGCTTGTGTTGATCCCGGCCCGCGCGGTGCGCGGGCCGTAGCACCATCGCGCGATTTCTGTCGTCAGCACGTCGAAGATCAGGCGCGTGTTATATAGTCTGCTACTTCGATGACGGAGACGACGATGGCGGTGCGGACCATCCTGTGCCTGGCGCTGATGACGGCGTTCGTCCATGCCGCGGGCGCGGCCGTGCTGGATGTCGGTGCGGGCAAGCCGTTCAAGACGCCGAGCGCGGCCATCGCCAAGGCGAAGGACGGCGACACGGTGCGCGTGGCGGCCGGCGTCTACGAGGACTGCGCGGTCATCGGACAGAACAACCTTACGCTGGAGGCGGCGGGCGGCGACGTCACCATGCGGGGCAAGATCTGCGAGGGGAAAGCCATCCTGGTGGTCAAGGGCTCCAACGTCACCATCCACGGCCTCATTCTCGCTGACGCCAAGGTGCCGGCCGGAAACGGCGCCGGCATCCGCGCCGAGGGCCCCGCCCTGATGGTCGAGAACACCCAGTTCATAGACAACGAGAACGGTATCCTTGGGGCGAACGACCCTAAGATTTCCATCCGGGTCGTTGACAGTGTCTTCGTCGGTAATGGCGCGTGCCGCCCGGACTGCGCGCATGGTATCTATGCCGGCCACAGCGCCTCCTTGCACGTGGAGCACTCGGAATTCCTGCGGCAGAATGAAGGTCACCATATCAAGTCTCGCGCAGTGGTCACCGAGATCGTCAATTGCCGCATTTCCGATGGACCGTTCGGCACGGCGAGCCTGCTGATCGACGTCCCGAATGGGGGCACGGTCCTGATCGAAGGCAACCAAATGATCAAAGGGCCGATGGCCAGTAACAAAGCCAACGTGATCATGATCGGTGAAGAGGGGGAGACCAATCCGCCTGGCCCGATCGTCATTCGGAACAATCGTTTGGCCAATCTTTCGCACCGTGGAGTCCCCTTCGTCCATAACTTTGGCCCGGCTCCGGTGCAAATGAGCGGCAATGTGCTGAGCAGCGATGTCGAGCCGCTGATGGGGGCTGGGACGATCAAATGAACGGTCGAGGCCCGGTCATGCTGTATGAGATCGTCGAGGCGATTGCGCATCCCGACCATACGGTGACCATCACGTGGTCGGACGGCGCGCGTGGCGTCGTCGATTTCCTGCCGATCATCGACCGGGGCGGCTGGTTCACGCCGCTGCGTGACGGGGA
Organism: uncultured Alphaproteobacteria bacterium; assembly: GCA_963762885.1. GTDB lineage: Bacteria > Pseudomonadota > Alphaproteobacteria > Acetobacterales > Acetobacteraceae > JASHVB01. The sequence continues at coordinate 146,972 of CAVXNH010000054.1, forward strand.
GTACTTCGTCGCTACGATGGTCGTGTTGGAGGGCGGCGTCGGACTGACATGGCCGGAGGAGGTCGATTACTCCGCCGACGCGCTGCGGCGGGACGCGTTTCCGCATGGGCTGCCGGGGTAGTTTCCGCCGGTCGGGCTGACCGCGCGGCCGGTATCCACGACTGCGCTGCTCGCACAGAGGAGTCGTGGATGCCGGTCACCGGGCGCCTGACCGGTGGCCAGCATGACGGGCCGTGCGTCACTCGAGAGACATCGCCGGGGCGCTTAGCTGGACTTTACGACAAACCTGCCTGCGCCGGGCGTGTCAGCGCAATTTGCCGAGCAACCCGTCCATCGCCTCGATCAGTGTCCGCGCCGACTGCGCACGCTCCGGTGCCAGGTCCTCGCCGGCGATATCCGACGCATCCAGTTCGGCTATCGTCTTTTTAGCTTATACCAGCCCGCAAAACGATTGACGTACAACAACGGCCGTCCCTACCCGTCATGGCCGGCCCATGGCCCCGGGCGCTTGTCCCGGGGCTTGTGCCGGCCATGACGGTTAGGGCGGTCTGTGCGAAGCGGTCGAGAGTCAATCGTTCCGCGGGTTGGTAGGCTAGGCGGCGTTCGTCCTCTGCCCGGTTCAACTCCGCCAGCGGCGAGACTTCGTTGGCCAGCACGGTGCAATGATCGGGCGTCACCTCGGCGAAACCGCCGGCGACGGACAAACCGCGCATCCGCAGCACGTGCGTCGGTCGCCGTGATCGGCTAGGCTGCAATCGACAAGGAGGGTTCGATGGACGCCACAGTCGATATCACCATCCCGGTCGAACCCATCGCGGCCGCGGAGTTACGGGACGCACGCAAGCGCGAAGCGGTGGGTAGGCTCGTTAGCCGCGTGCTTCGCCGCGAGCGCGAACAAAGTGTCGATTTGCTGTTTGCGGCGATGGAGCAGTTGGGCGCCTCGGCGGAAGCGAAGGGCCTGACCGATGAAATCCTGGAAGAGGAACTCGCCGCGTATAACGCCGAGCGCCGAAGCTGATCGTATTCGACGCGTCTACGCTTGTCGGCGCGGCCATCCGGCCGGGAATTCCGCGCCAGGCGTTTCGCTTTGCCTGTGAGCACGACGTCCCGGCCCTGTCTCAGGAAGTGTGGAACGAGTTGGCGGAGGTGCTGCATCGTCCACGACTGGCACGTTTCATCGATCCCAGCGGCCGCGAGCAAGTGCTGGCACCGCTCCGCGCACTTGCGGCGTGGTTCGAACCTGTTGTGCGGTTGCGGGACTGCCGCGACCCCAAGGACGACAGGTATCTCGAACTGGCGCTTGCGGCCGGGGCTGAAGTGATCGTGTCGAGCGATGAGGATCTGCTGGTGTTGCACCCCTGGCGTGGCGTGCAGATTGTCCGCCCGGCGCAGTATTTTCTGCCGCAAGTTGAGTAAGCGCGGCCGCCCTTATCGCCCGGTCAGCAGCCCATCCACCGCGTCGATCATCGCCCGCGCGGACTGCGCACGTTCCAGCGCCAGCTCCTCGCCGGCGATATCTGCCGCATCGAGTTCCGCCAACGTCTTTTCCGCTTCGGTCAGGCGACGCTCGCCCTCTGCTCTGTTCAACTCCGCCAGCGGCGAGACTTCGTTGGCCAGCACGGTGCAACGCTCCGGCGTCACCTCGGCGAAGCCGCCGGCAACGAAGAGCGTGTCGGTGACGCGATCGCCCTCATACAGCGAGATCACCCCGCCGCGCAGCATGACGATGACAGGCGCGTGGCCTTCCAGCACGCCCATATCGCCCTCGGACGCGGGGATCACCACCATGTCCACCGGCCGCGACAGCAGCAGCTTCTCCGGGCTGACGATCTCGAGGGCGACTGACATGGTCGTGATTTCCTTCGTGTGCCCCAGGCAAGGCGTGGATGGCCGGGCCAAGCCCGGCCATGACACGTGACGTGGCGTGTCTTACGCGTTGGCCTTCAGGCTTTCGCCCTTCTTCACGGCATCCTCGATGGTGCCGACCATGTAGAACGCGGCTTCCGGCAGGTGATCGTACTCGCCGGCGCAGATCGCCTTGAAGCTGCGCACCGTGTCGGCCACCGGCACGAAGATGCCGGGGAAGCCGGTGAACACCTCGGCCACGTGGAACGGCTGCGACAGGAAGCGCTGGATCTTGCGCGCTCGCGCCACCACCAGCTTGTCCTCTTCCGACAGCTCGTCCATGCCCAGAATGGCGATGATGTCCTGCAACGACTTATAAGTTTGCAGGATGCGCTGCGTCTCGCGCGCCACCTGGTAATGCTCTTCGCCGCAGATGCGCGGATCCAGCGAGCGCGACGTCGAGTCCAACGGGTCCACCGCCGGATAAATCCCCAGCTCGGCGATCTGCCGCGACAGCACCGTGGTCGCGTCAAGGTGTGCGAACGACGTAGCCGGCGCCGGGTCGGTCAGGTCGTCGGCCGGCACGTAGATCGCCTGCACCGACGTGATCGACCCCTTATTGGTCGAGGTGATCCGCTCCTGCAACGCGCCCATGTCGGTGGCCAGCGTCGGCTGATAGCCCACCGCCGAGGGAATACGCCCCAGCAACGCCGAAACCTCAGCGCCCGCCTGGGTGAAACGGAAGATGTTGTCAACGAAGAACAACACGTCCTGGCCTTCCTCGTCGCGGAAGTATTCCGCCAGCGACAGCCCGGACAGCCCGACCCGAGCGCGCGCGCCCGGCGGCTCGTTCATCTGGCCGTACATCAGCGCGACCTTGGACCCCTCCATGATCTTGTGATGCTCGTCCATCTTGATGACGCCGGCATCGATCATCTCGTGATACAGGTCGTTGCCCTCGCGGGTGCGCTCGCCCACACCGGCGAACACCGACACGCCGCCATGCGCCTTGGCGATGTTGTTGATCAGCTCCTGGATGATGACGGTCTTGCCGACGCCGGCGCCGCCGAACAACCCGACCTTGCCGCCCTTCAAGTACGGAGCGAGCAAATCGACCACCTTGATGCCGGTGACCAGGATTTCGGCCGAGGTCGCCTGTTCCTCGAAGGACGGCGCCTCGCGGTGGATCGGATACCGCTTCTTCGCATTCACCGGACCCTGCTCGTCGATCGGCTCGCCGATGACGTTCAGGATGCGGCCCAGCGTCTCCGGCCCAACCGGCACGGTGATCGGTCCGCCGGTATCGACAACCTCCTGCCCGCGCACCAGGCCGTCGGTGGTGTCCATGGCGACGCAGCGCAGCGTGCGCTCGCCCAGTTCCTGCGCGACTTCCAGCACCAGCGTGTGGTCGCCCAGCTTGGTGTGCAGCGCGTTCTGGATGTACGGCAGGTCGCCATCGAACTGCACGTCCACCACGGCACCCATCACCTGGGTCACGCGTCCGACGATGTTGCTTGCCATATGCCCCTGTCCTCTTGCTTTGCACGCCGCTTTCGCTGCGGCGATCTCAGACTGCCTCGGCGCCCGAGATGATCTCGATCAGTTCCTTGGTGATGTTGGCCTGGCGCGCGCGGTTATAGTTCAGCGTCAGGCGCTTGATCATGTCGCCGGCGTTGCGCGTCGCATTGTCCATCGCGGTCATCTGTGCCGCCTGGAACCCGGCGGCGTTTTCCAGCAGCGCACGATACACCTGGATCGCCAGTGCCTGCGGAAGCAGACGGGCGAGGATGGTCTCTTCGTCCGGCTCGAAGTCATACACCGCGCCGCCCAGGTCTTCCGCCTCGCCTTCCGGCAGCGGCACCGGGATGATCTGCTGTTCGGTGACGATCTGGGAGATCACGGAACGGAAGCGGTTGTAAATGATGGTGGCGCTGTCGATTTCCCCCGCGTTCAGCATCTGCGTGACGCGGGTGGCGATCTCGCTGGCGTCGGCGAATTCGACGCGGCGCTTGCCGACATAGTTGATGTCGCCGACGATCCGGCTGGACAGTTCGCGGCGCAGGTAGTCGCGGCCCTTGCGGCCGACGGCGAGCAATTTGACGGTCTTGCCTTCGGCTTCGAGGCGGCGGGCAAGGCCTCGGGTGGCACGGCCGATGCTGGAGTTGAACGCGCCGGCCAGGCCGCGATCGGCGGTGACGGCGATCAGCAGGTGCGTCTGGTCCTTGCCAGTGCCGATCATCAGCGGCGGCGCGGTGGGGGAGCCGGCGACTGAGGCGGCCAGCGCGCGCAACATGCGCTCCATCCGTTCGGCGTAGGGGCGTGCGGCTTCGGCCTGCGCCTGCGCGCGGCGCAGCTTCGACGCCGCGACCATCTTCATCGCGGAGGTGATCTTCTGCGTCGATTTGACGCTGTTGATGCGGACGCGGAGGGACTTCAGGTTAGGCATGGGAAAGCTCCAAAACCTCTCCCGCGGGAGCGGGAGAGGTCAGACGCGTAGCGGCGAGGGTGAGGGTGATCGGGTCGGCACGAAGCAGCTAGAGCGTGCGGCCCGATCACCCTCACCCGCCGCTTCGCGGCGACCTCTCCCGCGCGCAGCGCGGGAGAGGTTAAAGGAACCACGCGTCACGTGAAGCTCTTCGCGAAGTTATCCAGGAACGCGATCAGCTTCTTCTCCGTCTCCGGCTTGATCTCCAAATCCGTGCGGATCGCGTCCAGAATGCCCGGCTCGCGCGACTTCATATCCGACAGCACCTGCGCCTCGAACGCGCCGATGCGGCCGATATCGATCTTGTCCAGATACCCGCGCACCCCGGCGAAGATCGCAACCACCTGCGATTCAATCGGCACCGGCTTGAACTGCGGCTGCTTCAGCAGCTCGGTCAGGCGCGAGCCGCGCGCCAGCAATTGCTGCGTGGTGGCATCCAGGTCCGAGGCGAACTGCGCGAAGGCCGCCATCTCCCGGTACTGGGCCAGTTCCAGCTTGATGCGCCCGGCGACCTGCTTCATTGCCCGCACCTGCGCGGCCGACCCCACGCGCGACACGGAAATGCCGACGTTCACCGCCGGACGGATGCCGCGGAAGAACAGTTCCGTCTCCAGGAAGATCTGCCCGTCGGTGATCGAAATGACGTTGGTCGGGATGTACGCCGACACGTCGCCCGCCTGCGTCTCGATCACCGGCAGCGCGGTCAGCGAACCCGCGCCATGCTCGTCGTTCATCTTCGCGGCGCGTTCCAGCAGCCGCGAGTGCAGGTAGAACACGTCGCCCGGATAGGCCTCACGGCCCGGCGGACGGCGCAGCAGCAGCGACATCTGGCGATACGCGACGGCCTGCTTCGACAGGTCGTCGTAGAAGATCACCGCGTGACGCCCGTTATCGCGGAAGAATTCGCCCATGGTGCAGCCGGTGTACGGCGCCAGGAACTGCATCGGCGCCGGATCGGACGCGGTGGCGGCGACGACGATGGAGTATTCCATCGCGCCGTATTCCTCCAGCGTCTGCACCAACTGCGCCACGGTAGAGCGCTTCTGGCCGATCGCGACGTAGATGCAGTAGAGCTTCTTGCTCTCGTCGGCGCCGGCGTTGACGGTCTTCTGGTTGATGATCGTATCGATGATGACCGCGGTCTTGCCGGTCTGCCGGTCGCCGATGATCAGCTCGCGCTGGCCGCGGCCGATCGGGATCAGCGCATCGATCGCCTTCAACCCGGTCTGCACCGGCTCGTGCACCGACTTGCGCGGTATGATTCCGGGCGCCTTCACCTCGACGCGGCCGCGCACCACGTCGGTCAGCGGCCCCTTGCCGTCGATCGGCGTGCCGAGCCCGTCCACAACACGGCCGAGCAAGCCGTTGCCGACCGGCACGTCAACGATCGTTCCGGTGCGCGCGACGGTGTCGCCCTCGCGGATTTCCTTGTCGTTGCCGAAGATCACCACGCCGACGTTGTCGGTTTCCAGGTTCAGCGCCATGCCGCGCAGGCCGGCGCCGGGGAATTCGACCATTTCGCCGGCCATGCAGTTTTGCAGGCCGAAGACTTGGGCGATGCCGTCGCCGACCGACAGCACCTGGCCGGTCTCGGCGACGTTGGCCTCGGTGTCGAACGCGGCGATCTGCTTGCGCAGGATCTCCGAGATCTCGGCGGGGCGGATCTCCATATCAGGCGGCTCCCTTCATGGCGAACTGCAAACGTTGCAGCCGGGACTTCAAGGACGTGTCGTAGAGGCGGGCACCGATGCGCACGACGAGGCCGCCGAGCAATTCCGGATCCACCGCTTCGTTGATGTTGACGTTGCCGTAGCCGGCCTCGATCAGGCGGGCGCGAAGCTGCTGGCGCTGCACGTCGTTCAGCGGGTGCGCCGAGGCGACCTCGGCGGTGATGATGCCGCGGCGCCGCGCCACCAAATGGCTGAACGCGCGGACGATGTCGCGTAGCGAGCGCAGGCGGCGGTTGGTCGCGATGACCCCGACGAAATCGCACACCGGCTTGCCGAAGCCCTCGGCTTGCAGCACGGCGAGGGCGGCCTTGACGGCGGTGTTGACGTCGATCAGGGGGGATTCCAACAGGCGGCGGAAGTCGGCACTGGCGTCGATCACCCGGCCGAGGTTTTCCATTTCTGCCACGACCTGATCGAGCGCATGGCTGTCTTCCGCATGGGCATAGAGCGCGGCAGCATAACGGTCGGCCATGCCGCCGCCGGATGCGATGATCGTGCCTTCTGAGGCCACGCGTATGGTTCCATATGTTGGGGCCGCGCGCGGACGCGGGCGTGTGGGGACCGGAGCCCTGACCGGCGGCGGGCCTGTAGCATGGGGTCCCCGGGCTGGCAACACGCGGCAGCCGGCGGCGACTGGGAATGCACGGGGCGCTCCCGCCAGGAGTGTACGGGGGGCCTCCGGGATGCTAGGTAGCGTGGTGCGAAGCCCAGTTCTCGCGCAACGGCTTGATCGTAGGCGGCCGGCCTGCGCCGGCAATGACAGATTGAATCTTCACCGCAACATGGAGACCATGACGATGGCGCAACAGCCTCGATTGATCCTGGCGGTGGCGCTGTTGGCGATGTTCGCAACTCCGGCCCTCGCGGCGCCCGCCTATATCTTGAGCAAGAGCACGCCGCTCGGCACGCCCGACCGGTGGGATTACGTGGTGTTCAGTCGCGACACCGGCCGGGTCTATGTGGCGCATGGCGACAAGGTCGCGGTCATCGACGCCAAGTCAGGCGACCTCGTCGGCGAGGTGGAGGGTATTGCCGGAGGGACGCACGGATCGGCGATCTCGGCGGCCACTGGCCAAGGCTTCACTGACGACGGCCGCAACGGTCTTGCTATCGTCTACGACCTCAAGACGCTGAAGATCACCAGGCAAATCTCGGCCGCCAAGGATGCGGACGCCATCGCTATCGATCGTGCCAGCGGCCATCTGTTCGTGATCGAGGGCAATTCGGCTAGCATCACGGTCATCGATCCCAAGACCGACGCTGTGGTCGGCACCGTGCGGGTCGGCGAGAAGATGGAGGTACGCTGCGGGCGACGGAAGCGGTGCGGTCTTCGTCGCCGGCGAGGAGAAGCGCGATCTGTTGAAGGTCGATACCAGAACCAACACCGTCGTGGCGCGCTGGCCTACTCCAGACTGCGCCAGCCCACACGGCCTCGCGCTTGACGTCGAGCATCACCGCGCCTTCATGGGCTGCGTCAACAGCATGATGATGGTGGTGGACACCACGAGCGGCTCCGTGGTGGCGAAATTTCCGATTGGGCGCGGCAACGACGCCGTGGCGTACGACCCCAAGCGCAAGCGGGTGTTCAGCTCGAATGGGCTCGACGGCACGGTCAGCGTCTATCAGGAGGTGACGCCCGACCGTTACGAGGCGCTGGACACCCTCACGACGGCGATAAGCGGGCGGACCATGGACGTCGATCCGGAAACCGGTCGGCTGTTCGTCGCTGCTTCCGATGTTGATCCACCGGCCACGCCCGGCGGCCGTCCGCGACCGAAGGCCGGCACCCTGCGGCTGATGATGCTGGACCCGGCGCCTTAGCGGGCTTCCGCGGGGACGCTCGCCGGACGGCGCAATTTGGGGGACAGCAGCACCAAAACCACCATCGCCACGACGATGGTGGCCGTTGCTGCGAACTGGCCGAAGTCCAAGCCGCCCTGGGCGAGCGGCTTGGTCAGGGTGTCGCCAAGGGTGGCGCCGAGCGGGCGGGTCAGGATGTAGGTCGCCCAAAACAGGATCGGCAGCGGAAGGGCCTTCAGCAGGTGCAGCACGGCTACCAGGCCGATCAATCCGGCGAACAGCACGGCGCCGAGTTCGAAACCCCACGGGTCCCATCCACCTTGTGGGGCTTGGGCGATCTTGTCCATCAAGTCCGGGATAGTCTCGGAGGTGAAGTCGCCGAGTGCCGTACCGAGGGTGTTGGAGACCAGGATGGTCAGCCAATAGAACACTTCGTCAGTGCGGTTGGTGATCCGATCCGCGGCGATGTGACCGGTGGTCAGCCGCCAGACAATCAATAGCAAGATCACCAGTCCGAGCAGCATTGCCGAGGATAGGACGTAGCCGAGGTGCAGGGTGCGGTCGATGAAGTCGGACGTGGTGGTGCCGACGGTGGTGGTGGCCACCACCACCAGCCAGTAGGACACGGGATGATAGCGTCGAGCGATAACCTGGGCGGTCATGGTGGCGATGAAGAAGCCGAGAAAGATCAGGGTGGCGATGAGGTAGCCCGCCTTCAGCGTCATCGACACGGCGTCCCCGCCGGTCTCGCCCACGGTTGTGGCGCAGATCTTGACCAGCCAGAACATCAGGGTCGCCTGCGGTGCCTTGCTGAGCGCCTCGGAGACCAGACCGGCTTTGTGCTGCGCCCTCATCGCGTGCCTTTCCTCGGTGGAAGCGAAGCGCACAGGTTCATCAGCCAGTGCGCAAGGTCAATTTGCGTTTTCGCAACGCGGCTGCGGACCTTGGCTTGCTGCGCCGCGCTGCTGGCGCCGGCGCTCGCCGTTGCTGGCCCTCCATACCTGACGGACGATCCGCAGCCCACCGAACCGGGGCATTGGGAGATTTACAATTTCGTGCAAGGCACGGTCGGGTACGGGGCGCTGCTCGGCGAGGCCGGGCTCGACCTCAACTACGGGGGCGCAAAGAACCTGCAATTGACCGCCGTTTTGCCAATCGGCTTCTACAATGAAAACGGCTTCTCCGCCACGGGCCTGCGGACTGGCACAGGCATGGTCGAGTTGGCTGCGAAATACGAATTCCTGCACCAGAGCGACAACGGTTGGTTACCGGACGTGAGCGTGTTCCCCCAATTCCTGATCCCGACCGAACACAACTTCGGTTACGACCGCACCAACTTCTTCCTGCCAATCTGGGCGGAGAAAGACTTCGGTCCATGGTCGGTGTTCGGCGGCGGCGGTTATGAACTCAACCCCGGCCCCGGCGCGCGCAACTTCTGGCAAGGTGGGATCGCCGTCAACCGCACGATGAGCCAGCAGCTCCAGCTCGGCGTGGAGGTCTACGGCCAGACCTCCGACACCGTGGCCCGCGACGGCTATACCGCCCTCAACTTCGGCGCCACCTACAGGCTGGTCGAGCACTGGTCGCTGCTCGCCTCCGCCGGTCCGACCTGGACCCAGGGCGGCGGTCATGGCGAGGTGTTCTATCTCTCGCTCAAGGCGGATTATTGACGGAGGTGATCCGTAGCCAGACGTCCGCGATAACAGGGATGGGCGATCAACTGCCCGTTGTGAGCGCGGGACTGGGCCAAGGCGGGGCCTGTCATGCTTCCGGCCGGCCTGGGCGGCAACCGGCAAGGGGCATCTGACGGTCCCCTCGATCGATCAGCACGGTCGCTGCCCCGGGGTGCCAGGTCGAACTATCTCCCGGGTCGAACTATCTCGGGGTGACTTCCGGTGACGAGCCATCGATCCGCGCGGCCGATCGCACGCCGCCGAGGGTAGCTATTCGCCCCGCCGGCCTGTATTTTAGCGGGATGCCCGGTCCACGCCCGTTCTGGAAGACCAAGCAGCTTGAAGAGATGACCGACGCCGAGTGGGAATCCCTCTGCGACGGATGTGGCCGCTGCTGCCTGCACAAGCTGCGCGACGACGTCACCGAGGCCTTGTCCTTTACCAACGTCGCCTGTCGCTTGCTAGACCTGCACACCTGCCAGTGCAGCGATTACGCCCATCGCCGCCGCCGCGTGCCGGACTGTGTCCAACTGACCCCGGCGGAAGTGCGGGAGATCGACTGGCTGCCGCCATCCTGCGCCTATCGCCGGGTCGCCGAGGGCAAGGATCTGGCCTGGTGGCACCCGCTGGTGTCGGGCGATCCCGACACCGTGCACCAGGCGGGCGTCTCGGTGCGCGGCCGAGCCATCAGCGAACGCAAAGCCCGATCGTTCGAACAACACCTCGCCGACTGGCCGGGGCGCGCGCCGCGCCCACGGCGTCCCTCCAAGGAGACCGAATCATGTTGAAGAATGCGCTGTTCGGTGGCGTCAACGCCGCGGTGTTGACGCCGATGAATGCCGACCTGTCGGTCGACCTGGACCGCATGGCGGCGCACTGCCGGTGGTTGCTGGCGCATGGGTGCAACGGCTTGGCGGTGATGGGCACCACGGGCGAGGCCAACAGCCTGGGTATCAGCGAGCGCATCGCCGTGCTGGAAGGCCTGGTCGCACGCGGCATCCCGGGGGGAAAAATGCTGCCCGGCACCGGCACCACCGCGATCACCGACACCGTGCTGCTGACCCGCAAGGCGGCGGAACTGGGGTGCCGCGGCGCTCTGCTGCTGCCGCCGTTCTATTACAAGAACCCGTCGGATGATGGATTGCTGGCCTATTTCGGCGAGGTGATCCAGCGCGTCGGCGGCGGCATCAAGCTGTATCTGTATAATTTCCCGCAGCAGTCGGCGATCCCGTTCAGCGTGGATTTCATTGCCCGCTTGCTCGCGGCGCACCCGGGCGCTGTGCAGGGCATCAAGGACTCCAGCGGCAGCTATGAAAACGGCCTGGCCTATGTGGAGAATTTCGCGCGCGACGGGTTCGAGGTGTATGCCGGCGACGACGCGCTGCTGTATCCGCTGCTGCAAAAGGGTGGCGCGGGCTGCATCACCGCGGCATCCAACGTGAACTGCGCCATCGCCGCCCAGGTCTATGCCGGCTGGAACAAGCCGGGGATCGAGGCGCTGCATGCGACGCTGAGCGCCACGCGCAAGGCGGTGACCTCGGTGCCGCTGATCCCGGCGCTGAAGACGCTGGTGGCGCGCAACACCGGCGACGACCGCTGGCTGAACATCCGCCCGCCGCATTTGAAGCTGACCGAGGCACAGCGGACGGCGCTGTTCACCGCGTTCGACGCCTGCGGGATCGAGTTGGCGCGGGCGGCCTAACCTCTCCCGCTACGCGGGAGAGGTCGATGGTGCGAAGCACCGAGGGTGAGGGTGATCGGGTCGGCACGTAGCGGGTAGGGCGGGGCGACCCGAGCACCGTCACCGTGCTCGTTACGCTCGCCGCTTGAAGAAGGAGGGGCTCATGACGCTGGCCGAACAGATCGCCGAACGCATCCACGCGCTGCGCTTCGAGGACATCACGCCGACGGCGCTGGAATGGACGCAAACGGCGTTCATCGACACGGTGGGCGTGACGCTGGCCGGGATCATGGAGGCTGGACCTCGTATCCTGATGCGGCTGCCGGGCGTGGGCGGTCCAGGCCCGTGCCAGGTGTTCGGCACCGACACGCGCACCGGGCCGCTCGATGCGACGCTGATCAACGGCACCGCGTCGCATGCTCTGGACTACGACGACGTGTCCGGCGTGATGGGCGCGCATCCGTCGGTCATGCTGGTGTCGCCGCTGCTGGCGCTGGGCGAGATGCAGGGCAGCAGCGGACGCGACATCGCACTGGCTTATGTGGTGGGCTACGAGACCGAGTGCCGCATCGCGCGCGGCGTGCATTTCCATCATTACGACAAGGGCTGGCATCCGACCGCGACGCTGGGAATCTTCGGCACGGTCGCCGCCGCGGCGCGGCTGCTGCGGATGTCGGTGGAGCAAACCGCGGTGGCGCTGGGCATGGCGGCGTCGTTCGCATCGGGATTGAAGGCGAATTTCGGCACGATGACCAAGCCGCTGCATGTCGGTCATAGTGCTCGTAACGGATTGTTCGCGGCGTTCATGGCGCGCGACGGGTTCACCGCCAATCCGGGGGCGTTCGAACACAAGCAGGGGTTTCTCGACGTGTTCAACGGGCCGGGCACCTATGACACGGCGCGCATGCTGGCAGACTGGTATGTGTCGTTCGAATGCGACGGCGGCGCGGAGCCGGGGTTGAAGCCGTATCCGTGCTGCGGCTCGACGCATGCGTCGATCAATCGGATGATCGAGCTGGCGCGGCTGCACGATCTGACCCCGGAACGGGTCGAGACGATCGAGATCCTGCCGCATCCGCGGCGGCTGCCGCACACCAATAACCCCGATCCGCGTTCGCCGCTGGGCGCCAAGTTCAGCATCCAGTATTGCGTCGCTCGGGCGCTGACAGACCGCGCGGTGAAGCTGGAGCATTTCGAGGGCGATGCGCCGTTCGATCCCGCGGTGCGGGCGTTGATGGCGCGGACCGAGGCTCGGCCGCATCCCGATATGGCGGATGATTCTCCGCTGCAATGGGGGACGGAGATTATTGTCGCCACGCGGGATGGCGAACGGTTCGCCTCGCGGCTGGATGATTTCGAACGGCTGGGACCGGGTGCGCGGCCGATGACTCGCGAGGCGCTGTGGGACAAGTTTTCCGACTGTGCTGCGCGGGCGTTGCCACGGGCGCGGGTTGCTCCGCTGTTCGAGTTGCTTGGGCGGATAGAGCAGGTGGGCGATGTCGCGGAGATGACGCGGCTGATGGATTTGCGCGGGGCGGCCCGGGATGCAGCGCAGGCCGCGTGAACCGGGCGAGTAGGAGGGAACGACATGACCGCTGATGAACGCCTGGCCGCGCTGGGCCTGAGCTTGCCGCCACCGCCAAAGCCGGCGGGTAATTACGTGCCGTTTCGGCTGGCCGGGTCGCTGCTGTTTCTTTCGGGCGTCGGGCCGCGGCGCATGGATGGGACGTCGGTCACTGGGAAGGTTGGCGCTGAGGTTTCGCTGGAACGGGCGCAGGAGGCGGCAAAGCTGTGCGGGCTGAACCTGCTGACCAACATGATCTCGGCGGTGGGCTCGCTGGAGCGGATCGATACGGTGCTGAAGGTGCTGGGGATGGTCAACGCCGTGCCGGATTTCACCCGGCATCCGCAGGTGATCGATGGCTGCACCGATCTGTTCGTCGCGGTGTTCGGGGATAACGGGCGGCCGGCGCGGTCGGCTGTCGGGATGGGGAGTCTGCCGTTCAATATCTCGGTCGAGGTAGAGGCGGTTGTGTTGGTGAAACCGTAACCTCTCCCGCGGGAGCGGGAGAGGTCGAGACGCATCAGCGTCGAGGGTGAGGGTGATCGGGTCGGCACGGTCTACCTGCTTACGTGCGGCCCGATCACCCTCACCCTCGGTGCTTCGCACCATCGACCTCTCCCGCTCCCGCGGGAGAGGTTTCGTACCTCTATACCGGGCAGCTTGCGCTTTTGGTGGGCGCGCCCTAGCCGGGCGGAGTCTTCGTTATGATCGGCGATGACGCGCACACCATCATCGATGCGGGCAACGATGTTGGCGGGGGTGCCGCCTTCCAAAAACGCGATGCCGTTCTTCTTGCATGCGGCCAGCACCCGGTCGCGCGCCTCCTGCATTTCGGGCGGATACGGATCGCGCCGCAGCGTGGTGTAGCCGAGCGACAGGCCAAGATCGCCCGGCCCCATCTCGGCGAAACCGAGGCCGGGCACGGCGCAGATCGCCGCGCAATTGGCGATGCCTTCCGGGCTTTCCAATTTGACGCCGAGCAATAGCTCGCCTTCCGGGTTCAAGGGCCAGGGATCGCAACGCTGCATGTAATCCTGCTGCGACAGGCCCCAGATGGCGGCGGCGGTCGCTTCCGAACCTCGGCCGCGCGTGCCGATCCCGAGCAAGACGCCGCCGCCCGGTGTCGTGCCGCCGCGCGTGCTGCCGGTTGCGCCGCGCATGCGGTTCAGCGCTGATGGGATTGCCGTATCGACGCCTTGCGGATGGTGCGGGTAGCGGCAGGATTCGATGAAAGCCCGCGTGGCGTCGGCGCTTTCCGCCTGGCACAACAGGATGCCATGCGCCCCGCGGCCGAGGATCTGGCGGAACTGCCAGGCGTTGTAGCGCACGTGATGGGCGTCGATGCCGTTCACCGGGGCCTCGACGATCACCGCCGGCGTGCGATGGCCGGAGCGCGTCGGGCCGCCATCGACCAGGCCGCGCAGATACTCGGCGAGACCGGCCATGTCGAACGAGCCATGCTCCATGCCGACATTGATGTAATCGGCCCAGGTGCCGGCATCATCCTTGCCTTGCGCGTAGGTCAGCACGTGGCCGCTATGCGGACCCTCGTAGTAGATCGCCTGATCCTGCGACAACAATTCGATAGCGCGGTTGAGGCGGGCGGCCATAGCGGAGTCCTCCAACGTTCGGTTGCGGCGAGTGTGCGCCTGGGACTGTGGGCGGCGTCAAGGTTCGTGGATTGGTATGGTAGCGGCCCGATCACCCTCACCCTCGACGCTGCGCGTCTTGACCACCGGGTCCAGCGCCCGGTGGCATGCCTCTCCTGCTCCCGCGGGAGAGGTGGTTTACCGTGCGGTAGGAACCGCCATAGACTTGCCGCCTGGTGGACGCATCGTAGTGAAGCATCCGCTATTTTCGAAACCAATGCGGCCGCCGCGACGCGGCCGACAAGGGAAGGAGCAGCCTATGCCGACCCCAATTTCGCGGAGACTTGTCTCCGTGATTGCCTGTTGCCTGGCGCTTGCCGCCGTGCCGGCGCTCGCCGCCGACCAGCGCGGCGTTACCGATACGGAAATCGTCATTGGCACGATCACCGATTTGTCCGGCGTTACCGCGATCCAGGGCGTCAACAACAGTAACGCCATTCGCATGGCGTTCGACGAGGTCAACGCCAAGGGCGGCATCAATGGCCGCAAGATCAAGTACATCGTCGAGGACAACCAGTACACCGTGCCGCGCGCGGTGCAGGCGATGAACAAGCTGCTGAACAGTGACGACGTTTTCATCACCCTGGACGACGGCGGCACGCCGATGAACGACGCCAACATGCCGGCGCAGTTTGCCAAGAACGTGCCGAACATGTTTCCGCTGACGTCGGCGCGCTCGATGTACGAGCCTTACAACAAGCTGAAGTTCGCGCAGTTCGCCTCGGTACTATGACCAGATGCGGTCGGCGGTGAAAGTATTTCGCGGAGAAGCGCGGGCGCAAGCAGTTCTGCGTGATGTATCAGGATTCCGATTTCGGTAAGGACGTGCTGGCTGGCGTGGTGGCGCAGACCGAGGCGATGGGCATGAAGGTGGTCGCCACCACGGCGCATAAGCCGACCGACACCGATTTCAACGCGGCGGTGACCAAGCTGCATGATGCCGGTTGCGACGCGATCATGCTGGGCACCATCGTGCGCGACACCAACATCATCATCCAGACCGCGCGCAAGATGAGCTGGAACGTGGACCTGGTGGGTCAGTTCGCCGCCTATGATACCGCCGTGGCGACGCTGCCGGGCGGCGCGACGGACGGCTTCTTCTGCATGACGCCCGCGCTGTATGCCTATCCCGACGATCCGCGTCCGGCCGTGCAGGAGTTCGCCAAGGCGTACAAGGCGAAATACGGCATCGATCCCAACTTCCATGGCGAGGTCGGTTACACGGCGGCGCAGCTCGTCATCATGGGGTTGCAAAAGGCCGGCAAGGACCTGACGACGGACAGCTTCATCACGGCGATGGAGAGCATTAGCAACTACAAGGACATCTTCGGTTCCGAGTTGTCGTTCGGGCCGAACCAACATCACGGGTCCACACGGTCGTTTTTGACGGTCGTGCATGACGGGCGCTGGGTACCGGTGGAGGAAAGCGCGCTGTCCTACTGAGTGCTTCGGGATGCGGGGCCGTACCGCTCCGCATCCTGCTTGCAGCCCAACCGTCATGGCCGGGCGGGAGAGGGATTCTGAGTGTTTATTCCGCGTACGGGTTCTTCGTGCCGCGCAATTGCAGCCGGATTGGCGTGCCGGGCAGGTCGAAGCTCTCGCGCAGGCCGTTCACCAGGTAGCGCTGGTAATCTTCGGGAAGCAGTTCCGCGCGGGTGCCGAACGCCACGAACGTCGGCGGCCGAGCCTTCGCCTGGGTGATGTAGCGCAGCTTCAACCGCCGGCCCGAAACCAGCGGCAATTGGTGCCGCTCCAGCATCTGTTCGAACCAGCGGTTCAGCTCGCCGGTCGGCAGCCGCTTGTTCCACACCGCATGGGCGCGGCGCACCGTGGGCAGCAGCCGGTCCAGGCCGGCACCGGTCAGCGCTGACACCGTCACCACAGGGATGCCCTTCATCTGCGCCAGGCTTTCCTCCAGCCGCTCGGTCGCGGCGCGCCGCGCGGCATTCCGGTCGGGCACGGCGTCCCATTTGTTCAGCACGAGAACGCACGCCCGGCCTTCGCGCTCGACCAGGCGGGCGATCTGGAGGTCCTGGTCGTGCAGGCCCTCGACGGCATCGACCACCAGCACCACCACCTCGGCCAGCTTCAGGGCGCCGATCGCGGCGCCGACCGACATTTTCTCCAGTTCCGCCTCGACGCGGGCGCGGCGGCGGAGGCCGGCGGTGTCCACCAGTTCGATCACCCCCTCGGCGTCGCGCAGCCGGGTCGCCACGGCGTCTCGGGTCAGACCGGGCTCGGGGCCGACGATCATGCGTTCCTCGCCGAGCAAGCGGTTGATCAGCGTCGATTTGCCGGCGTTGGGGCGGCCGACGACGGCCAGGTGCAGCGGATGGTCGTCAGGCGCCGCGTCCTCCACGGGGGCAACAGGTCGGCGATTTCAGTCATCAGGCCGGCGATACCCTCGCCATGTTCGGCGGAGACGGCGATCGGATCGCCCAGGCCCAGTTCATAGGCCTCCAGCACCGCCGAATTCGCCGAGCGGCCCTCGGCCTTGTTGGCGATCAGCAGCACGGGCTTGCCCTGGCGGCGCAGCCATTGGGCGAAGTGGCGGTCGATCGGCGTCAGGCCCTCGCGCGCGTCCACCACGAACAGCACGACGTCGGCCATGCCCACCGCGGTCTCGGCGCCGGCGCGCAGCCGGCCGGCGAGGGTTTCCGGCGCGGCTTCCTCCAGCCCCGCGGTGTCCACCATGCGCACGTGGCGGCCGCGCAACTGCGCCTCGGCTTCCTTGCGGTCGCGCGTCACGCCCGGCGTGTCGGCGACCAGCGCGGTGCGGCGGCCGACGAGGCGGTTGAACAGCGTGGATTTGCCGACATTCGGCCGGCCGGCGATGACGACGGTGGGGAGCATGGCGGTGTCCTAGCGCCTGCCGCGCCGGTAAGCCATCGCCGATGCCTTGAAGCGAATGCTTCCCCAGCACGATCACGCGGCGCAGGCAGATGAAAGGCGGCTGTAGAGAAACCATTCTCCCGGCCTGGCCGATCACTCGCCGGGCGGGAAGTCCGTCGATTTGGCGAGTTCCCACTGGGTCTCGAAGTCCGCAAGCCGCCGCTTCAAGGTCGATATCGTGCTGACCAAAGCTTGCGATCCGAGGACCATCCGCAACGGCGCCGGGTTCTTATCGACGCTCTCAATGATGCGGGCCGCCATGCGCGCCGGATCGCCTGGCGCCAGGCCATTCTTCGGATCGAGCATCGCCATGAACGCATGCGCCGGCGTCGCATCGTATGCGGGGATCGGCGTTGCCACTTGAGCGCTGCCGTAGCGAAATTCGGTGCGGGCGCCTCCCGGTTCGACCAACGTCATGCCGATGCCGAACGGCGCGACTTCCTGTGCGACCGACTCAACGAAGCCCTCGATGCCCCACTTGGTGGCGTGGTACATCGAGTTGCCCGGATACGCGACCTGCCCGCCGTAGGTCGACATCTGAATCACCCGTCCACCATGCTGTCGCCGCAGGTGCGGCAGTGCGGCACGGATGAGCTAAATCGAGCCCACGAGGTTCGTGGCGATCATCCGCTCGACCTGCGCGTCCGACAATTCCTCCGCCGCCCCGAACAAGCCGTAGCCCGCATTGCTCACGACGACGTCGATGCGGCCCATCGTGGCGAATGCGCGATCGACCATCGCCTTGGTCGCGGCGACATCCGTCACGTCCAGCAGTTCGACCTGGAACGTGCCGGGGTATTGCCTGGCCAGGCCGGCGACGGCTTCGCGGTTGTGGTACGGTGCCGACGACGCGATCGCCTCGCTGCAGAAGTTGCTCTGTCATTTCGCGGCCGAAGCCACTGCTGACCCCGGTGATCAGCCAGCTAAGTTGAATTCATGTTAGTTCTCCATGCAATGCGATGTGCGAGGCGGACACCGCGACAACGCCCAGCCACTGAGAGCACTGCCGAGGCCGGCCACGGCGATCACCCAGCCCATTGGCCAGGGCGTTCCGTCAGCGCAGGCGCCGACCAACGCCGAGCTGGCGATGCCAGCGCCGGACCGGGCGGCGCCGACCAGGGCGGACACCGCGCCGGCGCGGTCCGGGCGGCGGGAAAGTGCATTGACGATCGAGTTGGCGACGATGAACCCGGTCGCCGCGGCGAACGCGAAGAGCGGCAGCACGAGGCCCCACAATCCGCCCCAGCCGGTGCGGGCTGTCAGTGCCACCAGCACGCCGGCAGCGGCAGCCCCGAGCGTGCCCCAGCGCAGCAGACGGTCGGCACCGAGGCGGACGACGAGGCGGGCGTTGACCAGGTTCGCGGCCATGATGCCGACCACGCTCAGCCCGAACAGCAGCCCATAGGATTGTGGCGAGACCTGATGATAGGTGACGTAGGCGAAGGGCGAGCCGGCGATGAAGGCGAACATGCCGCCATAGAAAAAGCCGCCTGCGCCGATATACGCGAGGATCGCAGGATCGCCCAGCAGTGCACCGTAGCCGAGCAACGCACGCCACAGCGGTTGGTCTCGGCGCTGCTGCGCCGGCAAGGTCTCCGGTATCGTGAACAATGCGGCCAGCGCCGCGGTGCCGACGGCGACCAGCACCCAGAAGATCGCCCGCCAGCCGGACGCCGCCAAAATCTGGCCTCCAACCAGCGGCCCCAGCAAGGGCGCGATCGCCATGACGGTCATCAGTGTCGACATCATTTGGGCGGCGCGTGCGCCGGCATAGAGGTCGCGAACCATGGCGCGGGCCAGCACAACACTGGCGCAGGCGCCGAGCGCCTGGACGATGCGCCACCCGATGATCGCGGGCACGCTGTCCGCCAGCGCGCATCCAGCCGACCCGATCACGAAAAGTACCAGGCCGGCGGCAACCGGCAGCCGACGCCCGGTACCGGTCGCTGACCGGTCCCCACAACAATTGACCGACGCTGAAGCCGATGAGGTAGCCGGAGATGGTCCATTCGACCGAACCGGCGCTGGCGCCCAGCGCCCGGCCCATGGCGGGCATCGCCGGCAAATAAAGGTCCGTTGAGATCGACGCGAAACCCATGAGCGCGGCCAGGATGGCGAGCATGTGCCAGCTCTGGCGCACCGTGCCGGGCCGCGCTTGCGAGGCCAGGCCGGTCGTAGCGGTCGGCGCGAACATCACAGTTCCTGTGCCGTCGGACGGAACAGGATCTCGTTGATATCCACGTCCTCCGGCTGGCTGATCGCGAACGTCACCATGCGGGCGAAGCTGTCAGCCGGGATCGCGTAGCGCTCGTAGAACTCGGCGATGCCACGGGCGACGTCCGGTTCGCTAATGCTTTGCGGCAACTCCGACTGCACCGCCCCGGGCGAGATGACCGTGGTGCGGATGTTGTATGGTTTCACTTCCTGGCGCAGCCCCTCGGACAGCATGCGAACCGCCGCCTTGGTGGCCGCATAGACCGCACTGCCCGGCCGCACCTTGTAGGCGGCAACGGAGGCCACGTTGATGATGTGGCCGCTCCTCTGGCGCTGCATGTGCGGCAGCGCCGCGGCGATGCCGTAGAGCACGCCTTTGAAGTTGACGTCGATCATGCGGTCCCAATCGGCGATCTTCAGGCGCTCGAGCGGCGAGTGCGGCATCAGGCCGGCGTTGTTGAGCATGACGTCGATCCGGCCGTGGGCGGCGACCGCGCCATCGACCAGTGCCTTCACCTGGGCGGCGTCCGTCACGTCGGTCGCCACGGCCGCCGCGGCGCCGAGCCCGAGTTCCCCGGCGAGCACCTGTAGCCGGTCCACACGACGGGCGCCGAGCACGAGTTTTGCCCCGTGCGCCGCGAGATGCCGCGCGGTCGCCTCGCCAAGGCCGCTCGACGCGCCGGTGATGACGACGACCTTGTTCTCGATGTCCTGGTTCATGTGCGCGACGCTCATCGGAGCGCCTCCTTGTCGTACTGTTCGTCGGTGACTTGCTCCAGCCAGGTCACGGCCTGGCCGTCCCGCCTTTCCGCAACGGCGACGTGGCTCATGGCGCAGGCCGGCGATGCGCCGTGCCAGTGCTTTTCGCCGGGTTCGAAGAACACGATGTCGCCGGGCCGCACCGCCTGGACCGGCCCGCCGTCACGCTGCACGCGTCCAAGTCCGCTGACGATCAGGATCGTCTGGCCGAGCGGATGCGTGTGCCATGCGGTCCGGGCGCCCGGCTCGAAGGTGACGGTGGCGCCCGACAGCCCGCCGCTACCGGCGAATGGTGCGTCGACCCGGACGGTCCCGGTGAAATAATCCGCTGGTGCCTGTGCCGAAGGCTGCGATCCGGCGCGCTTGATGTCCATGCCATCCCTCCATCCGATGGCGCAGATGTAAGCGGGTGGCGGGGACGCGATTAGACGCTGGATCGCGCACGCACTTATATCCATAATTCATGAATGAACCGCGACGACCTGGCCGACCTCGGCGCATTCATGGCCGTTGCCGACGAGCGGAGCTTCACCCGCGCGGCGGCGAAGCTTGGCACCTCGCAGTCGGCGCTGAGCCACACGATTCGGCGGCTGGAGGCAAGGCTGGGTGCGCGCTTGCTGATCCGCACCACGCGCAATGTCGCGCCGACCGAGGCTGGGGAGAGACTGATCGCGACGCTTGGGCCGGCATTCGCCAACATCGAGGCGCAGATTGCCTCGATCGGCGAGCTGCGGGAGAAGCCGGCGGGCTCGCTCCGCCTCACGGCGTCGGAACATGCGGCAACGACTGTTGTTTGGCCGGTGCTGCGACGGCTACTGCCGGGTTACCCTGACATCCATGTTGAGCTGAGCATCGACTCTAGCCTTACGGATATCGTCTCCGGGCGCTTCGACGCCGGCGTGCGGCTTGGCGAAGCGGTGGCAAAGGACATGATCGCCGTGCGGATCGGCCCCGACCTGCGCATGGCGATCGTCGGCTCACCGGCCTACTTCGACAACCACCCGGCGCCGTGTACGCCGCAGGACCTTGCCGATCACCAATGCATCAATCTGCGCATGCTGACGTCAGGCGGGTTCTACCCATGGGAACTGGAAAAGGACGGCCGGGAGCTGCGGGTGCGTGTCGACGGCGTGCTCGCCTTCAATAACACCGGCATGATCGTGCGCGCGGCTGATGCCGGATTTGGGCTTGGCTTCGTCATGGAGGACCAAGTGGCCGAACATCTCGCCGATCGCCGTCTGGTGCGCGTGCTGGCGGACTGGTGTCCGCCCTTTACTGGTTACCACCTCTACTACCCGAGCCGCCGTCAGCCGTCCGCGGCCTTTACGCTGCTGGTGGAAGCGCTGCGCTTTCGCGGCGCATAACGGTAGGGACGAAGGTCTGCTGCCGCGATTTAGGATCCTGAGTACCGGTCCGCTGACACCGACGCTCCGGCCGCGGCGCCGGTGCTTCACTTGGCGTGATTTACGCCGTGTCGCGCGAGTGCGCTCAGCGCAGCGCCAACAGCCTGCCGCGATCCGACGTCATCATGTGGTCGTCGTCCGATATCACCAGCAGTGTGCCGTCGGCGACCACCGGTTCCAACGGCGCGGCGGGGCCGGACAGGACCTGGCGGCTGAGGATCTCGCCGGTATAGGGGCTGAGCGACAGGGCGTCCTTGCTGGTGCCGGCGACCACCAGGCGGTCGCCGAGCAGGGCCGGGCCCCACCAGGAGATCGTGTCGGTCTGCTTTTCCGGCTTCTCCCAGCGCGGCAGGGCGGTAACCCAGGCGACGCGTCCGTCCGCCGCGTTGATTGCCGTGATGTCCTGCGACAGCGCGATCATGAACAGCCAGTCGCCGGCGACCCAGGGGCTGTCCTCGCCGCCGATCGCGCGCTCCCACAGCCGGCGGCCGGTGGGCAGGTCCAGGGCGAGCGTCAGGCCGCCCATGCCGGTGGCGATGACCCGGCCGTTGCTGATCGCCGGGCGGCCGCGGATGGCAGAGAAGTCGGCGGTGGTGGGGGCGCCGATGCCGCCCAGATTGTCGGTCCAGACGACGTTGCCGCTCTCGGCGCGGAGGCAGGCGACTTCGCCGGAGCTGAAGCCGGCGACGACCAGACCGTTGGCGTAGGCGGGCGCGGGACGGCCGAGCACGCTGGGCGCGGCGGCCGGAGCCTGGAAGGACCAGATCTGATGGCCGTCGCTGGCGGCGAGCGCCAGCAGTTTGTCCTGGATGGTGGTGAGGAAGAGGCGGCCTTCCACGACGGTGGGGGCGGAACGGATCGGCGCGCCGACATTGATGCGCCATTTCTCGGCGCCACTGGCGGCGTCCAGCGCGACCAGGTCGCCCAGGCCGTTGACCGCGAAGAGGGTGTCGCCACTGACCGCGAGGCCCCCGCCGACGTTGGTGCTGTCGACGTCCTTGCCCTTGGTGGGCGTTCGCCAGGTCTCTGCGCCCGTGGCGAGGGCAAAGGCGGCGACCACGGCGCGCGCGTCCATCGTGTAGACCAGGCCGTTCGATGCTACGGGCTGGGCCATGATCTTGGCCCGATACCCACCGCCGGCGCCGATGTCGGTCGCCCAGGCCTGCGTCAGCTCGGGATTGGCGGCGAGGTGCCCCATCATGTGCGCGGGATTGCCTCCCGCCTGGGGCCACGCGGCGTTCTGCACCGGTGGTGGCAGCACGACCTTCGGGGTGGGGACGTCCACGGTCAGGCCGCGGCGGGGGCCAGCCACCGGTTCCCGAACCCCGGGCAGCGGGGTCTTGTTATCGCCGAACCACGAGTCCCACAGGCTGCAGCCGCCCAGTGCCAACGGCGCCAGCAGCGCCGCGCGGCGCGAAAATCCTCGACGTTCCACCTAGCTGTTCTCCGCCATGCCGGTCAGCCGAGCCGCGCCAGCAGGGCAGAGGCGCGTCCGCGCACCCCGCTGGGCGCGGTGACATCCTGCGCCAGTTTGCTCAGCGCGGTTTTTGCCGCCGCGGTGTTGCCTTTCCGCAGATCGAGCAAGGCCAATTGCTCCTGCGCCAGGGGGTGCCAGGGGCTGTCCGGCGCGGCGAGCGGCTTGAGCCGCGCCTCCAGCAGGGCCGGGTCGCCGGTGTCGATCTGGTGCTGGCACCACAGCAGGCTGGCGAGATCGCGCAGCAGCGGGTCGGCGCTGCTGTCGGAGGCGACCTGGGTCCAGAGGGCGGCGGCGCCCTGCTGGTCGCCTTGCTGTGCCTTCAGGGCGGCGGCCTGGAGGCGGGCGAGCGTGCGGTAGCCGTCCGGCGCGGTCTGGGCGAGCAAGTCGAAGTCGGCGGCGGCGGTTTGGCGGCTGGCCGGGACGGACGATCCTGCGAGGGTCATGGCGGTGAGGTAGCGTTGGCCGGCCGCCGCGTCCTGCTTGGCTTGCCACCAGTGCCACGCCTGCCAGCCGCCGGCGGCGGCGACGATCAACACGGCGACGGCTATGATGAGGCCGGCATAGCGTTTGAGGAGCTGCTGCGCGCGCTCGGCGCGAAGTTCCTCATCGACCTCGTCGAAGATATCGACCACTGAGCTGTCTCGTCCGATTCGGGCTGGGGCGGCGGACCATAGCGGCGGTGCGACGCGTGGGCAAACGAAGCAAGGCCAGGGGCTTTGCCCCTGGACCCCACCAAGGGGCGCTGCCCCTTGGATCCCCGCCAAGGGCGGAGCCCTTGGAACCCTTCACTTGGAGAAGTTGGACGGGAGGGGGCCATGTGGCGCGGCTGCATCGGCGCCCGGCGATCGCCGGGTTCCAACGCAGCCGCGCCACATGGCCCCCTCCCGTCCAACTTCTCCAAACGGATGGATTGCTAAGGCTGTGCCTTAGCTGGGGGTCCAGGGGGCAAAGCCCCTTGGTGGGTCCAGGGCAAAGCCCTGGCCTTGCTTCGTTTGCCGGCGCGTCTGCACCACTCGTTTACTTTTGCGGCGCAAGCTGTGCCCATGCGATGGGCGTTGTGTCTGCTGGTGCTGCTGGGCGGTTGCGGCGCCGATCCGGTGACGATGACCGCCGTGGCGGTGGGGGTGACCGCCGGCAGCGTCGCGGTGATCGGGCGCACGCAGGTTGACGCTGTGTTGTCGCTGGCGACCGGGCGGGATTGTTCCGCGGTGCGGCTGGAACAGGGGAAGACGTATTGCCGGGCGGTGGAGGAGCCGCCGGCCGCCCAGCCATACTGCACGCACAGCCTGGGGGTGGCGGATTGCTGGGCCGATCCGGCGGGGCAGCCGGCGGCGCTGGGGGACGGACCCGCGACGCTGACGCCGGCGCAGGAGTCGGATCGCACGCGGCGGTGGCCGTTCTGACGCGGCCGTGGAGGCGGGGGGTGTCGGGGTAGCAGGGAGCAAGCCGTGCGTGCGGCCCGATCACCCTCACCCGCGACGCTTGGCGTCTTGACCTCTCCTGCTCCCGCGAGAGAGGTTATAGTCGGCCATTATGATCGAGCTTGTTCCTGCGCCGGCTGTGCTACCGCCTGGACAGCGAGTCTATGCGGTGGGCGACGTGCACGGCTGCTTCGAGCGGCTGGTGGCGATGCACGAGGGCATCGCGGCGGACCTCGCGGAACGGCCGGTGGAACACGCCGTGCTGGTGCATCTCGGCGACTACGTGGATCGCGGGATGGAAAGCGCCCAGGTGGTGGAATGGCTGCTGGCGGGGCCTCCGGTGCCGGCAGCGCAGGTGGTCAACCTGATGGGCAACCACGAACAGATGATGCTGGCGGCGATCGCCCAGGTGGACAAGGACTCGGGGGAGTTGTGGCTGCGCAACGGCGGGGCGGATTCGCTGATGAGCTGGGGGGTGCCGCGGACCGTGCCGCAGAAGGACTGGGCGGTGCGCATCCCGGTGCCGCATCTGGTGTTCCTGCGCGACCTGAAGCTGCACCACCGCATCGGGCCGTATTTGTTCGTCCACGCCGGCGTTCGACCGGGGGTGCCGCTGTTCCAGCAGGCGCGGCAGGACCTGCTGTGGATTCGCGAGCCCTTCCTGTCGTCGAAAACGGATCACGGCGTTGTGGTGGTGCACGGCCATTCGCCTCGGCGCGAGCCTTACGTCGGCAAAAACCGCATTGGTATCGATACCGGGGCGGTGATCGGCGGAGCGCTGACCTGCGTTGTTCTGGAGGCCGATACTTTGGGTTTTCTTCACACGTGAAGATTGCTTGCGATCGGACCCCGACCCACATTACGGCAGAATGATGAATCAAATTCCGCCCGGTGAACCCCTCGCCGACCAGCCGGACCCGGACCTTGCTGCCGCGGTGCGCCGGCTGGCGAACACCAGCGTGCTGGTGATCGGCGACGTGATGCTCGACCGCTATATCTACGGCGATATGACGCGGATCAGCCCGGAGGCGCCGGTGCCGATCCTGCAGGTCACGCGGGAGATCGGGGTGCCGGGCGGCGCCGGCAACGTGGTGCGCAACCTGACGGCGCTGGGCGCGGCGGTGGCGTTCATCTCGGTGCTGGGGGACGACCAGACCGGGTCGGACCTGACCGGGCTGGTGGGCGGCCAGCCAGGGGTGGAGCCGTGGCTGCTGGTGCAGGGCGGGCGGACCACGACCCTGAAGACCCGCTATGTCGCGGCGGGCCAGCAACTGTTCCGGGCGGACCGCGAGGAGACCGCGCCGATCCATCCCAAGCTGGCCGAGCGCATGCTGCGGATCGCCAGCGACGCGATGGCGGCGACGTCCGTCACCGTGCTGTCGGATTACGGCAAGGGCGTGCTGGCGGGCGACGTGCCGGGCAAGCTGGTGGCGATGGCTCGGGCGGCGGGGCGGCGGCTGATCGTCGATCCTCGGGGGCCGGACCATGCGCGGTATGCCGGCGCCGACATCATCGTGCCGAACCGGCTGGACCTGGCGGAAGCGACCGGGATGGCTGTGGACAGCGAGGCCGCGATCCTGGCGGCGGCGGCGGCGTTGCGGTCGCGGCACGGGTTCGGCGCCGTGGTGGTGACCCGCGGCAATGACGGGATGACACTGGTGGATGACGGCGGCGCCCGGCATTTCGCGGCCGAGGCGGCGGAGGTTTACGACGTCTCCGGCGCCGGCGACACGGCGGTGGCGACGCTGGCGGCGGCGATCGCCGGCGGGGCGGATACCGAGACGGCGGTGCGGCTGGCGAACCTCGCGGCCGGCGTGGTGGTGGGCAAGGCGGGGACGGCGGTGGCCAGGGAGGCGGACCTGTTGTTCGCGCTGTCGCCGCAGCGGAGCGCGTTGCGCAAGATCGTGCCGCGCGAGGAGGCGGCGGAGATGGTGGAGCGGTGGCGGCGCCGGGGATGGCGGGTCGGGTTTACCAATGGGTGCTTCGACCTGCTGCATCCCGGGCACGTGCATCTGCTGGAGGAGGCGCAGGTCGAAGTGCGACCGGCTGGTGGTGGGGCTGAACTCCGACGCCAGCGCCCGGCGGTTGAAGGGGCCGAAGCGGCCGGTGCAGCCGGATGCGGCGCGGGCGGCGGTGCTGGCGAGCCTGGCGAGCGTCGATCTGGTGGTGGTGTTCGAGGAGGACACGCCGGAGGCGCTGATCGGCGAGTTGCACCCGGACCTGCTGATGAAGGGCGCGGACTATACGCTGGACGCGGTGGTGGGTGCGGAGTTGGTGCGCGGGTGGGGCGGCAAGGTGGCGCTGGCGGATCTGCTGCCGGGGCATTCCACTACGGCGACGCTGGCGCGGATCCGGGCGTAGGGGGTTGGGGGTTCGGAGCGGCCGGCCGCGTTCATTCGCCGCGGGTTCGGGCGTCCAAAACCTCGCTGATTGCCGCGAGTTCGTCCTCGACGTCTTCGGCCGCGATGCGAAGCTGACGGAGACGCCTGCGGTTCGGTGCATGCCGGGTATGGTCGCGCGCGTAATCGACACCGTCCCATGTGATCATGACGATGCCGGCGAGAGTCAGTATCAGTGAGATGCCAAATGTGACCGGTGTGGCGGCAATGCCCACCGATCCGATGATCGCGTTGAACCCAAGCTTGATGGCGGATTTCCGCAGCTTGCGCCGTTCTTGATCGATTTCATTTACCAGACGGGCAAGTTCCGCCTTGATCGTAGCGAGCAGGTTCTCGAGCTCGGCGCCGCGGTCCAACAGCGTGTCGTCGTCGATGTCGTCGTAAGGCAAACGGAGCTGGGGGGACGCATGGGTGTCGTCCCGCCGATTCTATGCGGTCATTGGCCGGGATGCTTTGCGATGCGCCCTGATGGCAGCAGCGTGTGCTTCGCCGCGCGCGATAGCCCGACTGGCTTCCGCTGCATCGTCGTTGGCCGCTGCGAGCGCATTGACGCGCGAGATGAGCAATACAAATCCCGAGACTGCGATGGCGGTGAACGCAATCGACACGCCAAGCACTGCTGCGCCGGACAGCGCTTCGCTCGAATGGCCGAGGATACGCGGGAGGCCAAGATCGGTAAGTTCGAGCGCGAATGCAATATTCAGGACGCACGAGACAAGCAGAAACGGCCACCCCAGGCGGGCCAGCGATCCACCATGATGCTTGTCTGCACCGTTACCCGCCGTTGATGCCGCGGGATTAATCAGTTTCATCTCGGCTTCGCGAGCGGCTCGGTCGGTTCCGTAGGACGCCATTGCCTGGAACTTTCGCCAAAAAGATCGACACAAGGAGCGGCCTCTCGCGGCCTATATTTGGTCGCAGGCGCCGTTTGCATAGTCTTTATTCGTTGGGCTGTGAAGGCGGGCACTCGACGACGGCGACGCTGGCGCGGATCCGGGCGTAGGGGGTTGGCGGGGTGGTGGCGTGGGCGGTGGTTGGATCACCCCACTGGTTTGGGGTATTCGGGCCGGATTTCGATGCCCTCGTAAAGCACGGACACCGGTAGTGAGAGTCCAAGGAGCGGCAGGGGGATTGCGTCGGCGAGCGCGCGGCAGCGGTTGCGTTGCCATTGGCGTTGTGCGTCGCGGGACCATACGGCGACGTCCACCTCCCGCGGCGACATCAGGACGATGTAGTCCAGTGCGGTCAGGGCTTTGTACTCGTCGAGTTTCACGTACTCGTCGATCCGCCTGGTGCGGTCCGACAGGACTTCCAGCACCAGGCGCGGCGTGCTGGTGACCATCTCCTCCATGTCGAATGGAGGACACAGGACGCTGAGTTCCGGACGGCGTAACTGTCCGGGATAGACCTGGATGCCGATGTCGGCGCCGAACGGAAGGCAACCGTGCCCGGCGTTGCGCAGCGCCTGGCGCAGGTAGGCGTCGGCGTTGCCCCGAGCCATGTCATGGCGCAGACGGGCGCCGGTCATTGCCTGTGGGAAGCCGTCCACGAGTTCGTAACGGAGTTCCTGCCCGCGCTGCCACTCGAGGAATTCGGCCAGTGTCATCCGTTGCGGCGGGGGTTCAGGCATGTGCGTGCCTCCAGGGGTGACGAGACTACCTGCGGTTCCAGGGGAGGCAAAGGAACGTGCGTTAGAGTGGGGAGGTTGTAGGTTGGTTGCCACCCGAAGCGGCCGCTAGAATCGGCTGCCAAACCCGCCGAGATTGCCTTATGGCAGCTCGAAAAGAATGCCAACCGCTTCCAATAACTGGGCAAGCCTCGGAAGACCCTGCTCGCCCTGAAGGGTGAGGAGCTAGCTGGAGAGGTTCCATCCGGATTCAGGCTCTCCAGCACAATGATGGCCCCATGAGGACGGAAGCGCTTGAAATAGCGGACGCCATCCTCATCCACGGCGATGACGAGGCGCCCGTCCATCTGCGCCACTGTAGCAGCTGTCATGTCTATGGGCTGGGTCATAATGAACTGGCCGTCGAGCGCGATCGGCTCTGCGCTTCGCCCGCTCACTTGGGAGAGCTTGGCGTCCTGGAGCATCGCGTGGACTACCGAGTGGCCCGGCAAGGCAACGAACTCGGCGTTGTCGCCCTTGGGCGGAACCGGGAGCTTGGATTTGGTGAAGAGGGTACCAACTATTTTGCGCGGAGTGATCCTCTCCTTCGGCGCTATGATGGGCTGGGCAATCGCTGTTGGATCCGTGGCTTGGCCGGTCAGCACCGCGATGTGCGGATGAATCTCGGCCTCGTTATAGCGCCGCGCGAGGAGTTGGTGCTCAAATGGCGTGACGACGAGACTGCGAGCGTGGACCTTCGCATAGTTGCTGACAATAATCACGTCGCCGATGTCGGCGACCGGGTCGAGCGTGCCTGCGGCAAGTTGGTAGGCGTCGTGATTGTAAAGCCTGACCTTTTGCGCCTCCGAGAGGTCCGCCATCGTGATCAGGCCATCGCCCACCCGGCCGTCGGTCTGACGATACGCCGCTCGTCCGGCTGGAACCGGGTAGCAAGAAAATAAAGCAAGCAAGCATTTCAACACAGATTTCACCGAGAAGAAGCTTAAGCCACAGAGTTTCACAGAGAATATCAAATATTTCCGAGAATGCGCGCAGAAACCTGTCCATGCGTGTGGCCTCTTCTCTGTGAAACTCCGTGGCTTAAGCTTCTTCTCTGTGAAATCTGTGTTGAAATGCTTGCTTTGCTGCACTATCCCTCAGTCCTCGGCGAGGAGCCGTTATATTCCGACGTGATGGGATCGCCCAAATGGGATCGCCCCGGACAAAATCCTGAAACCGTCTTGCATATTTTCCTACAATCCGCTATCCTCCGAGCTATTTAATCCTACAGCCCGGAGGGCCCCATGTTCGACACCCCATACGACCCCCTGCACATCTTCAAACCCAACGGACCCGTCAACCACACCGCCATCACCGCCCTGCTCGAGGACACCATCCGCGCCACCCGCCCCGCCCCCCGCGCGGACGGCACCGCGATCTCCGACGCAGACCACCGCACCACCATCATGCTCGCCATCGCCGGCCTGGAACCCGGCACCACCGCCGAGGCGATGCACGCCAGCCAGATCGTCGCCGCCCACGCCACCGGCATGCACTTGCTCGATACCGCCGAGGCGCCCGACGCCACCCCGCTCGAAAAGCGCCGGGTCGCGTCGCTGGCGCTCGGCTTCCTGCGGTTCGCGCAGACCGCCACACGTGCGCTGGAGAAGCGCCAGGCGCTGCGGCGCAAGGACGACCTGGATTATCCGAGCTACGTCGCCGCCATACGCCGGGCGATGGAGGGCGAGGTGGAGAGGTTCAAGCAGGAGTGGGAACGCTCGCACCAGCCGGCCGCCACGCCGGCGGACGCGCCGCGGCCCGGGCTCGCGGGGGCCGAGATGCCGGATGGCGGGCAACACCCCATGCAACGTGAGGCGGCGCGGGCCGTTAAGCCCGAGGCGGCGGCAGCCCCGCCCACTCCGCCGCCGGCGCCACCGACGCAGCGTCGTCCCGAGGGATGGCAACACCCCATGCGCCAATTAGCGACGCCCGCCGCCGCGCGCGACGCCGAGGCAGAAGCGGCCTTTCCGCCGCCAGCACAACCGGCACAGCGTCGTCCGGATGGTAGGCAAAACCCCATGCAACGTGAGGCGGCCCGGGGTGCTCTTGCCGGCACGGGACCGGTTCCCGGCGCGGCACCGCGAGCGCCGTCCCGGCCCGGAGCCGGCGGCATCGCACTGGCTGTGGCCGCCGCATAGGAGCAGTGGCGGGAAAGACCCCATGCAACGTGAGGAACGCGGCTGCCGTGTTCTTTCGCGGCGGGGCATGGGGTGGCGCGCGGCACGGCAAGCAAGAAGGTTTTGCCGCAGATGCACGCAGATGCACGCAGATGGGCCGGAGCCCGGCATGCTCATTCACGGTAAACCTGGAGGGACCGCGCCTGGCGAGCCGCAGTGTTGCGGTGACCCCAGTCCTGTCTGCGTGCATCGGCGTGCATCTGCGGCAAAACCTTCTCGCTTGCTTTGCTGCGAGCCGCACTTCGCGGGGGAGGGAGTCGCCGGTCGCAACGCGCCGGGCAGGACCCCATGCACCAATTCGGTCCGCCTCTGCGCCGAGCCGATGCGCGCTGCGGTCGGAAAGACCCTATGCACCAATTCGGGCCGGCATGTGCTGCCTGCACCGTGCCGACCCGATCACCCTCACCCTCGCCGCTTCGCGTCTCGACCCCCGGACCAAGCGCCCCGGGGGCCGGGATGACGGGGGTGGCGCGCCGCCGCGTGGCCTGCGGGGGTGTCTCATGGTGCGGGATTGAGGGGCAGATACGGGATTATGAGATCAATATAAGAGTCTGAGACGGAGGTGAGATGCTCAACGGATGCGGGCCGGGCGCGGCCGGATTTAGCAACACGCGAGCAGAAAGCCGTGGATGGCCGGCCTGCGCCGGCCATGACACGGGGGGCAACCCGGCCATGACACGGGGAGGGGTGCAACCCGGCCATGACACGGGGAGGGGTGCAACCCGGCTATGACACGGGCGAGGTCTACACCGGCAGGCGGATCCGCGCCCTCAACCCGCCCAGCGGGCTCTCCTCCAGCACGATCTCCCCCCCATGCGCCCGCACAATATCCCGCGCGATCGTCAGCCCCAGTCCCGTCCCTCCCGCCTCACTGCTCTCGAACGGGCGGAACACGCTCTCGCGGCGTTCGGGGGAGATGCCGGGGCCGTCGTCGTCCACCGTCACCGTCACGGCGCGGCCCTGCGGGGTGGCGGCCAGCGACACGTGGCGAGCGTGGCGGCGGGCGTTGTCCACCAGGTTGGTGATGGCGCGGCGCACCGCATCGACCCGCAGCGACAGGGTCAGCGCCGGGGGCGTCCAGCGACACGTCGGCGCCGGCGCGGCGGGCGCTCGCGGCGACTTCCTCCAGCATGGATGACAGGTTGACCGGCTCGGCCTGTTCGGCGCCCTCGCCGCGGGCGAAGGCGAGGTAGCCGCCGATCATGCGGTCCATCTCCTCCACGTCGGCCTGCATCTCGGCGACGTCCTGGCGGGTCGTCGGCGGCGGCAGCATGGCCAGAGCGAGCTTCAGGCGGGTCAGCGGCGTGCGCAGGTCGTGCGACACGCCGGCCAGCATCTCGGTGCGTTGCAACAGAAAGCGGCGGATGCGCTCCTGCATGCGGTTGAAGGCGGTGGCGGCCTGGCGGACCTCGGTGCGCGCCTTCGGGCCGGATCATGCCGATGTCGCGGCCGCGGCCGAAGGCTTCGGCGGCGGCCGCGAGCCGGCGGATGGCGCGGACCTGGTTGCGCATGAACATGGCGGCGATGAGGAAGACGAAGAAGGCGGTGCCGACCACCCAGCCGACGAACAGGAAGATCGTGCCGGTGTACAGGCGCTTGCGGGGGGCCTCGATCGTCAGCACGCCGTCCGACATCTGGAGGCGGATCAGCACCGAGTGCGGGTCGGAGATCCAGTCGGTGGTGAAGGGCTGGGAGAAGGTCTCGTTCAGGGCGGCGGTGAGGTCGTCGTCCATCGGGCCGAGGATGTTGACCGACTTGGTGTGGGGCAGGGTGGCGCCGTGATCGAAGGTGAACGTCAGCTCGAAGCGGCGGCCGGCGTCGGCCAGGATCACGTCGCGGTCGGCGGGGTCCGGGAACCGGCGGATCAGGTCCAGCGTGTAGGCGATCTCGCTGGTGACGCCGAAGGAGAGCCGGCGGGAGACCAGGTCGAGATGGCTGCCGTAGTAGATCTGAAGCGCCACCGCCTGGAGCAGGACGAGAGGCAGCAGGATCATCAGCAGGCTGCGCCCGAGCAGGGAGCGGGGGAGGAACCGCTTCAGCAGGCCGGTGCCGGGGACGTGGGTGCGCATGAGTTACACGCCGGGTTTCAGCACGTAGCCGCGGCCGCGCACGGTGTGGACGAAGCGGGGCTCGCGCGGGTCGGCCTCGACCTTGCGCCGGAGGCGGGTGACCTGGACGTCGATGGCGCGCTCGCCGGAGTCGTCCATGTTGAGGGCGGCGGCGATTTCCTCGCGCGACAGGACTTCGTTGGGTTTGGCGGCGAGGGCGGAGAGCAGGGCGGCCTCGCCGCCGGTCAGGCGGAGGGGGCCGTCGGCGTCGCGCAATTCGCCGCGGTCGCGGTCGAACACCAGTTCGCCAAGCTGGATCGGGCCGGCGGCGGAGGGTTCGGGGAGCGGGGGCGGGGCGCGGCGGAGCATGGCGCGGATGCGGAGCACGAGTTCGCGGGGCTCGAACGGCTTGCCGAGGTAGTCGTCGGCGCCGGCCTCGAAGCCGGCGATGCGGTCTTCCGGGGCGCCACGGGCGGTGAGCAACAGGACGGGGAGGTCGTGGCCTTGCTCCTGGCGGAGGGCGGCGGTGAGGTCGAGGCCGCTCTCGCCCGGCATCATGACGTCGAGTACCAGGAGGTCGGGGTTGATGGCGCGCAGCTTGGCGCGGGCGTCGGCGGCGTTGTCGGCGGTGGTGACGCGGAAGCCCTCGCCGGCGAGGTAGCGCGGACAGCAGGCCGCGCAGGCGGGCGTCGTCGTCCACCACCAGGATGTGGGCGTCGTCGGCCATCAGCGTGGCTCTGCTTGGGCTGGGCGGGACGTGCCGGATGGGGAGTCGTCGAGCGAACCCGAGGCCGAGGGGGTGTCGGCTGGAGGCGTCGGGGTCGTTGGTGCGCCGGGTTGCTGGGCGGCGGTAGGACGCGCCGGGCCGTGGGTTTCGGCGATGTTCCGGCAGGCTTCCTCGTCCATGATGCCCTGCATGACGCTGCGGAAGCCGTCTACCGCGGCTGCGCCCGCCTCGCGATACGCGGCCGCCAGGCGGGCCTGCTGTTGCTCGAACAGGCGGCGTTCCAGGGCGCGGCCGGTCGGCGTGAGGGTCAGCAGGCGCTGCCGCCGGTCCTGGTCGGCCCGGGGCTTGGGCGACGTATCCCTGCTCCACCAGGGCGCCCAGCACGCGGGCGAGCGACTGCTTGGTGATGCGCAGGATGGCGAGCAGGTCGGACACGGTGATGCCGGGGTTGCGGCCGATGAAGTGCAGCGCGCGGTGGTGGGCGCGGCCGAGGTCGAGTTCCTCGAGGATGACGTCGGCGGCGTTGGTGAAGTCGCGGTATGCGAAGAACAGTAAATCCTGCGCCACGCGGATGTCTTCTTCGCGCGGGAACGCCATATGGGCGGCGCCGGCGGGTGGCGCAGGGTCGTGGCTGGGTTCCAGCACGGCCAGGGCGCCGCCGGGGCGGAAGACGTCGTGCGGGCCCGTGGTTTCCGGCATGGCTGGCATTCCCTGAATGGGGGCGAAATTAAGACAGTCCTATTGACGTATTTTAGGGTGCATTATACCGTGGGTTCATCGAGAGCAACAATCTTGCGGAGGATACGGCCATGGAGCTAGTTCCTTTCGACGATCGGGACGGCTGGATCTGGTGGGACGGCAAGCTGGTTCCCTGGCGCGATGCCAAGCTGCACGTTCTGACGCATGGCCTGCACTATGCCAGCGCCGTGTTCGAAGGCGAACGGGCCTATAATGGCCACATCTTCCGGCTGCGCGACCACACCGACCGGCTGATCAACTCCGGCCGCATCCTGGGCTTCGAAATCCCATACAGCGCCGAGGCGATCGACGCAGCCTGCCAAGAGGTGCTGGCGGCCAACAACCTGACCGAGGGCTATGTCCGCCCGATCGCTTGGCGTGGCACGGAGATGCTCGCGGTTTCGGCGCAGCATACGCGGATCCATGTGGCGATCGCAGCCTGGCCCTGGCCGAGCTATTTCGGCGACGCTCGGATGCAGGGGATACGGCTGGGGATGGCGGAATGGAAGCGCCCCTCGCCGGAGACCGCTCCGACCGCGGCGAAGGCCACGGGCCTGTACATGATCGGCACCATGTCGAAGCATAAAGTTGAAGAGCAGGGCTTCAACGATGCGTTGATGCTGGATTGGCGGGGGAGGGTTTCGGAGTCGACCGGGGCGAACATCTTCTTCGTCATGAACGGCGAGTTGCATACGCCGACTCCGGAGGGTTTCCTTGACGGCATCACGCGGCGCTCGGTGATGAGCCTGGCGCGGGCGCGGCAGATGACGGTGATGGAGCGGCCGATCGAGCTGGACGAGATCGCCGGCGCGACCGAGTGCTTCCTGGCCGGCACGGCGGCCGAGGTGACGCGCGGTGCGGGAGATTGCCGGGCGCGGCTACACGCCGGGGCGGATCACCGAGACGCTAATGAAGGACTACGACGCACTGGTGGTGCAGTCGCCCGAGGCGGTGGCGAAGGTGGTCGCGGGGTAGGGGCGCGCACTGGTTGGCGTTCGAACGCTTTC
This sequence comes from uncultured Alphaproteobacteria bacterium, assembly GCA_963762885.1. GTDB lineage: Bacteria > Pseudomonadota > Alphaproteobacteria > Acetobacterales > Acetobacteraceae > JASHVB01. The sequence goes on from CAVXNH010000054.1 coordinate 182,327, forward strand.
ACGGTGAGTGGCGACGCTCGTTCGCAGTGACAGGAGGCGTCGAAGGCGTGACAGGCTCCGCGCCACGGATAACACTCACCGCGCCACGGGAACGAAGGAGCCGCCGCGATGACCGAGCCAACGCATCGCTTCGTCGAAACCAACGGCATCCGCATGCACATCGCCGAGCAAGGCAGCGGGCCGTTGGTGCTGCTGTGCCACGGCTTTCCGGAATCCTGGTATTCCTGGCGCCATCAGCTCCGCGCCCTTGCGGAAGCCGGATTCCATGCCGTGGCGCCCGACATGCGCGGCTACGGCCAGACGGAGCGGCCCGAGGCAATTGACCAGTACACATTGCTGCACCTTACAGGCGACATGGTCGGCCTGCTCGATGCGCTGGGCGAGCCTCAGGCGGTCATTGCCGGGCACGACTGGGGCGCTCCGGTGGCGTGGACCGCGGCGTTGCTGCGCCCGGATCGCTTCCGCGGGGTGATCGGGCTGTCCGTGCCTTACCGCCCGCGCGGGGTCGTGCGCCCGACCTCCGTGATGCCACAGACCGACGACGCGATGTTCTACCAGCTCTACTTCCAGAGGCCGGGCGTGGCGGAGGCGGACCTCGAGGCGGATGTCTGCCGCACCATCCGCGCCACCCTGTTTGCCTACTCTGGCGACGGTCCGTTGCGCACGCGCGACAAGCAGTCCGCGCCCGTGGGCATGGTGCCGCGCGCCGGCGGATGGCGCTCCGGCCTGGCAGCGCTGACGCTGCCGGCCACGCTGCCGCCATGGCTCGCCGAGGCGGACATCGATTTCTATGCGGCGGAGTTCACCCGGACCGGTTTCCGCGGCGGCCTGAACTGGTACCGGAACATCGATCGAAACTGGGAACTCCTAGCGCCGTTCGCCGGAGCGATGGTGAACGTGCCGGCACTTTGCATGATCGGGGAATACGACCTCACGCTGCGCTTTCGCGGTGCTGCCGAACTGGTGGCAAACCTGAAGCAGTTCGTGCCGCAGTTGCGACGGACGGTCGTGCTGCCCGGCTGCGGCCACTGGACGCAGCAGGAACGCCCGGCCGAGGTGAATGCAGCGATGATCGAGTTCCTGCACGGGCTGTAGCCATCTCTTGCAACGCCCGGGCGTGGGCCACACGGGGATGACCACGCGGCTCGATCCGCTCGCAGCCATCGTTGCGGCGATGCAAGCAACGCCGGGCTCGTGAGCCGCCCGGCCGGCCCCTCTCACACCCCGGCAGGCGTCAAGGGCTGACGCGGGGCCATCAGTGGCCCTATATGGGGCAGATTGCACTCCCGTTTCAGGACACCCCAGCCAGTGACCGATGCCATCCAGCTCACCCGCCTGCCGTCCGGCCTGACCGTCGTCACCGAACGCATGGACCGGGTGGAGACCGTCTCCTTCGGCGCCTACGTCGCCGCCGGCTCGCGCAACGAGACCGCGGACGAGAACGGCGTCTCGCACTTCCTGGAGCACATGGCCTTCAAGGGCACCGAACGCCGCACCGCGGCGCAGATCGCCGAGGAGATCGAGGCGGTGGGCGGCCACATCAACGCCTACACCGCCCGCGAGCAAACCGCCTACTACGTCAAGCTGCTGAAGGAAGACACCGCGCTTGGCGCCGACATCATCGGCGACATCCTGACCCACTCCACCTTCGAACCGGAGGAGCTGGAGCGCGAACGCGGCGTCATCCTGCAGGAGATCGGCCAGGCCAACGACACGCCGGACGACATCATCTTCGACTACTTCCAGGAGGCGGCGTTCCCGTCCCAGCCGCTCGGCCGTCCGTCCTCGGCAGCGAGGACGGCATCAAGGCGATGCCCCGCGGCATGCTGACCGGCTACATGAAGCGGCACTACGCGGCGTCGAACGTCGTGGTGTCCGCCGCCGGCAACCTCCAGCACGAGCAAATCGTCGACCTGGTGAAGCAGCATTTCGCCGACCTGCCGGGGAAGCCGCCGCCGAAGATGATGCCGGGGCGCTATCGTGGCGGCGAGTTCCGCGAGGACCGCGACCTCGACCAGGTGCACATCGTGCTCGGCTTCCCCTCCATCGGCTATGGCGACCCCGACTACTACCCCACCCTGTTGCTCTCGACCCTGCTCGGCGGCGGCATGTCGTCGCGGCTGTTCCAGGAGGTGCGCGAGAAGCGCGGCCTGGTCTATTCGATCTACTCGTTCAGCGCGCCCTACATGGATGGCGGCCTGTTCGGCATCTACGCCGGCACCGGCGAGAGCGAGGCCGAGGAACTGATGCCGGTCACCCTGGAGGAACTGCGCAAGGTGCAGACCGCGGTGACAGAGCAAGAGCTGGCACGGGCGCGGGCGCAGGTGAAGGCGTCGCTGCTGATGTCGCTGGAGAGCACCGGCAGCCGCACCGAACAGCTCGCGCGGCAGTTGCAGGTGTTCGGCCGCGTGGTGCCGACGGCGGAGACGGTGGGCAAGCTGAACGCGGTCACCACCGAGGACGTGCAGCGCGCCGCCGCGCGGCAGTTCCGTGCCAAGCCGACGCTGGCGGCGCTGGGTCCGGCGGGGCGGGTGCCGATGCTGGCGGATATCGCGGAGAAGCTGGCGGCGTAGCCAAACCTCTCCCGCGCTACGCGCGGGATAACCTCGCCCGCGGGAGCGGGAGAGGTCGAGACGCGTAGCGTCGAGGGTGAGGGTGATCGGGTCGGCACGCTGCGCCCTGCTTACTTCACCTCGCTTCACCGGTACCCGGCGCTTTGCGTGGAGCTGCTATGAAGCCTCGCACGGCCCCAGCGTCATGCCGACGAAGGTCGGCATCCACGACTTGCTTCGTTGCAAGCAGCAAAGTCGCAGGTAGCGGAGTCTCAACGTCGTCTCAGGATCCAACATCCGTCTCGCTATTCCACGTAATGAGGCTACGGCCCGCTGCGTGGGATCGCTTTTCCATGCCCCACCACCGGCGAAGCCGCTCAAAGCGCGGAAGGAAAGCCAGTGGATCGCATCCCCCCGGTCGGCTACGCCTCGGTTTGTGGCATGCCGGGTGAAGTGATGGACGCACCATTCGAAGCGCCTGCTCTGCTCGACGCCGTCGCCTTGCTGGCGGCTATGCCGGACGTGGGGCTTGGCCGAGGACAGGTGGGAACCGTCGTCGATCTGCTCGATCCCCGGACGGTCCAGGTCGGATTCAGCGACGATCACCGCTGTGCACACGCTGTGGCGCCGTGTTCATCCGCGGCGCTGCCGGTCCTGCATCACGGCGCGGAAGCGGCCCGAACGTCGTTGCAACCTGAGATTGCTTCGCTTCGCCCGCGATGACGCCGGAGCGTGGGGCACGAAGCGGCAGAGCCAGGACTCCAGCGCCGGGCCGTGGCGGCCGGCACGAATCAGGACGGCGGGGCAAGCCATGCTCTGGCCCCGTTCGTTCAGGCGTAACAGTGGTGGCAGTCCCGGGCGGCTTGCGGCCGGGGCGGCGGACCGGGCCCGCACGCGCAAACAGGTGCCGCGCTGATGCGGGCAACCATGACGCAGGCGACCGGGCATGCGCGGCTGCGGCCGCCGGCGTGCAGCGCCGGCGGCGGAGCAGTCGCAACCGCCTCCTGCTGCAACGGCGATGCGGGCGCCGTGGAACGCGCTGAAGCCAGGGAGAGGATCATGCCGGGCACGATGGCGGGATTTTGCCACCATGCCAGGGGGCGCGCCGGGGCGCCGTCGCGGAACCCCTTCAGGCTGCCGCCGAACGCCACGATGGCGCGGGACAACGCCGGCCACTCCGGATGCCCGGGCCCAATGCCATTGCGGCAGCACATCCAGCGCGATGGTGTTACCGAACTGCGCCGCGGACCGCCGCGGCGGGGCCTGCGCCGAGCCCGCCGGCAGGTCCGGCCGGCCGGCCGCCACCATGCCGGCAGCCCGTGGGAGCGGCGCAGGCGAGAGGGCGAGCATCTGCTCCAGCATGAAGAGGATCAGGCGGGCGAGGAGATGGACAAGCCACTCCGGCGAATGTGCGGGCCCTCCGGACCGGCCCGATCTGCATCGAGGGCATAGGCTTGGGCCGGAGCGGTGGTCGGGTTGCACATAACGCGGCGAGGTTTACGACGGGATTGGGGAGCGTGTCAAGTATTATTTCCTAGCATTATCAGGTAAATTTACCTCGCTCGGCAAGGTCGCCGCACAAGTGGCGAAGGCCCGCGCGGGGTGCGATCCGTTGGATGGTTTGGCGGACAATGCCGCTTCTCAGGGATCCACAATACTTCCAATGAGGTCCAACATAATGGGCCTTATGCGCCTGTGGGGTGTGCAGCGAATTCCAAGTGATTTGGGCAGATCATACGGCGCTGAAAACAAGGCACATTCCAGATGCAAAAAACTAGATGCGAAATGGGCGCGCTGGGACGCACAACTTATTCAGTGAGCAGCGAAGCTGCAATCCAGCCGAGCGGCTTGTCTATTCCCACTTGCACCCATCCGTTTGCGCGGCCAAACACACCAAACTTCTCGCCAGAGCCGGCAACCCGGACAACCGTCGCGGACGTGCTTGGCCCACTCCGTATGTTGGCTGGTGTCTTGACCGTTACCGTCGGCAGGCCGGACGTGGCGGGCTGGACTGACGTGTTGGACGGCCCCTGCATTGTGGCTTCTGTGAGCGGTAATCGGCCTTCAGCGGCGTCCGTTGTGGGAACGGATTGCGGCTCGGCTACAGATCGATATGTCCCGGTCGGGACCGGGGAACCACCATGCAGTGTATATGCGGTCATAATCGCGCCGCCAGCAATCAGCGCAGCTTGCACCCGCCAGAAGTTTCCAGTGGTGCGATTGGTGTGTCGGAGGCGATTCCGGAACAACGACGTCAAGCCTGTCAGGTGTCACAGTGCTGCCCAAGCGGATTAAGTCGCCAACGCCTTCTGATGCCTGTCTGCGTGGCAGGTCGTGCAGCGCAGTTGAGAATGGTTGCACAAGGCCAGTACGGGAGAACTCCATTAGCTCATTCACGCCAGAGCCGCTTGACAAGTGCATCACATCATATAGGCAAACTGGAAGTTGACGATTGTCCCGAAACCGCCGATCAGGGCCGCCGCCCTTGTTTGGATGCTTCCATGTGTGGTCCACGACCCGTGCGTCTGCGACGGGTGTTCCATCCTCGATAAAACGGGATGATTGGCTTGTGATTTGGAGATCATCGTAGCGTACAGCCCCGAAGTGGGCCCCATGCTTCACAAGCATGAGCTCAGGCAGAAAATAGAACGTCCTCCCACCAAGGGTTATTGCCGGGGGAGTGACATTGCTTCGCAGAACCTTAGGTAGGGTGTACGTAAGACGAGCGGCTTTCCGATTGACCAAATGGGCCGCGCCGGCGTTGCGCTTCCATGTCATAAGATCCCGCACCGCCCCACCCGAGGCGATGTGCCACTTGCCGTGGCACGCGGCTAGCGCGTCAAAGCCTTCTGTGACCTTCCGATAAGCAGCTTCGGCGGCTCCTTGCAAGTTGTAGAAAAGCACACTCGTCCGTTTGTAGAATCAAACCACTCGCCAATGGCCCAAGCCGGCAACGTTGCCAGCAATGCAACACTGCCGACGACTACCCAGGCAGATTGTCCACCTAAGTCGGAGTGCAAGAGCATTAGAGCGCCAATGATGGCAACGCAGCCTGCTGCGCATATTCCAAGCGGGATCTGCGCTTGTTTCTTGTTAAGATCGTCTACCAGGTCGGCGACTGTGGCATCGCGCATTGCAGCCACGTCACCAGATTGCACCTCGATCATAGTCACGCGACCTTGTTCGGAATGACCCATGGGGCGACGCGGTGGCGATGGGGATGCCTGCTGCGGAGCTGGCGAGTTGCGCCTGCCACCCAGGGATGCCCGATAGTATAACCCACCGCGTCCAGCATGCACATAATGGCCGCGAGGACCGGCTCCGATCCGCAGTCCTTTGACGCCTACCGAGAGGCCGATGCCGCTGCTTGAAAGATTGAAGCGGAACGGCCCGGCGCTTATCGCTTTTCGTAGGTAAAATGGCATCTAGTGCGCCCCAATCCAGGCGTAGACCCAGTGCACTACCGATACAGGTCACCAGACAGCTTAGCAATCAGAGAAGCACAGCCAGCGCGGCTCTATAGGTGGCAATGTCCTCTCAGATATAGGCGGCTCGACACGCCCGGAATCGGCGGCAGTCCGCTCGGTTGCGGTTCGGCACTCGGGCAGGAGCGCAAGCCCAAGAGGTCCAGGAAGAAGTAGTCTTCCGCAAGGACAGACCCCGCCCCAGTTGATCCATCTCACGCATGATAACGTCCTTGATGTTGCGCTGATTGAAGCGGCCACCTAGGCGGATCTGCGAGGAGCGACGGCCGGCCCTGACAAGGTCATCCTTCGATCTGTTTCCGTTGCTGGTTCAATCCGCGCAGTATTGAAGACAGGCGCACAATTTCCGCAGGGTCGACGGTCGCGGCAAGCGCCGTGCGGGTTTCGTAGGTCTTTTTCCGCTGGCGGTTCGGGACCTGAAGCCTGCCGTCTTTGATGAGGGCGCCCGTGACCTCACCGACTCCACCGGTATAGCGCCGCTCCTTGTGGGCGATCAGGTCGCGGGAATGAACTTGCTGCTTAATCTGCCATATCACCCTATTGGGGACAATATCGCCGGATACCGCGATATCGTCCATGTAGACTGACAGGAGACAGCCAGCGTCTTTGGCGATTTGTGCAATTGCGAGCCACATATCGTAGAAGGCGAAAAACGAGAGGATCGGGCTGACGGTGCTGCCGGTTGCCAGATGGCCGTCAACGCTCAACAGCTTCGCCAATACCGCGGCCACGTCGGGGCTGCACGCCATGATGGTATGGAAAAACCAATAAACCCGGTGACTGGGTGTCGATGGGAAGTACGCGTGGATGTCGAGCTTTCGGATCTCCTTCGCCCCGGCATGCAGCGCGGCATTGGATACATAGGACCTTTGCTTTACCGGGCAGAACAGAAAGTCTGGCGGCTCGATCCGCGTAAGCATCTTGCGCACGACAATGTGGATGGGCCGCAGATTGCCGCGCGGTTCCTGAATAAGCCGGACCTTGGTTTTTCCATTGCGCGTAATCTCGGTGGTGCGCTGGCTGAACGGCCGCTCCTCGGCCAGGATTGCGTCGAGGGTTACGCGTGTAAGGCCGAAAAGTGCCGCCAGCCTGGCCCGCGACTCGACCGCATACAACCGCGATTGATGCAGTGGATGGCGGTTCGGAAGGTTAGGCAGCATTTCGACCGGACCTCGCGGCGATGAAGCGCAATAGAGCAAGCACCTTCCCGGAGACTGCGGTTTTTAGCTTGGTTGCCGCCTGGCCGTCTTCCATGTGCTCAGCAAAAAATAGAATCGATGACATCGGAATTTTGAACTCCTCCGAATATTTCTTCAGCAACAGAAGCGTCGGCTCTTTCTTGCCGTTCTCGATCTCGGATAGGTATGACGGTGCTATCTGAAGCCGCGCCGCCATATCACGCTGCGTGATGTCGTAAAAGACGCGAATCAATCGCAGAGCTTCGTTCAGCATGATCTTCCCGTCGGAACCAGAATTAAGAAGGTTGGAAAACTGGGCCTTGACCATCACTGCCTCAACACGATCCGCGCCAGCTCATAGCCAAGTCTTGCCAGCGCTATAACCGTCTTCAGCACCAGCGGGTTGCACAGTCCACGCCGTGGGCGCTTTTTTCGTGCTTCCCGCTTTGATGGTCCCCGTCGCCTATCAGCCACTGGCCTGTTGTCGTCATCGAGCAACATCGGCTTGCCTCCATCTCGCCACGCAGGATTACGTGGCGCCACCCAGACGGAGAGCAGGGGTGACTACGGTATAAGCCCAGAGTTCCTATGGGCGCGGCGCTCCACGCCGCCGCGCCCCGCCCGCATCCGGTCGCCCTGATGCTGACGGTGATAGAAGGCTCCTTAGCCTCCCGCGGGCCGGCCTCGGCCCTGTTAATGGCGGCTCTTCCCTTCGTGTGACTGACGGAAGCTTTTAACCACGGGTCCGGATCGCTCTGCAATAACAAAGTTCTCTGTCAGAGAACATTTTTGGCTGGACATCCTAGGCGATTTAGGACAGGGCACTGTCCCCCGAGTTGCGGCCGCGGTGGGATCGTTGGCGCCACGCTGTCATCGGACCGGCGATAGCACCCAGCCTGTAGCCATTGCCAACCCAGACCCTCTCCCACCAACCACCCATGGGACCATAGGGCATCCAATGTCGTGGTCTTCATCGCCGATTACACTTACCCGCTCACCCACTCAGTGGAAGCGCCCATCAGCGCTGATCCTCAAAAAATTCCCCCGCCGTTGATCCAAATCAAGGCCCCCCACCCAAAGACGTCCGATCTCGCACTGCCGCCGCCTCGAACCGTTACGCCGCGGATCGAAAGCGACACCGCAAGGCCGGACCCACGCCCGAGTCGCCCGCCATCCCGTGCCCACCGCCGATCGAGCCAAAAAGCCCACCGCCCGCCACAGGGCGCAAAAACGAGGAAACGCATGTTCACCCAAACCGTCGATCCCATCGGCAACCTCGGCCTCACCTGCCTCGTCGCCCTGATACCCGTCGTGTTCCTGCTCGTCCTCCTCGCGGTCTTCCGAGTCTCCGCCTGGCTCGCCGTCTTCCTCGGCTCGATCGTCACCTTCGTGCTCGCCGCCTGGGTCTGGCACATGCCGCTCGACACCGGCCTCCGCGCGTATTTCTACGGCTCCGCGACCGGCGTCTGGAACGTGGACTGGATCACCTTCTGGGGCCTGATGCTGTTCAACACCCTCGGCCTCACCGGCCTGTTCGAGAACCTGCGCCGCTGGCTGATCTCGCAAGGCACGCTCGACATCCGCGTGCAGACGATGCTGTTCGCCTGGGCCTTCGGCGCCTTGCTCGAGGGCCTGGTCGGCTTCGGCTATCCCTGGGCCGTGGTGGCGCCGATCCTGATTTCGCTGGGCCTGAAGGACCTCGACGCCATCCGGGTCGCCGCCATCGCCAACAACGCCCCGGTCTCCTACGGCGCGCTCGGTGCGCCGATCATCGCGATCGCCGCCGTCACCGGCTATCCCTTGCTGGCGCTGTCCGGCTCGGTTGGCACCGTCGTTGCGATCCTGGCGCTGCTGCCGCCCTGGGTGCTGATCTACCTCGTTGCCGGCAAGCAGGGATTCAGGGACGGTTGGCCGCTCGCCATCGTCGGATCGCTCGGCTACATCCTCGGCCAATGGCCGGTCGCCATCTATTTCGGGCCCTATCTGCCAGACGTGACCGGCTCCATCGTCTGCTTCTGCGCCTTGCTGTTGCTGCTGAAAGTTCTGGCGGCCGGCCCGCATCCTCGGTTACGGCGGCAGTCCCGGTCAGCGAAGCGGAACTGGCGAAGGAAGCCGAGCGCGAACACGGGCTGACCGGCACCGAGGTATTGCTCGCCTGGATGCCGTTCGCCGTGCTGGTGATCGTGGTCGCGGCCTGGACCGGCCCGTGGTCGAGCCTGCCTGCGGTCGGCTGGTATTTCGTCCAGGTTCAGGCCACCGCGCCGGAAACCAAGGCCACCATCTCGGCGGCGTTCAAGTTCGCTCCGTGGGTCGGCGGCAGCGCGATCCTGGCGTCGTGGCTGATCATCTGCGGCTTGCTCGGCGCCGCCGGCAAGCTGAAGCCCGGCGACATCGGCGCGCTGTTCGCCAAGACGTTCGGCCAGATGTGGGGCGCGCTGCTGGTCGGCTTCTTCATCTTCGGCCTGGCCTATGTGTTCAACTACTCCGGCATGGCGTCGTCGCTGGCGAAGGGGTTCTCCTACCTGGGCGTCTGGTTCATCGTCGTGGCGCCGATCCTGGGCTTCATCGGCGTGGCGCTGTCGGGATCGAACACCTCCACCAATGCGATGTTCGGCAAGTTCCAGGCGCTGGTGGGCGTGCAACTGGGCTTTCCCGCGCTGCTGCTGCCGACGCTGAACTCGGTCGGCGCAGAGATCGGCAAGCCGATCGCCCCGCAGACCGCCAGCGTCGGCGTCTCGACCAGCAAGTTCGTGCGCAACGAAGGCGAGGTCATCCGGCACAATTTCGGCTGGACCCTGGTGCTGCTGGCATACCTGATCGTGATCGGCGTCGGGTTCTACCTGGTCAATCCGGCGGTCATGAGCGTGCATTAGCGGTGTGAGCCGGACCGGTTGGACCCGCGTCCCACTGTCATTGCGAGCGAAGCGAAGCAATCCCTCGCCTGACGAGCCGGCTGTGGTTCGTCAGGCACGGGATTGCTTCGCATTGCTCGCGATGACAGTGAGTTTCTTGCAGTGACGGCGAGTTCCTTGCAGTGACGATAATGGCGGCCGCTTGCCGCCGCGCCGCAGCGTTCGCTTGCCCCGCGCGCCGGTGCGGACTAACCTTAGCTAAACTCACGCGGGATGGGCCATGGAAACCATCAACGTTCACGCCGCCAAGAGCCAGTTGTCCCGCCTGCTCGATGCAGTGGCCGGCGGCGAGGAGGTCGTCATTGCCAAGGCTGGCAAGCCTGTTGCCAGATTGATCTCGATCGATAATCCGAAGCAGCCGCGCCAACTCGGGACGCTGGCTGGTGAATTCACCGTTCCCGACGACTTCGACGATCCGTTGCCGGACGATGTGCTGGCTGGCTTCGAGGGGCGCTGATGCGCCTCCTCCTGGACACGCACCTCTTGCTATGGGCGTTAGCTGAGCCGGAGCGTTTGTCAGACCAGATGCGCCAGATCATCGTTGACCCGGAGAACGACGTCTTGTTCAGCGCCGCAAGCATCTGGGAGGTGGCAATCAAGACCAGCCTCGGTCGTCCCGGCTTCACGATCCGCCCGGAGCGAGTGGCGACGGAGGCAATCGCCCGCGGGTTCGCCGAGCTTGCCGTGCACTGGCGCGCCGCGGCTGCCGTCGCCGACTTGCCGCTGCACCACAAGGACCCATTTGATCGCATTATCGTGGCCCAGGCGATGATGGAACCTGCCTACCTCTACACCGTGGACCGGAAGCTCGAACCGGACTCGCACGTCGTAAGGCTCGCGTAGCAGCAAGCGCCACGCCCAGCAGAAAGATCATCATGGCCGATCCCCTCAACCTCCTCTCCGACCTGCTCGCCCGCGCGCGTGCCGCCGGCGCCGATGCCGCCGACGCGGTGCTGATCTCCGGCACCTCGTTGTCCGTCTCCCGCCGCCTCGGCGAGACAGAGCACGTCGAGCGCGCCGAAGGCCGCGACCTCGGCCTGCGCGTGTTCCTGGGCAAGCAGGCCGCCATCGTCTCGGCCACCACCGTCGATCCCACCCGGTTCACCGAACTGGCGCAGCGTGCGGTCGCCATGGCCCGCGTCGTGCCGGAGGACCCCTACGCCGGCCTGGCCGACACCGCCGCGCCGCCGCGGGACATCGCCCTGGACCTGGAAGACCCCACCGAACCCTCCACCGAGGCGCTGATCGCCCGCGCCGCCGCCGCCGAGGACGCCGCCCTGGCGGTGCACGGCGTCACCAACTCCGAGGGCGGCGATGCGGGCTTCGGCCGCACCGAGGCGTTCCTCGTCACCTCCGCCGGCTTCGCCGGGCGGTCGGTGCGCACCAGTCACTCGGTCTCCGCCGCCGCGCTGGCCGGCACGGGAACGGCGATGCAGCGCGACTACGACTTGCACAGCACGGTGCATCTGGCCGACCTGGACGACCCGGCGAAGATCGGCCACAGCGCCGGCGAGCGTGCCGTCACACGGCTCAACCCGGCGCGACCGAAAACCGCGAAACTCCCCGTGATCTACGATCCCCGCGTCGCCGGCAGTTTGCTCGGCCACCTGGCGGGGGCGATCAACGGCGCCGGCGTCGCGCGCGGCACCAGCTTCCTGAAGGACAAGCTGGGCCAGCGCATCTTCGCCGCACGGCATCGAGGTGCACGACGACCCGCTGCGCGTGCGCGGCCTGCGCTCCCGCCGGTTCGACGGCGAGGGCACGCCCACCACCGCGCGCGACCTGATCGCCGACGGCGTGCTGACCACCTGGTTGCTCGACAGCCGCTCCGCCCGCCAGCTTGGCATGGTGTCCACCGGCCACGCCGCACGCGGCACCGGCGGCCCGCCGTCGCCCTCGCCGACCAACCTGTATCTCGAGGCCGGCGAACTGTCCCCGGCCGAGCTGATGGCCGACATCAAGCTGGGGCTCTACGTCAACGAGCTGATCGGCATGGGCGTGAACGGCGTCACCGGCGACTACAGCCGCGGCGCCTCCGGCTTCATGATCCGCGACGGCGCCATCGCCGAGCCGGTCGCCGAGCTGACCATTGCCGGCAACCTGCTGGAGATGTTCGCACACCTGACGCCCGCCAACGATCTGCGTTTCCGCCGCGGCACCGACTCGCCGACGGTTCGGATCGATGGCATGACGATGGCGGGCGCCTGAACCCACGAATGGCTGGTGCTGACGACCTTAGAAGCGGGGGCGCCTGCCTCGCAGGGTATCTTCGCTTGCGGCCCCCTTGCACCCCTGTCCGCGAGCGCATCTAACGCCCATATTGCGCCGGGTGTTCACAAACCAGCGAGTTCCCATGCGTCGCACGCCCATTCTGATCGCCGCCTTCGCCGCCCTGGCCCTGGCGCTCGCACCCGGTCTGGCCGAGGCACGGCTGGGCAGCGGCAGCTCGATGGGCAGCCGCGGCAGCATGACGTACTCGGCGCCCCCGTCCACCGCGACGGCGCCCAACTCCGCCGGGTCGATGCAACGCAGCATGACGCCGGAGAACCCGTCTCCGGGCTATAGCGGTGCGCCGGGCTACGGCTACCGCTCGGGTTCTCCGTTCATGTCCGGCCTGATGGGCGGCTTTATCGGTGCCGGTCTTGCCGGCCTGCTGTTCGGGCATGGCTTCTGGGGCGGGATGCACGGCTTCGGGTTCATCGGCTTCCTGATCCAGATCTTCCTGCTGGTCTGGCTGGTGCGCTTCCTGCTCCGGCTGTTCCGCGGCGGCCCGTCCCCCGCTTTCGCCGGTGGCCCGTCAATGTTCGCCCGCAGCGGCGCTCCTGGTGTGGGCGCCATGCCGGCCGGCGGCATCGGCGGCGGCCGCGGCGCGCAGCCGATCCAGATCGCGCCGGCGGATTACCAGGCCTTCGAGCAATTGCTGCAAGCCAACCAGGCGGCCTGGACAGCGCACGACGTGAACGGTCTGCGCGCCATGGTGACGCCGGAAATGCTGAGCTACTTCGGCGAGCAATTGGCGGAGCAAGAGAGCCGCGGCGTGCGCAACGAGGTCCGCGATGTGCGGCTGCTGCAAGGCGACCTGGCGCAGGCCTGGACCGAAGGCGGCCGCGATTACGCCACCGTGGCGATGCGCTTCTCCATGATCGACGTGACGCGCGACATGGCCGGCCGGATCGTGGACGGCAGCCCGACAGAGCATGTCACCGCGACCGAGTTATGGACCTTCCTGCGCGCCCACGGCGGCGGTCATTGGATCCTGTCCGCGATCCAGCAAGCGAGATAGATAACCTCTCCCGCGGGAGCGGGAGAGGTCGAGGTGCGTAGCACCGAGGGTGAGGGTGATCGGGCCGCACGTAAGCAAGTAGAGCGTGCCGACCCGATCACCCTCACCCGCGTCGCTATCGCTCCGCGACCTCTCCCGCGCACAGCGCGGGAGAGGTTTGTTACGGAGGACCTCGATGACCGCAGTGGACCCAATCCCCTACTCCGACGCGAAGATCCGCCGCATCTTGGCCACGGTGCGGACAATCGCGATGGTCGGCGCCTCCACCAATTGGAACCGGCCCAGCTACTTCGTGATGAAGTACCTGCAAGGCAAAGGCTACCGTGTCATCCCGGTGAACCCTGCCGCTGCCGGCCAGGACTTGCAGGGCGAACGCGTCTACGCCTCGCTGCGCGACATCCCGGAAAAAATCGACATGGTGGACATTTTCCGCGCCTCCGACGCGGTGCCGCCGATCGTCGAGGACGCCATCGCCATCGGTGCCAAGGTGGTATGGATGCAGCTCGGTGTCCGCAACGATGCCGCGGCCGAACGGGCCGAGGCCGCCGGTCTGGAAGTCGTCATGAACCGCTGCCCCAAGATCGAATTCGGCCGGTTGGGCGGCGAGTTGTCCTGGAGCGGCGTCAACTCCGGCATCATCCGCAACCGTGCCGCCGAGCCGCCCACCGAGCGCCAGGCTAAGCCGCGGCCGATGCCGGCCGACAACATCACCTACGGCTTCGAGACCCGCGCGATCCATGCCGGCGCCGCGCCCGATCCCGCTACCGGAGCGCGGTCAACGCCGATCTACCAGACCACGGCCTACGTGTTCGACGACGTGGACCACGCCGCGTCGCTCTTCAACCTGCACAATTTCGGCTACATCTACACCCGGCTCACCAATCCCACCGTCGCGGTGCTGGAAGAACGCGTCGCCAACCTGGAAGGCGGGCGTGCCGCGGTCGCCGCCGCGTCCGGCCACGCCGCGCAGTTCCTGGTGTTCGCCACGATGCTGGAGCAGGGGGATGAATTCCTGGCATCGCGGAATTTGTACGGGGGGTCGCTGACCCAGTTCGGCTTGTCGTTCAAGAAGCTAGGCTGGACCTGCCATTTCGTCGATCCGACCGATCCGGAGAATTTCCGCCGTGCGCTGACGCCGCGTTGCAAGGCGATCTTCGTGGAGAGCCTGGCCAATCCCGGCGGCGTCATCGTCGATCTGGAGCCGGTGGCGAGGATCGCGCATGACGCCGGCATTCCGCTGATCGTCGATAACACTCTTGCCACGCCGTATCTGTGCCGGCCGTTCGAATACGGCGCCGACCTGATCACCCATTCGACGACGAAGTTCCTCGGCGGGCACGGCAACTCGCTCGGCGGCATCGTGGTGGAAAGCGGGAAATTCGATTGGGCGGCGGGCGGAAAATTCCCGGCACTGACCGAGCCGGAGCCGGCCTATCACGGCTTGCGCTTCTACGAGAATTTCGGCGACTTCGCGTTCACCACCAAGGCTCGCGCGGTGGCGTTGCGTGATTTCGGACCGACGCTGGCGCCGATGAACGCGTTCCTGACGATCACCGGCATCGAGACGCTGCACGTGCGGATGGAGCGGCACTGCGCCAATGCCCAGAAGGTAGCGGAGTTTTTAGCGTCGCATCCTCGGGTGGCGTGGGTTTCGTATGCCGGATTGGAATCCAGCCCGTACTATGCGCTGGCGAGAAAGTATCTGCCGAAGGGCGCCGGCGCGGTGTTCACCTTCGGGGTGAAGGGCGGCTACGAGGCTGGCATCAAGCTGGTGGAAAGCGTGCAGTTGTTCTCGCACCTCGCGAATATCGGTGATACGCGAAGTTTGATCCTGCACCCGGCTTCTACAACGCATCGACAGTTGTCCGATGAGCAGCGGCTGGCGGCGGGCGCCGGGCCGGACGTGATCCGGTTGTCGATCGGGTTGGAGACGGCGGAGGATCTGATCGCCGATCTGGACCGGGCGTTGGTGGGTGACGTTGAGTGACTGGGTTGTGCCTGCCGGTCGTCGATCGCCAGCGTTGTTATCGCTAGCCGTGTGCGGCGGAGCGTCAACGATTTAGCAGCTATTTGCGCGCAGCGTCGCTGAAGTAAGAATTTGGTTCTTCGCTATCCGGTGTGGGTAGCAACGTCCCCAAGCAGCCTTCCTGGGTTCAGACGATTCGATCGCTCGATGCTGGAGCCTTGGGTTATGGCGACGCATACTCGGCCGGTCGGGCAGTACACATCGCTGCCCGGTGCGCCTTCAACTTATTTTTTTAAGCACGGAGAAAGTGCGGAGAGCACGGTGACCACGGAGAAAGCGCAGTCCATCGTAAGCTCCCGCCCAATCACCCGACCGGTCAATTGTTCCGCCCAAGCATATCGCTTTCTCCGTGCTCACCGTGTTCTCCGCCCTTTCTCCGTGCTGAAAAATAAGCCGAAGCCGTACCGGCACCGCGGATTTGGCTTCGGCAACATGCCGCAGTGGCAGCGCCAGCAATCACAGTCCGGCGAGCCGCATTCGATTTCGACCAACAGAGTCCGCAACAAGAGCGAACCTGGTTGCTGCCAAGATCACGCAGGGAACCCGCGATCGCGGCTTGGGGCAACACCGGTTCCGTTACTAGCTGCTTGGGGACGTTGCTACCCACACCAGACAGCGAAGAACCAAGAGTTTTTATGGCATTATGGCGCAAAGGGCACAAGCCGACCGTGGTTCCCGACCGCCCATAACGCGATCTGATTCTCGCCAGTCAGGCGAGTAGCAGCCCCGCGCGGTAGCTTGGGCATAGCGGCCTCGGGCTGCTCCCAACTCCCAAATCTCAACGCCTGAAGCATAGCACCACGCGAGCGGGGCTGGAATTGTGCGTCATGCGTGCAATATGCGCAATCTTGGCACTATAAGTCGGCTTTGTCTCCACTTCTGCTGCGCCAGTAACTCGTCCAGTCCTTATCCTCAATCCTGCGCTCAAACTGATATTGCGGTGGCCCGTCCCTGACAAAACCACGCGGTGGATGTCGGATAGTCGGCTGTCTGGCGTCAATTTGGCTAACAGCTTCCCAAAAGGCTACGAACCCAACATGATCGTGGGTTTCCATGATGTCGGTAGCGGTGAAGTGACCATATACCCAAAGCCGCCTTTCTCCAGATTTTATATCTCTCAGTTCATTCTGGTCCAGCCTGATTATACGGCTGCATGGCACCCCGCCCTTTGTGTCCGGCCTTACAACATAATGCAGTCCTGCTAGTCCATCGCCAGGAAGCCGCAAGTCGCTCGGCAGCGACTCTTCCATCTTGGTCACTTTCCAACCGATATCGATCGTGTCAATGGTGCCCCTCGTCTTTCCTGTGTTAGAAAATATCAACATGACTTGCGACAATTCAGGAAGCGGTCCAGGGGGGATGACAACGGGGTCGGCATGTCCAACCCTAATCATCGCGATCCCTTCGATAAAGACTTTGGCTATTTCGGAGTTGACTATTGCTCTAGCTTGACGCGCTGCGGACCTAGCAGTCCTACCGGCTTCGGTTGCGGTTGTGTTGGCAGCCGCAGCGTTGTCCCTCATGGCTTGGGCAACGTTTTCCATGGCGGTAGCCGCCCGGGTAGCCTCGGCTATGGACTTCACCACGGTGGCCGACTGGTTTTGGTCGATCTGCTTCATCGTGTCGATAGTCTGCCTCAGTCTACGGGCTTGCAGTCCGAATACCCCAATCTGCACCCCGCCGATTACGACGAGGCACAAAGTGAGTCCGTTCAACGCCCAATCTGGATGAGGCCATATGTCAGGCCAGGGCCACCATTCGGGCGGCGTGTTTTCTTTGGTTGCTTCGGGGTTTGGTGTGACGCGTGGCTGTATATCTCCGGCGTTGACTATTTTGACCGAAAGAGGCGCGCTGTCCGTGCCGTGCTCACCTGCGTAGCTTGGGCCATGATCCTGGGCGGCAATGGCTTTGTCCTGGCGCTGCCCGTCCCCGCCACTTGGGGATGGCTGCTGTAGAGCATCAGGTCGGTTTCCCGTATCGACATCGTAAGGCGGCGCCTCAGGTGGAGGCGGAGGAGGAAGCGGGAGAGACTGCCGCGCTTCCGCCGCCGCTGCTGCTGCCAACATCACAACGACGAGCAACAGCCACCGCATTTCGTTGCCTCCCCATTGGCAACGATCCTGGCCTACTGGTCCTCCGGCTTCAAGCCGCCCATTTCCAGAGCAGCTAACGTCGCCAGCAGGAACGTCGCGGCGAACGTCCCCCGTCGCAGCTTCGCCTTTCCTGGTAGCCGAACTACAACCCGCGCAGGTATGGCCGAACCGACGGGATCATGTCGGGGTGGCACTCGGGGGAGAACATGCGGATTACCACATCCATCGTCGCCAACGCCTCGCGGCGCTTGGCAATCGCGCGCTCGTCCGCCTCGATCTCCCCCGCCATGCGGGCGCGTTTCTTGCGCAGGGCGCTAAGCACGTGCGCGGTCAGCATACCAAAGATGGTATGGAAAGACGCATGCAGGCACTAGGGGTTTCGTTTCCCCTTTGCGCCATAATGCCGTAAAAATTCCTTCTTCTTGCCGACTTGCATTTCGCACGATTTCGACCGCAGAGAGCGATCAACGATTCGCCGCCTCATCCGCGGAAAAATCCGCCGCCACGCGCCGGCTGACAATCCAATTGTAAATGGCTCCGCCAAAGATCACCACCGTCGTCGCCAGGAACACCGCGCGCATTCCTAGATGCCCGCCGACGAAGCCTCCCACCACCGGGCCGACCACCTGGCCGGTATATTGCGCCGAGGTGCCGTATCCCAGGATGGTGCCGGCGGCGCCGTCCGGCACGTTGTGGCGGATCGTCGCGTTGATCGACGGCAGCAGTCCCGCCAGCGACATGCCCATCAGGAATCGCAGCGCCACAAGCTGCCAGGCATTGGTGACGAACGCCTGCGGGATCAGCAGCACGCCGGTCACCGCCAGACACAGCACGACCACCTTCCACGCGCCGATCCGATCGCCGAGGCGGCCCAGGCGCGGCGCCGCCAGGATGCTGCCCAACGCCGACCCCGCCATCACCACGCCGGACATCAGCACGACGTTGCCGCCATGGATCAGCGTCTGGACATAGACCGTGATGATCGGCTCGATCGACATGTTCGCCAGCATCAGCAGCATCGCGGTGACCAGCATGGCGATGATCGGGCGACGGTCGGGGATCATCGACCACGCGCTGCGCCCGGCGGGACGCTTGCGGCCGGCGCTGCGCGGGTTGTCCTCGTGAATGAAGATGCAGGTGGCCAGGAACGCCAGGAAGATCACGCCACCGGCGAGGAAGAACGTCCCGCGCAGCCCAATCAGGCCAGGCAGCACACCGCCGATCAGCGGTCCGAGCAGGGTGCCGGCCAGCACGCCGGTGGATAGCGTGCCCAGCGCCCAGCCCGAGTGGTTCCTCGGCGTTTGCGTCGCCACCAGCACCACCGCGCCCGACGCGTAGCCACCCAGCACGCCGGCCAGCAATCGCCAGAACACCAGCTGCCAGACGTTCTGCGCCGTGCCGATCATCGACATGCAGATCGCCATCACGAGCGACGCACGCATCAGGATCAGCTTGCGGCCATACAGGTCGGCGAACTTGCCCCAGGCCGGGGCAAGCAATCCGGCGCCGAGGAAGCTGACGCCGTAGGCGATGCCGGACCATTGCACCACGGCGGCCGGCGTCTTCACCCCGAGTTCCGCCACGTAGATCGGCAGGAACGGCAGCAGCAGCGTCATCGCCGTGATGTTGGTGAAGGATCCGAACAGGACGACGTACAGGTTGCGGCGCCAGTGCGGCGAGTCGGTCGCCATCAACCGCACCCGGCGGCGAGGGACGCCGTCGCTGCGCTGGCGGTGCGTGCTGATACCGATATCTCTGACCTGCGAGTCGTCACGGGCATCGTCGTTCCTGGCTCTGCGAAAACACGACCGTGCCACGTTGCCGGAAAGTCAGCACCCCCAGCAAAGCAATGGTCCTATGCACGAGGGAACCGGAGATGGGCAGCTTGCCGACCCGATCACCGTCACCCTACCCTCTCCCGCTATGCGGGAGAGGAAAGCTATGGGTCCACGCATTGCCCTGCTCGGCTTCTCGATCGAGTGCAACAGGTTTGCCCCGGTGGCCACCGAAGCCGACTTCGCATCCCGCACCTTGCTCTCCGGCCCGGCCATGCTGGTCGAGGCGCGCGCGCCCGCCCCGCGCATGCTGGGCGAACTGCCCGGCTTCGTTGCCGACATGGACGCCGCGGGCCCCTGGCAACCGGTGCCGATCGTGCTCGCCATGGCGGAACCCAACGGCCCGGTGGATCAGGCGTTCTTCGATCGCCTGATGGCGCAATGGGAAGCCCGGTTGCGGGACGCCGGAAAACTCGACGGGGTCTATTGCGTGCTGCATGGCGCCGGACTGGCGACGCAGGACCATGACCCGGAAGGCACGTTGCTCGCGCTGGTCCGCCGCGGCGTCGGTGACAACGTTCCTGTGGTCGCCACCTACGATCTGCATGCGAATGTGTCAGAGGCCGACGTCACGCTGGTCAACGCGTTCATCGGCTATCGCACCAACCCGCATCTCGACATGCGCGAGCGCGGCGTGGAGGCGGCGCAAATGCTCCGTCGCCTGCTGTCCGGCGCCCGCACCAGCCTCGCGCGTATCCGCTTGCCGATCGTGCCGCCCACGGTCACCCAGCTCACCGGCAAGGACGCGCCAAACCGCCCCTATGGCGAGCTGATCGACCTCGGCCAGCAGCGCATGGGCGAACCGCCCTACGCCGGCCGTGTGCTGAATGTCTCGGTCATGGGCGGCTTTGCCTACGCCGACACCCCGTTCAACGGCCTCACTGTCGTGGTCACCGCGACTGACCAACCGGCCGCGCACGATCTGGCGCGTGAACTCGCCGAGGCCGGTTGGGCGCGCCGCGAGCGCTTCCGCCCACTGCTCACGTCTTTGGAGGCGGCGACGCGGCTGGCGCTGGCGGCCAACGCTGTCATTGCGAGCGAAGCGAAGCAATCTCCCGCGGAAGGACGCACAGCACTTGCGGGAGATTGTTGCGCTTCCCTCGCAACGACACGTGCCCTCGCCTTCGCCGACGTGGCGGACAATCCCGGTGGCGGCGGGCGCGGCAACACGATGTGGATTTTGGAGGCGTTCCACCGCGCCGGGGTGCGCGATGCCCTGGTCGGCGTGATCCACGACCCCGCGCTGGCGGCCGAGGCCCACCAGCTCGGCGAAGGCGCGTACTTCACCGCTCGCTTCAACCGCGACGGCGGCGACGAATTCTCCCACCCCTTCGCCGCGGCCGCGAAAGTGCGCCGTTTGCGAACCGGCACTGTCCGCGGCCGGCGCGGCATCTACGCCAACAACACGCTCGATCTTGGCCCGTCGGCCGCGCTCGACATCGACGGCCTCACCGTGGTCGTGCTGTCCAATCGCTACCAGTGTGCCGACCCGGTGTTCTTCGAAGCCTTCGGCCTCGACATCGCCGCCGCCCGGGTGGTGGTGGTAAAGTCGCGCGGCCACTTCCGCGGCGGCTTCGACGAGTTCTTCCGCCACGAGGACATCGTCGAAGTGGACGCCCCCGGCCTGACCAGCCCGATCCTGTCGCGCTTCGCCTGGCGCCATATGCCGCGTCCGGTGCTGCCGATCGACGACTCCGCAACCTGGACGCCACCCGCATGAACATCGCCGACCTGCCGACGCCCTGCCTGGTGCTCGACCGTCTCATTCTCCGCCGCAACCTGGTGCGCATGGCGAACGCCGTCGCGCGCCACCACGTGGCGCTGCGGCCGCATATGAAGACCGCCAAGTCGATCGACGTGGCGCGGCTGGCGATGCACGGGCAGTCCGGCGGCATCACCGTCTCCACCCTCGCCGAAGCGGAATACTTCGCCGCACATGGCATCGCCAACATCCTCTATGCGGTCGGCATCACGCCAGAGAAGCTGGACCCGGTGGTGAAGCTGAACGCCACCGGCGCTCGCGTAACAGTGATCACCGACGATTCGGAGACCGCCGCTGCCATCGCCGCCCATCCGATGGCGCCGCGCACGCTGATCGAGATCGACACCGGCGAGTCGCGCGGCGGCGTCACGCCGGACGACGACGACCTGCTGACGATCGCGTCGCTGCTGGGGCCCAATTTGGCCGGCGTGATGACCCATGCCGGGCATTCCTATAGCGGGCGAACGATCGCCGACATGGTCCGCATCGCCGAAGCCGAGCGTGCCGGCGTGGTGCGTGCGGCAGAGGTCCTGCGCAGCGCGGGGCATGCGGCGCCGATCGTATCGATGGGCAGCTCGCCCACCGCGCTGCATGCGGAGCATTTGACCGGCGTCACCGAAGTCCGCGCCGGCGTCTACATGTTCGGCGACCTGTTCCAGTCGGAGATCGGCACCAATGGCCTGGACGACATCGCGGTCACTGTGCTCGCCAGCGTGATCGGCCGGCGGCCCGGCAGGCTACTGGTGGATGCTGGCGGCATGGCGCTGTCCAAGGATCGCAGCACCGAGGCAGCGCCGCGGGATTACGGTTACGGCCTCGTGCTGGATCTGGAAGGGCGGCCGTATCGCGATGCCGTCGTCCGGCGTGCTTACCAGGAGCATGGGGTGATCGAACTCGACCCGGGCGAGGTGAGCCCGCTGCACATCGGCGACAAGCTGCGCATCGCGCCCAACCACACCTGCATGACCGCCGCGGCGCATGACCGCTACTATGTCATCGACGGCGGCAATGAGGTGGTTGCGGTGTGGCCGCGGGTCAACGGGTGGTAATTGCCCTTTTGACTCGCTGCGTGGCGCCCTACATGGGATGCGTCGGTTCATCCTTGCAGAAGGATGTGTGTCTTCCAGCAGACCAATCCCGAAGAGTGGGGCTCCTATCCTGGATCGTCCGCGCCGGTTTCCCCGGTGCTGGCGCTGATTGGATTCGTCGGCCTGTGCCTGCTCGTCGGGGGGGCCGACGCCGCGCTGGTGACGCGGTCGGTGCATACTTGGTATTCGTCCCTGACCGCGCCGCCCGGCACGCCGCCCGACTGGGTGTTTCCGGCGGTCTGGACCACGCTCTACGTGATGATCGGCGTCGCCGGCTGGGTGGTGTGGCGCCGCGCCGGCGCGGTGCGTCCGTTGCGCATCTGGGGATGGCAGCTCGCGGCGAACGCGCTGTGGGCACCAGCATTTTTCGGCTTGCACAATCAGCCGTTGGCACTCGCCGTTCTGCTGGTATTGCTGGCACTGATCGTCGTGACGATGCTCGCCTTTGCGCGGTTGAGCAGGGTCGCGGTCTGGCTAATGGTGCCGTATCTGGTTTGGAGCGGATTCGCCGCGTATCTCAATTTTGGGTTCTGGTGGTTGAATCCGGCTTGAGCTAGACTGCCGCCATGCCGAATCACACCCTTCGCAGCGTCGCGCTGCTGTCCGTGCTGGTCGTATCGACCGCGGGATTCTCGTCAGTCGCCCGGGCGCAGGCCGGGCCGATGGACCCGAGTTCGGCGGTGCAACGCAGAGCGTCGACTGCGCCGGACGGCGCGAAGCCGGCGGTGGTACCGCCACCCGCCTTGCCGGGCGCCGCGTCGAACGCCAACACCGTCGCACCTGCGACCCGGATTCCGACAGACATGTCGCCGGACGAGGCGCTGTTCGATGCGATCAATCGTGGCGACGTGGCCGCCGCAAGGGAAGCGCTGAGCCGTGGCGCCGAGTTGAGCGCCCATAATCTGCTGGGCATGACGCCCATGGAACTGTCGGTCGATCTGGGCCGCAACGACATCTCGTTCCTGCTGCTATCCTATCGCGGTGCTGACACGTCGTCCGCCGCGCCGGCGCAATCTGCTCAGAACAAGCCGGCGCCAGGCGCACCAGCCAAGGGGGCAGCCGCGAAAACCGCCCGGCGCGAGCCTGTCGTCCCGGTCAAGGCGGTGGCGCCGGCTGCGCCGCAAACGCCGCGCCTGTTTGCCAACGATGGCGGCACGCCGGTGCCGGGCGCCGGCTTCCTGGGCTTCGGCAGCGCCAGGTAATACCGCCGACGCTCGTTGGAGCGCACGGATAATGACCCGGAATTCATCCTGCTCACATGGGTGAGATTGGCGGTACCGCGTCCGTCTTCGCATATCCCTTCGCATCGATGCGTTTGGCTGCGAAAGGGAAAATTCATGCGACACCAGAACGCAAAGGAAACGGCCCAGATGATGATCCGCCTGCACGGACTGCGGGCACAGGCGATCGCCCAGGAGCGCGCCTCCGAGATGCGTCAGCAGGGCGACACCGCAGGTCTGGATCATTGGCAGCAGATCCACGCGGCGATCTGCGAGATGCGGCGGTCTACCCGGCGGGAGAACTACGGCGAGAGCCACGCCGATCTGCGGTCGTAGGCGCGCGCTTGTTTGGGGGGCCGGTAATACGCGGCGCCCCAGGGTTTGGCGTGCCGTGCCCGGCCTCCCAATGTCATTGCGACTCCGGCGAAGGCCGGGGGAAGCAATCTCCCGCGTGAGTTCACGGGACCTCTCGCGGGAGATTGCTTCGCTCTGCTCGCAATGACGGAATTGGACGTGGGATCGATCCGTCAGATGGGTGGCTGGGGCGGGAGGATTCGAACCTCCGAATGGCGGAACCAAAACCCGCTGCCTTACCACTTGGCGACGCCCCAATGCGGCACGTAAAGCTGAATAGGCCCGGCAGCCCCGGCAGGTAAAGCGCCGTGGTGCTGGCAGGTCAATTCCGGCGCAGTGCCCCGGCCCACGTCCACCAGCCCAACCGCGGCCCCGCGCCGGCGGCAAGCTGCGCCGCGGCCGGATCCGCAAACAGACCGAAACAGGTGGCGCCGGAACCGCTCATGCGCGCCAGCAGACAACCGGGCTGCGACCCAATCCAGGCCAGCACGTCGTCAATGACCGGACACAGGCGCCGCGCGGGGGCTTCCAGGTCGTTCGTCAGTGTCACGAGATCGGTCGCCATCGAAGCCGCGTCCACCCAACCCTCAGGCAGACTTGCCGGCGCGGAGAACGGGCCGGAGCGCGCCCGGAACACCGCGGCGGTGGTCACCGCGACGCCCGGATTGACCAGCAGCACGGTACTGGATGGCAGCGCCGGGGCAAGCTCCAGCAGGTCGCCTACACCGCCCATGCGGGCCGGACGGCTGCCCAGGCAAACCGGCACGTCGGCGCCGAGCCCCAATGCGATCCGGTTCAGCACGGCCGGATCGGGAGTGATGCGCCAAAGGCGGCACAGCAGCCGCAGCGTTGCCGCGGCGTCGGACGAGCCTCCGCCGATCCCGGAAGCCACCGGCAAGTGCTTTTCCAGCGTCAGGCTGGCATGCGCCGGCACGCCGGCTGCCGCAGCCAGCGCTCGTGCCGCCCGCAGCACCAGGTTGTCGGCTTCCCCGGCCAACCCGGCGGCAAACGGCCCGTCGATGCTAAGTGATAGTTCCGCTGCCGGCGCGGCGTGCAGCACGTCGCCGCAATCGGCGAAGGCCACGAGGCTGTCGAGCACATGGTAGCCATCCGGACGGCGGCCGGTGACGTGCAAGTAAAGGTTTAGCTTCGCCGGGGCGAAGCCGCGCGTCGTGGTGTCGGCCGGGAGCGCGACTTCGCCCAGGGGCAAGGGATCACTCAGCGGGGAAGTGCCGTACGGCACCGTCTGCCCCAACCGTCATGGCCGGCCTTGACCCGGCCATCCATGCAGCAGGGTGCCGCGATAGATGGCCGGGTCAAGCCTGGTCATGACGGTTGGGGCAGTCCGTGCGAACAATTCGTGGGCCGGTCTCATGGGCGGTTGGTATTACTCGCGACCACTGGCGACGGAAGCGGCGGCCGGGGTTTGCAGCTTGGCTTCGAGCTTCGCCATGTCTTCCGGACCGGGGTTCAACGTCAGCGCGCGCCGCCACTGATACTGGGCCTCGAGCAGACGCCCGGCAGCAGAGTAGGCGTCACCGAGGTGACCGTTGATGGTCGGATCCTCGGGCTCCAGCTCGACGGCACGCTCCAGCAGTTGCACCGCGTTGCCGATATCGCCCTGGCGCAGCATCACCCAGCCCAGGCTGTCGGTGATTGCGCCGTCGTTCGGGCGGCGCGCGGCCGCCTTCTGGATCATCTGCTGCGCCTCGGCGAGGTGCTCGCCCTTGTCCGCCCAGGAGTAGCCCAGGTAGTTCAGCACATAGGGCTGGTCCGGCGCCAGTTGCAGGGCGTACCGGAAATCCGCCTCGGCCTTGTGCCACTGGTGCGATTGCTCGTAGGCGATACCGCGATCGTAGAACACCGGCCAGTCTTCCACTCCAGGCTGGGCGATTTTCGCGATGCCGGCGGAATAGGCGACGATCGCCTCGTTGAACCGTTCCTTCGAGCGCAAGATGTCGCCGCGCTGGATGGGCGGCAGCGGGCTGTCCGGATAGTCGGCGGCGATGCGATCCAGCTCGCGCATGGCATCGTCGGTGTGGCCGGTCTGCACCAGGATGCCGATGCGGCGCATGCGGATGACCGCGCTGAGCGGATCGTCGGCGGGCACCGACGCCAGCATTTGCAGCGCCGCTTCCGGATGCTGGTCCGTGCTCAGCAGGTCGGCGGCCAGCAATCGGGCCGCGGTCAGGCCCGGCCGCAAATCGAGCGCCAGCCGCAACATCAGCATGGCGTATTCATGCGAAGTCCTGGGCGCGCAGCGCGCCGCCGAGCACGAGGTAGGCCTCCGCCATGCCATCCGTCGGCCGCGCCACAGGGCGGTCCGCACCGGCGGCTTCCAACGCGGGGAGGGCGATCGTCATATCCGGCGAGCCCTGCGACAGGGCGGCAAGGCTGCGCTGCGCGGCTGCCGGTTGGCCGGAACGCGCCTCCCAGCTGGCGATGATCTGGGCCAGCCGCAGGTTCATCTGCGGCATCTCGGCCTTGGCAATGGCATAGAATTGCGCTGCATCCGTCTGATTCCCGGCCTGATCGGCGATCAACCCGGCATGCAGCGCGAAGATGCCACGCAGCCGCTGCCCGGCGATGAGCGGGCGCAACGTGTTCAGGGCGGCATCCGGCTGGCCTGCGCCGGCCTGCGCCCACGCCACCAGCAGCGGCCGGAGAAGCTGGGTCAGACCCTGTTGGGGCAGCGCCTGGAAGCGTTGCTCGGCGGCTGCCCAATTGCCGGACCGTGCCTCCTGGTCGCCGAGCAAGAGCTGCGCCACCGGGTTGTCCGGCAGTTGATGGGCAAGCTGCACCGCCTCTGACCGGCCGCTCATGACCGAGGCGACGAACGCCTGCTGCAACAGCTCCGGGTCGTTGGGGTTGGCGGCGAGCGCCTTCAGAAAGTTATCGGTGGCTGTGTTGGGGTCCGACTGCGCGGCGGCGAAGCGGCCGGCGAGAAAGTCCCCGAACACGCCGGAGGGGACGAAACGCCCCTGCTGGGTGGCGACGGAGCCGCTTGCCAGTGGGTCGGCGGCGGCACAGGCGGACAGGAGCGAAAGCGCGAGAAGTGAGCTTAGCCCGAGGGTGCGAAGATGCTGCATGTGCGCAGTGTAGATCACGCGTCCGCGATCTGTCATGCAGATTTGCTTTGGCGCGGAAAAAGTGAGCAGGACGCTGCTTCAGTTCGAGCCGGGCCATTGCTTGTGCGCATCAAACGGGCGGCTTGCATCGGTTTCCGGTGGCGGACAGACGACTCCCGGCGGGTATCGCGACAGCGATCGCCGCCGGCCGAATGTTGCAGTTCGGGCGCGGAGGGTGGAACGTGAGGCGCGGCGGCAGGGGCATCCAGGCAGGCCGACCGCAACGGCGGCAGGAGGAAACAGTGGACACGATGGTGGAAGACGGGCGCCTACCGGTCGATATCGACGCGCAACCCGTGGTGCAGGCTGCTGCTGCCCTGCGGCCGGTGCTGCGCACCTACCATGAGCAATTGGAAACGGAACAGCGGCTGCCGCCGGCGTTGGTCGAGCAAATGCACACCGCCGGCTTTTACCGCCTGGTAATCCCGCGTGCGCTGGGTGGCTTGCAGGCCGACCCGCTGACCTACCTGCGGGTCGTCGAGCTGTTGGCCGAGGGCTGCGGCTCGGTCGGCTGGAACATCGCCAACAATAGTATCGGTCAGCTTGTCACGCTGGGACTGCCGGACGAGGGGGTGCACGAGATCTACCCGCCCGGGCACGCCACGGTTCTCGCCGGTACCGCGGTGCAGGGTGGTGGCACGGCGGTGCCGGTCGAGGGCGGCTATCGCGTCTCCGGGCGCTGGACCTTCGGCAGCGGGTGCCGCGAGAGCTCTTGGATGCTGGGGAGTTTCCAGATTCTCGATGGAGGAGAGCCGCGCCGCCGTCCGGATGGCGGTTCGCTGTATTGGCGCGGAGTGTTTCCGCGCGCGGAAGCCGAGGTCGTGCCGGGAAGCTGGGATGTGGCCGGGCTGCGGGGGACCGGTAGCTTCGACTGGACGGTGAAGGACGTGTTTCTGCCGGAGCGGCGGACGATGGTTCACGCCGGCATCCCGCTGGACAACCAATGGTCGCGCTGGCCCGGTGTGACCTATGCTTTGCCGACGCAGTGCTGGGTCGGGCCGCACCATAGCGCGGTGATTACTGGCATCGCGCGCGCTGGTATCGACGCTCTGATCGCGCTGGCGGTGGAGAAGACGCCGCGCGGCCGGACCTTCAGGCTGTGCGACAACCCGCAGGTGCAGGACGCGGTCGGCCGCGCCGATGCTATTCTGAATGCCGGCCGCGTTTATCGCGGTGCGATGATCGCAGAGTTGTGGAACACCATCGCCGCCGGGGGCGAGACGACGCTGGAGCAGCGGGCACGCTGCCGGTTGGCTTCGACATATGCGGCCGACAGTGCGCGCGAGGCGATGGACCTGGTGTACCGGCACGGCGGCAGCACGTCGTTCAAGCGCGAGAGCAGGCTGGCGGAGTGCTGGCGGGATCTGCATGTGGTGGGGCAGACGGTCACCATTGCGCCGGAGTGGTATCCGATCGGTGGGCGGGCGTTCCTGGGGATGGATACCGGGCCACGGTTGAGGTGAGGCGGGCGGAGGTTTGTGCTGCGGGAAGGGCGTCGGTGACCGGCGAAGGGCGCGCTATTCGAACAGGTGCGCATGGGTGCCGGCATGAACTAAGAAAGTTGTCGCAGAGCTTCTCTCGACGGCGTGTCGCGCCGATCGCCGGTGTGATTACGGTTTGTTGAATTCTATCACGGAGAAAGCGTGGAGGGCCACAGGAGTTCTATCTGTGCGGATAGCGGGGGAACTAACGGATGAGGTCATTGGGCTGGCCATCGAGGTGCGCCGCGATACCGGCACAGGTTTGCTGGAATCGATTTACGAGTAATGCCCGTGTCATGAATTGCACCAAGCGGGAATTTCATTCCAGCGGCAAGTGCCCATCCCGGTGACTTGCGAGAGGGCTTCGATCGGCGATGGCTTCAAAGCCGACATCGTCGCTGCCTGCGAAGTGATCCTGGAAATCAAAGCCGTTGCCGCCAACCTGCCTGTGCATAAATCGCAACTGCACATTTATTAACCTTCCCATAATAATTGCCTTCAAAATGTTGCGCGAATTGTGCTTTGAGTGACCTCCTTTCGGTATGAAAGGAGATTTCCGAAGCACAGATGTCGAAAATCACAGCGTGGGATCTCGGCGCGCTCGTTGATCCAAGACACTTTGGCATTGTTCTTACTGGCAGCGGCTTACAATAGCAAGGTTCTGAAACACAGATTTCACGGATTTCACAGAGTAAGGCACAGAACGAATTAACCTGATACGTGCCTTAATCTATGAAATCTGCTAAATTTGTGTTTCAAAACCCTGTTTTATTGAAACATCCCCGGTCGTGGATGGACGGGTCATTTCGACGATATGTAAGTGCGCTAGGTCATTTGGCAATCATTTCCGGAACTTTATCATCTCAGCATGTGCGGCATCCATATCGGATTGATTCCGAATTCCCATGCCCGCCGCAGGGTAGACGGGATCTGCCGCCGCACTTTATAACCACTATCGAAGCAAAGCCGCTGTCGGAGCAAACCACTCCGGCTCCAGTGGCCCTCCGTGGCCCTCCGCGCTTCCTCCGTGATAAAAATGCGTACTTGCCCGCACCACCGTGTTGCAAGGCTCGCCCCCCGCCGCCGCCGGCGCCCTGCCTCCCGACTTGGTATAATCGGCCGCCCTTGGACGGCGCGCCCGTCTACTGGCCGCGGTGTTTTTCGATGTCATCGTTGTATCTCAAACAGCCGCACCATGCACGCGCGGTCGGACCCGCCTAAGTGGGGCGAGCGTTCCTTGGGATGGAGACAGAGACTGCCGGAGCCGGCAGCCACAATCAGACCCCCTCACGGGTCGAGCCAGATTGTCGCGAGATCCTGGTTGACGTAGTGGCTCGGGCTGATCTTCCAGCCTTTGACATAGCTGCGATATGGCACGATCCGGTAGCGCCACAGCAAAAACATCTCATGCGCCTCGGTATCCAGCACCAACTGCTCGAACTGACGCATCAGCTCCCGCTGCCGCGTGAAATCGGTCTCCCGCAGCATCCGGTTATAGATGTCGATCTCCGTCGGGTCGTCGTAGTTACCGTAATTTGAATCCGATACCGAGTGCGGCAGGTACTTGGTGCCGTCCAGCAGTGGGTTGACGATGTTCTGGCACTCGGCATCGACGGCGACCGCGAAATCGCCTTGGCGGAGCGCTTCGTCATAGGGCCCGGTCGGCAACACGCGCTGGGTTGCATGCACGCCGATCTTGCTCCACTCGTCGATGACCCAGACGCCGTTGAACTTATATGGCTGGTCAACGTTGCGGTTCAGCAATTCGAATGTCAGCCCTTCGGCGCCGGCTTCTTTCAACAGCCGCCTCGCCTCCGCCCGCGATTTCTCGATGTCCGGCCAGTAGCCGGCCAATCGCTCCAATTCCGCCTTGGTTGCGGCGAGCGGCGAGGTGGGGAAAACGACGCCGCCGACCGTCCGGGACACCGTGATTCGCGACATCGGCGCCGCGCCATGCCAGCGGTCGATCGCCAGCGTCAGAGCGCGGCGCACCCTGGCATCGTCGAACGGCTTTCGCGCGTGGTTTGGCGTGATCAGGGCGCCGCAATTCCAGTCGCTCTCCTGCACGGTGATCTTGTCGCCGAGCGCTGCGACAAGTTCGTCGCGCGTTGCCGGCGGAAAGCCGCGGAATTCGATCGCTGCCCGGTCGGATTTGATCGCCGCCACCCGGACCGCCTGCTTGTCGGCGAAGATGCCGGTGAAGCCATCCAGGTAGGGTAGTCCTGAGCGATAGTAGTCCGGATTGCGAACACCGGAGATCGACTGCCCGACCTGATAGTCCGTGAAGCGAAACGGGCCGGAGCCCATGATGTTCTTCTCGTACCAGTGCGGATCGCGGTCGAGAATCGCTTTCTCGTAGATGAAGGCATATGGATCGGCGAGCGCCGGCAGGAACGCAGCAGTTGCGAATTTGAGGTGGAAGACGACGGTTTTCGGATCGGGCGCTTCGACCTTGTCGATCATCGAATAGTAACCACGGCGCACGCTGATGACACCCTCGGGCGGCTCGACGATCTCGTTCCAGCTTGCCGCCACGTCGTAGGCGGTCATCACCGAACCATCCTGGAACCGCACGTCGCCGCGAATTGGAAATGCGTAGATGCGGCCATCGTCGGTTGGCGCAGGAATATCGGTGCAGACGTCGCAGACGAACTCGGTCGTTACGGCGGGGTTTTCCGGGTTGGCGCGGATCAGCACGCTGTAGAAGGGCGCCACCGCATAAATCGTCGCGAAGGTGGCCTCGCGATGACCATCGAAGCTCGGGGGCAAGTCCGCCGGGATCATGAAGGTGAGGATGCCGCCGCGTTTCGGCGTGTCGTCTGCCAGCGCCGGCAGGCTCAGGGCCAAGAGCAATGCCGCGCATGCTGCGAACAATCGAACCATTTCAGCCTCCCTGCCGCAGCGCTTTTGCCGCCGGCGCCGACACTAGGAGATTGCCCGCGACAAGCGGTTGCCGCCAGCCCGCACTGCTCGCCGCCACGTCCACGCCGGTCGGCCTCGGAGCGTAATCTGTTCAGCCGGAACCTTGCGATGCGATGAGTTCCAGCGTGCGGGTATCGCGTTCTCCCGCACACCATCGATCGAGAGCCTGGGCGAAAATGGCGCTTGCCTCCTCGGGCACCGCGGCTTCGAACATCGTCATCGAAGAGCAGAATTTCAAATCGTCAGGCGAGCCGAAGATTTCGTGCAGCGAGCGCCCGCCACTCTCCAGCACCGTTCTCGTGCAGCAGATCAGCCGGGGACCGAGAACCGGATGGGCATAGTAAGCGTGAGCCTCGGCGAGCGAGCCGATCCCGTAGAACAGCGCCATGGAAGAACTTCCAAGCCCATGGAGTTGCGGAAAGACGAACCACATCCAGTGGGTTCGCTTGCGGCCGGCCCGCAACTCCTCCAGCACGGTGTCGAAGACCGATGCCTGCGCCGTGATGAAGCGGTCCAGATCAAAAGTCATGTCGTGCCTCGTTCTAACTCTAACCGTCATGGCTGGGCTTAACCAGGCCATGACGGTTGGGGTGGTTCGTGCGAACAATTCATAAGTCGGCGTTTCGGACGCTTTGGATTACCCGCTCGACCCAGGTTGACGCAGCATTGTGGCACTCACGATCGTCGTGAGGCGCCCGGGTTCGTCAGACGGTCCAGGTGGCGGCGGATGTGCGCGGCCTCCGCAGGAGTATTGGCCAGGGCGATCGCCTGGCCGAACGCCGCACGCGCTTCCTCCCGGCGGCCGAGCAGGGAGAGGTAGGCACCCCTGGCGCCGTGGAAGGGAAAATAGCTGGAGAGACGGGGCGCCAGCTTCTCGATCATTTCCAACGCCGCGGCGGGGCCGCGGACCTTGCCCACCGCGACCGCACGGTTGAGCGTGATCACGGGTGACGGCTGCAACCGTTCCAGTGCGGCGTACAAAAGCTCGATGCCGGCCCAGTCGGTATCCTCCGGCCGGGCGGCGCGGGCGTGCAGTGCAGCGATCGCCGCCTGGATCTGGTACGGCCCCGGAACCCGGTGCCGCATCGCCTTGTCGATCAGCGCCAGGCCCTCGGCGATCGGCTTGGCGTCCCACAGCGAGCGATCCTGGTCCTCCAACAGCACGATCTCGCCCCCACCGTCGAACCGAGCCGGCGAGCGGGCGTGTTGCAGCAGCATCAGCGCGGTCAGGCCCATGATCTCCGGCTCGGCCTGGAACAAGCGCAGCAGCAAGCGGCCCAACCGGATGGCCTCGGTGCAGAGGTCGGCGCGAGCAGAGTGGTCGCCGGCAGAGTAGCCCTCGTTGAACAGTAGGTAGATCATCGTAGCGACCACCGACAGGCGTTCGGCGCGCTCCACTGCCCCGGGGGTTTCGAACCCCACACTCCCCCCGCCAATCCGCGCCTTGGCACGCGTAATCCGCTGCTCCATGGCGGCGTCGCTGACCAGGAAGGAGCGAGCGATCTGGTGCACCGACAAGCCGGAGACGACGCGCAGCGCCAGGGCGATCTGCTGTGTCGCGGGCAGCTCGGGGTGGCAGCACATGAACAGCAATCGCAGCACGTCGTCGCGGTAGTGCGAACCGTCGAGGCGGTCGGCCAGAGCGGCCTCAGCGTCCTCGGTGTCGGACAGGTCTTCCTCGGGCGGCAGCGGAGTCAGGCGGCCGCGGCGGCGTACGCCGTCGAGCGCGGCGTTGCGGCCGACCAGGATCAGCCAGGCGCGCGGGTCGCGGGGCGGGCCGTTGCGCGGCCAGGTCTTCAGGGCGCGCAGGCAAGCTTCCTGAAAGGCTTCCTCTGCGGTGTCGAGATCGCGGAAATAGCGCAGCAGGGCGCCGAGCGCCTGGGGGCGCGCCGCCGTCAGGGCCGCGTCGATCCAGGCGGGGTCGGTCATGCGCTGGCGGGCGCAGCGCCGCGTTGATCGGGGAAATAGACCGCGACCGGACGGAGTTCATAGGCGCCGCCGGGGTTGGCCGCGGCCAACTCGCGCGCGACGTCCAACGCTTCGTTCAAGTCGGCCACATCCACCACGTAGAAGCCGAGCAATTGCTCCTTGGTCTCGGCGAACGGGCCGTCGATGACCAGCGGCGAATCCTGGGTCTTGCGCAGCGTAGTGGCCGCCGTGGTGGGCAGCAGCCGCAGCGATGGCCCAAGCTTTCCGGACCCGATGAGGCGGTCCTGCACCACGCGGATGCGGGCCATGACGGCCTGGTCCTCCTCCTTGCTCCAGGACCAGACGACGTCTTCTTCGTGGTAGCAGAGGATGGCGTATAGCATGCGGAGGGCTCCCGATGTGGTCCCAGGACGTGCGAGCCTGCCAGCATCCGACAGCGCGGCGCCACAATTTCCAGGCACCACCCGGCCCGCATTCACCGCAACCAACCGTCATCCCCGCAGAAGCCGGGATGACACTGCTTGGTGGCGTCTGCGCCATAATGCCGCAAATTTCCGGGGGCGGCGCGTCGCCTCACCGGCTGCACGCCGCGCCGCCCAGGACACAGAACGAGGCGCAGTACGGGTGGTTCAGCGCGACCGGCCCGGCCGCATCAGCCAGCGTGCGGCCCAGTTCGAAGCGCGGATCGTAGGCGAGCAATGTGCAGGCCAGCACCACCGGATGCGGTGCGTCCTTACGCTTCACTACCATGCGGGAGGACGCGCACATCACGTCGTCGGGCGACTTGTGCAGG
Organism: uncultured Alphaproteobacteria bacterium; assembly: GCA_963762885.1. Taxonomy (GTDB): domain Bacteria; phylum Pseudomonadota; class Alphaproteobacteria; order Acetobacterales; family Acetobacteraceae; genus JASHVB01. The sequence goes on from CAVXNH010000054.1 coordinate 216,368, forward strand.
ATGCCCCAGCAGGCGGTGGTGATCTCCGGCACATCGCGCTGCGGGTCCATCTCCGGGAACAGCATCAGTCGCACCGGATCGAACGCATCGACCGGCAGGTCATGCTCTGCGAACAGACGGGCATAGCCGGCGCGCACCACGTCCTCCGGCTCGCCGGTGAAGCGGCGGCCGGCCACATCGAGCATGAAGCCGTTGCGTGCGAGCCAGACCAGTCCGTCGATGGTCGGCGCCCAGCTTCGCTTGCCGCGTTCGGCTTCGTGCACTGCTTGCGTGTAGTGATCGAGCGACACGCGAATGGTCAGACGGTCGCCATACGCGTCGCGCAACGCCAGCATGCGCGGCCGCAGCTTGCGCAGCGGCGCCATGGCGTTGGTCAGCACCAGGGCGCGATATCCGCGCGACAGCACGTCGTCCAGCATGGCGATGATGTCGCGGTTCATGAACGGCTCGCCGCCGGTGAAGCCGATCACGCTGGTGGGGAGGCGGTCGCGGGCGATCTCGTCGAGGTAGCCGCGCACCTCGTCGCGGCTGAGGTAGGCCAGGCGGTCATTGCGCGGCGAGGATTCGATGTAGCAGTTGCGGCAGGTCAGGTTGCACAGCGTGCCGGTGTTGAACCACAGGGTGTCCAGCGCGCGCAGCGCCACTGCCGCGCGCGTGTCGCCGGCGGCCGTGACGGCCGGGTCGCGGAACTTCCGCGGATCGAGGGCGCGAACGATCTGGTCCACCGAGTTGTCTCCCCTCTCCCACTACGCGGGAGAGGCTGATCGTCTGTTCTCCTCTCCCGCTAGGCGGGAGAGGCCGGGTGAGGGTGATACGTGCCGCACACAATACACCGGACATCCCCATCGCAAGAGCGCGGAGCGGTCATCCCGGCCAGGTACGGCGAATCGGATCGCTGCCGTCCCAGCCGATTGCGGCCGCCCGGACCGCGTCGAAGATGCGCATGCGCATCGGCGTGGCGTGCGCCATCTCGATAACGGTGCCGGGATGACCCTCCTGGCGGAAATAGACGAACCGTCCGCGCGGAGCGTCGCCTTCCTGCGCGACCGTATATCCGTTGGCCAGAGCGCGGTCATACAGCGCGTCGTAATTCTCCGGCCAACTCGACCAGTGTTGCAGCCCGCCTTCGGGATACTTCGCCAGAAACTTCCGGCCCAGGCTGGGCGTGTCGCAACGCTGCTGGATCAACTCGATCTGCACGTCGCCGGAGTTCGCCAGGGCGATCGACAGGTGGATGTCATCGTAGCGCTGACCGTCGAAGCTGAACGCGGTGAGCGGCAAGCGGTCGGTGATGAACCATGGGCCGACACCGCAGACCGTGACCCAGTGCCGCATCGCGGCTTCGACATCGGGAACGACATAGCCCATCTGGCGCAGCGGTCCGAACAGTCTGCTCATGATCCGCGTCCCTCCCTGGTGGTGATCGGCGGCGCCATCGAAGCGGTTCCTGCCGCGCCGTGCAACGGCGGTGGCGGCCCGGCCATGGGGGTCGCCGCACGGTTTGTCCAAACGGCCCGATAAGTGGTCGCGTCCGGAACATCTTGCGGCGTCTCCCCCCGTAACCTAATCGTTACGCGATGTCGCACGCGCTTGACGCCCTCGGAAGCCCGCTACGCCGCGCGATCCTGCGGGAATTGCGTGAGGCCCCGCTATCCGTCGTCGAAATCGCGGAACGTATGCCCGTCAGCCGCCCGGCCGTCTCCCGGCATCTCAGCATGCTGCAAGAGGCCGGACTGGTCGAACTGCGTGAAGAAGGGACCCGTAACATCTATTCCATCCGCATGCAGGGTTTCGCCTCGGTTCGGGAATTCGTCGATGATTTCTGGGACACCGCACTCGCGCGCCTACGGGAGCTGGCCAAGGAATGATCACCAGATCGGTATTGCTCTCCCAGCCCCCCGACGCGGCCTTCAAATTGTTCACGGACCGCATCAGCGATTGGTGGCCGCCCGACCTCCGTCACACGAATGACCCGGCGAGTTCTCTCCACCTGCGCGCGGATGGACGGTTCTTCGAACGCGCCGGCGACGGACGGGAAATCGAGCTGGGCCGCGTCCTGGAATGGCGGGAGCCTGAACGGATCGTGCTCGACTTCTTCATCGCGACCGGACCCGCGAACCCAACCAGGGCCGAAATCCGTTTCGTGCCCGAGGGCGATGGCACGCGCGTCACCGTCATCCACACGCCGAAGCGGGAAAGCGAGCACCTCTGGGACGATCGCGCTCCGCGCTATGCGCGTTCATGGGACATCGTGTTGGCTGCACTGTCAGGTGCCGTCACCTTGTAGGCTTGTCTTTCGTCGAACTTCTGTTACCAATGTCGCGATGAAAAGTTTCGCCGCATCGATCGCCATTCAGGCGCCAGCCGAGACCATCTGGTCCCTGCTGACCGATGCCGCGGGCTATCCCACCTGGAACTCCACGGTCGAGAAGATCGACGGGCGGATCGCGCGGGGTGCGAAAATCACCGTCCACGCGAAGACGGCAGGACGAGCCTTCCCGCTGACAGTCACCTCGTTTGAGCCCGACCGCAAAATGATGTGGTCAGGTGGAATGCCACTCGGCCTGTTCACGGGAACTCGAACCTTCACGCTGACACCGGCTGACGGCGGCACCGTCACCTTCACGATGCATGAGGCGTTCAGCGGCCTGCTGGCGCCGCTGATCACTCGATCCATTCCCGACCTGCAACCTGCGTTCGCCGCGTTCGCCGCTGACCTGAAACGGCGCGCGGAGCAATCAACCTGAATTCAAGCGAGGAGAGGTCGAGCACAACGGGAGGAACAACCGTATACGCACGACGTAAGGTGCTCTGCCCTCTGTGGGCCTCTTTTGAGGTAACTGCTTGGCGTGCAATTTTCAACAAATTGCCCGGTAACCCAGCTATGGCCGCGTCAGCGCGAGCCAGCCGGTCAGCAGCCGCTTCCGGTCGGCGGCGAAGCTGTCCGGCAGCACCGTCGCGGACTCGATCCGGTCGGCGCGGAAATGCCGGTAGTCGCCGCGCAGTTCGCACCATGCGCAGACCAGCGTTACCTCGACATCGTACTCCATTGCCACCGGCCGGATCACCCGCTCGCTGGCGGTGCCGCCGAGGTCGCGATAGGTGATCCGCAGCTTGTTCGCCTCGCGGATGGCGACCCGCAGTTCGGCCAGGCTGATCGCGCCAGGTTCGTGCGCGTCGCCCTCCGATACATGAAACGGCGGCGCATCGAGCGAGCCGCGCAGCGGTTCCGGCAACACCGCGGCGAGCTTGGACAGCACCGATAGCGCCGCCTGTTGCAGGCCGGGGTCGCGCGTCCGCCGCAGCAGGCGCATCCCCACCACCACCGCGTCCAGCTCATCGGCGGTGAACATCAGCGGTGGCAGGTCGTAGCCGCGCCGCAGCACATAGCCGATCCCCGCCTCCCCCTCGATCGGCACCCTGCGGGCCTGCAACACGGCGATGTCGCGATAGACGGTGCGGGGCGTCACCTCCAGCTCGGCTGCAAGCGCCGCCGCCGTCATCGGCGCGCGGGCCGTGCGCAGCCGCTGGATGATGTCGAACAGCCGGTCGGACGGGCGCATGGTCCCAACACTACTGACAGGACGGTGTCAGTGGCCACCGGGTAGGCTGCGCCGCGACTGAACCAGGAGGAATCCATGCTCACGCTGACCGACACGCCCGACCCGCGCCTGGAGTCGGTGCTGGAGGATGGCCTCGCGGCATACAACGCCGACAAGGCCGGACGGCGCGACTGGCGCGCCCTGGCGGTGAGCGCGCACGATCCCGACAGTGGCGAACTGGTCGGAGGATTGCTCGGGCGAACGTCGCTTGGGCTTTTCTTCCTCGACCTGTTCTACCTGCCGGAGCGGATGCGCGGCGGCGGAACCGGCAGCGCGATGCTGCGCATGGCGGAGGCGGAGGCCGCCCGTCGCGGTTGTCGCGCGGCGACGCTGGTCACCGTCAACTTCCAGGCGCCGGAGTTCTATGCGCGGCAGGGCTGGGAGGAGTTCGGCCGCATCGCCTGCATACCCGGCGTCGAACGCATTTTCATGCGCAAGAATCTGAACACAATCGAGGAGGTTCGGTGATGCAATCGATCAGCGTGAACACTGAGGACATGGATTGGATGCCAGGCACCCCGTTCTACGGGCCGGGTGCGGTGGTCGATGGCCGGGATGTGGTGCAGCTTAAGGTTCTAAGCGATCGGCGCTCGGACGGTGGTGGGATCGCGTGGCTGGTTCGGTTCACCCCGCCGCAGGGCAAGGTGATCCGGATCGTTGCCGTGGCGCTGTCGGACGAACATATTTTTGGGCTGGAAGGCGGTCGGGGCACGAAGTCGGGCGCGCAGCTTCGTTCCCGCGGCAACTATGGGCTCAACCCCAAGGGCAAGCCGCATAGCGCCTTTATCGGCACCGAGTCCGTGTCGCTGGTGATCTATAACGGCGAGCCGGATGAGATCGTTTCGCTGGACGTGCTCGACGCGGCGGCAAGCTAACCACTCCACCGTCATTGCCTGGCCTGGCCCGCCTATCGCGGCACCGTGCTTCATAGGTGACCGGGTTAGAACGGCCGTCAACGGTGGCTGCGCTCAATGCGAACGACGCCGCTGCACACTGGCGTGCGCTCACGGGTGCGTGATCATCCGCTTCGCTGTCCGGCCATGGCGGCGTGTTACATCCTGTGGCAACAATCGGCGTTCACGCCCCGCCGGTCTGTGCGCGCAAAGCAGGCCGGCGGCTTCGTCACGAGGCCGGAAGTAGCATACAGGATGGGCGATACCACGGAGGGCAAAGGCGCGGTCCGCGCCTATTACGGTCTCGCAGTGGCTGCGTTCGTGCTGCCGTTGCTGGTGTTGTCCGTGGGTGCCTGGCTTGCATGGCAGTCCGTGCTTCGCGATGCACGCCAGGGGCTGGACCACGCACTGGCAGTCTCCACGGAGCAAGCCACCAAGGTCCTGGACACGCACATGTTGGTCGCTGCCCGGGTCAACGACCTGTTGGGCAATCTGGACGACGCGGCCATCGCCGGCCAGGAAGCGCAATTGCGCGACCGCATCCTGGCAATGATCCGGCCGTTTCCTCAGGTAACCGTGGTCATCGTGATCGACGAGCGTGGTCAGCCGCTGCTGGCAACGGCGCGCTATCCCGTCGATCGTACCGTAACGTTTGCCGACCGCGAATACTTTCAGGCCTTGCGCGACGGACCCCGGCCGATGTTCATCAGCGCAACGCAGACCGGGCGCCTGACCGGCCAGCCCGCCTTTTCCGTCGCGAGCCGCAAGGGCGACGACCCGCGGCAATTCCAGGGTATCATCCTGGTCGTCGTCTCGCCGCGATACTTCGAGACTTTCGACCGGTCCCTGTTCAACGACGACGCTGACGACGCGGCCGGATTATACCGGGAAGACGGCGCGCTGCTCGCCCGCTATCCGTCGACGGCGGACATGATGTTGCCCGCGCCGAGGCCAAACGCCCTGCTGATGACAGCCATCACGAGCAATCCGGTGAACGGGATGGTGCGCGGCAACGCGCCCGATGGTAATGAACGATTGCTCGCGTATCGCAAGCTGGATGCCTATCCGGTTTACACCACGGTCAGTCGTACATGGCGCTCGATTGTCGTCGAGTGGCGCAGCCTGATGGCGACCCACTTGATATTCGGGTTTCCTGCGACGGCCGCCTTGTTCGCGTTGAGCTTGCTCGCCGCGCGCCGGGCCCGGCGCGAAAGCGCGACGTTGGTGACACTTCAGGCTGAAATCCGCCGCCGCGAACAGGCCGAGGATGCATTGCGCCAGGCGCAGAAGATGGAGGCGGTGGGCCGGCTGACCGGCGGCATTGCGCACGACTTCAATAATCACCTCACGGTGATCAGCAGCAATATCGAATTGCTCAAGCGCCGCTTGCCGGCCAGCGCCGACGGCCTGGGCCGGCTTGCCGACGCGGCGATGCACGGCGTGCGCCGGGCGGCGACACTAACGCAACGATTGCTCGCTTTTTCCCGGCAGCAGACGCTGGATCCCGAGCCGCTGGACGCCGATCGCCTGGTGGCTGGAATGCTGGACTTGTTGCGCCGCACGCTGGGCGAGGCCGTCGCTATCGAGACCGTGTCATCCCGCGGACTGTGGCTGACTCGCATCGATGCCAATCAATTGGAAAGCGCCTTGCTCAATCTTGCGGTCAATGCGCGGGACGCCATGCCGCGTGGCGGCCGGCTGACGATCGAAACCGCCAATGTTGCGCTGGACAAATCATACGCCGCCAGCCACGCGGACCTGTCGGCCGGCCAGTATGTGATGATCGCGGTGCGTGACACGGGAATCGGCATGTCGGCCGACGTGCAGGCCAGGGCGTTCGAGCCGTTCTTCACGACGAAGCCATTCGGCCAGGGCACCGGGCTGGGCCTTTCGATGGTGTATGGCTTCGTCAAGCAGTCGGGCGGGCATGTCAGGATCGACAGCAAGCTCGGTCAGGGCACGACGGTAAAGCTCTATCTGCCACGCTTTGTGCAACAACTTTCACCACCGGCCGTTCGTGGTGGCGCACCCTCCGGCCGGGCGTATGGCGCCGCGGAGACGGTGCTGGTGGTGGAAGACGATGACACCGTGCGCAATGCCGCTGTCGAGGCGTTGCGGGAGATCGGCTACGAGGTGCTCGAAGCGCCCGACGCGATGGAGGCGTTCCGCCTGATCGCCGATCGCGGCGGGATCGACCTGCTGTTCACCGATGTCGGCTTGCCTGGCGGCGTCAACGGACGTGCACTGGCCGACGCTGCACATAATATCAATCCAACGTTGAAGGTCTTGTTCACCACCGGATACACCAGGGACGCGAGGCCGTCGTCCGATGCGCCAAACGCCGACACGCATTTTCTTGCCAAGCCGTTCAGCCTGCAACAGCTCGAGGCCAAGGTGCGCGAAGTTCTGGACGCTCCGGCCCCCGATCACGAGATGCATGTGCGGACCGAATCGGCGTGATCAACCACCGGCCATCGTTGCAAGGAAACCTCTCCCACGAGAGCGGGAGAGGTCGAGGGCCCGAAGCGCACAAGGGTGAGAGTGATCGGGTCGGGACGTGGCAGCTAGAGCCTGCCGACCCGATCACCCTCGCCGCTGGCGCGTCTCGACCTTTCCCGCTGTCGCGGGAGAGGCTTCCTCGCGCCGTGGCCAGCTACCGCCCCCCGTCCACTTGCAGGATCTGTCCGTTTACAAACCCCGCCAGGTCCGATGCGAAAAACAGCACCGCATTGGCGATGTCCTGCGCTGCGCCCAACCGATGCATGGCGATTCGTCGCACCAGTTCCTTCTGCCCCTCCGGCCCATAGCTGTCCCACTGCCGTTCGGTCGCCGCATTGGTGCGGATGAAGCCGGGTGCGACCGAGTTCACCGTGATACCGAAGCGGCCCAGCTCATGCGCGAGCTGGCGTGTCAGGCCCACCACCGCGTGCTTGGCGCTGCAATAGGCCTGCACCCCGGTCAGTGACGGCTGTAATCCGGCGCCCGAGCTGATGTTGACGATGCGCCCGCTGCCGGCCCGCTTCATGCCGGGCGCGGCGGCGCGGCACAGGGTGAAGGCAGCGTTGACGTTGATGTCGAAGATGATGTTCCAGTCTGCATCGGACACCTCTTCGACCGGCTTGAACTCCTGCCCCGCGACGCCCCCCGCGTCGTTCACCAGAACATCGATCGCACTGCCGGTCTTCGCCTCGATAGCGCCGACCCACGCCGCGCCGGCGGCGCGGTCGCGCAAATCCAAAACCTGCGTCTCGATGCCGCCCGGCGCAGCGGTCTCCGCCAGTTCGTCGCCCGACAGATCGGTGGCGAACACCCGCGCGCCCAACCCAGCGAAACTCTGCGCGATGGCGCGGCCGAAGCCGTGTCCCGCGCCGGTGACCGCAACCACCTTGCCATCGAAACGGATATTCATGCCGCCGCGCTCTCCTGTGCCAACCGCAGCAAATTATCGTCGCTCATCGGCATCGTGCCCTGTTCTGCCGCGTGGATCATCGCCACCAGGCACCGCGTGGCGGGACATGCGATGCCGTGGTGCTCGCCGTGGTCTGCGATGGGCGCGATCTGCACGTCTACCTCGGTGCGGCGCTTGCGCACCCACAGGTCGCGCCAGACCCCCGAATGCGTCTTCGCACTGTCGCGATTAAAATCGACCATCGCCGCGACGCTCGCCCGCGCAGCGGCTTCACTCGCACCGGGGCGAAACGCGCCCACCTCGAACCCATTGAAGCCGCGCGGCTGCACGCCTTTCGCGAGCGCAACGCTGATCGCCTCCGCACCAAGTTGCCGCCACAGGGGAAGCAGTTCCGGCCGCGCCAGGCAATCGGCAATGCCGGCCTCGCCAAGCGCCTGCGCAAACAGCATCGCGCCATAGCCCAGCTTGCCCCAAAGATACGCCCAGATATCCGGCGTGGTGATCGCATCCGGCTCGAAGTCGCGCAACAGCGCATGCAACGCTTGCAATCGAGGCGTGATGACGCCGTCCAGTTCGCCCAGCACCACCGCGCCGCGATTGCCGAACATGATCTCGCCGGGCGCCATCCAGTCGGCGCCGTAGTTTATGAACGCACCAATCGTGCGCCGGCGTCCGACAATGCCCGCGATGATGTCTTCGTTCAGCCCGTTCTGCAACGAAAGCACATAACCGTCCTCGGCAAGGAACGGCAGCAGCGTGCGGCTTGCTGCCTCGGTGTGTTGCGCCTTGACCGCCAGGAAGATGTGCTGCCACGTGCCGGACAGTTCCGCCGGCGTGAAAGCCGGCGCAGTCACGGCGAACTCTTCCACCGGTCCGGTGATGCGCAATCCCTGCGACGCATCGCGAATCGCTGCGACGTGGTCCGCCACGACATCGACGAACGTGACGTCGTGCCCCGCCCGTTTCAGCCACGCGCCAGCCGAGCCGCCGATCGCGCCCGCGCCCCAGATCAGGATTGGCGCCGCCATCTCACCAACCCTCGAGCAGGGCACGGGTTTCCAGCACGGCGACTTGCCAGAGTTCAAGCATTTCGGAGTCGTCGCGCTGGTAGCGGCCGCCGAAATTGCCGTCGTCCAGCATCAGCCGAACCTCGAACGGTGGCAGCGCGCGAAGCTGGTCCACGTCGACCATCGGCTTGGCGCCTTCCACCGGATCGCGATTCGGCAGGCGGGTCCAGGGAAAATTCTCCATCCAGCTTGCATGGCCGGCGACCGGATCGATGCGTTGCACCGCCGCCGAGGTCAGCGGCGCACGCCACCAGTCGTGCACGCGCACCCGTGCATCGGGGTTGTCCATCATCCATTCCTGCGCCAGCGACATTGCCGGCTGGTTGCCGCCATGGCCGTTGACGATCAGCACGCGGCGGAAGCCGGTTTGCTTCAGGCTGTCGAGCACATCGCGCAGCAGCGCCGCGAACGTTGCCACCCGCAGCGTCACGCTGCCGGCAAAACTCGTGAAGTACGGCGTGAGGCCATACGGCATGACGGGGAACACCGGGACCCCGAGCGGGTCGGCCGCTTCAACCGCCACCCGTTCGGCAAGGATGGCGTCGGTCGCAAGAGACAAGCCGGCATGTTGTTCGGTGCTGCCCAGCGGCAGCACACAGCGGTCGTCATGGCGGACCCAGTCCTCGACCATTCGCCAGTCCATCTCGGCAATGCGCATTCTGTCCCCCCGACCGCGATCGATGGCGAACGCTGGAGAGAGATAGCGCGCGCGTCAAGGAAACCTCTCCCGCGGGAGCGGGAGAGGTCGAGGGCGCGAAGCGCACGAGGGTGAGGGTGATCGGGCCGCACGTAAGCATGTAGAGCGTGCCGACCCGATCACCCTCACCCGGCTCGCTACGCTTGCCGACCTCTCCCGCCGTAGGCGGGAGAGGTTTACCAAACTACGACGCTTTCGCCGGCTTGCTGTCGTTCGCGGCGACGGGTCGGATCACGCTGGTGATCGTCTCGCGCAGCACCGTCACCTTGATGTTGGGCGCGATCTCCACCTCGATCTCGTTCGACGCCACCTGCTTGCCGTCCTTGTCCTGCACCATCGGCACGCGTTGCACCGTGCCGAGAATGCCGCCGCCGGTCACCACCCGATCGCCGCGCTTGATCGCGGAAATCATGGCGCGCGCTTCCTTCTGCTTCTGCTGCTGCGGCCGGATCAGCAGGAAGTAGAACACCGCAAATATCAGCACCAGCGGCAGAAACGAGGTGGCGCTGCCGAGTATGCCGCTGGCATCCTGCGCGTAGGCGGGGGAAATCAACATTATCCGGGTCCTTGCGGTGATCGCGCCGGGACCATACTTTCCGCCCCCTTTGCGTCAAGCTTTGCCCGGAACCGCCGCCAATGGACCAACGCCTCATCGAGCTTGCCACCCGCATCGCCGAGGCGCTGGAACGCCTCGCCCCACCGCCCATGCAAGCGGTGGCGCTGGATGCGGCGGAGGCCTTCGTCTGGTATCCCGCACCGCCCCACCTCGCGCCGGTGACCAAAGTCTCGCGCGTCGATATTGCCCTGCTGCAAGGCGTGGAACGGCAGAAACAGATCCTGCTGGACAACACGCTGCGATTCGCCCACGGGCTGCCGGCGAACAACGCCATGCTGTGGGGCGCGCGCGGCATGGGCAAGTCGTCGCTGGTCAAGGCGGTGCATGCGGTGGTGAACGCCCAGCTTGGCGACGTGCTGGCGCTGGTGGAAATCCATCGCGAGGACATCCGCTCCCTGCCGGACCTGCTGAACGTGCTGCGCGGCCAATCCCGCCGCTGCCTGATCCTGTGCGACGACCTGTCGTTCGAACGCGAGGACTCCGACTACAAGGCGCTGAAATCGGTGCTGGAAGGTGGCATCGAGGGCCGGCCGGACAACGTGCTGTTCTACGCCACGTCGAACCGCCGCCACCTGATGCCGCGCGACATGATCGAGAACGAACGCGCCACCGCGATCAATCCCTCCGAAGCGACCGAGGAAAAAGTCTCACTGTCGGACCGCTTCGGCCTCTGGCTCGGCTTTCATAATTGCGATCAGGACACGTTTTTCGCGATGATCGAGGGCTATGCCGCTGCCATGCACCTGCCGATCGACACCGACTCGTTGCGTGCGCGCGCCGTGGAATGGTCGGTGACAAGGGGTGCCCGATCCGGCCGCGTGGCCTGGCAGTTCATCCAGGATCTTGCCGGAACGCTGGGGGTCAAGCCGGGCTGAATGGAACCCGCCCCCAGCCTGGTTGCCGTATCGCGCAACACGCCCTGGCGCAGACTGCTTCCATTGCCGCCGGGCGGTGTCCTCGAAACCGCCCTGCTCGATTCTTCTGGCCTGCTGCATCTCGCTCGGCCAAGGTCAGGACCGCAACTGGGATCTGCTCAATTACCATCTTTATAATGCGTACAGCTTCGTAGATGGCCGCTTCAATCGCGATCTCTTCCCGGTCGGCGTTCAAAGCTACTATAATCCCCTCCTCGATCTGCCGTACTACTGGGCGTCGGTCGAACTTTTCCCTGGCCTGCCGCGTCTTGTTGGGTTCCTGGCGGGCATCCCCTTCGGCCTGTTGATCGTGGTCGTATTGCGCATCGCGCGCATTGTTCTGCCGCCGACAGGGCCGGCCGACGCATGGCTCGCACCGATCGCAACAGCCATCGGTGTCAGCGGCACGGCGACGTGGTCGGAAATCGGCACGACGTATGGCGACATTCCGGTAGCGGCGCTGGCGTTAGCCGGCTTTCTGGCGCCGCTGTCATTGCTGCCGCACCGCAACTCCGTGCGGGGCACGGCGTGGAATCTGGCGATGCTGACCGCCGGATTTCTGATCGGCTGCGCCGCGGGGTTCAAGCCCACAGCGTGCATCCTGGCGCCCGGCGTGCTCGCCGCTCTCGCTCTGACGGCCGGAAGCACACGGCGGGCCTGCACCGGCGCAGTGCTATTCTGCCTCGGCTGGGCGATGGGGTTTGCGCTCGTCTATGCCTGGTGGGGATGGCTGCTCTACCGGCGGTTCGGCAATCCGTTCTTTCCTTTGTTCAACCCAATCTTCAAATCGGTCTGGGTGCCAACGGGCAGTGTTTCCGACACCCGCTTCATGCCGCGCGACGCATGGCAGGCGCTGTTCTATCCGTTTTTTTGGCTGCGCGGCCGCTCCTTCGTCGTCGCCGAGGTCGAGGTTCGCGATCCACGCTTTGCCCTGGCCTATCTCTCAATCGCGGCTCTGGCCCTTGCCGCGCTGGTGCGGCGCATCGGCGGAGCAGGACCAGGCCAACAAGGGGAGGGGGAGGATCGTCACGTCCAGCCGGTCGCGGTCGCCATCTGCATCTTCGTGGTTGTGGCATACATGGCGTGGGAGCGCATGTCGTCGAATTCTACGCTATGCGCTTGGCCTGGAAGTGCTGACGGGGATCGTCATCGTCTTCGGGCTGAGCACCGCGGCGGCACACTTGCACTGGGCGCGCAGTTCCCCAAAGCGGCTGCCATTTGCGTGCGCGATCCTGCTCGTCGCCATTGTCGCGGTGTCCTCCCGTCCCGGTTGGGGACGCCTCAGGCATTACGGCAGCCTCGTGTTCGACATCCATGCCCCCGCGATTCCCGACGGCGCGACGATCATCCTCGCCGACAAGCCGATCGGCTTCGTTGCGCCATTCCTGCGCGGCAGGGACATTTCATTCGTCGGCCTCGCCGAGGTACCCGCGACCGGACTGCTGCCCGACGCCATCCAACGCCGCGTGCGCCGCGCCGCGCCGGTGTTGGTCCTGATCGACAAGCCATCCGCCGCCTATGCCGCGCTACTGCGGGCGTATGGCACCCAGATCGATCCCGTCACCTGCCAACCCATCGCCAACGAATTCGATCGCGGACTCGCGCTGTGCGGCACGCAACCCGCCGGCGGCCCATAGTATACCAGCCCGCCAAACGATCAACTCTCGACGGCTTCGCACGGACCGCCCCGACCGTGCGAAGCCGTCCAGAGTCGAATCGTTCGGCGGGCTGGTATCGCACGCCGTCGACTGCACCTAGAACTCCCTTCGGCAAGCGAAAGGAGCCCCCCATGTTCGATTTCTTGTCGTTCGACCGCTTCGTGACCCCCAGCATCATCCATGTCGTTTTCGTGCTCGGCCTGCTGGTGATCGCCGTCGGAACGCTGATCCGCGTACTGATCGGCATCTGGTCCTTCAGCATATTCAGTGGCGTTCTCCTGCCGCTGATCGCCATGTGCGCGCTGGCGCTGCTGTGGCGGATCTACTGCGAACTGATCCTGGTGTTCTTCGACATGCGCGATAAGCTGGCGACGATCGCCGGCCGTACCACACAGCCCTGAACCAGCGTTATACCAGCCTGCGGCAATAGTGACTTATACCAGCCCGCAGAACGATTGACGTACAGGCCGAACCGCCCCAACCGTCATGGCCGGGCTTGATGTACAGCCCGGCCATGACCATCGGGGCGGTTCGTACGAAGTCGTCGAGAGTCGATCGTTAGGCGGGGTGGTATTATGTGTCATGCCCGGGCTTGCCCCGGCCACCCACGACTTTTCCAGTTGCCATAGACAAAGTCTCGGATGGCTGGCCTTCGTCGGCCATGCCATGGGTGAGCCGGCATCAACGCAGTCTGCTATTACTCCGTCACCCGCCGCAGGAACGCGTCCATCGCCACGGCGGCCCGATCCGCCAACGCGTTCGGGAACAGCGTGAAACCGTGCGCGCCGCCCGGATAGACTTGCAACTCCGCGTCATTGCCTGCGGCGATCCAGCGCGAGTACATGAACATCGAGTCGTCGAGCAACGCGTCCGCTGTCCCGACACTGAACAGCGCCGGAGGCAGATCGTGCAATGACGCATAGAGCGGCGAAATGTCCGGATCGCGCCGGTCCGGCACCGCCGGCAGGAACGCGTTGTAGAACTGCACGATGTCGCCGGTGCGCAAAACCAGCCGTCGGCTGCCGAACGCACGCTGGCTCGGCGTCATCGTCATGTCGAAGGCCCCGTACACCAGGTTCGCGCCGCGAAACCCGGTGTAGCCGTGCCGGTCGCGCATCCGCAGCACCGTGACCGCCGCTAAATGCCCGCCCGCCAACTCGCCGCCGATGGTCAAAGCATCGGTCCCGAACTCTGCCTTCGCGTGACCGACCAGCCACATCGCCGCCGACTCGCAATCGTCGGGACCGGCCGGATACGGGTGCTCTGGCGCCAGCCGGTACTCCACGCTGACCACCGCCAGGCCGGTATTATCGGCGATGCGCTCCAGCATCGGATCCTGCATATCGGCTCCGCCCAGCACCCATCCGCCGCCGTGGATGTGAAGATAGACACCGCGCGGATGCGGCGGTGCGATGATGCGGAGGGAAAACTCGTGGCCGTCCTTGCCGGAAATCTGCCGCGTCCGGGCGCGTGGCGACATGACCAGCGGCGGAAACGGTCCCTCGCCGCGGCGCCGCGCCGCACGCGTGGCCGCCGCACCGGCGACCCACCAATCCGGAGTGCCGGTCAGCACTTTTACCATGGCCTCGTTCAGCGCGCGGGTCTCACGCGTCACCGCGTCCGGACGGAACACCGCAGGATCGAACGTGTTGGCCATCGCTTGCCTCCATGCAACGCAGTCAGCTTAATGCACGACCGCGTGTCTCCGGCATCATGCAGAACACCACGCCGCATACCAGTCCCACGGCCATCACGTACCAGGCAATGCCCAACGGCTGGCCGTTGTGCACGAACCACGCAGCGATCAATGGCGCGGTGCCGGCGAATAAAGCCGAGGCGATCTGGTACGGAACGCCAATCCCGCAGGTGCGCACCCGGGTGGGAAACAGCTCGCAGAACAGCGCCGGCATGACGCCATCGATCATCGCGATCAACGTGCAACCGACGATGTCGACGATCAAAAACGTCATGAAATCGCCGTTACCGAGCGCCGAGAACATCGGATATGCCAGCACCAGGAAACCAAAGGCGCTGGCGATCAACAGAGGCTTGCGGCCGACATGGTCGGACAATGCCGCCGCGGCCGGTACCGCGACACAGAACACGGCCAGCGAGATCGTGCCTCCGATCAGTCCTTTTTCCAGCGGCAGCTTGCCCGCGAGGTTGGCATAGGTCGGCAGGAACACCGTCCAGGTATAGAACATCACCGTCGTCACCTGCACCGAGAACACGAACAACGTCTCGCGCGGATGCTGCCGGGACGCCTCGAACATCGGCCATCCCGCTTTTTCCCCCCGCTGCTCCATCGCAACGAAATGCGGCGTCTCCGGCAGGCGCAACCGGATCCACAATCCGTACAGCGAGATCAGCGCGCCAATAAGGAACGGCACGCGCCAACCCCAGCTTCCCAATGCCGGTTGCGGAATCAGGTTGGTGGTCAGTGCCGCAACGCCGGTGGCGAGCAATATGGCAATGCCGATGCTGACGAGTTGGCTGGAACCGACGAAAGCGCGCCGCTGCACCGGCGCGTGTTCGACCAGGAAGACGGTGGAGCTTTGGAACTCGGCGCCAGCCGAAAAGCCCTGCAGCAACCGAGCGAACAGGATCAGCAACGGAGAAGCGATGCCGATCGACGCGTAGGACGGCACCAGCGCGACCACCAGGCTGCCAGAGTCCCATCATCAGGATTGTCAGCGACAGGATCTGCCGGCGCCCGTAGCGGTCGGCCAGCGGCGACAGCACGATCGATCCGATCGGGCGCATCAAAAAGCCCAGCGCAAAGGTCAGCAACGCTGCGATGATCGAACTCGTCGGATCGTCGGCCGGAAAGATCGACCGCGAGAACACCCCAGCCAGCAATCCATACACAGTCCAGTCGTACCACTCGATGCCGTTGCCGATCGCACCGGCGACGATGGTGCGGGGCGTGTAGTTTTCCGTTTCGACATAAGCGATGACCGGGTCATTCATGGTTCGCCTCCGCATTGAAAAACCTCTCCCGCGGGAGCGGGAGAGGTCGAGACGCGATAGCGACGAGGGTGAGGGTGATCGGGCTGCACCGTACCTAGCAGCGCGCCCCGCGTCAAATTCGGAGTGAACCGCAGCACCCTCACCCGCCGTGCCTCGGCACGGCGACCTCTCCCACTTCGTGGGCGAGGTTTTGTGCCAACCTCGCCAGCACCTCATTGACCGTCGTGGCATCGTACGGCCCGGACCCGCCCTCGTGCAGCTCCCGATAAACTCGCCCCTGGGCATAGCGCTGCACCCCAAGCGGCAGGCCCGGCAGCCAATCGGCGATCAGCTCCGCGGCCGTGCGATGCACGCGTTCCCATTCGCTGCGGCCTGGTCCGAAATCGTACGCCGCAAGCGGGCCCCGCGCCGCCCGCAACCGCACCCGCAGATCTTCCGTCGCCGCCACATCGACCACGCCCTCAACCACCACCACGCCATACGCGTCGCGGGCGCGCGCCGCCGACACCAACCCCGCGACCACATCGCGCGCCACGGCATCCGGATCACGCTCCAGCGGATCGCCGAAGCCGCCGCCGCCGCCGCTCCACATCCGGATCCGCTCCCCGAGTTCGGGCCGATAGACCGTGCGCTTGCCGATATCGTGCAGCACATCGCCGCGCTGCCCGGTATTGCCGCAAACGCTGCCGCCACCCCCGCCGAACACGCCCAGCTTCCGAAGCGGAACCGGTCCTTGCCGCGCATCACCACCACCGCGCTCGGATGCCGCACCTCCAGCTCGTAACTAACTCCGAACCCGCCGCGATACCGCCCCGCACCTTCGGAATCCGGCACCAGCCCAAAGCCGCGCACCAGCACCGGCGCTTCGGATTCCAATATTTCCGTCGGCACGTTACGCAGGAACGCCACCGAGAAATCCGTCCCGGAAATCCCATCCCGATCCGGGCCGCCGGCCGACCCACCCGGAATCGGGTTCGCCACCACCACACGTCCCGTAGCCCCCAGTTCGGATGTCGAAATATACGAAATCACCACGGTGTTGCCGCCGCCCGCCGGGACCTCGCCCGGCAGCGCCTTCGACAGCGCGCCGACCACCAGATCATGGATGCGCATCGCCGTGGTGAACCGCATGCCGCACGCCGCCGGAAACCGAGCGTTCACCACCGACGCCTCCGGCAGCACCAGGTCGATGCAGCGCTGGATGCCGGCGTTGATGTGGATCGCCTCCGACTTCGTCACCACAAAGTTCGTCAGCCCCAGCGACAGGAACGGATGGTGTCGCATCCCGCCGGTGGGCAAATTCAGTGCGGCCCGCACCTGCGGATCCGATCCGGTGTAGTCCAGCGTCACCCGCCCATCGCCATGAGACACCAGTTTCACCGTGATCCGCACGGGAATGTCACTGATGTAGTCGTCCTCGAAATACTCGGTGAAGCGGTATTCGCCTGGCGGAATGCGCGCCAGCACGTCGCGCGTGATGCGCTCCGTACGGTCGATCGTGCCGTTCATCGCCTCGGTCACCGCAGCGCGGCCGTAGCGTTGCGCCAGCCGTTCCATGCGCTGTTCGGCTTTGGCCAGCGCCGCCGTGCACGCGGTCAAATCGCCCCAGTTCAGCGCCGGGATGCGGCAGTTGTCGGCGAATACATTCCACATTTCGGCGTTCAGCTCGCCGCGCCGATACAGCCGGAACGGCCGCAGCCGAATTCCCTCCTGGAACACCTCGTTGTTCTGCATGTCGATGCTGCCGGGGGCATACCCGCCGACATCGGTGCAGTGGATGAACGCCCAGGCGAAGCACAGCACCTTGCCATCCACGAAGATCGGCCGGAACAGATAGATGTCGTTCAGGTGCATCACCATCCCGCCTGTCGAGTACGGATCGTTGGTGAGCAATACGTCGCCCGGTTCCCAATCGTCGAACGCCCGAGTGCCGGCGTGCATCGGCACCCCCATGATCGGCGTCGCGCCGCTGCCATACGGATACGCGAACACCTCTCCCTCAGGCGTCACCAGCGCGACAGCAAAATCCTGCGTCTCCTTGACGAAGGTGGTGTGCGACGACCGCGGCAAAATCCACGCCATCTCATCCACGACGGCCTTGAACAGATTGGCGAAGATCTCGATGCCGGCAGCGTCCTGGCTCATGACGCAACTCCCGCGTCGCCGTGGTGCAATATCAATGCGCCTGACGCCGCGATGCTCGCCGACCATCCCGGAGGAATCAGCGTCGTGGTATCCATCTGGTTGACGATCGCCGGCCCCCGTAGCACCTCGTCCGCGCCAAGCTCCGCCCTGCTCACCACCGCCGCCGTGAACGCACGCCCGAACAGCCAAATCGCACGCGACGAGCGCGGCTCTGACGCATCGTCCCGTACCGCCCGCACGCGCTGCCGCGGCATGGCGCCGACGATGTGCATGCGCAGTTCCTTCAGCCAGACCTCGTTGCCCTCGGTGGCGTGGCCATACGTGGCGCGATGCGCGGCATGGAACACGGCCCCGATACGCTGAGGACGCCCGGCGGCCAGCCACGCCTCATCGAGGTCCACCGCAACGTCGTAACCCTGCCCCTCGTCCCGCATTTCGCCCCCGTCGGAGAAGCGCACCGCGCTCATGCCGCCGCCGCCTTGCTCGGCGATCCACGCCTTCCCGGCCTGCGCCAGCGAGCGATACGCATCGTCCAACATCCCAGTGGAAACCTCATGCAAACGCGCATAGATCGGATGCACCAGGTCGCCTTCGATATCGGCCCGCACCGCGCCCAGCGCGCTCAACCGCCGGGGAACGGCGGAATTAAAATGGTCTCGATGGCGATCTCCTCCGCCATCAGCGCCGCCAGCAGCGGCCCCGCGCCGCCAAAGGCGACCATGCGAAATCGAGGCGCATCGACACCACGCCGAGCCAGCACGCGCGTGGCCTCGGCCGCCAGCATCGCGGTCGCGATCCGGATCGCCCCATCGGCGACCTCCTCCGCCGTCCAACCCAGCGACCTGCCAATCGGCACGAGCGCCGCGCGCGCCGGTTCCGGCTGCAACGTCAGCTTGCCACCCAACCGCTGGCCGGGAGTCAGCAGCCCCGCCAGCAGAAACGCATAGGTCAACGTCGGCACCAACGAACCGCTGCCATCGCCGGCCGGCCCCGGATCGGCCCCAACGCTGCGCGGCCCCACCTTCAACGACACCGTACTATCAAGCCAAACGATGGACCCTCCGCCGGCGCCGATACTCGACACCGCCACCGTCGGCAGCAGCACCGGAAACTCCCCGATCACCTCTTCACTG
>CAVXNH010000055.1:0-54249 GCA_963762885.1 uncultured Alphaproteobacteria bacterium
CCACACCGGCGACCGGGCCGGCGGGGTGGTGTTGGCAGAGCGTGCGCCAGTTGGCGACGATGGCGCCGAGGTCGATGTCGAGGCGAGCAGCGGTGGAAGGCATTGGCGGTCGCGCGATCCTGATGATGCTTTTGGCTATACCCTGCCGTCATGGACAGCCGGGTCAAGGCAATGGGCGTGGTGCGAAGCGCGGCGAAGCAAGCAAGCAAGTCATCGGTCACAGAGTTTCACCGAGTGCACACAGAGTTTCACTGAGAAGAGCACCTTGCCCCATTCGTGCTATGCCCCGCCTAGCCGGCTGGCACGACGCGCAATTCTTCCTTCTCGGTGAAACTCTGGACCACCGGACCTGGCAAATTCTCGCATGCTGCGGTGATTTCCAGAATTCACATGGCGGCCAGAGCGGCTAGCGCCAAAGCAAGCAAGACTTAACGCAAATGAACGCAAATAGACGCAGATGAACGCGAATGTAACTGGGGGGCGCCGCGGCGCCGTGGCTCGGCGCGAACAGTCGCGCGATGTCTACCGAGCACGATCGTGACAGACCCGGGCGTATTCGCGTTTATCTGGGCTTATTTGCGTTCATTTGCGTTGAGTTTTGCTTGCTTTGGCGCGCGACGCACGATTGCGGCGGAGCGACGCACGGCGCGCCACAAGCGTAGGTGTGATGACGGTCGGCTATGCGCGACATCATTGGTTGCGGCCAACGGCTGCGCTGTGTGCACTCGGTGAAACTCTGTGACCGATGACTTGCTTCCTTGCTTGCTTTGCCGCCAACTGCTGCAAAACAGCACGATTAACCTGCTGTAAACCCCAATCTACAAAACTCCGATCATACCATGGCGGAGAGCATACCAATGAACGCGCCCGATAGCAGCCTCAGCCGCCGCATCATCGGCTTCGCGATGCGTGTGCACACACGTCTCGGCCCCGGACTGCTCGAGAATGCCTATGAACACTGCCTGTGCCACGAACTTGACCGGAATTCACTCGTATATGCCCGTCAGGTCGATCTGCCATTGGAATATGACGGCACGGTACTCGCGTGCGGTTACCGGGCAGATATCATCGTCAACAACGAGATCGTCTTGGAACTGAAATCGGTGCCGGAGATTCTACCCCTGCACGAGGCGCAACTTCTCACCTACCTCCGTCTCAGCCAATGTCGCATCGGGCTATTACTCAATTTCAATTCACTCTCGTTGAAGGATGGCATCCGGCGGCGCGTGCTCTAGCAAACGTGCGCCGCCTATCCTCCATACTCCCCATGCACCAGATCCAAATCGGCGAACCGCGTGAACTCCGGCTCGAAGAACAACGGAATGGTTCCCGTCGGTCCATGCCGCTGCTTGGCAATAATCAGGTCCGCCTTGTTGTGCGCGCGTTCCATGTCCTGCTTCCATTTGTCCACCGACCCATGGAACTTCTCGTCATTATCGAACCGTGCCTGCTGCGGCTCCCGCTGCTCCAGATAATACTCCTCGCGATACAAAAACATGACCGAATCCGCATCCTGCTCGATCGTTCCCGATTCGCGCAGATCCGAGAAGCTGCGGCCGCTTGTCCTCGCGGTTCTCGACTTGGCGCGAGAGCTGCGACAGCGCGATTACCGGCACCTCCAGCTCCTTGGCGATCGCCTTCAACCCCTGCGTGATCTGGCTGATCTCCAGCACGCGATTTTCCGGCTTGGTGCCCGCCGCCGGCCGCATCAGTTGCAGATAGTCGATGACGATCAGCGCCAGCCCCTTGGTCCGCTTCAACCGCCGCGCCCGAGTTCGCATCGCCGACAGCGTCAGCGCCGGCGTGTCGTCGATCTCGATCGGCAGGCCTTGCAATTCGCGGCTGACCTGCACGAACCTGTCGAAATCCTTCTGGTGGATCTCGCCCTTGCGGATCTTGTCGCTCGACACTTGCGCTTCTTCCGACAACAAACGAGTGGCCAACTGTTCCGAACTCATTTCCAGCGAGAAGATCGCCACGGTGGCACGCGGCACGGCATTGGCGTCCTTCGCGCGCGCCTCCGCCAGCAGCGACTTGGCTGCGCCGAACGCGATCTTGGTAGCCAGCGCCGTCTTGCCCATGCCAGGCCGCCCCGCCAGGATCACCAGGTCGGACGGATGCATGCCGCCGGTCTTGGCGTCCATGTCGCGCAAGCCGGTGCTGAGGCCGGCGACGTGACCGGAGCGGTGGAACGCGCGTTCGGCGCCCTGGATAGCCTCGATCAGCGCGCGCTCGAAGGTAACGAACCCGCCGCCGGTCGAACCGCGAGTCGCCAGGTCGAACAGCGATTGCTCCGCCGATTCGATCTGTTGGCTGCCGGTCAGCTCCGCGTCGGCGCCGAACGCGTTGTTGACAACGGTCTCGCCGATGTCGATCAACTGCCGGCGCAACCAGGTGTCGTGCACCGCGCGGCCATACTCGCCGGCGTTGATGATGCCGACCATGGCGGTGAGAAGCTGCGCGAGATAGGCAGTGCCGCCGACCTCCTCCAGGATGCCGGAATGCTCGAATTCGGCCTTCAGCATCACCGCGTCGGCGAGCTGTCCGGCCTCGACGCGGCGCACGATGGCCTGATAGATGCGGCCATGGATCGGGTCCGCGAAGTGCTCTGGCGCGAGGAACTCCGAGACGCGCTCGTACGCCTTGTTGTTGGCCAGCAAGGCGCCGAGCAAGGCTTGCTCCGCCTGGATGTTGGAGGGGGGAAGGCGCTGGGAGATGCCGAGCAACGGCGAATCGATGGTGTTCATGGTTGGGCCATCTTACGCCCGAGGGCGGGGATCGGCACGCTGTGAACAGTGGGGATAAGCGAGGATAGCGGGGGCGAAACGGCAGGCCGCGATACGAGGCTGCATAGGACGGGCAGAGCAAGCATGAGGGATCCGGCGCCTGGGGGTGAAACGTTCGATGTCGCGTATCTGGTGCTCAGCGGCACCACGACGGCGGCACGCTGTCCCGAACTGCTGCGTGGGCTGGTCGGGCTGGGCCTCGCCACCGTCATCGCGCTGCCGACGCCGAACGCCTCGCGTGTGATCGCGGCGCGCGATCTGGCGGACGTCGAGGGCGCGCAGGTCGTCGAGTCGGTATTTCGATCTGGCGATCCGGCCGCGGCCGCCGCGCGGGGTGGTGCTGTTTGCGCCGTGCAGCTTCAACTCGCTCAACAAGCTCGCACACGGGATTGCCGACAACCTGGCGCTGTCGGTGGTCGCCGAGGCGATCGGGCGCGGCACGCCGGTGATCGTGGGTCCATCGCTG
Organism: uncultured Alphaproteobacteria bacterium; assembly: GCA_963762885.1. GTDB lineage: Bacteria > Pseudomonadota > Alphaproteobacteria > Acetobacterales > Acetobacteraceae > JASHVB01. Next base: position 3,253 of record CAVXNH010000055.1, read on the forward strand.
AACCAGCCGCTGCTGGATCATCCGGCAGCGCGGGCGTCGCTGCGGATTTTGCCGAGCTGGGGCGTAACGATCGTGCCACCGGTGGACACGGGGGAGGGGCCGCGCCTCGCGCCGACCGCAGCGTTGTTGGACGCCGTTCGTCCGTATGTGCGTCGGCGCTGACGACCCACCCCCCCTGTCATTGCGAGGCGCGTAGCGGTCCCCGGGCTTGACCCGGGGACCGCTACGCGCCTCGTAACGACGTGGAATGGGAGTAAACACAGCATGATGCCGGCAGAATTCGATATCACCGGGAAGGTCGTCTTCATCACGGGCGCGGGACGCGGCATCGGCAAGGGCATCGCCCAGGTGCTCGCCGAGGCGGGCGCCGACATCGCGTTGAACGCCCTGACGCCGAAATACGTCGAGCCTCTCGCGGCGGAGATCGCCGCGGCATCCGGCCGGCGCGTGGTTCCCATCGTCGCCGACGTCACGAAGGCCGACGAGGTCCGCCGCGCCGTCGATCAGGTGCTGGCAACGTTCGGGCGCATCGACGTGCTGGTGAACGCGCTCGGCGATTCGATCCGCAAGCCGCTGGTGACGCTACCGGACAACGCGGACGCCGCGGCCGGTGTCTCCGACGACGAACTGCGCTTCATCATGGACATCAACCTGACCGAGGCGCTGCTGTGCACCCGCGCCGTCGGTCCGCACATGCTCGCGCGGCGTTCGGGCAAGATCATCAATATCGCGTCGTGGACCGCGCATCAGGGCGGCCGCGACATGGTGCTGTATACCGCGGCGAAGAGTGGGCTTGCGGGGTTTACCCGTGCTCAGGCGCTGGAGTGGGCGCCGTACGGCGTGCACGTCAATGCCATCTCGCCCGGGCTGTTTCCGGACGTCGTCACCTCGGGCGAGGAGCGCGTCAGGGCAACCGAACAACGCGCGGCGCAGACGGTGCCGCTGCGGCGGCCGGGGCGGCTGCGCGAGGTCGGCTTGCTGGCGCTTTATCTTGCGTCGGATGCGTCGGACTATATGACCGGCCAGACCATCATGCTCGACGGTGGCCTGGGATTGTAATGCGCAGGCGGGTTGCAAGACTGCGATCCACGGGAGAGGACAACGACATGGCAGCGAACACCTACACCAGGCCCACGGTTTCTGCGCCGCCGGCGATGCCGCCGTTGCTGATGCCGCAGCCACCAATCGCGCCGTTGCTGCCGCCGGCGCACGTGGTGGACCTGATGACCGTCGCGGGATCGGCGGCGTTCGGCGCGCGGTGGCGCGTGATGGAGGCGAAGTTTGTCGAGTGTCCGGCGCTGTCGGACGCGATGCCCGAGTACCGCACGACCTACGACATCGAGCCGCATGCGGAATTGCTCGGCTTCGACAATTCCGCCTGGCCGGAGGTCGCCCCAACTGAGCTGAGTGCCAAGCGCGGCGGCGGCATGGTTTCGTTTGTCTGGTTCCGCGCGACGCTGACCGTTCCGGCGCAGGCCATGGGCTTCGCTGCCACCGGCGCGAAGGCAGTGTTCACGGTGAACGTGGACGACTACGCCGAGGTCTGGGTCAACGGCGTGCTGCCGCGCGCGGGCGGACGTCCCAGCCCCGCGGCGATCCAGGGTTTCAACATGCCCAATCGCGTCGTGCTGCGCGACCAGGTCGAGCCCGGCGAGACTTTCGAAATCGCGGTGTTTGCCATCAACGGGCCGATCTCCGCTGCACCGGCGAATTTCCTGTGGTTCCGCGAGGCGAAGATCGAGTTCTATCGGTGATAGGGCGTGTGAATTGGCGCGGAGGCATTGCGCTCATTCCCGATCCGGCCGACCTATGTGTTCCTCCCAGGAGGTAGTCATGTTGTCAATCCAACTTCCTGACGACATAGAACGACGCCTCGACGCCCTCGCCAAGGCCACTGGGCGCAGCAAGGAATTTTACCTGCAGGAGGCGATCGTCGGATATCTGGGCGATCTTGAGGATATCTACCCCGCAGAACAAAGTCTGACCGATATTCAGTCCGGACTCGTTGGGACCGTCAGTCTGGCTGAGGTGGAACGCGATCTTGGCTTGGCGATGTAACTTCGCCGCTGCCCTGGCGAGGCGGCATCAATTCAAGGAAGCGCCAGGTAGTCGGATGGTAGTAAAATCGAAGGCTCTTGTGACGTTCGTTCTTGTCATCAGGCCGAGTGGCGAAGCCTTTGGTCATGGCAATGGGGTTCCGGCCGGCCTGACAGCCACATCCCGCGGCCCGGAGTGGCTCGCGGCTTAGGCTTTTTCAGCACGGAGGACGTGCGGAGAACACGGTGATCACGGAGAAGAAGGGCTGGTCGTGTCGGCCGGGCTAGTTCACGTAGCGCCGGAATCCGTCCATCAGACGCGGCACATTGAAGTTCAGCAGCAGACCGACGTGGATACCGCTCATCCTAAGTGTCTGTCCGAGAACATATTGAGTCTTTAAAATCGGTTAGCGGATCCCCCTTGAAGTCGTTAAATCGGCTACCATTTTGCTTCCCCCGTGCTGTTTTGGGGGCATCCGATGTGGACCAAGGAGAACCGCGGCCGCTATGACCGCAGCGGCCTGCGGTATGAGAGCGACCTGACCGATGAGGAGTGGGCGGAGATCGCGCCCTTGATTCCGCCCGCCAGGCCGGGCGGCAACAAGCGATCTGTCAACCTGCGCGAGGTGATGAACGGCCTGATGTACATCCTCAGCACCGGCTGTCAGTGGCGCGCGATTCCCAAGGATCTGCCACCGCGCAGCACGATCCATGACTACTTCGGCCGCTGGCAGTGGGATGGCACGTTGGAACGCATCCACCACGCGCTCTACATCAAAAGCCGCGAGCAGGTCTCGCGCGAGGCCAGTCCGACCGCCGCGATCATCGATGCGCAAAGCGTCAAGAGTGCGGAAAAGGGTGGCGCGCACATCGATCCGCATGGTTATGATGCGGGCAAGAAGATCAAGGGCAAGAAGCGGCACGTTCTGGTCGATACGGAGGGATTGGTGTTGCATGCCATCGTCACGGCCGCCGATGTTCAGGACCGTGACGGAGGAGCTTGGCTGCTGGGCACCCTGTTCGGCCTGTATCCCTTCTTGCTGAAGCTTTATGCCGACGGTGGCTATCAAGGGCCAGAGTTCCGCAAGTCGGTCAAGGCCGTGCTGTCACAAGTGCAGGTGGAGATCGTCAAACGCGCGGATCAGGTCAAAGGATTTGTCGTGCTGCCAAAGCGCTGGGTGGTCGAGAGAACGCTCGCCTGGCTTAACCGCTGCCGCCGCTTGGGCAAAGATTGGGAGAACCTCAATCACAAGGCACGCGCATTTCTGCTGATGGCATCCATCCGTCTCATGGTCAGGAGGCTATGCCGGGCCTAGGAATGTTTCCGGACAGACTCTAAGGTCGGTACGGAGTTGCACCTCGTGGATCGGAAGGATGGTGGTGACGGACTTGAGCTCCAGGATAAGCTCGTGAGCAACGACGATATCGGCCTTGAAACCGTCGCCGATTGGGCTGCCTTTATACATGATGGGAACCACGACCTGCCGCGCGAAGGCAATGCCCGCGTCGGTCAATTCGTGGCAGAGGCATTGCTCGTACACGGATTCCAATAGGCCCGGGCCGGTATGGCGGTGCACCTCTATCGCCAGTCCGATCACCCGATCGGTCAACGCTTCCGCCACCAGCATAGAGCACCCTCCGTGAACACCGTGTTCTCCGCACTTTCTCCGTGCTAAAAGTCAACGATACGTTAACGCACCAGCATTGCGGGGCTGGCCCTGGCAACGGACCCACCGGCAGCCAGAACGGCTTGTCGGGCTAAAATTCGGGACCAACCAACAAAGGTCGCAATAATAGCGAAATTGAAATACCCCTCCAGGGATCCAATGAGAGCAAATCCTTGTCGGACGAGATCAACATCGACGCGTTCGCCGCGAGCGCGAGTTCGAGTTACATGTTGTCGTCCGGATCTCGGCAATCGCCAACGCCCAACGCAGGAACGAACCACCGAGCGTCGGTAAACAACAACCCAGTGATCTCGGCCTGCCGTCGCGCGGTCAGCACATGTGCGAACTTCGGTCGGGCCAGCACCTCGCGGATTTCGGCGGCGACAGCCTCGGACATTGCGATGCGGTCACGCTCACGGGCGCGCAAGAGCGCTTCCCACGGTACGCTTCCCTGCCGAAGCGTGGAGCCGACGATGGTGCTGGCGTCAATGACGATCAGTTGCGCAGCGCGGACCGTTCCGCTTTCCAGCCGGCCAACTCCGCGTCGATTTCGGCGTCGGTCAGGCCGGCAGAAGCAGCCTCGCGGCGGGTGGATTCCAGCAGCGCCGCCAACGGGTCATGGCCCGGCGCTGGCCGGATGATGAAATTCACCAGTTCGCCGACAGCCTGCAACTGATGCGGATCGGTCAATGCCGCAGCCGTTTCCTCATCGACCGGGATTTCGACCATCACCGTGGCCATCCGTCACTCCATGCCAATCGGCATCATCTGACACCGGTCGCAATCAGCGTGCAAATACCGCTCAGTGCCCCAGCGCCTGTACGATCTCCTCGGTCATCTTCTTCGCATCGCCGAACAGCATCATCGTGTTCGGCCGGAAGAACAGCTCGTTGTCCACCCCCGCATAGCCTGACGCCATCGAGCGTTTGACGAACAGCACTGTCCCCGCCTTCTCCACATCCAAAATCGGCATGCCGTAGATCGACGATTTCGGGTCGGTCTTCGCCGCCGGGTTGGTCACGTCGTTGGCGCCGATCACGTAGGCCACGTCGGCGGTGGAGAACTCGTTGTTGATCTCCTCCAGCTCGAACACCTCATCGTACGGCACGTTGGCCTCGGCCAGCAGCACGTTCATGTGGCCGGGCATGCGGCCGGCCACAGGATGGATGGCGTATTTCACCACCACGCCTTCCTTCTTCAGCACATCGGCCATCTCGCGCAGTGCGTGCTGCGCCTGCGCCACCGCCATGCCGTAGCCAGGCACGATGATCACCTTCGACGCGTTCTTCATGATGAACGCCGCGTCCTCGGCATTGCCGCTCTTGACGTGCCGGTCACCCGCCGGTCCGGCTGCCGCGGCGACGCTCTCGCCGCCGAACCCGCCCAGCAGCACGTTGAAGATGCTGCGGTTCATGCCCTTGCACATGATGTAGGACAGAATCGCGCCGGACGAGCCGACCAGCGAGCCGGTGATGATCAGCGCCAGGTTCTGGATGGTGAAGCCGATGCCCGCAGCCGCCCAGCCCGAGTAGCTGTTCAGCATCGACACCACCACCGGCATGTCGGCGCCACCGATCGGGATGATGATGAGGAAGCCCATCGCGAATGCCAGGAAGGCGATCAGCCAGAAGATCAACTGGTGACCGCCGGTGGCGACGAACGCGATGATCAGCACCAGCAGCAGGATGGCAAGCCCCAGGTTCAGTTTGTGCTGGCCCGGGAAGGTGATCGGCGAGCCGCTCATCAACGCCTGCAATTTGGCGAAGGCGATCAGCGAGCCGGTGAAGGTGATGGCGCCGATCGCCAGGCCGATCGACATCTCGATCAGGCTCTCGGTATAGATCGCACCGCGCACGCCAATGCTGAACGCCTCCGGCGCGTTCAGCGCGGACGCGGCGACGAACACCGCGGCGAGGCCGACCAGCGAGTGGAACGCGGCGACAAGCTGCGGCAGCGCGGTCATCTGGATGCGGTGCGCGACCACCGCGCCGATCGAGCCGCCGATGACGATGCCGAGCAAGATCAGGCCGTAGCCGACGCCGCTCATGCCGTGATGTGCCAGCGTGGCGACCACTGCGACGGCCATGCCGATCATGCCGAAGCGGTTGCCCTGGCGGGACGTTTCCGGATGCGACAGGCCGCGCAGCGCCAGAATGAACAGGACGGCGGCGACGAGGTAGCAGAGTGAGGTCAGGCTGGCGGACATGGCTGCGTGTCCCTACTGCCGACGCTTGAACATCGACAGCATTCGATGGGTCACCAGGAACCCGCCGAAGATGTTGACGCTGGCCAAGGTCACCGCGATGAAACCGAAGGCGATGGCCCAGCCATTGGTGCCCAGCCCAGCGGACAGCATGGCGCCGACGACGATCACCGAGGAGATGGCGTTGGTCACCGACATCAGCGGCGAGTGCAGCGCCGGGGTAACGTTCCAGACCACGTAGTAGCCGACGAAGCAGGCCATCAGGAAGATGGCGAGCAAGAAGACGATGGGCTCGACCTCGGGGGCGACGGCGGCGACGCCGCCGGCGAGGGTCTGCGCGTGCTGGGCAAGCTCGTTGGCGCGTTCGGCGAGCCGGGCGGCTTCGTCGGCCAACTGGGACGGGTTCATGGGGGCGGTCTCCGCAGGATCAGGCGGTGGGCAAATCAGGCTGTGGACGACTGGACTCAGGCGGCGGCCATATCAGGCTGCCTGGGCAGGCAGGAAGTTGGGATGCACGACGGCGCCGCCTCGGGTGAGCATGACGCCTTTGACGATGTCGTCGCCCTCCGGAAGCTTCGGCGCCTTGGCGTCCTTGTCCCAGAAGGTGGTGAGGAAGGTGAGCAGGTTGCGGGCGTAGAGGGAGGAGGAGGCGACCGGGATGCGGCCGGGCCAGTTGTTCCAGCCCAGGATGCGCACGCCGTTCGGCGTCACGTAGCTTTCGCCGGGTTTCGTTGCCTCGCAGTTGCCGCCGGCGTCGGACGCCAGATCGACGATGACGCTGCCGGGGCGCATCGAGTCGACCATCGCCTGGGTCACGATGGTGGGCGCCTTGCGGCCCATCACCAGGGCAGTGGTGATGATCATGTCGTTCTTGGCGATGGTGGTGGCCATCAGCTCGGCCTGCTTGCGGCGGAACGCATCGCTCATTTCGCGGGCATAGGCGCCGGTCTGGCCGGCAGTTTCCTCGTCTTCGACGCCGACGAAGGTGGCGCCGAGCGACTTGATTTCTTCCTTCGCGGCCGGCCGGACGTCGGTGGCGGAGACGATGGCGCCGAGCCGGCGCGCGGTGGCGATGGCCTGCAAACCGGCGACGCCGGCGCCGATGATGAAGACGCGGGCGGGCGGCACGGTGCCGGCGGCCGTCATCATCATCGGAAAGCCGCGCTGGAAGGCGCCCGCGCCCTCGATCACGGCACGATAGCCCGCGAGGTTGGCCTGGCTGGACAGCACGTCCATCGCCTGGGCGCGGGTGATGCGGGGTAGCAATTCCATGGCCGCGGCGTCGATGCCGGCCTGCGCCAGACTGGTGACCAGGTCCGGTTCGGCAAAGGCATTGGCGATGCAGATCAGCAGCGCGCCGCGCGGGATCAGTGCGCGTTGTTCGGGCAGCGGCGCCTGCACGGCGAAGACGATCCCGGCGCCCGCCAGGGCGTCGGCCGGGTCGGGGGCGATCTCGGCCCCGGCGGCGAGGAATTCGGAGTCGGGAATGGAAGCGCCCGCGCCGGCCCCGGTTTCGACGGCAACGGTGAGACCCAGGGCGATCAGGCGCTTTACCGTTTCCGGCACGGCGGCCACGCGCGTCTCGGAAACGCGCCGCTCCTTCAGCACGGCAAGGCGCATGGGTCACAGTCCTTCAGGTCTGCGGGCGAACGGACGTGCGAAGCCGTTGCCCCTGGCGAAATGCGGCGGCGCACCAATGCACCGCGCGCGTGGCGCGTGCAAGGGGGCGGAGGGTCATACCGGATGCGTAGCGCTTGCGGGGGCGGGGACCTAGGGCCAGCCCGGGCAATCGCGATGAGGCCAGGTGGCGTGGCCGGGCCATGACACCGCTGGGTTGCTGCCCGACCGATTGAAGCATTGGTTTCCCCATGAGCCCCAAGCGGACATTCGACATTCCGGCGATTGGGGCGAGCGATCGGGCCGGCATCGATGGCTCGCCAAACATCGCCACCGTATGCTCGTCGAAACGGAGTATCCGCGCATGGGCGACGGGAAGCGGCGTCTTGCCGGCTGATGTCTTCGGCTACTCCACGATAGTCGCCTCGACGAACCGGCGGGTCTGGCTCGCGCGGGCGCGTTGCGCACTGGCATTATCGAGCCCGCCGCCGCCGCGCGCGCAATAATGGCCCGGCGCCATTCCAGCATTTTCAATTCGCATGACAGTTCGTCGCAGGTGGGCTAGCGTGGCGACGTGCATGCGACTGGCGTTGCGGGCACCGCCGAGGGCGAACAACGACCCTTGACGATCAAGACGCCGAACAGGCGCTCGCCGGCCACCGGTGACACGGTCACCGCAGGCGAAGGGAGGCTGCCATGCTGCAACTGCTCGAACAGCAGAAGACGCTGACGCTGAACCAGTGGAAGATCATTTCCGCCGCGATCATCGGCGACATGCTCGACTTCTTCGATTTCTTCCTGATCGGCTACGTGCTCGCGTTCATCGTCGGCGCCTGGAAGCTGACCTTCCTGGAATCCGGGACAATTCTCCTCGCGGCCGGCGTGGGCGCGATCCCCGGCGCTTTCTTCTGGGGCTGGATGGCCGACCGCATTGGCCGCCGCAAGGTCTTCATCGCGACAGCGCTCAATTTTTCCCTTGCCACCGGCATCATGGCGCTGACGCCGGACCAGTACGGGTGGATTTTCCTCTCGGTCTGCCGCTTCGTTGTCGGCATCGGCGTGGCCGGACTGATCGCCGTCGATCTGCCGCTGGTGCAGGAGTTCGTGCCGTCGTCGAAGCGCGGCTGGGTCGGCGGCATCGTGACCTCCACGATATCCATCGGGGGCGCATTGGGTGCGACATGCGGGGCCTATCTCGGGCCGGCCGTCGGCTGGCGAGGCCTGTTTCTCATCGGCCTGTTGCCGGCGCTGCTGACCCTGCTGATCCGCGCCTGGGTCCCGGAATCGCCGCGCTGGCTCATTCGCCGCGGGCGGCGCGAGGAGGCACGCGCGTCGATCGCCTGGGCGTTGCAAGTCGACCCGGCGGAGATAGAGCTGCCGGCAACCCTGCCCGAGGCGCCCCATACCCCGTGGCGCGAACTATTCAAATACCCGCGCAGCGTCGCGCTCGTGTCATTGACGGCGCTCTCTCAGACCAACGGCGTTGGGCTTGCCCTGTGGGCGCCAACCCTGCTGCTGTTGCTGCTGCACACGACCGCAGCCGAAGCATCGTTTCTGATGATCTGGGTTGGTCTTGCGGGGTTTGTCGGCCGCGTCACCTGCGCATTCCTCTCCGAAGCGATGGGTCGCCGCTGGTCGGGGATCATGGCGTGCTCCGGCTCAGTCGCGACCCTTATCTTTGCGGGCTATTTCGCCGACGGCTTTATCGGAACCGTATCGGTATTCTGGCTGATGCTGGTGGCCCACGCGTTCTTCAGTGGCGGTTCTTACTCGATCATCGCGCCCTATCTCGCGGAAGTATGGCCGATGGGGTTGCGTGCGAGCGGCATGGGCCTCGGATACGGGGTCGGCAATCTGGGCAAAATCATCAGTCCGCTCGGCTTGGCGCTGATCGTCGGCGCGTCGAATTTCATCAAGCCCGAGGCGAGGGTCGACGCCATTCTGCCAGCCATGTTGTTCCTGGCATTCTGGGCCGCGCTCGCGGCATTCGCCTTCCTGTTTCTCGGCATCGAGACCAAAGGCCGGTCAATCGAAGACATCGATGCTGCGATGACCCGCCCCACGGACGCCCTGCGGGTGGCGGCAAGATAGGCGATACAGCTCTCGAGCGGCGCCTGCCTCGTCATGCCGGCCACCGGGCTTGACCCGGTGGCCGGCATGACGGTGCTGCCTCGGTCCATTTGTCAGTCTCACGGGCGACTGGTGTTACGCGTTACTCGGCTGTGCAGAGTTAAAGCCAACTCAGCAACATTGTTCGGACTTTACCCGACACCGCATCGGGGGCGGGAAGCGCGATCCGCGCGGACGGGACAGGTCAGTTGCCGGGAGGTTCGGCAGATGTTGGACGATCCGCCCTGCCAGAACGTCGCGTGGCTGTTGCCGCGTGGCAGACACACATGCTAGTGAAACGGTTTCTTCGAAGGGCGGTATGATAGATGCTTCGGTTTCGACTGTTTGGGTCTCTCGCTCTTCGCGCGGCTAATGCCCCGCCGGCGACCCGGAATATGGTGTTGGCGGTTGGGATCGGTCTCTTCTGTATCGCGCTGGCCGTCATTATTGATGATCTCATGGGTCCGCCGAGCGACCGTGCACTCGCTGCTGGCCTGGCGAGCGGGGGTTGATGGCAAATCCGCGCATCGCGGTTGGGACCCAGCGTGCGACGCAGATGGGCCGCTATCGCGCGAAACCGACTTGCCCACTTGCATCTGTTTTCCAGACCGCGCTGGCCGTGCATCTTGCGGCATGTGACTGTCCGGGCTGAACGGCGACACGCGTCGTCCCTGTCTTGCACTCCAAAAGGCCGCTACGCTGGCTTGCATTGACTGCCAGGAGCCATCCCATGCCGCACCGGGTTGCGTTCGTCACCATCGGTCAGTCGCCGCGCAGCGACGTGCTGCCGGATATCCTGACGCAGACGCGGACACCGTTCGAGGTGACAGAGCGTGGGGCGCTGGACGGGCTGGACGATGCGGCGATCGCCGACCTGGCGCCGCGGAGCGGGGAAGAACGGCTGGTGTCCCGCCTGCGTGACGGACGGGAGGTGCTGCTGGGGAACCGGCGATCGACCGGCGCTTGCACACAATCCTGGCGGCACTGGACGCGGATGGCTTCGACCTGTTGGTGTTGCTGTGCACCGGGCAGTTCACCCGGTTCGATCTGCGCACGCCGTTCATTGAGCCGCAGCACACGGTCGATCATTTCGTGCAGGGCCTGGCGTATGGCGCCGAACGGATCGGCATCCTGCTGCCGAATGCGGCGCAGATCGACGAGTTTCACGGCATTCCCGGGGTTGCGATCAAGGCTGCCGCGGCCTCGCCCTATGTGGCGCAGCCCGAGGCGGCGCTGCGGGATGCCGGCGCGGCGTTGGCGGACTGCGATATCATCGTGATGCACTGCATCGGCTATTCCGAGGCGATGCGGCAGGTGGTGAAGCAGGCGTCGGGGCGTCCGGTGCTGGTGTCGCGCCGGCTGGTGGCGTCTGCGATCGATCTGCTGCTGTCATGAGAGTGCGGCGCGGTTCGGGTGGTGTTGGGGCGCCAGATCGAGTTGCGTTGGTGACTGCCGGCAGAAAAAGTAAGGCGACGCGCAACAATGAACGAATCGATTGACCGCACGCCGATCCGTTCCCTCGTCATGGCCGGCACAAGCCCGGCTATGACGGTTGGGGACCCTCGGCGTTCCGCACCTCGCGTTGATCCGGTTCGCGGCGTCACCCTGCGTGGCAGGAAAGGGTTCGCATCAATCTTATACCAGCCCGCAACACGATTGACGTACAGACAACGGCCGTCCCTGACCGTCATGGCCGGCCCATGGCCCCGGGCGCTTGTCCCGGGGCTTGTGCCGGCCATCCACGCCTTTTGTCGCGTGCACGAAGGCAAGGCGTGGATGGCCGGCACAAGGCCGGCCATGACGGTTAGGGCGGTCCGTGCAAAGCGGTCGAGAGTCAATCGTTCGGCAGGTTGGTATTACGCCAGCCACTGCGCCCACCCGTCGCGCACTGGATGGTCTGGCGCCAAGGGCAGTTCGACCGCGGTGTTGGTGGCCGAGCTGTAGTAGATCGCCGACGCCAGTTCCAACGATCGATACGCGTCCTGCAAGGTCAGCGGCCAGGGCGCGGTGCCGGCCAGGGCAGGGTGCAGCGCCTCGATCAGGCCGGAGAAGCTTTCCCGCCGCGGTTCGAAGCCAGCCAGCGCCGCGTCGATCTCGTCCTGCCGGCGCGCTCCACGGGCGACGAAGCGCCAGTCGCCCTCCGCAGGGCGATAGGGTGGAACACCGGGATTCTCTGCCGTCAGGTCGGCGAAGCAGAAGCGCAGCTTACTCAACTCTTCGGCGGCGCCGAGCGTGACGGAGGACGTGACCAGCGCGCCGGACTCCATCTCCAGGCAGACCGCGGCGCAGTCTTCCGTTTCGACCGGATTGACACGCGTGGCCAGCTTGGCGAAGACGCGGCGCACCGGACCCAGCGTGAATGTCAGCAGGTCGTGCGCGTGGATGGCGTGGCCGAGCATGGCGCCGCCCAGCTCCGTCGCTTTGCGGCCGCGCCAGCGGACGTCGTAATAGTCCGGCAGGCGGTTCCAGTGGGTCTCGATGCTGGCGACCAGAGGACGGCCGGTGACACCGGCCTCGATCAGCCGGCGCAGGCGTGCGAGGCCGTTGCCGTAGCGATACTGGTAGACCGGCACCACCGCGCGGCCGGCGTCCTTTGCCGCACGCATCACCTGCGCGACCTGAGCCAGCGAGCCGACCAGCGGCTTTTCGCACAGCACGTGCTTGCCGGCGGCCAGCGCCGCGCCGATCGCGTCGAAATGCAGGTAGGGTGGCAGGCAGATATCCACCAGGTCGATGTCGGTGCGTGCCAGCACGGCCTTGTACGACGTCTCGGTGCCGGCGCCCGGTACAGTCACGGCGAGGCTTGCCGCGCGGCCGGCATCCAGGTCGCAGATCACCGCAACCTCGTAGCCTTGACGGTTGTCGCGATAAGCCTCGACATGGGCAGCGCCGATGCCGGCGCCGACCACCGCTACGCGGAAACGCTTGCTCATCGGTGTGCCTCCAGGGGAAGCAGATTCCCCAGCCGCGTTGCCGTCGCTTCGGCGCGCAACGCGAGTTCCATCACCTTGAAGCAGTGGCTTTGCGGCATCGCGGTTTCGGTGCGGTCGAACACGTCGTTGATGAGGTTCGGATAGTACGGCAGGCCGGCGTCGCTGCAATCGATGTAGCGGGTCGATGTGTTATCGACCAGGAACAGGTGATCGGTGCCCGGACGGCCGGCGATATCGACGTATTTGCGCAACTCGATATATCCGTCGGTCCCCAGGATCGTCAGCCGCCCGTCGCCCCAGTTCGCCAGTCCGTCGGGGGTGTACCAATCGACCCGGACATAGCCGCGGCCGCTATCGCTGCGCAGCAGCATCTCGCCGAAATCCTCGAAACCGGGATCGCCGGGATTTGCGAAATTCCCCACCGAGGCACTGACGATCTCGGCATCCGCGGAGCCTGTGAAGGTCAGGAATTGTTCGGCCTGATGGCAGCCGATGTCGCACAGCACGCCGCCATAGCGGTCGCGCTTGAAGAACCAGTCCGGACGCAGCGCGCGATTCAGCCGGTGGGGTCCCAGCCCGACAGTTTGCACGACGCGTCCGATCGCTCCGGCACGCACCAGTTCGAGCGCGCGCGTTACCGCCTTCACCTCGAACCGCTCGGAGTAGTTGACCGACCAGATGCGCCCGGTTTCCGCGACAGTTGCGCGCAGCGCGGCGAGTTGTTCGGCGGTGGTGCAGCCCGGCTTGTCGGTCGCGACGTCCTTGCCGGCGCGCATCGCCTCGATGGCGATCGCTGCCCGGTCGGCCGGGATCGCCGCTATGAGGATCATTTGCACCGACGGGTCTTCGATCAGACGCCGCTTGTCGGCGACGCGGGGAATGTGCGGGAAGCGCTTGATGAATCCGGCGAGCGGTTGCGGTTCGCCTTCGGTCCAGTAGCCGGCGCACTCGCCGCCCAGTTCCAACAGGCGGCCGGCCATTTCATACATATGGCGGTGATCCAGGCCGATCGCCGCGAACCTGATCGGCCTGGTGTGGGGCTGCGACATCGCCAGTGCCTCCTGCTGCGTTGCATGGCGGTACGGCCTTGTCACGGCAGGCGCAAGCCCACGCGTACGGGCAACCTGGCACGCTGCTTCCGTGGCCGGGATTACTCCGGCGATAGCGGCGCGTCGTATTCGCCTGAAATGTCCTGGTTGGTGTAGTCCGTCATCATCGCGACCGCGATCAGGCTGACGACACAGCAGGCCGTGATGTAGATCGAGATCGGCACCCAACTGTGATAGGTCGCGAGCAATGCCGTGGCGATCAGCGGCGCCGGGCCGCCGGCGATGACAGAAGCAAGCTGGTAGCCGATCGAGGCGCCAGAGTAGCGCACGCGTCCGGTGAAGCTCTCCGCGATCAGCGCGGCCTGCGGGCCATACATCGTATCGTGCGGGATCAGCGACGCCACGATCGCGATGAAGATCCAGAACGGCATGACGGTGTTGAGCAAGGCGAAATAGATCCAGCCGAACACCAGGGTCATCAAGGTGCCAATCACATAAATCCGCTTGCGGCCGAACCGGTCCGACAGATGCCCGGCAAGCGGGATGGTGATGAACGACACGCAGGAGGCGGTCAGCACCGACAGCAGCAGCATGTCGCGCGATATATGCAACGTGCCGACGCCATAGGAGAACACGAACGCCGTAAAGATATAAAACGGCGCCTGCTCTCCCATCCGCGCGAAGGCGGACAGAAACACCTGTTTGGCCTGCAAGCGGAACACTTCGGCGACCGGGGCTGCCTCGATGCGATCTTCTTCCAGCAGCTTGCTGAACACCGGGCTTTCCAGAATCCCGAGCCGGATCCACAGGCCGATGGCGATCAGCACGATCGACAGCAGGAAGGGGATGCGCCAACCCCAGATCAGGAAGCCGTCGCCGGACAGGGTGCTGAACAGCAGCACGGCGATGTTGGACAGGAACAGGCCGGAGGGGACGCCGAACTGCGGCCATGATGCGACGAAGCCTCGATGCTTGTTGCTGCGCGCCCACTCCATCGACATCAGCACGGAGCCGCCCCACTCGCCGCCCACGCCGACGCCCTGGATGAAACGCAGTGCGGTCAGGATGATCGCGCCCCAGATGCCGATGCTGTCATAGGTGGGTACCAGCCCGACCAGGAAGGTGGCAACGCCCATCAGCATCAACGTGGCGATCAGTGCCGATTTGCGGCCGAGCCGATCGCCCCAATGCCCGAAGATCGCGGCGCCGACCGGGCGGGCAACGAAGCCGACCGCATAGATCGCGAAGGCGTTCAGCGTGCCGACCAGCGGGTCTGAATTGGGAAAGTAGAGCTTGGCGAACACCAGGCCGGTGACCGTGCCGTAAACGAAGAAGTCGTACCACTCGATGGTGGTGCCGATGGTGCTGGCGATCACCGCGCGGCGGAGTTGCTTGCCATGCTCTGCATCGGTCAAGGCGGAGGCCTGCCAGGCGGGCGTGGCTGTGGTGCCGGACATGGTTGGGTTCCTCCCGGGAACGCTCGGTTTTGTGAATTATGCGGCAGCATGTGCCCGATCATGCGAGTCGCGCAACAGGTTGGCGGCACCGGCGCGGGACGTTCGGGCGAGACCACGCAGCGCCGAGCGCGACGATTGTTCCGTCATCATTGCGGTGCGATCCGGCGCGGCGTAATTTTAATGCTTCCGGCGCGCGAGGTCTCGTATGGGCAATACCGACGGCGAACCGGCGCGCATGGACTGGCCGCGCGCCGTGTGGGGCGCGGTGCTGTCGATGGTCATACCCGGCCTCGGTCACATCTACGCGCGGTCCTGGCGTCTCGGCGTTATTTTGATCGCGATCGGCATCGTCCTCGTGGCTGGCATCCGGCTACAGACGCGCGCCGTCCCGCCGCTCCCGATTTACTTCGTGTCGGGTCTCGGGCTGATTGCGTGCTTGATCGTATTCGGACTCGCTACGGCGGTCGATGCCGCGCGTCGAATGCGCCGGCATCCCGGCCGTACGCGGCCGGTATGGTATTGCTCTACATGGCTTGCCGCCATCGTCAGCATTGCCCTGTCGATCGGGTTGGCCGTCGCGATGCCGTTCGGCTGGCGATCCTTCTCGATACCATCCGGCTCGAACCTTCCCACCATCCTTGTCGGGGACCGGATCGTCGCGGATGTCCGCGATCCGGGCGTCATCCCGGATCGCGGCGACGTCGTGCTCTTCAAGTACCCGCGCGACCCGTCGGTGACTTACATCAAGCGGCTGGTGGGACTGCCGGGCGACCTCATCCAGCTCACGCATGGACAGTTGTCGATCAACGGGCAGCCTGTCCCGCGTCAGGCCGCTGGCGAGTTGGTCTCCGACGACGGCGGGATGCACGTGTCGTACAAGCGGTATGTCGAGAACTCTGCCCAACGGCCGCCGTTACGCCGTGTTGCAGGCGACCGACAACGGGCCATTCAATAACACCTCGGAATTTCACGTCCCGGCAGACGCTGTGTTTGTCCTGGGCGATAATCGCGACAACAGCGCGGACAGCCGGATGGCGACGATTGGGTACATCCCTGTGCGGAACCTGATTGGCAAAGCCTCGACCGTGTACTGGTCGCCCGACCATGCCCGGATCTTCAGCCGGATCGAGTGACCCGAGCATCGCGGCCCAGCGTCGATCATGGCACGGCGCCGCGGTTGACGCCCGCACGAAATCCCGATGAGTTACGCTGGCAATCTGGGGAGAACGAGCATGAGCCAGGCACTGTCCGGCATCCGGGTCATCGACATGACGCATAACCAGGCGGGGCCGGCCTGCGCGCAGATCCTCGGGTTTCTTGGCGCCGACGTGATCAAGCTGGAGGAACCGAAGGGTGGCGACGTCGCGCGCACCAACATGCGTGACAAGCCGGACAGCGACAGCCTGTTCTTCCTGATATTGAACGCCAACAAGCGCAGCCTGACGCTGAATTTGAAGACCGAGGAAGGCAAGGCGCTGTTCAGGCAGGTGATCGGGCAATCCGACGTGCTGCTGGAGAATTTCGGGCCGGGTGCGCTGGATCGGCTGGGCCTGGGCTATGAAGCGTTGCGGGCGATCAATCCGCGGCTGATCTACGCGACCATCAAGGGCTTCGGCACCTACGGCCCCTATAGCGGGTTCAAGAGCTTCGAGCCGATAGCGCAGGCGATGGGCGGCGCGATGAGCGTCACCGGCTTTCCGGAGAATCCGCCGACCTACGTGTATCCGGCGATCGGCGATTCCGGCACCGGCATGCACATGGCGATCGGCATCCTGGCGGCGTTGCAGCAGCGGCACGCGACAGGGCAGGGGCAGCATGTCGAGGTCTCCATGCAGGACGCGGTGGTGAACCTGATCCGCGTCAGTCTGCGCGATCATCAGCGCACGGGGCGGCCGATGCCGCGCCACGGCAACCAGCTCGGACGCACGGTCCCCGGAACCACGTATCCGTGCGCGCCGGGCGGGTCGAACGATTACGTTTATATCTTCGCGCAGCCGCAGATGTGGAAGCCGTTCGTTGGTGCGATCGGCCAGCCCGAGCTGGCGGACGATCCGCGCTTCAAGACGCCAGACGGGCGCTGGGAGAATCGCGAGGCGTTGAACGCGATCGTCGCTGCCTGGACGCGTCAGCGCAGCAAGCACGAGGTGATGCGGGTGCTGGGCGAGGCTGGCGTGCCGAGCGGCGCCTGCCAGGACACCGGCGAGGTGCTGGCCGATCCGCATCTGCGCGCGCGCGAGATGATCGTGGACGTGGACTACCCGACGCGCGGCACCTACCAGACGGTCGGTTGCCCGATCAAGCTTTCGGAATCGCCGGCGGAGGTGCAGCGCCCGCCGCTGTTGGGAGAGCATACGGCAGAGGTGCTGGGGGCATTGTGCGGGGTCGGCGCGGACGAGGTGACGCGGCTGCGTGAGGCGGGGGTGGTGTGACGATGGATGGCGTAGGGGAGTTGCGTCTGCTCGAAGGAACCGCCACTTGTCTCGCATGAGCCAGATTGAACTGTCCGCAGGTTCGGTGCCCAGGTTGGATGCGCTGCGTGCTTTATGCCGGCGCCACCACGTGCGCCAACTCGACCTGTTCGGTTCCGCCCTGACCGACCGCTTCGATCCCGAGCGCAGCGATCTGGACGTGCTGGTCGAATTCGACGATCTGCCGCCCGGCGCCTACGCGGACGCGTATTTTGGACTGAAGCAAGACCTGGAATCGCTATTCGGCCGTGACGTGGACATAGTCACCAACTCCGCATTGGAGAACCCGTATTTTCGCCGCGCGGTGGAGGCCCATCGGCAAACTCTGTTTGTTACGGAATGATCAGCGTACAGGCAGCCAGACTGTTGTGGGATGCGCGGCGCGCAGCCGATCGGATTGCTCAGGTGGTTGCCGGCAAGGATTTCGCGGATCACTTGGCAGATGACGTATTGCGGTGGGCGGTAGAACGTCAGTTCACAATCGTGGGCGGGGCTTTCGCTGCGCTACGCCGTATCGAACCGGGTTTTGAGAGCAACATACCCGATCTGGCACGCATCATTACTTTTCGTAACGTCCTCACTCACGGTTAGGCAGGCGTGGACGACCGTTTGGTGTGGGGCATAATTGAACGCGATCTCGATGGCTTGCGTTCGACACTTTCGCGCCTGTTGGACACGGGACCGAACGAGGCGGCATAGACAGAACGATACCCGCCAGGGGATCGCGTGTTGGGAGAAATGCATGATGATGCAACGTTCGGTGGGGCGGTCCGGCTTGCGGGTGTCGCAGGTTGGGCTGGGCTGCAACAACCTGGGTCAGCGCATCGACTTCGCTGCTTCGCAAGCGGTGGTGCATAAGGCGCTGGATGTCGGCATCACGCTGTTCGACACCGCCGATACGTATCGCGAGAAGACCCCGGATGCGGTCGGATCGGAAGAGTTTCTTGGCCAAATCCTTGGCGCGCGGCGCAAGGACATCGTGCTGGCGACCAAGTTCGGCAATCCGATGGACCAGGCCGGGGTCAAACGCGGTGCATCCCGCCGCTATATCATGAC
Source organism: uncultured Alphaproteobacteria bacterium (assembly GCA_963762885.1). Classification (GTDB taxonomy): domain Bacteria; phylum Pseudomonadota; class Alphaproteobacteria; order Acetobacterales; family Acetobacteraceae; genus JASHVB01. Next base: position 21,848 of record CAVXNH010000055.1, read on the forward strand.
GGCGGTGGAGGACAGTCTGCGCCGCCTGCGCACCGACTGGATCGATCTGCTGCAAGTGCATCGGCCCGATCCGCTGACGCCGATCGAGGAAACCTTGCGAGCCCTCGACGACCTGATCCGCGACGGCAAGGTCCGCTACATCGGGTGCTCGAATTTCGCGGCATGGCAGGTGGTCGAGGCGGTGTGGACGTCGCGCCAGCGCGGCCTGGCGCCGTTCGTGTCATGCCAGGACGAGTACAGTTTGCTGATGCGCCGGCCGGAACAGGCGCAGATTCCGATGATGCAGGCTTACGGTCTCGGGCTGCTGCCGTACTACCCGCTGGCCAGCGGCCTGCTGACCGGCAAGTACCGGCGCAATGCTCCGCTGCCCGCCGATGCGCGGCTGGTGGTGCATGTCGGCCGCTATGGCAGCCGCTTCATCAACGATTCGAACTGGCCCGTGGTCGAGGCGCTGGAGGACTTTGCCGGGGAACGCGGACACACGCTGTTGGAGCTGGCGTTCGGATGGCTGGCCGCGCAGCCGGTGGTGTCCAGCGTCATCGCCGGTGCGACCAAACCGGAGCAAGTGACGGCGAATGTGAACGCCGTCGCGTGGGCGCTGACCGCGGAGGATTTGCAGGCGATCGACCGGATCATCAACCTCGCCCGCGGGAGCGGGAGAGGTCGAGACGCGTAGCGGCGAGGGTGAGGGTGATCGGGTCGGCACGTAACAGGTAGAGCGTAGTGTGCCGACCCGATCACCCTCACCCTCGACGCTACGCGTCTCGACCTCTCCCGCTCCCGCGGGAGAGGTTATAGGGGAGACGCTGATGGATCGTCTTGCGACACGCATCGGCGGGCTTGCGCTGCGCAACCCGGTGATCTGCGGTTCCGGCGAACCGGTGATGACCGAGGCGGGCATCCGCGCGGCGTTGGCGGCCGGCGCGGCCGGCGTCATCGCGAAATCGGTGAATGAACGGCCGGATGCCGGTCGTCAGCTTGATCGCGCGGATTACACGCAACTCGATGCTGCGCATGATCAGGTCCCGCACGGTGCGTCGATCTTCTGCCGTTCCGGACTGGCGCAGCGCGATGCGGCGGAGTGGTTCGCCGCCATTGCCGCAATCGATCGCGATGCCGCCCGCGATGGGCGCTTCGTCGCCGCCAGCCTGGTGCTGGCCGGGGCGGATGGCGCGGTGGCGATTGCCGAACTGGCGCGGCGCGCCGGGTTGCGGGTGTTCGAATTGAATGTCGGTGCACCGCATGCCTCCGAGGCGACGCCTGGGGCGATCGTGCAGGAGACCGACCCGGCGCGGCTTGGCGAATTGGTCGCGCGCGTGCGGGCGGCGACCGATGGGATGGTGCTGTGGGTCAAGCTTACGGGCCTGTCCTCGAACCTTCCGGCCTTGGCGTTAGCGGCATCGCGGGCGGGCGCCGATGCGGTGTGCATGATGGGGCGGTTCATGGCGATGGTGCCGGACCTGGACAGCTTCGCACCGGTACTGGGCACCTCGGCGGCGTATGGCGGCGGCTGGGCACTGCCGATCGTTTGTCGCTTTCTGGCGCTGAGTCGCGGCGCCGTGGGGCCCGGGTTTCCGTTACTTGGAACAAACGGTGTGCGTAGCGGCGGCGACGTGGCGCGCATGGCGCTGGCCGGGGCATCGGCGGTCGAGGTGCTGTCGGTGGTGATGCATGACGGGTTCGGTGGATTGACCCGGATCATCGCCGAATTGGACGCATTGCTGACCGCGCGGGCGGTGTGTTTCAGCGAACTGATAGGTCGCGCGGCCGACGCTTTGCAGGGCTATGGCGAACAGCAAGAGCAGCCGGGAAGGTGGCAGGCGTTCGTGCCGGCGGAAACTTTGGAGCCAGCGTCGTAAGGATTGGCAGGACGGCACGTGCCGCCCGAAGCGTCATGGTCGGCGTTGTGTAGGGCAACCACGCATTTTCCTCGGCCGCCGAAGCAAAGGCGTGGATGGCCGGCACAAGGCCGGCCATGACGGAGGGGCGGTCGGCGTCGACGAAGAGGCGGCATTACGTGCGCGTTGTTTTACTTCACCGTTATGTAGCGATACGGGAAGAAGTTATCCGCCGGCTGTGCTACTTCGACGCTCTTCTTGGCCGCCCAGACAATCACCTGCTGATGCAACGGAACCGTCGGCAGATCGTGCTGTATCAGTGTCGCGGCATCGTCGATCAGTCCGTTGCGTTTCGCCTGATCCGTCTCCACGCCGATCTTCGCGATCAGGTCGTCCAGCACCGGATTCGAATAGCCGCTGACGTTGACCTCGCCGCGGCCGCCGGCGCGGGTTCCGAGCAAGCTGTACAGCGCGTTGTGCGCGTCATAGGTGGCCGGGGTCCAGCCCAACAGAAAGAAGTCGGTGTCGTATTTCGGCGCCAGGATTTTCGCGAAGTACTTCGCCTTGGTCTGCGCCAGCAGATCGATCTTCACCCCGATCCGCGCCAGCATCGAGCTGATCGCCGTGCAGATTTGCTCGTCCATCACGTAACGGTCGTTCGGACAGTCGAACGCGACCTTGAAGCCGTCCGGGTAGCCCGCTGCTGCCATCAACTGTTTCGCCTGCGCCAGGTCGGGCTTGGGGCGGACATCCAGCTTGGGATCGTAGCCGTTGACCCCGGGGCCCCACATCAGCCAGGTCGGATGCGCCAGTCCCAGCATCACCTTCGAGGCAATCAGGTCCTCGTCGATCGCCAGCGAAAATGCCTGCCGGACCCGCTGGTCCTTGAACGGGTTCTTGCCCTTGATGTCGGAACTTGCCAGCTCGTCGCGCCAGACGTCGAAGCCGAGATAGATGGTGCGCAGCTCTGGGTGCTGGATGATGCTCAGTCCCGGCGCCGCCGCGATACGCTTGATATCCTGCGGCGGGACCGTGTAGATCATGTCCTCCTCGCCGGACAGCAGTGCCGCAACGCGCGTGGATGCGCTGGCGATGACGTCGAATTCGACGGTATCGGCATTGCCCTGGAGCTTATCCCACCAGGCCGGGTTCTTCTCCACCACGGTCTTGCGGTCGGGTTCGCGCGAAACCAGCCGGTAAGGCCCGGTCCCCATGGCGTTGTGCACGGCAAAGTTGTCGGCCTTGCCGAGTTGTACCGGCTCGTCGGCGCCGTGCGCGTCGCACCAGGCCTTCGACATGATCAGGAAGTTGGTGACCTCCTGCGGCAGGATCGGGTCCGTGTTCTGCGTCTCGAATTCGACGGTCAGGTCGTCGATCTTGCGCGCCTCTTTCACCATCGACATCGGCGCGCGCATTGCCGAGGTTGCCGACTGGATGCGATGCAGGGAGAACACCACGTCGTCGGCGGTGAATGGTGAACCGTCCTGCCATTTCACGCCGGAGCGGAGATGGAAACGCCAGACGGTGGGGCTGGTTTGCTCCCAACTCGTCGCCAGTGACGGCTCCAGCTTCAGGTCCCTGTCGTGCCGCACCAGCGGTTCGTAAATATTGGCCAGGAACGATAACTGGACGGTCTCCTGAAGCATGTCAGGATCCATCGTGGCCACGTCGCCGTCATTCGCCCAGCGGAAGCTGGCGGCGGCGGCGGGCTGTACGGCGAACGCGGCTGCAAGGATCAGGGCCGGCAACGGAAGGCGTAGCATTTTCATTGTTTGGTTTCCCCGGCTATCGTGCGGCACGACCGCATGATCGAGCGATCCATACTATTCTCAAGAGCAGATGACCAGGGAGGATGGCGTTGCCGATCGATCCGGAGACCGACATCCTGGGCCTGATAGACGTACAACCGACGTTCATGCCGGGCGGCGAATTGCCGGTCGCCCAGGGCGATGCGGTCGTGCCCGCGATCAATCGCCTGCTGATGCGATTTAATCATGCTTTCGCCACGCAGGATTGGCATCCGCCGGGGCATTCGTCGTTCGCCAGCGCGCATCCCGGCAAGCAGCCTTATGACGCGATCGATATGGCCCTATGGCCGGCAGGTGCTGTGGCCGGACCACGCGTTGCAAGGCAGCGCCAATGCGGCGTTGCATCGCGATCTGGATCTGCGCCGGGTCGAGGTGATCATGCGCAAGGGTTTTCGGCCGGCGCTCGACAGCTATTCGGCATTTTTCGAGAACGATCATGCGACGGCTACGGGCCTGGACGGCTGGCTGCGGCAACGCGGATTCCGGCGGGTGTTCATGGTGGGCCTCGCCACCGATTTCTGTGTCGCCTGGTCGGCGGAGGATGCGGCGATGCTGGGATACGACGTGACGGTCATCGAGGATGCGTGCCGCGGGATCGGGCTGCCTGTGGGCGCGGGACGCACTACGCTGGACGAGGCACGCGAACGGCTGTCCGCGAAGGGCGTGCGGTTCGTGGACAGCGGGGAGATCGTCGGGTGAGGCAGGGCAATCCCCTGTTGGTAGTTGCCACTCGGCAGCAAACAAGACTCAACGCAAATGCACGCAAAGGGACGCAAAAGAGACGCAAATGGGACTGGGGACGCCGTGGTGGGGCGGCTCGCCTCGATCTGCCCGGCTGGGAGCTCCCACGACTGGGTGTCGATCTCCGGACAGGGCGATCGCATTTGCCGACGAAGGCATTTGGACGCTCGAGCCGTAGCTGTTTCGGCAGGGCCAGTGCTGCCCGAAGGCAGGAAATGTCTCACAAAGCCGAGGGAAGACTAGGTAAGCATTCACAAAGAAGGATTCCTGTTACCGCGGTGGATGGCAGGACCCGGGGATGGCACGTAAGCTTTGTGACGCTTCCTGTCCTTCCTTCGGCTTTGTTAGACAAGTCGGCGTTGCCTCTGCAATGGCCATGCGGGCGTTGTTCGGATCGCGAGCCAAATGCGATAGCCCTGAGTCCCCAGTCCCTTCGAGCTCTTTTTTGCGGCCCTTTGCGTGCATTTGCGTTGAGTCTTGCTTGCGGTGTCGCGGGAAACACCGGCCACTATAATTACAAATAGCCGGTGCCGGCTTCCTCGGCGAAGCGCGTGGGGCTGCCTTCCCAGACGATGCGGGCATGTTCCAGCACGTACACCCGATCGGCATGCGGCAGTGCGAACGTCACATTCTGTTCGCCCAGCAGCACCGTGATGTCGGTGGTCTGGCGCAGCGTCTCCAGCGCTTTCGACAATTGCTCCAGGATCACCGGCGCGAGGCCCAGGGTCGGCTCATCCAATATCAACAACTTCGGCTGCATCATCAGCGCCCTCGCGATCGCCAGCATCTGCTGCTCGCCACCGGACAGCGTGCGGGCTGCCTGGCCCTGACGCTCTTGCAGGATCGGGAACAGGCCGAACAGCCAGTCGAGCTGCTTCGCGCGCGCCTCACGACTCAAATGCTGGCCGCCGAGATCGAGATTCTCTCGCACACTCATCTCGCCGAACAACTCGCGGCTCTCCGGGCATTGCACGACACCGCCGCGGGCGATCTGCGCCGCACTGCGGCCGCGCAGCGAGGCGCCGTTCCAACTGACGGTGCCGCTGTAGGGCACCAGGGCGGAAATCGCGTTGAACAACGTCGTCTTGCCGGCGCCATTCAGCCCGACGACCGACACGAACTCACCGGCGCCGACATGCAGCGACACGTCGTCCAGTGCCTGCGCTTTGCCATACAGGACGCTGACGCCCTGCACATCGAGCAAACGGTCGCTGTCGCCGGTGACCCGCGGCGGGCGCTGCGCGGTTTCGATCTTGCCGCCGAGATAGACGGCACGCACCGTCTCGTTGCGCATCACCTCGTCGGCGGTGCCCTCGGCGACATGCTCGCCGAGATACATCGCGAGCACGCGGTCAACCAGCGCCGCGACGCCCTTGACGTTGTGGTCCACCAGCAGGACGGCCTTGCCCTCGGCGCGGAAGCTGGCGATCAGCTCGGAGAAGGCGGCGACCTCGGCGGCGGTGAGGCCGGCGAACGGCTCGTCCACCAGCACCACCTTGGGATCGCGCGCCACTGCTTTCGCGAGTTCCAGACGGCGCAAATCGGCGAAGGGCAGGGTGTTGGGCAGGCGGTGCATCACCCGGTCCAGCCCGACGCGCGCAGCGACCTGGCGCGCGCGGTCCTCGACACCTTTGTCGGCGGCGAGCTTCAGCAGGCTGTCGGGCAGCAGCGCGAGCTTGATGTGTTCAAGCACGGTCTGGCGGTGCAGCGGACGGGAGTGCTGGAACACGATGCCGACGCCGGCGCGGGCGATGCGGTGGGTCGGCCAGCCGGCGACCTCCACGCCGTCGAGCTTCACGCTGCCCTCGTTCGGCTGTTCGATCCCCATGATGCACTTCATCACGGTGGACTTGCCGGAGCCGTTCGGGCCGATCATGCCAAGGATCTGGCCGGACGGGATGGCGAAGCCGATGTCCTTCACGGCGACGAGGCCGCCGAATCGCTTGGTCAGTTGCGCGACTTCCAGCAGCGGTGCGGTCATTCGCGCGCCTCGGCGGCGAGGGCGGCGCCGAGGAAGCCGCCGGGGAAGAACAGGATCACCACCAGCGCGATGGCTGAGACGACGAAGGTGGAGAGCTGGCCCAGCGGGCGCAGGATTTCTCCCGCCACGATCAGGAAGATCGAGCCGAAGGCCGCGCCGAGGATGGTGCGGCGGCCGCCCAGCACCGCGGCGATGATGATCTGCACGCCGATGCCGATATCGACCGTGGTGCCGACCGAGGCGGTGCCCATGTAGAAGATCAGCATGGCGCCGGAGAGGCCGGAGAACAGCGCGCTGACGCAGAACGCCGCCAGCTTGTGCTTGGTGACGTTGAACCCGAGTGCGGCGGCCTGGATGGCGTCCTGGCCGGACGCTTGCAGGATCAGCCCGACGGTGGAGCGCGACAGCCCGAACAGGATGGCGCCGCTGACTGCCATGAAGCCGAGCGCGTACCAGTAGTTCGTGCTGTCGCTGATCGACAGCACGTCGGGCAGGTCGAGGCCGATCTCACCCCCGGTGATGCCGGCGAACAGCACGATGGCGTTTTGCAGCAGCAGCACGGCAACGAGGGTGACCAGGCCGAAATAGGGGCCGTGCAGCTTCAGGGCGGGGACGGCGAGCACGACGCCTCCCGCCACCGCGGCTACGGCGCCGGCGACCAGGCAGGCGGGGATCGGCCAGCCGGCGTAGTGGTTCAGCAGGGCGGCAGCGTAGGCGCCGAGGCCCATGAGGAAGGAGGGGCCGAAGTTGACCTCGCCGGCAAAGCCGAACAGCAGGTCCCAGGCCATGGCGCAGACGCCGTAGTAGAACGCCAGGGTCAGCAGGCCGAGCACGTAGCCGGAGACTCCGAAGGGCAGCACGGCGAGGATCGCGAGGGCGATCAGCGCCAGCCAGGTGACGCGGGATTTCATCGGTGGGCGCTCATGGCGGGGGCTGGTTTTCTTGCCATGCCGGCCGGCCGCGTCGTTATGCCGGCCGACCGCACCGTCATGCCGGCCACCGGGCGCTTGACCCGGTAGCCGGCATGACGACGGGGGATGGTGTTTATGCTCATCGCCGCCCCAGCAGGCCTTGCGGGCGCAGGTAGACCACCAGCACCAGCAGCAGCAGCACCGGCACAGTGCGGATCGACGGGGACACCAGGTAGGCGGTGATGGTTTCCAGGTAGCCGACGACATAGGCGGCGATCAGCGAGCCGGTGACACTGCCGAGACCGCCCAGCACCACGATGGAGAAGGCGCTGGCGGTCAGCAGGCCGGCATTGTCGGAGCTGACTCCGAGGAACATGCCCAGCAGCACACCGGCGATGCCAGCCAGCACGCCGTAGATGCCCCAGACCAGCAGGTAGATGTTGGAGAGTTCGAAGCCTAGCAGGGTGAGGCCTCGGGGGTTTATCGAGGCGGCGAGCAAGGACTTTCCGGCGCGGGTACGGTGGACGAGTTGCCAGAGTAGGCCGATGGCGGCCCACGACAGCACCGCGGTCAGGATCTCGTTGCGCGGAGTGCGGACGCCGAGGATTTCCACCACGCCGGCAACCAGCGGCTGCACCGTCTTCGGGTTGTTGGTGAAGATCCAGGCGACGGCGACCTGCAACATCAGCCCCCAGAGCAACGTGCCGGTCAGCACGAAGATTTCCTTCTCCTCGTGCGCGATGGTGCGGGAGGATTGGATCGGGCGCACCACGAGGCCGTAGGTGATGAAGGACAGGGCCACGCCGGTGGCGATGCCGGCGAAGGCTCCGCCGTATGAGCCGGCGCCGAGATCGCCGGCGACGTACCAGGCGATGATGGCGGCCACCGCCATGATGGCGCCGTGCGACAGGTTCAGCACGCCGGAGACGCCGAAGATCAGCGTGAAGCCGATGGCGCCGAGGGCATAAAGGCTGCTGATCGCAAAGCCGTCGATCAGGATTTGCAGGTCGCGCATGATGCTCCGCGCGTGGGGGTGCGCCTGTCAGTCAGGCAGGACGATGCGGCAGGCGGCGGGGACGCCGCCTGCCGCGGAAGGATCAGCCCCCGGTCTTGATGAATGCGGGGAATTTCAACTTGCCGGTGGCGACGTCGGCCGGCCAGACGGTGACCGGATTGCCGCCCTGCCACTGCACCATGAGGCCGGAGATATAGCCCGGCCCGATCCGCATGCCGTGGGCGAAGACGTTGTCCTTTGGCAGGAACTCGATGCGGCCGATGGTGCCGACATAATCGGTCTTCTCCATCGCCTCGACGATCTTGTCGGGATCGGTGGAGCCGGCGCGCTTGATGGCATCGACCCACATGTAGACGTCGTCATAGGCGGTGTAGCCGGCGTAGCCCGGCACGACGCCGTATTTCGCCTGGTAGGCCTTGGCGAAGGGGATGGTCTTCGGCGTCACCGCGACGTCGGGTGCTGAGAACATGTTGAACACCACGCCGTCCGCCGCGCCGTTGGTGTCCTTCCAGAACGTGCTGCTGGTGGCCTGGCTGGACACGCCATACATTGGCATCGGCACCTGCTGCTGCTGCCACTGCACCGTCGGCTGCACGCCGACATGGCTGATGCCGGTGATCATGACGTCGGGCTTCTCGCCCTCGATCTTGTTGAAGATCGGGGTGAAGTCGGTGGTGTCGGGCGACAGCCGGATGTGGTCCAGCACCTTGACGCCGATCGCCGGCAGGCACTTCAGGTATTCCTCATCCAGCGGAATGGTCCAGGCGGCATCTTCGCTGACCACGACGGCGGTCTTGGCGTTCATCTGCTTGATCAGCAGGTCCTTGCCACTCTCGCAGACCGCGTCGGCGATCTGGGTCGAGGCGAGGTAGCCGTGGAAGACGTATTTCATGTGGTCGTAGTCGTCGTGCACGCGCCTGGTGATCTCGTTGCTGGCGGCGCCGGGGGTGATCAGCGGCATGTGCAGGCGGCCGGCCCAGGGCTCCAGCGCCAGCATGACCTCGCTGATATAGGTGGCGATGACGGCGTTGACCTTGTCCTGTTCGGCGGCGCGCTGGAAGGCGCGGACGGCGTCGGCGGCGGAGTTGTGGTCGTCGTATTCGACAATCTCGATCTTGCGGCCGTTTACGCCGCCGGCGGCATTGATCTCCTCGGCGGCGAGCTTGGCGCCGTTGGGGATGGCGACGCCTGATATGGCCGAGGTTTCGGCGATGACGCCGATCTTGATCGGGTCCTCGGCGCGGGCGGCAGACGTGGCCAGGCTCAGGCCGCATGCGGCCGCGAGCAATGTGAGACTTGCCTTCATGAAGTTCTCTCCGTTTCGCCGCGGGGATGCCGGGGCGACTGGGCCGACGACGGGCCCGGGTGGGGTTCTGCCGATGGAGCCGGCAGGCGGGGCCGTTTGGCACACCCACGGGTAGCGAACAAGACCCGGAGGTACGTTATTTTAAGGCCGGTGGTGTGTGGCTTGTGCAATCCTGGGGGTCTGCGGTCAACCGGGCGATGCGGCGGGGCGGGCAGGGCTATCGCCACTTGCCGTGATGGATGCCGCGCAAAAGCCTGGGATCGCGTGAGCCTGCGGGCAGCACCGCAAGCTTTTAACACGGCAGAACAAGGACCACGGAGGACCACCGAGGCCGTGTGCCTTCCATGCAGTCCAGGGGCACGCACGCGGCCTCTGTGGCGCTCCGTGGTTCTCGTTCTGTCTCCGTGTTAAAAGCTTGCTTGCTTTCGTCAGGCAAATGCCAAACTCTGTTGCCACGTGCGGGAGGGCGAGGGTGCGTGCGGGCAACGCCGCGTTGGGTCCAGAAATATCATATCGCGCGCGTCGTCGATGTTGGCAAAGGCGGACTGCGATGTGCAAGACATTGCCGGAACCGGAATGCATCGTCCATCAGCTCGCCGATATTTATGAACCGAGCGAAGTGCGGCAGTGGACTTTTGCCCCGCAGAAGCTGCTGGTGCGCACATCACCGGCTGAACTGATTCGCGACGGGCGGATTGATGAGGTCATGCGGCTGGTGAATCAGCTCCGCGAAGCTGTCCACATTTAATACCAGACTGCATTGATGCCGACTCACCCGTGTCATGGCCGGCGAAGGCCGGCCACCCACGACTTTGCTGATGGCAACTGGAAAGGTCGTGGGTGGCCGGGCCAAGCCCGGCCATGACACATAGGTTACTATTGCCGCAGGCTGGTATAAGCTCGGCCTTCTGCATTTGACGAGGTAAGGCCGTTCAGGTGAACGGCCCGCCCCTGTTGGTGCGCGCTCAGGCACCGCAGGAGTTGTTCGCGTCTGGTATATTTATAAGAGAAGATCGCAAAGACGCAGAGATCGCCAAGAAGGATACTTCGCGATCTCTGCGTCTTTGCGATCTTCTCTTATAAATATACCAGACGCCAGTAGCACCTGCGCTACATGACGAGCAATTCGGAATGCACCCCAAAGCTCAGTCCTAGTGTTGTAACTCTAACGCTTTTTGTCCGGCATCGCAATGACGGAATTGGAGGTGGGTCGATCCGTCAGAAGTCAGAACACTACGCCTCCAGCAACTCCACCGTGCGTGCCAGCACCTTGGCTTCGTCGTAGAGGTCCAGTGCCCGCGTTCGGCCTGCCTCTCCCATCGCGACGCGCAATGCCGGATCGCCGGTCAGGCGGCGTAGCGCCGCGGCCAGCGGTGCCACCGTGCGCGGCGGCACCAGCAGGCCCGTGACATCGGGCACCACTTGCTCCCTCGGGCCGCGGATGGCGGTGGCAACGACAGGGAGGCCGGTCAGCATCGCCTCGATCACCGACATCGGCAGGCCCTCGAAGTAGCTGGGCAGCACGAAGATGTCGGCGGCTGCCAGCACCGCGGCAACGTCGGCGCGATAGCCGAGCAAGCGCAGGCGGTCGCCCAGGCCGGCGGAGCGCAGGGTTGCGGCCATGTCCTCGCCGCGGTCGGACTCCAGGCGGTCGCCGGCGACCCAGAGTTCGGCGTCCGGCACGTCCCGCATGGCGGCGGCCAGCTCGCGGTAGCCTTTGCGGGCCACCAGCCGCGACACCGCGACGATGACGACGCGATCCGGCTTGGTGCCAAGTGCCTCGCGCAGGCGGGCGCGGGCGGCGGGGTCGGGGCGGAACATCGCCGGATCGCGGCCGTTGCCCACGGCGACGGCGTGGCGCGCGATGCCGAGGCGGCGGGCGTCCGCGGCTTCCTCGGTAGACACGGTGAGGTAGATGTCGGTGACGCGGCCGGCAAGCCACTCCATGGCGAAGCTGGCGGCGCGTTGGGGCCAGGCGCCCTCGCGGTTGTTGAACAGGAAGCCGTGGCAGGTGAAGGCGATGCGCGGCACGCCGGCGCGCCACGCGGCCAGGCGGGCGAGGAAGCTGCTGATCGGCATGTGCGCGTGCACGAGGTCGGGGCGTTCCTGGCGCAGCAGGGCGACCAGGGCGTTGAAAGCCCGCCAGTGCGCCAGGGGGGAGACGCGGCGGGCGAAGGGGGCGGGGATGACGCGGAAGCCCTCGGCGCGGACGTCGGCGAGCAAGGGACCCTCAGCGCAAACCCCGACGACGTCGTGGCCGCGAGCGCGGAGGGCGCGCATCAGCGGCAGCAGGAAATGCCGCAGGGAGAAGTCGACGTTGGTGATTTCGAGGATCTTCAAAGTGAGTCGTCAGTGTCGTGGCCGGGCTTGTCCCGGCCATCCACGCCTGTGCCGTGGAAGCGAAGGAAGGCGTGGATGGCCGGGACAAGCCCGGCCATGACGGGGGGCGGGACAAGCCGAGCCATGACGGGGGACGGGACAAGCCCGGCCATGACGGGCGGCAGGACAAGCCCGGCTATGACGGGGAGGGGGACAAGTCCGGCCATGACGGGGGGCCTGGCGGACCGATACCTCAGCCTACCTTGCTGATGGCCCATTTCACCTGCTGCGGACCGTCGGCGTAGCCGGTCAGCACGACTTGCTCGGTCCGCCGCGGCTCCAGGCCGCCGAGATAGATGCTCTCCTCCAGCGTGATGCGGGCGCCGTCGGCACGCAGGCGCCAGCCGCCGCTGCGCAGGCGCAGCAGCACCGCCTCGCCGTCTTGCTGGACCGAGGCGGTGACGTCGGGGTGCAGGTGGAAGCGCACCGTGAAGGGCTGCGGCAGGGTTGCCTCCACGGCGTCCTCGCCGCGGATATCGTCGCCGCTTTCGGCCATGTAGAGCCGGCGGCGGTGCACCGCGCCGAACACTTGCTTCCAGCCGTCGTGGCTGGCCTCCAGCCAGTGCGCGCCGTTCGCCTCCTGCCGCTGCGCCTCGACCGTCACGGGACGGTGGCCGAGGCCGTCTGGCCGCAGCTCGCTGCTGGATACGTCGGCGATCACCAGCGTGGAGTGGGCGGCGGTGGCGCGGGCGGCGTCACGCCACTCCGGCGGGCCGGCGGGGAAAGCGCCGCAATTGACGATCAGGCGGTCGCGCCCGACCGACAGCTCCATCGACAGCGTGCCGGCGTGGGCGAAGCGATCGACCCCCGCCGGCGGGGGCGCGCCGCAATCCACCAGCAGCACGCTGCGGCCGGCTTGCAGGCGCTGGAAGCCGCCCTCGGTCAGCGCGGACGGGCCGCGGCCGCCTCGCCCGGCTTGCGTCAGCACCAGGTCGATCAGCGGCGGCGTGTCCTCCTTGCTGCCGTTGAACAGCGCCAGGCCGCCGTCGCCGTGGCGCATGACGCGCAGGGCAGGGGCCATGCGCTCGATGGCGTTGGTCAGGGCGGGCGGCGGCTGGGTCTGGCCGGCCTGGAGCAAGGCACGGATTTCGGTGAGGTCCTGGAGGGCGGCGAGCTGGGCGGCGGGGCTGCGCTCGATGTGGCAGCCGTCGAGCAATACCTGGCGGCCGATCTCCTGCGGCAGGAAGCGCAGGGCGCGGTTGAGGAAGCCGGCGTGCTCGGGCAGGGCGACGGCGGCGGCGATCAGCCCTTTCAGCGCGGTGAGTGCTCTGGCGTCGAGTTCCTCGGCCGGCAGCGCCGCGGACAGGCCGCGGGCGTCGGAGACAAGCCGCGCCATCAGCCGCTGGCGGAACACGTCGTCGGCGGTGGCGGCGAAGAAGTCGTAGTGGCCGAGCCAGGCGGCGACGCGGGCGCCGACCACGTCGGGGCGGTAGGCGACGGGATCGGGTGGCGGCGCGTTGATCCACTCGGAGACCAGGCCGCGGGCGCGTAGCCGCGCGGCGTCGGTGCCCAGCGCGCGCAGGTCGCGCAGCCAGGAGAAGTTGTGCGCCGCGGCGCGTAGCACCGGCGAGCCGGCGGTGTCGTTCCAGGCGCCCGGCTTGAGGATGCGAATGGCGCCGCCGAGTTCCAGCTCGCCCTTCAGCAGGCGGGCGCCGCGGCCGGGGTCGCCGGGCCAGGGGTCGCGGACGGGGAGGGCAGGGGCGTCGGGAATCCGGCTGATGCGCAGGGCCGGCAGCCGGGCCAGGGCGCGGCGGGCATCGCGCAGCCAGCGGCGTGGCGAGGCGCCGCTCATCCGCTGCCGCCGGCGGCCCGCATGGCGGCGATGGCGGCGCGGTAGTCTGGGGCTGCGAACACCGAAGTGCCGGCGACCAGCGTGTCGGCGCCTGCGGCGATGGCTTGCCGGGCGGTGGCCGGGGTGACGCCGCCATCCACCGACAGCGCGATCGGATGGTCCGCGGCGTCGATCATGCGGCGCAGCGCGGCGATTTTCGGCAGTTGCGACGGCAGGAAGGCCTGGCCGCCGAATCCGGGGTTCACCGTCATCACCAGAATGATGTCAACCAGATCGAGCGCCCATGCAACGGTCGGCAGCGGTGTGGCAGGGTTCAGCACCACGCCGGCTTTCAGTCCGTGCGAGCGGATGAGCTGCAAGGAGCGGTGCAGATGCGGTCCGGCTTCGGGGTGCAGCAGAAGATGGTCGGCGCCGGCTTCGGCGAAGGCGGCGACGTACGGATCGACCGGTTCGATCATCAGGTGCACGTCGAATGGCAGCTTGGTGTGGGCGCGCAACGACTTCAGCACGACGGGGCCGAAGCTGATGTTGGGGACGAAATGACCGTCCATGATGTCGAGATGCAGCCAGTCGGCGCCGGCGGCCTCGACCGCGGCGACCTCTTCCCGCAGGCGAGCGAAGTCCGCGGCCAGCAAACTGGGGGCGATGGTGAGGGGGCGGGTGGAGTTGGGGGACATGCTGCGGTTCTAGACATTCGTTCCGCCGCAACACAAGGCCAGGGGGCAAAGCCCCTTGGCGGGACCAGGGGAGAGCCCTGGTATTCCTATGCCTATCGGCGGCGGCGTCCGCGTGGTAGCTGTTTATGGCGGCGGAGATCCCGCGCACCGGCCAGGAGTACCGCAACATGCTGCCACCCTTTTCGCAGCCCGGCCCGGTCGACCTCGATGCTCTGAACGAGTACCTGCTGTCGGACCGCTCGCCACCCGAATGCATGGATGTATCGCAACTGGACGGCTTCCTGGCCGGTGTCCTGATCGGCCCGGAAATGGTGATGCCGAGCGAATTCCTGCCGGTCGTATGGGGCGGGGAACAGCCCGAATTCGCCGATGCGGCGGAAGCCGAGGCGATCCTCGGATCGATTCTTGGCCGTTATAATGAAATCGCCGAAGACCTCGGTGCGACGCCGCCGAGTTATGCGCCCGTGTTCTGGCAGGACCAGGCCGGCAACAGCATTACCGAGGACTGGGCCGTCGGCTTCATGCAGGCGGTGGCGCTGCGCTCCGACGCGTGGGAGGCGGCATTGTTCGACGACGAGACAGCGATGCTGCTGATCCCGATCGGCATTATCGCCGGCCTGTCGGAGCCGGAGATCGGCCTGAACGACGCCAGGCTGTCGGAGGAATTTCTCGATGAATTGATGGAGCGCGCGGCGGACTTGTTGCCGGGCTGCGTGCTGGGATTGCGAGCATTCTGGCTGGATCGTGCCGATCCGGCGACCGGCATGCGGCCGCCGCATGGGACGCTGCGGCATTAAGCTGTCGTTGTGAGTTGACCACCGGCCGGCGTGGCCGACCCGCCCTGAATGAAATGGCCGGCGCAGGCCGGTCACCAACGACTTCGACCTCGGCTGCACTGCAAGACGTGGGTGGCCGGCCTGCGCCGGCCATGACACGGGAGACTGTTTCTTGCCGGGTTACCTGCGGTGTCGCGGGCGGTTGCCTTGCAGCGTTTCGGCCAGTTGCTGCATGAGGATCTGTTTCTGCGCGACGTCGCGTGCGGCGGCCTTGTGCGCGGCCGCTTCACGCGAGGCCTTTCGCGTGGCTTGCAGTTTGCCCCAGGCAGTTTTCAGCATGCGGGAGATCGGCATACCCACAGAAACGCGCTGCACTGCAGCACGCTGCCTGCACACCGTCATGTGATCAGGCGGGCCCCGGAACCCTGCTCTCTTGCCAAGGCGAGGCGGCGGATCGAAGCTGGTTCGACTGCGATTTCCGCCGATCCCTGTCCAAACCGCGTCCAAGAAGGAAACGCTCATGCGCTACAACCGAATTTCGGCCGATTGCCATTTGGATATGCCCTGGATGCCGCCCGACCTTTTCACGTCGGAGGCTTCGCACGAGATGAAGGACCGGATGCCCTTCGTGGCGGACGGACCGGACGGGCCGCAATGGGTTACCAAGTCCGGCGCCACGTTCGGCCTGAAGAACGGCGTCGGGCCATCCGGCGCGAAGCTGGTGCCGGGGCAGAACCGCCGCGTGGACATCATGGCCGAGACCGGTCTGTTCGCCGACGGCCAGAAGGACATCCGCCGGGTCAGCGACCCGCATCTCCGCCTGAAGGACATGGAGCGCGACGGCGTCGATGCCGAGGTGATCTTCGGCATCCTCGGTTCCGCGTCGAAGCTACAGGACCACGAGGCCGCGGCGGAGATGTTCAGAATTTACAATGACTGGCTGAAGGATTTCTGCAGCCACTATCCGGATCGGCATATCGGTCTCGCGTGCCTGCCATACGGCGACGTCGAGTGGGCGGTGCAGGAAATCCATCGCGTCGCCAAGATGGGATTGAAGGGGCTGGAGCTGTCATGCTCCTGGGACATGGAGCCGATGTGGCACCCGTGCTGGGAGCCGCTGTGGAAGGCGGTGGACGACGTGCAGTTGCCGCTGCATTTCCACACTTTCCCGACAACGCCGCCTCGGGCGCGCGAGATGACGTCCGGCCAGGTGCGGCGGGCGGCGATGTTCACCGGGGTGTCGGCGTTCCAGATGGGGCTGATCCACATCCTGGCGGCGATGATCGGCGCCGGCGTGTTCGAGCGTTATCCTCGGTTGCGCGTGTCGTTCGGCGAGAGCGGCATCGGCTGGATTCCCTATGCTCTGGATCGGATGGATTTCGAATTCGAGGACCGCTTCCGGGATTTGATGAAGCTGAAGCCGAGCGAGTACTGGCAGCGGCAGTGCAAGGCGACGTTCCAGTTCGATCCGATCGGGCCGAAGCTGCTGAACGTCAACAACCTGATGACGGTGGACACGCTGATGTGGGGCTCCGACTACCCGCACACGGACGGGATCTGGCCGGAATCGACGAAGTATATCGAGCGAGCAGTTCAAGGGGCTGACGGCAGACGAATTCACAAGATCACCTGCGAGAATGCCGCGAAGTTCTATAATCTGACGAACTGAGAGCGAACGCCGAAGGCATCGACGTGCCTATCGTCAGCCGGGCTTGTCCCGGCCACCCGCGCTTTGCGTTCGTGGATGCTGCAAAGGCGTGGATGGCCGGCACAAGGCCGGCCATGACGGTGGGCTGGGCAGCCTTGTGTTCCCTAAACATGCTGCAGGGAGATGACCGCACCGGCCGAAGTCTGATGCACCGCGAACATGTCGCCGGCGAAGTTGCCGACAAGGTGGAGCGTTTCCACCTGCGCGTTGTTCTCACTGATTGTGAGGATGCCTTTTGGGGCGTTGAATGACACGGCGTCGATGTTCGCCATGTTGATCGCGTCGCCAATCGAGAAGCCGGAAATTGCCGCGGTCACGTTCGAGCCGTGTGCGAGGGATAACGTTGCGTCCGATCCGATGAAGGCAATGCCGGTAAGCTTTAGGCTGCTGCCGGTGAGGACGGCGGTGCTGTCTGAGTTGATTTGTATCGTGCCGGTACCAACGACGTTGCCATTCACGTCAGCTTGCCGCCGGAGGCCTGGATGGCGCCGTCGTCCTCGATCGCGACGCCATCCGGCGCGGACAGCGTGCCGTGGCCAGCGATGACGCCGCCGGCCAGCGTCCGGATGCAATCTCCGATAGCGCCTCCGCTGACGGTGCCGCCGGCGAGATCGAGTTCGCTGCCGGTACCGACCGCGAGGGTCTGATCGACAATAAGGCTGCTGCCGGTGGCGACGCTGACCGACGCGTTGCCGAAGCCGGTCAGCGTTGCGCCGCCCAGCCTGAGTGCTCCTGTGACATCGACCGAGCCGCCGCCGGCGATGGTCAGTTTGCCACTGGAACCCTCGGCGGCTGCCATGTCGACGTCGCCGCCGAAGCTGACGACACCGTTGTCGAGGACATTGAGCGTGCCGGTGCCTGCGTCGCCGATATAGGCGTGGCCGGTGTTGGTCCAGATCGCATCGTCGATGGTGACGGTGCCGACGCCGGCGTCCTGCTTGCCGAGATTGGCGTCCACCGAGTGGATGACGCTGTGTTCGGAGCCAGTGCCGGCCGCGCGGAGCGTGCCGGCCGCATCGTTGCCGACGATCAGCACGTTGCCGTCGTTCAGTGTTGCCCCGGGCGCGAAGATCGCGGCGGCGCCTTCGCACACCATCAGGCCCTGGCAGGCGCCGACACCGGCGGTGTCGAGGTGCCGGTGAAGGTGATCGTTTCAGTGCCCAGCAGCATCATGTTGTTGACGCTGAAGGTGCCGCTGACCGGGCCACCAACGTTCATGGTGATGAGCGCGGTATCGTCGATGCCTGGCGTCACGTCGCCATGCCAGTTGTGCGGATCGAGCAGATTGCCGGGCTGACCCTTGCCGGAGAAGGTGATGGTCTTGCTGGCGGACATGCGTGTGATCCTTTGAGGTGCTGGCGTACGCGGAATGTCGTGGCGATGGATTAATAATGAATTAAGTGAATGATGGCGCTAGAAGCGTAACCAATCGTAATGACGTGACTAAATGTAATTGGGTCAGAGCTGGTGCAAGTAGTTTGTAAGAAGTTGGGCACGTTGCGTGTGCGGCACGGGAGGGGGGAGAAGGTAGGTCGGGTGGGGGCTCGCGGTACCTCACCCGGCGCTGCGCGCCGACCTCTCCCGCATGGCGGGAGAGGTTTTCGATGACGCGACGTTGCGTCTCGTCCAGTTGGGCCTTACCGTGGGCGATATCAGATGCGCCGTGCAGCCGTTTGGAGGCGCCGCTTGTGGGAGGGAAAACGACGATGACAAAGCCCAGACAGATTTCACGCCGATCCGCACTCAAGTTCGGCGTTGCCACCGCGGCGCTGCCGCTGGTGCACATCCGCACCGGGCATGCGGCGGGCAAGGTTTCCATCGGCTTCTGGGATCACTGGGTTCCCGCCGGCAACGACGTGATGAAGCAGCAGTGCGAGGCGTTCGGCAAGGCAAACCAGGTCGAGGTGCAGGCCGACTTCATCACCTCGATGGGGTCGAAGAACATCCTCACCATTGCCGCCGAAGCGCAGGCGAAGACCGGGCACGACGTGCAGCAATTCCCGCAATGGGAGGTGCACAACCATGCCGACGACCTGGAGCCGCTCGACGACGTCATGCAGCAGTTGACGGCGAAGTACGGTCCGACCAACCACGTCGCCGAGTATCTGGCAAAGATCAAGAATCACTGGCTGGCGATACCCACCAGCTCCGGCACGCAGAACAAGCCGCCCTGTGCGCGCATCAGCGTCATGAAGGAAGCCGCCGGCATCGACGTGCTGAAGATGTATCCGGCTGAGGACGTGAACACACAAGAAGGCCAGGACTGGACCTGGGACACGTTCCTGAAGGCTGCCGAGGCCTGCCACAAGGCCAAGATGACGTTTGGCATCGGCACCGGCACCACGGCTAACTCGGTGGATTTCGCCGGTGCGCTGTTCTCGGCGTTCGGCGCCGACCTGGTGGATGCCAAGGGCAATGTCATCGTGGATTCCGACCCGGTGAAGCAGGCGTTGGAATACGGCCAGAAGCTGGTGAAGTTCCTGCCGGCGGACAGCGTCAGCTATGACGATGCGTCGAACAATCGCGCGCTGATTTCGGGAACCTCGGCGCTGATCTTCAATCCGCCATCGGCCTGGGCGGTTGCCAAGCGCGATGCGCCGAAGGTTGCCGAGGATTGCTGGACATTCTCCGCGCCGAAGGGACCGAAGGGGCGGTTTGTGCCATACTCGACGTTCTTCCTCGGGTTGTGGAAGTTCAGCCCGAACAAGACCGCGGCGAAGGAGTTGATCGCGTATCTGTTGCAGCGGGAGCAAGTGGAGGCGCGCTGCAATATCGTCGATGGCTATGACATCCCGCCGTTCGACAGCATGCTCGAATTTCCCGGTGTGGAAGACGGTGGGACCGCCGACCGGGACGGTCTATAACTATCCGATCCGCAAGAGCCACGGGGCGGTTCCGAATATCGCTGGCATGTCGGCGCCGCCCGATGTCGCGGTGCAGATGTACAATCGCGGCACCGTGTCCACCATGCTGGCGAAGCTGCAAAGCGGCCAGTCCATCCCGCAGGTGATCGCCTGGGCGAAGGACGAGCTGGAAGGCTTTACGAGGTAATTGGCCGGGAAGAGGCGCGGCCGCGTCGATGCGGCTCGCGTAACGTCTCTTTCCGGGCGCTCGACCGGATCAGGGTCCGGTCCCAAAGCAACAGTCAGGCTTCCCGGTTTTTTCGCCGGGGAGCCTGATCGACGTTGCGCAACGGCGGATCGCAACCGCCGGCTTGGACGATCGGACGTTGGAATCACGTTGCGGCCTTGCCGCCAGAGGGAGAAGTCATGAGCAGTACGAAGCGTATCTCACGCCGCCGGGCGTTGCAGTTGGGGGCGGCCGCGAGCGCGCTGCCCTTGGTTCACATCCGTACCGCCGGCGCGGCCGGCAAGGTGGCGATCGGCTTCTGGGACCATTGGGTGCCCGGCGCCAATGAGCAAATGCAGAAGCAGGTCGACGCCTGGGCGGCGAAGAACAAGGTCGAGGTGCAGGCGGACTTCATTACCAGCACCGGCAACAAGCTGCAATTGACCGGCGTGGCCGAGGCGCAGGCGGGTACCGGGCACGACGTCTTGGCATTCTTCAATTGGGACGTTTACAACGTTGCCGACAAGCTCGAGCCGGTCGATGACCTGATGAAGGACATCATCGCCAAGGCGGGCGCGGCCGATCCGACCTGCGAATACCTGGCGAAGGCGAAGGGCCATTGGGTCGCGGTGCCGACCACGTCCGGCACGCAGACCAAGCCGCCCTGCGCGCGGATAAGCTGGTTCAAGAAGCAGGGGCTCGACATCCAGGCGATGTACCCGGCGAAGGAGGAGCATAACGCGCTGCAAGATGGCTGGACCTGGGAAGCGTTCATGAAATACGCAGAACAGGCGCAGAAGGACGGGATGACGTTCGGTCTCGGCATGGGCGGCGGCGGCAATACCGATGCCACCGACACGCATGGCGCGCTGTTCAAGGCCTATGGTGCGACGCTGATCGATGCCGAGGGCACGATCCAGTTGAAGTCCGACGCAATGCACCAGGTGCTGGAATTCGCGCAGAAGCTGGTGAAGTTCTATCCGGCCGATGCGGTCAGCTACGACGACGCTTCGAACAACCGGGCGCTGATTTCGGGCAAGAGCGCGCTGATCTTCAATCCGCCGTCGGCGTGGGCGGTGGCGAAGCGCGATGCGCCGCAGGTTGCCGAGGATTGCTGGACGTTCGGGGCGCCGGCCGGTCCAAAGGGGCGGTTCGTGCCGACGCTGAGCTATTTCTGGGGGCTGTTCAAGTTCAGCCAGAACAAGTCGGCGGCGAAGGAGCTGGTTGCCTACCTGATGGAGCGGCCGCAGGTGGAGCAGCGCGAAGTTGCCAGCAGCGGTTACGATCTGCCGCCGTATAAGGGGATGCTGGACTTCAACGTCTGGGCGGAAGTCGAGCCGCCGAAGGGCACGGTTTACAACTACCCGAACCGGCCGTCGCTGAACCAGAAGGGCAGCCTCGCCGCGGCCGAGGCTGCGCCGGACGTTGCGGTGCAGATCTATAATCGCGCGATTCATAATCAGATCATGGCGCGGTTGAAAGAAGGCCAGACGATCCCGCAGGTGATCGCCTGGGCGCAGGACGAGCTGGAGGGCTTTAGTCGCTGATCTTGCCTATCACTTCCGGCTTTGCCGGGCGTGGTTCAGACGCGAGGCGGCGAGGGTGGGGCGGGCGACACGAAGCAAGCGCTACGTGTCGACCCGATCACCCTCACCCTCGGCGCAAGAAGCGCCTCGACCTCTCCCGCTCCCGCGGGAGAGGTTCAGGGCGGCGTTGCGTCTCGGCGCGGCACAGGGTAGGTAGGTTGCAATCAAAGAAATCGCGCTGGCTGGAACAGCCGCGGGGCTTTTGGCGTCCCATGGCAGGTGAGCGGCTGGTTCGGCGGCCTTCGGTCGTCGCAGGGCAAGGTTTCGCGGCCGCTTCGGGCAATTGGGCCCGGCAGGCGAGGGAGATGGTGTGCGGCTTTCCAGGTACGCGGTTACACGGCAGGATGGCGCTGCGGCTTCGGGGCCGCGGCGCGCGTTTGCGTGCCGGGTTCGGGCCGGCCACGGGACGCTGCCGGCGACGTTGGCGGAACCGCGGGACGGCCGAATGGTGGTGCGGGCAATGGCCCGGGCCACGGATGCGTTGGAAGGATTTAACCCGCTGATCCGGGCGGGGCGGTGCCAGGTGCAATTCCTGGCGGCCCGTAACCGGTAGCGGAAGGGAGGTCGCGATGGCTGATGGTAGTAGTGTTCCGATTGGCGCGATTGCGCCCACCGGGGCCGTCGCGCGTCCGCGCAGCAGCATGAAGAAGCTGGCGCAACGCAAGTCCACGACGGCGTTCCTGCTGTGCCTGCCGCTGATTCTGCTGGTCGCCGGGTTCGTGGTCTATCCGGCGTTCTACGCGATCTACCTCAGCATGCTGAACAAGAAGATGACCGCGTTTGTCGGGCTGGGCAATTTCGCCTTCCTGCTGAAGCGGCACACCTTCCAGTTGGTGATTTTCCAAAGCTGCCTGTTTGCGATTACCGCGGTGGTGTTCAAGGGGCTGATCGGCTTCATCCTGGCGCATCTGATGCACAACCTGACGGGCAAGAACCAGCGAGTCTGGCGCGGCCTGTTGCTGGTGCCGTGGGTGATCCCGCTGGCGCTGTCCACGCTGACCTGGTGGTGGATGTTCGATCCGTCCTATTCGGCGTTCAACTGGATCCTCAACAAGTTCGGCTTTGCGAATGTGCCCTGGCTTGGCGTCGGCTGGATCGCGCGCGCCTGCACCATCACCGTCAACATCTGGTTCGGCACACCGTTCTTCATGATCATGTATCTGGCGGCGCTGAAGTCGGTGCCAGAGCAATTGTATGAGGCGGCGGCGATCGACGGCGCCAGCACTGTGCAGAAGCTGTTCTTTGTCACCCTGCCGATGATGCGCAACATCATCGCCATCACCGTGCTGTTCAGCCTGATCGTTACCTTCGCCGATTTCGACATCGTGCGCATCCTGACCTCCGGCGGGCCGCAGGACATGACCCATGTGTTCGCCACCTACGCGTTCCAGGTCGGCATCCAGTCGGGCGACATTCCGCTCGGCGCGGCGGACAGCTTGTTCATGTTCCCGATCCTCGCCTTCGCTGCATTCTTCGTGCTGCGCGGTGTGACCCGGCGTACCAAGGAGATCGCGGCATGAGTGCGACGACGATCTCATCGGCGCACGCACGCCACGCTGCGCACCGCCATAGCCTGCACCGGCAGCGCCAGTGGGCGCTGTGGGGCAGCTACGCCGCGCTGGCCGTGTTTGTGGTGATATTCCTGGCGCCGCCTTTCTATACGGTGATGACCAGCCTGAAGTCCTCGGCGGAGATATCGTCGGAGAGCGGTAACCCCTGGTACGCACACCATCCGACGCTGGAGAATTTTTGGTACCTGATCACCTATCCGAACTTCCAGACCTACTACCTGAACTCGGTGATCGTGACGGTGCTGACGGTCAGCATCAGTATGACGATCTCGATCCTTGCGGCGTTCAGCCTGGCGCGGATGGGGTTCTGGGGCAGCCAGACATTGTCCACCAGCGTGTTCCTGACTTACCTGGTGCCGCCGTCGCTGCTGTTCCTGCCACTGTTCCAGATCGTCGGCTGGATCCACCTGATCAACAGCTACTGGTGCCTGGTGTTGTTATATCCGACCCTGGCGGTGCCGTTCTGCACCTGGATCATGATCGGCTATTTCAGTTCAATCCCGAAAGAGCTGGATGAGGCGGCGCTGATCGACGGCGCCGGCTACCTGCAAATTCTGTGGAAGATCTTTATCCCCGTGGCAATGCCGGGCATCATTGCGGCGACGATCTTCGCGTTCACCGTCGCCTGGGGCCAGTTCCTGTATCCTCTGGCGTATCTCTATACATCGAACCAGATGGTGCTGACGGTGGGCATCGTCTCCGACCTGATCCGTGGCGACGTGTTCCAGTGGGGCAAGATCATGGCTGCCAACCTGCTGGCCTCGTTGCCGCCGATCATCATCTATGCGTGCCTGATGGACTACTACGTGGCCGGTTTGACTGCTGGCGCGACGAAGGGCTGAAGCCCCCAAACACTAATCGAGGGAACCGAAGGACAATGGCTGAAGTCTCCTGCCGCCAGGTGGTCAAGACCTATGAAGGCGGCGTGCAAGCGGTTAAGGGCATCGATCTCGAAATCGCGGATCAAGAGTTTGTCGTCCTGGTGGGACCATCGGGGTGCGGCAAGTCAACCACGCTGCGGATGATCGCGGGGCTGGAGGAGATCTCCGCCGGCGAAATCTGGATCGGCGGCGACATCGTCAACGATGTGCCGCCGCGCGATCGCGACATCGCGATGGTGTTCCAGAACTACGCGCTGTACCCGCATATGAGCGTGTACGACAACATGGCGTTCGGGTTGAAGCTGCGGAAGTTTCCGAAGGACGAGATCAAGCGGCGGGTGGACGAGGCGGCACGCATCCTGGACATCGAGGCGCTGCTGCTGCGCAAGCCGCGTGCGCTGTCGGGTGGCCAGCGGCAGCGCGTCGCGATGGGGCGGGCGATCGTGCGCAACCCGAAGGTGTTCCTGTTCGACGAACCGCTGTCGAACCTGGATGCGAAGCTGCGCGTGCAGATGCGCACCGAGATCAAGAAGGTGCACCAGACGGTACGGACGACCACGGTCTATGTGACGCACGACCAGGTGGAGGCGATGACTTTGGCCGACCGGGTGGTGGTGATGAACGGCGGGGTGATTGAGCAAGTCGGTTCGCCGCAGGAGTTGTATCACCATCCGGCGACGCGGTTCGTGGCGGGATTCATCGGCTCGCCGGCTATGAATTTCCTGCCGGTGCGGGTGGAAGACGGTGCGGGTGGCGGGCTGGCGGTGCGGATTTCCGACCAGATCGTGCTGCCGGTGCCGCCGGCGCGGGTGGAGCGCTATAGCAAGCACAAGGGTCACAACATGATCCTGGGGCTGCGGCCAGAGCATCTGTTTGAATACCACGAGACCGGCAAGCCTGGCTGGGCGCGTGTCGACCTGCCGGTGGATGTGGTCGAGCCGATGGGCATGGAGACGATGGTGCATTTCTTCATCGGCCACGAGCCGGTGTGCGCCCGCGTCGATCCGGCGACGCATGCCGCGCCGGGTGAGATGCTGCCGCTGACGGCGGATTTGAACCAGATGCACCTGATGGAGCCGGATACCGGGCGGGTGGTCTGATACCAACCCGCCGAACGATTGCTCTCGACCGCTTCGCACGGACCGCCTCCAACCGTCATGGCCGGCCCATGGCCCCGGGCGCTTGTCCCGGGGCTTGTGCCGGCCATCCACGCCTTGCCTTCGTGCACGCGACAAAAGGCGTGGATGGCCGGCACAAGGCCGGCCATGACGGTTGGAGGCGGTCCGTGCGAAGCGGTCGAGGATCAATCGTTCGGCGGGTTGATATGAGGGGGTTGCGCGCCTCACAACAAGGTCCTGCCGCTCTTCATGGGGGAGAGGTACCGTGCGGCGCGCACCCCTCCCCCGACCCCCGCCCACAAGGGGAGGGGGAGGCGTTTCTTAATCAATGGCCGCCGACGCTGACGGTGGGGGTGAGCGGCGGGGCCGGGGCGACGGATTCCATGATGCTGATCAGTTGCAACAGCCGGAAATTCCGTTGTGAGATCACATCGTCCTGGGCGATGTAGTAGTACGTCCCATCGACCTGAACCGACGCGAAGGTGCTGGGCGGCAAATAGGGGCTCGACACAATAAGTATGTAGCGGCGTTGCTTGCGCAGCAGCCGTTCCTGCTGACGGCGTTCCGCGTGGACCGATACCGGCGCGTCCGTGTCGTTTTCGCTCATGGTCAGCAGCGGTGGCGGGGCAACCGTCTCATCCGGCACACCACTGTTGGCGTAGCTGTAGCGGCCGCAGTAATCGGTCCATCGGTGCAGCTTGTCCTGGAGTGCGGCATCGGTGGGATTGCGCTCGGCGAGGTCGGCGATGTAGCGGCCGTGATCGCAGATCCGGCGATCGATCGCGTTCAGGACACCGGGCGGTTGCGATTGGTAGATTTCACCCAGCTCCTTGCATTTTTGCGCATTGAACGGGTGACCGGGCGGGCAGTACTCGGGATAGGTAACAAGGTGGAACAGTTCGTTATAATCCCAGGCCGCGCCTGCGATGGCGGCTTGTTGTTCGGGCGTGACGAGGTCGATCAGTTCGGTTGGGCCGTAGTCCGACACTTCGATGCTACGGAAGATGCCGTAGGCGGATCGCATGCGCAGGTACGGCGCCGAGTCGGGGACGTGGTCGGGTCGCCTGGTGTCGGGCGGCTCCCTTAGCGGCTCGGTGCGGAGTTCGATGGAGGGAACTTTGTCCAGCGCGTCGAGCAGCGTGCGCAGTGCGATGGAGCGGACCGGAGGCCGGGTGACCAAGCGGTCGCCGTCGCATTTCTCGACGGCGTCGAGCATGGTATCGAGCGGCTTGCGGTTGGCATTTTCGGCTTCGGTTCGCACTGACGCGTAGATTTCGAGAAGTTCTGCCCAGTGGCGGGCAGCCAGCAAGGTATCGCGGCAGCTCAGGCTGCCGGGTTGCAGATAGAGCACCAGCGCGGTGTGTCGTTTCGGGGTCGGCGCCACGGTCTGCACGACGATCCCGGCTTTCCGGGCGGGTCCTCCGCCGGTTGGTTCGTCGTCTCCGCCTCGGCTGGCTGCCGTGGACATGGTCAGCGCGCCCAGCCAGTCGAGTTGGCCGATCAGATTCAGCGCCGCGCCGTAGTCGTAATAGCCGGGCGTCAGACGATCGACGGTGAAGTCGAGCAAGGTCGGAAGCGGTACGTCGGCGTCGTATAATTGCGGCAGCGATTTATGGAGATCGGCGACGCGAGTTGCTGGACCAGGGCCTGGCCTTGCAAGGGGATGTAGCGGATGGTCGGACTTTCCGAATAGCCCACCGCGGCGCCCACGCCGCCCGAGGTAATGCTGCCGGTTCTGAACGCGCCGCTTTTTTTGGCGATACCGAGACCGACCACCGAGGCGCTCAGGGAGCTGGAGACCGAGAGGGACGCATCGACCTCGGTGACGTCGATGAACAAGGGAGAGCGGTTCTGCGACACCCGGATCAAATTCAACAGGAGCTGGGTTTGCGCGGTGTGCTCGATGACATCGTTGTAGCGCATCCGGCCTTCATCGATCGAGATCGGGCCAGCTTCGTTGCATCCGGTGAGCGTCGCGCAGACGACGAGACCCAGCATCAGGGTGTGGGATATCGACGTGGGCAACCTCATGGCGACATCTCCAGCGCTGGACGACGGGCGGCCCCCGCTGTTGGGCGCAAGGTGCGCTAGCGAACCCGGTTCAGCAGTTCGGCAATACTTTCCGCCAGAGCATCGACCTTTTGTTCGATACGCACAAGCTCGGCGTTTTCATCGCTGATTTCCCGTCTCAACTCTTCATCCACCGCGGAGACGAAGACGCCGATCACCAGGTTGAGCAAGGTGAAGCTGGCGAGGAAGGTGAAGGGGACAAACACCAGCCAGCTCCACGGGATTTCCGTGGTGACGCGATGTGTCACATCGCTGTCGGTGCCGAAGAACACCATCAGTTGGTAAAGGCTGATCGCGGATATGCCCAGGTCGCCGAAGTGGTCCGGATCGACCTGGCGGAAGAAGGTGGTACAGATGATCATGAAGATGTAAAAGACGATGCCCATCATGATGGCCGCGGCGCCCATGTTGCGGATGGCGCGAAACAGGGCATCGACGGTGGCGCGGCCATTCGGCACGATGGCGACCAGGCGCAGCAGCCGGATGGCTCGGAACGCCCGCAGCGCGGCCAGGCTTTGCAGCAGCGGAACCAGCGAGATGGCGACGACGCCGATATCGAACAGGTCCCAGCCGTTGGTCAGCACGCGGCTGCGCTTGGCGACGATGCAGAGCGCGGAATCAAGAATCAGGACGGCCAGGGTCAGTTTGTCGATAATTTCGAAGGTATCGATGCGGGGGTCGCCCTGTGCGAGACTCGCAATGAGGCCCAGTGCGGCGGAGTTCAGCAGGATGGCGATGCCCACGAACACGCCCCAGGCACGCGTCTGATAGACCGTTCCGGCGACGCCGCCATGTGGGGGAACGTTCCGCGTTCCTGCCAGATCCGCTGTCATCCGGCCCTTGTAGCACCCCTGGTCGTTCAGTCAGAGAGGTATCCCTAACCCGCGATGCGGGGATTCGCGAGTTGCCGGAGTTACGACTTTAATGCTGCGTGCCGGGCGTCCCGCTGTCATTGCGACCCTGGCGAAGGCCTGGGGAAGCAGTCTGCCGCGTGAGTCAGCGGGAAGTCTCGGGGGAGATTGCTTCCCCCGGCCTGCGCCGGGCTCGCAATGACGGGATTGGACGTGGGATCGATCCGTCCGAGTCAGAACACCAGCTTGCCGGGGCGGATTAGCGCCAGTGGCCCTGCACCCAGTAGCCGCCTTCCCAATGCGCCGGAACCCAGACCCTCTGCGGCGGGGCGTAGCCGTAGCCGGGGCCATAGGCGGGCGGCGGCGCATAAACCGGGGCCGGGGCGTAGACCGGCGGAGGAGCGATGACCACTGGCGGCAGCACGATTCCGACGCCGCAGCACCAGCCGCCGCCGCCGCCTGCCCACCAGGCATGGGCCTGCTGGGGCGCCGCGGTGACACCGATCGTTGCCAGTCCGAGCATCGCGCATCCGGTCAAGAACTCGCCGCATGCCCAAGCCATGGCTTGCCAAAAACTGCATCATCGCCTCCACCAGGGTTGCCTGCCGTCGATCTCGCAGGACTGTTCCGGCGTTGCCGCCGTATCGCTACAATAAATATCCTGATCGAGGGCACAACCGGTAATGCGGGTCACGAACCCTGTCCGAAAATGCTCATGGTTTGAGGGGCAAAGCGGCAGGGTTTTCCGGCGAAAAAAGGCGGGGGAAATTCGCCGCTGCACAAGCGACAAACGTTTATTACGAAATCAGCTCAAAATCGGAGCCGGCCGAGCACACCGCGCATGACCATGCCAGCCCCCAATTCTGCAAATGCTGCTTGGGCTGTTTTCCTGGGCCTGCCGCGGGCATCGACACACTGGCGACAATCGCCGGCGCAACTGATATCGATCCGTTCGCGCCGAGCCTGGCGCCGCACGGTATGGGCCGAGGTTTCCAGCCATGCGGGTGTGGTCGCCATCCTGCTGGCAACGTCGTCGAACAACGTGCTGAACGCGGCGCAGGTGGTGGCCTGTTCCGGCGGGCCCTAACTGATCGGGGCCGGTCACTGCTCTGTTGTTGCTGCGGGCGTGCGATCTGTGTGTGGCAGTGGCGCTGGTCTCGCCACTCCCCCGCGTGCCGCACGGGGGAGGAAGCGGGCTTACCGCGGATAGTAGCCGGGCTGTCCGTAACCCGGAGGCGGGGGCGGCGGGTAACCCGGAGACTGTCCGTAGCCCGGCGGCGCTCCATAGCCTGGAGGCGGCGGTGCCGGCTGGTAGCCCGGCACCTGATCACCGTGCGCGTACATGCACTGCGAGTAGGACGCGTCATAGCGCTGCTGGAGGTTCATCTGGGCATACCCGGCCGGAGCAGCGCCATAGGCCGTGCCGGTGATTGCTCCGGCACCGGCGCCGATCGCGGCGCCTTGGCCACCACCGATCGCGGCACCCAATCCGGCGCCAAGCACCGTGCCGATTCCGGCCGTCAGCAGTGCCTGGTTGTTGGCCTGCTGCGCGCCACCGGCGGTCTGCTGGTCGGCGTACTGCTTGCAAACCGCCTGGTCCTGCTGGAACACGTCGAACGGCTTGCCCGGGGCGGGCATCACCTGAACGGTGGGGCCCAGCGGCTGTTGGACACATCCCTCGAGCAATAACAGCGCGGCGAGGGCTGCGGTCGTGGATTTCAAGGACGCCATGCGGGTTCTCATCTCGGTGGGGTGACGGGTGCCTCGCGCCACGGCCCGTTGGTTCGGGAGCAGCGTGAAGGTAACGGGTGGCGGTTCTGTGGGCCGGTGACAGTTCGGCGGTGCGATGGGAGGACGGGTAGCGGGCGCACGTTAGGGGGACGCGGGCGGCCCGACAACCCACACGTCCGCGGGGGCACGCCGTGGAATTGCCGTTCCGGAGGGGAAGCGCGGGTCGGGCCGGTGCGGCCGCAAGCCGGAAGTCTCATAAACTCGCAGGAAGGGTCGCAAGAGTCTACCAGGAAGGCTTCGGTTTGCCGCGGTGCCGGCAGGGATCGGGGCGTGGGCTTTACCGTGCTTCGCAACGCTTTCGACAGCCTGGTGAGACATTGCGGCGCAGCGGCGGTACTGGCCTTGCGCTGCCGAGTTGCGGCGCGCGGCAGGAGTCGATGCCGCGCAATAACGGCAAGGCGTCAATGGCCGGCATGCGGCGGTCCATGACGTGACGAGGGCGGCCACGACGTGGGCGCGCGGGCACTGCGGCAACCGCCGCAACGCGTGCTTGACACTAACCTGGTCCGGTATTATAACTAACCTAATGAAAGACCAACCACCCGCACTACCCGATCCCGAGGCCAAGCGTCGCGAGGACCTCTACCAAGAAGAAATGGCAAGCATGTGCACCTGTCTGCCGCCGCCGGCCATCGACACACCCGAGGTCTGGGCGCTGCGCGATCGCAACGCACTTGCCGCGAGTGAATCACGATGAAAGTGGAGGAGTGATGGCGACTGAACGCTATGTCGTATGTGCATCATGCGAAGCAAAAGAATGGGCAGGCCGTCTCTTCGACGCATTAAACAATCGTGCAATGGGCGAGCCACCCCTATGTCAGTGCGGTTCCCAACGATACCTCGAAGCGACGTTTCCGTTTGCCTTGGGGGCCGGAGTATTCGCCTGCAAGGTTATTGGCGTATTCAGACCCGAATGGACTCCAGATTGGAAGGATGACGATGGGAATACCGTTATCTTCCGTCCGTTCCTTGTTATCGGCGAGTTGCTCGACCAGGCGCGGCGTAAAACTGCCTGGCTGCCCTATTGGCACGAGGTCGCTTATTCCGATGGTCGAGTGCCGAAAATGAGGTACGGGCAATGGGCACCACATATGGATGCCGACATTCTCGATAACCTCATCCAACAGGCACGCAAGGCTGGCTTTCTGACTTGACAATCCTGAGTGGCATAACCTGTGCTAACCGGATAGGGGAAAAAAGCCACAGATTTACACAGAGAATCACTGCTGTCCGGTTCGTTGAGGCAGGATTTCTTGAAAGTTACCGCCACATAAGGGATTTTGGTAGTTCGTTGCTGGGGCGGATTTGATCTCGTGACGGCTCTCCCTGACGATTTGGCGGGGGGACCAGGCCATGAACACCGGCAAGACGCTATTCGCGCAACTGATGGATTTTCTGCCGTGGAGCACATTCGACCGGATTGTTGCGCGCTACAATGGCAATCGCGCCGTGCGGACGCTGCCCTGCACCGCACAGTATCAGGTGATGGCATTTGCCCAGATCACCTACAGGGAGAGCCTGCGGGACATCGAGGCGTGCCTGGCGGCGCAATCGGCCAAGCTCTACCACATGGGTTTGCGAGGGCCGGTTCGCCGCTCCACGCTGTCCGACGCCAACGAAGCCCGGGATTGGCGCATTTACGCCGAGTTTGCCCAGCGGCTGATAGCGCAGGCCAGGCGACTGTATGCTGACGACGATCTGGACGTGGATTTGCCCAGCACCATATACGCGCTCGATTCGACGACTATCGACCTGTGCCTATCGGTGTTTCCATGGGCGCATTTCCGTTCGACCAGGGCGGTGGTGAAGATACACACGCTGCTGGATCTACGCGGCAACATCCCAAGCTTCATCCACATATCCGATGGCAAGCTGCACGATGTTCATGCACTCGATATGCTGCTACCGGAACCTGGCGCCATCTACGTCATGGATCGTGGCTACGTGGATTTTGCCCGCCTGCATGTCCTGCATGAGGCTGGCGCTTTCTTCGTAACCCGGGCGAAGTCGAATCTGGATGCCCATCGGGTCTATTCGGCGCCAGCAGACCGAAGCGCTGGTGTGATTTGCGATCAGACCATCGCTATGGACGGTTACCTCACCCAGCGACATTATCCCGCGCACCTGCGGCGCATCCGCTTCAAGGACCCGGAGACCGGAAAAACGCTGATCTTCCTCACCAATCAGATGACGCTGCCGGCTTTGACAATCTGCGCCCTCTACAAGAGCCGCTGGCAGGTGGAACTTTTCTTCAAGTGGATAAAACAGCATCTGCGCATCAAGTGGTTCTACGGCACTTCTGAGAACGCGGTGAAGACCCAGATCTGGATCGCGGTGTCAGTCTACGTGCTGGTAGCCATCTTCAGGAAGCGACTCCGGCTGGAGGTGTCACTCTACACATTGCTACAGGTCTTTTCGGTCACAGTATTCGAGAAAATGCCGATCCAGCCTGCAATTTTGGCAACACCTGACCGATTTGACGATACCGATGACAGCAACCAATTGGAACTATTCACTTTTTGACCGGACAGCA
>CAVXNH010000056.1:0-328799 GCA_963762885.1 uncultured Alphaproteobacteria bacterium
CGCACTCCTTCTTTAAGCCTCTGGAAACATTGGAATTGTGCTCGCATCATCAGTGCGACACGGGCGGCCCTTTCGGGCGACCACTGCTTTGACCGTCGGCGCGGAAAGGTCGTCGGCACGGATTTGGTAAGGCGCACCAGCTACGACTTGCGCCGCAGGCAGCACACCAGTCCTGATCAGGCGCCGTACCACGTGATTGGTGACCTCCAATGCCTTCGCCGCCTCGGTCATCGTGAGCCATTCGCCGCCTTTCTCCGCTGAGCGGTATGCGTAAATCCCGCGCACGCGCCGAACCGAGGAGACGCGGTGCGCGGTCCAGGTCTTACCCTGGCCGGTTGGCAAACCCATTCTATTGAGTGAGGCCGCTATATGTTCGTCTGACCAGCGGCCCGCCATGCTGCGCATGACTGCCAACGCATCTTCTGCCGTTGCACAACCATGCTCACCTGTTTGTGGCTTACGTACCCGTAATTCAGAGTGCTGACCGCCGCGCCAATAAATCGTGAGGATGACCTCGCGCGCCTTGTCGTCCACATCAACGACGATATCGGCGATCAATGTTCTCAGGAGTTGTTGACGCGCACGCATCGTAACTCCCGCGGCGTTCCAGGCTACCGACAGGTTGTCCGCCAAGTCCGTGAAGGCATCGGGAGCGACCTCTATAGACGAGGGCTGCTCAGCGAGTTGGCGCGTCTCGAGCTCGTTGACCCGCCGAAGTGCTTGCTCCCAGTTCTTCTCCAATTGCGCGGCGATGAGGCGGTTGTCGGGATCGCATGCCGCGTAGCGCCGTTCTGCCAGCCGGGCTTCGTAGCGGGCCTGCTGAAGTTCCAGATCCAGGATCCGGTGCTGGTCCTCCTGCTGTTTACGGTGCATCCGCTCCGCCTCGAACGCTGCTTCGATCGCTGCCGGCTGCACAACCCGCAAAATCTCTCGCGCGATAGCAGCGTCGACCCGCGGGCCGCCGAAGGTCATGCACCGTGGCAGCCCCATCATAAGGTTCGGCCTGTCGCAGCGATACACCGGCCGGCTTTGTGGATTGCCGGTATAGGCGACGCTGAGGCGCCGGCCGCATCGGCCACAGGTCATCATCCCCGACAGCAACGCCCGGCCGCCTCGGCCTGACTTCGCCCCTTCCGCGTGGCGATAATCGTTGAGGGCCAACTGTCGCTGGTTGCGCTCGTATTCCTCCCAACTGATGTAGGCCTCATGATGATCCTTGATCATCACCTCCCATGTGCCCATAGGCTTGCTGTGCCCATAGCTCCTGCGGGCTCGCCCATCGACCAGGGCGGTACCACTTCTCGCTTTTGCCGTACACGTACACATCCGCGTAGAATGGGTTCTTTAATATAGTGATGACGTTCCGATACCTGACCGGCTTCCACTCGAAGCTGGTCATTCGGCCTTCGTCCGACGGTCGTGGGAAGTCGATTCCATCGGCTGCCATTGATAGCAGTACCTGTCGCGCACTACCGAGTTCTCGGAACCGAGCAAAAATCAGGCGGATCACCTCTTGCAGACGTTGGTCGGATCGAGACCAAGCCCGACTTCGCGGTGCCAGATGTAGCCGAAGGGGACGGATATCCGCAGCTCGCCCCGGCCGGCTTTGGACCGAGCCGCATCTATCATCCTCGCCCGCAGGACACCCAGCTCAAACTCGCTAATGCTGCCTTTCATGCCCAGAAGAAGCCGGTCGTTTGGCCGGCACGGGTTATAGACACCATCCAGATCGATAACCCGGGCTTCGACAAGTCCGCACAGTTCGAGCAGATGGTGCCAGTCGCGGCCGTTCCGCGCGAGCCTTGAGGCATCAAAGCACAGAACAGCCCCGACTTTGCCAGCGCAGAGCCACGCAACCAGACGGTCGAACCCGGGCCGGGCAACGGTGCCGCTGGCCGATCGCCCCAAATCGTCGTCGATCACTTCGACATCCACGAAGCCGCGCTCGCGGGCGACCTCGACCAGATCATATTGGCGTCGTTTGCTCTCCAGGTTGGTCAGCACCTGAGATTGCGACGACTGGCGGACGTAGACCACCGCCTTTCTCTTGAGAACAGCCGGGGGAATCGGCTCAGAGCTTGTCATCGTCAAGCTCCTCGACCCGGATGCCCGCGGCCAGCATCAGTATCTGCGCCAGTGCCGTGGCGACTTTGCTTCGCTCGAATACTTCCAGTCCGACGAGACGGTTGTCGTCGAACAGCAGGCTCATCTGCCGAGGCGTTATTGTCGTCGGCAAGTCCGGATCTTCATCGTCTTTCTCCCGAACAAATCCACTATCGCTCGGAGATTTTCGGGCCAGGCCAGCCTCTATCAACGCTCGCTTCAATTCCAGCAACGCGGTCAGATCAACGCGCAGCACTCCTACCGCCATCGTCGCACACACGATAGGATCGAACATCCAACCCGCCACGCAGATGATGCTGCCCTTCGGACCCTCAACCAGTACAAACTGGCCGGTTGCTCGTTGCTCTACCCGCCGAACCAGAACCTTGCGCCGGAAATAGGGGTGCCAACGGTAATGGACTTCCAGTTCTTGCCCGACATGGGCAGAATGAACGGGTGATGGCTCTCGGGCGCAAGAATGCGTTGTTCGCTGGCGCCGATAGCGGCGGGCGCCATTGGGCGATCATCGCCACGCTGATCCAGACGGCCAAGCTGAACGATGTCGAGCCACTGGCCTGGCTGACCGATGTGCTGCAACGCATCGTGGCGGGACGTACCAAACTGCACCAGCTCGCCACGCTGCTGCCGTGGAACTGGAAGGTTGCCACGGCGATTGACGCACCTGGCACCGGGTAGCAACGCGAAGGTCCGCGTTAATCCGCTATCCTGCATCATCCTTATACAGGATCACAGATCGCGTGATCGGTGCCATGTGGGTGGCCCGCAACGCTAACGGACAAACTGCAAAATAGCGAAATGCAACAGATACGCGCTGACACTGCTGTCCGGTCAAAAAGTGAATAGTTCCAATTGGTTGCTGTCGTCGGTATCGTCAAATCGGTCAGGTGTTGCCAAAATTGCAGACTGGATCGGCATTTTCTCGAATACTGTGACCGAAAAGACCTGTAGCAATGTGTAGAGTGACACCTCCAGCCGGAGTCGCTTCCTGACGATGGCTACCAGCACGTAGACTGACACCGCGATCCAGATCTGGGTCTTCACCGCGTTCTCAGAAGTGCCGTAGAACCACTTGATGCGCAGATGCTGTTTTATCCACTTGAAGAAAAGTTCCACCTGCCAGCGGCTCTTGTAGAGGGCGCAGATTGTCAAAGCCGGCAGCGTCATCTGATTGGTGAGGAAGATCAGCGTTTTTCCGGTCTCCGGGTCCTTGAAGCGGATGCGCCGCAGGTGCGCGGGATAATGTCGCTGGGTGAGGTAACCGTCCATAGCGATGGTCTGATCGCAAATCACACCAGCGCTTCGGTCTGCTGGCGCCGAATAGACCCGATGGGCATCCAGATTCGACTTCGCCCGGGTTACGAAGAAAGCGCCAGCCTCATGCAGGACATGCAGGCGGGCAAAATCCACGTAGCCACGATCCATGACGTAGATGGCGCCAGGTTCCGGTAGCAGCATATCGAGTGCATGAACATCGTGCAGCTTGCCATCGGATATGTGGATGAAGCTTGGAATGTTGCCGCGGAGATCCAGCAGCGTGTGCATCTTCACCGCCGCCTTGGTCGAACGGAAATGCGCCCATGGAAACACCGACAGGCACAGGTCGATAGTCGTCGAATCGAGCGCGTATATGGTGCTGGGCAAATCCACGTCCAGATCGTCGTCAGCATACAGTCGCCTGCCTGCGCTATCAGCCGCTGGGCAAACTCGGCGTAAATGCGCCAATCCCGGGCTTCGTTGGCGTCGGACAGCGTGGAGCGGCGAACCGGCCCTCGCAAACCCATGTGGTAGAGCTTGGCCGATTGCGCCGCCAGGCACGCCTCGATGTCCCGCAGGCTCTCCCTGTAGGTGATCTGGGCAAATGCCATCACCTGATACTGTGCGGTGCAGGGCAGCGTCCGCACGGCGCGATTGCCATTGTAGCGCGCAACAATCCGGTCAAATGTGCTCCACGGCAGAAAATCCATCAGTTGCGCGAATAGCGTCTTGCCGGTGTTCATGGCCTGGCCCCCCCGCCAAATCGTCAGGGAGAGCCGTCACGAGATCAAATCCGCCCCAGCAACGAACTACCAAAATCCCTTATGTGGCGGTGACTTTCAAGAAATCCTGCCTCAACGAACCGGACAGCAGTGATGTCAGATGGCAAGTGATAACGAGAAGTATGGAGTATCCGCGCATGCAATCGATGTACGCAAAAAGCGGCCTACGCTCGGCCACCACGGGCGACGACGCTGGTGTTGGTCTCACGTCCGGAAAGGCACTCGGGCTCTGTCGCAAATTCCACCACCAATGACGCAAATGGCCATCTTCCGTCGTTTTCACCTGCTAGCGCGCGGGGTCACCCCAGGCCGGCCTATGGCGCCAGGACCGCGTCGTCGCGGGCGCGGCCGCCAACTCCGGCAGCGCCCGTGCCGCACGCCAGCCCAGAGGGGCCTCGGGCTCCTCGACACGGCGCACATACTCTCTCAGAGTGACGCCCATCGCAACGAAATACCAGAACGCCGGCTGAAACGCGATGCCGACAAAGGCACCTGCTGTCAGGAACACCATCAGACCACTCTGCAAGGCGTCGGACATGTCGGCACACCAGGCAAGGTGCGGGATTTTCCGGGTGCGACGCGCCAGCCGTATAAGGGTAAAGAATGTCCACGCGGCCGCCCCTAAAAACAGCGCCAATCCAACCCACCCCTGCTCGCCGAGCACCTCGAAATAGATGCTATGGAAGGCGCGGCCGAAGACAACCCCACCGCCCGGATACTCGATACGGCTGACAAGGAACGCCATGAAACCACCCCCGAACGGATGGGTCAGGGCATAGCCAAACGTCCATTTCCATACCAATATTCGCGTTAGCGCTGAGTCTTCCTCCGTCGGGTGCAACATGGTGTCGGCCCGGATGCTCCAGGAGTCCGAAATTTGGAAAACAATCACCATCGCTACCGCAACCAGGCATATCCCGAACACCAACTTCTTTTGCGATCGAATAAACATGTACAGACCTAGCACCACTAGCCCAACGAGCGCGCTGCGTTCGACGGTGCCAAGTGCTGTCACCAGGGCCAAGCCAGCCAAGCCGGCATAACCGAGCCAAACC
The DNA here is from genome assembly GCA_963762885.1 of uncultured Alphaproteobacteria bacterium. Taxonomy (GTDB): domain Bacteria; phylum Pseudomonadota; class Alphaproteobacteria; order Acetobacterales; family Acetobacteraceae; genus JASHVB01. Next base: position 5,216 of record CAVXNH010000056.1, read on the forward strand.
AAGCGCGACCGTGGCAGAAGTTGCGTGTTCCGGCCCAGGTACAGGGCGAGCGGGATGGCCATCAGACACACGGTCGACAACAGGCCGCCTTCCGCCAGATTGGAGTTGCCGCTCTCAAGCCCAAGATTTCGGCCATAACCGCCGCCAGAGATCAGCACCTTGAGCCCGAATGGGACGAAGTTCGCCGCCAGCGAGAATACATAAGTCTGCACGAAAGCCTCTATCTGCACGCGAGAGCGGATCACCAGCGGGATAAAGGCCGAAAACAACACCGTCTTGAAGGCCCAGTTCCACTTTCCCCAGCCTGCATCTGGCATTTCCGCCCAGATCATCGTGGCAGTGACCCAGACGGCCATCATCACGGTAAGTGCCGAGCCCAGTGTAAGGCGTGGCGGCGACCGCAGGTCCAGGGCGAAATAGCCTCCGACGGCCGCGATGCCCATGATCATCGCGACCGGGGCCTGATTGAGGATAATGAAGGCGATATCCTGCGGCCGGAACGTATCCACCCAGGCATAGCCAAGGGTGAACACGAACGGCGCCGCCAAGCCGAGGCAGAGAAAGCTGGCGTAGACCATCACCAGGAAAATGCTGCGGAGCAACTGTGCCCTCTCCTCCGGAACGGTTGATCGCGCCGGCGCGCGGACTAGCGGCTCGCGCGGCGCGGCCGCACCACGCGTCCCTTCCCAACCCGGGGCCCCCAAGAACTGCCCGGGCGAGCGTCTGCCGCCGGTGCGGGTGCCGGCTCCGGCGGCGGTCTCTCGAACCAAGGACGAGAGCTATCGAGCTGCACCGCCCGGAATATGACGAACACCATCATCGCGCTGCTGAAAACAATCCCCAGTAGATCAAGCACAACCCAGCTCCATGTCGACCGCTGCCGCCAGCACAGCCCTATACCGGAGCGCAAGGGCAAATGTCACGTTACGTTGATGGCGGGCAGCAGCGCACACGCAATCCCGAAGGGGTAACATGGGAACCGGGACGGCACTGCGGCGTCCTTGTTCCCGCCCAACCTTCGGGGATGGAGAATGTCGCGTAAATGCCTTGCCGTGATCGCCGGGCTACTGCTCGGTTGCGTAGCCACGACCACGAGTGCAGCCGTTCCCACGCCGGACAGCCCGGCGGCCCGGCTGGACGCAGAAAAACTCGACCACCTTCCCCCGGTCGCCCCGCATGGCAAAGCCCCGATCGACCATTCGGGCCGCAAGGAGGCGGGCGGCGCTTCGTACTACGCCAGGAGCTTCGCGCGGCGGAAGATGGCGGATGGTCGACGGATGAACCCGAACGCCAACGTCGTTGCCAGCAAGACCTTGCCGCTCGGCACCACGGCCGCGGTGACCAATCTGGAGAACGGCAAGAGCGCGACGGTCAAGGTCGAGGATCGCGGACCGTTCGTCGATGGCCGGGTCGTCGATGTCAGTCCGAAAGTCGCCAGCGACCTGGACATCAAGAAGCAGGGCGTGGCGCCGGTTGTCGTGAAGCCGATCGCCGTACCGCAGCCGAATGGCGAGGTGAAGCTGGGTGCCGGCGCGGCTGAGGCATCCCCGCAGGAAGTCCGCGAGGCGACCGAAACGACGGAGGCACTGGTGCGAGGGCGACCGACCGAGACCACCAGCCGCCCCTGAGAATCCCGCACGGGAAAGCCAATCGCGCGATGCGATGGTCACCGCCCCCGAGAGTTGGCGCACCCCTGACGGAGCGCTGATCGCCTGTGACTTGCCGCGGAAACCGCGTGGGTGCCTTGCCGTTCCAGCTCCTTGCGACACTAAGACGACTCCCCCGTGGCCGACGAGACGCAGCGCGTCAGACACGACAGCAGCCGCGGGAAATCCTCGCGGGATGAATGCACTCCGGTCCTCGGTCGCATTGGATTCGGAATCGTTCGCGAACTTCGGCTCAGAGTTTGAAAATGTTTCGTCGGCTCGGCGGATTTTGCAAGTCAACGAGAATCGGGTTGGCTAGAATCGCCATGGGCATCCTCATGGTGTTGTCGGAATGCCCTAAGAACATGGTGCGGCGCTGATCGAAGGGCTGTTGATTTCCACGAGTGTCTCGACAAGCGGCACAACTACACGCTGGGCTACACGGTGACCAACTTGCACCTGCATCGTGCCGGCTTGGTGGTGGCGGCGACGAAGCGCTCGGCGCACCGCAAGAAGCGGCTACGCCGGCCGATGCTGGGAATGATGCTGCATCAGGACGCCTCGACGCACGCCTGGCTGCCGGGCGACGCGGGCAAGCACGATCTCGTTGTCACAAGGTGAGGACGCAACGAGTGCGATCTACTCGGCGTTCCTGGCGAAGCACGGCCTGTTCTGCTCACTCTATACCGACAGGGGCAGCCTACTACTTCCTGACGCCGCAGGCGGGCGGGCGGGCGGGTCTCGAAAACGGTGCTGACACAGTTCGGCCACACGCTGAAGCAGCTCGGCATCGAGCATATCGCGGCCTATTCACCTCAGGCACGCGACCGGTCGGAGCGTACCTTCGAGACCTTGCAGGATCGCCAGAACGAACGGTTCGCGGTTGCGGCCGAGCAGGAGGGTTCGGCGTTCGTGGCAGACACCATGGAGGCATGGCGCGAGATCCTGTGCATCCAGGAGGATCGGACGGTGGGCAACGACAACACGGTGAAGTGGGAAGGCCGAAGGCTGTAACTGCCGCCGAGCCGGTTGCGGCCGCACTTCGTCAAGGCGACGGTGCGGGTGCATGAGTATCCGGATGGTCAGCTGGCGGTGTTGTGGAGGCCGCATCGGCTGGCCGACTACGCGGCGGACGACGCTCCGATCCAGCCGGAACCCGGCGCCGTTGCACCCATCGCGGTCAGCCATGCAGGCTGAGCTTGCGAAGGGCGATCGCACCGGGGGCGGCTGGTCCCCAGGCCGGCCGCCCATTGCATTCCGTTACGTAACGCTATGCCGGGCTCCGCCCGGCTGCCGAGACAGTCCATCGGCACATCCGTTGCGCCTGGTGCAAGCGGTGGCAGGCTACGGTGGGGTTGGCAGCAGTGCGGCTAACGTCGTAACGCCCGCCTGTGGATATGGGGACAACGCGAAGAGCGTTGTCCCCATATCCACAGGCGCCGCATTAGCAGAAGCGTCCAGATGCTTTCCTTGTTCAAGGAAGGAACCGCAGCTCCGAAGCTGACTGCCAACGCTCCTGCGGTGCCACCGGGGGCAGGTCGCACTGCAGCCTGCGAGACCACGCCGGATGACACGCTTTCATCCCGGCGTTCCGTGCCAAGCGTGTTGTGGCACGGATCGAGAACGAAGCGGACAGATCACGAGCTACATAAACCGGACATGTTGACGAGCTGGCGACAGGATCCAGCCAAGCGTTTGGATTTGCCGAGGCACCGCAGCCGATCAAGGTCGGACCGGACAACCGGGGCGTTGGGCCGAGCGGCGTGCCTTGCTCGCCGGTTACACCGCCTACGGCCACGCCACCATCGGCGGCAAACTCATCAGGATCGCCTCCACATTGCCTCCGGTTTTCAGCCCGAACAGCGTGCCGCGGTCGTGGATCAGGTTGAACTCCACATAGCGTCCGCGCCGCACCAACTGAAGGATGCGGTCCGCCTCGGTCCAGGGCTCCACCATGCGCCGCCGCACGATACGCGGGAACGCGTCCAGGAACGCCTCGCCCACGTCCCGCACAAAGGCGAAATCCGCCCCGACGTCCCCGGTGTTATGGTGGTCGAAGAAAATGCCGCCGGCGCCGCGCGGCTCATCGCGATGCGGCAGGAAGAAGTAGCGATCGCACCACGCCTTGAACGCCGGGTAATACAGCGAGTCGTGCCGGTCGCACGCCGCCCGGAATGCGGCATGGAAGTCTTCGGCGTCGTCCATCGCCTCGGGCGCGTTGAGCCGCATTGGCGTCAGGTCGCCGCCGCCGCCGAACCAGCCCTTGGTGGTGATCAGCATCCGTGTGTTGAAATGCGCCGCCGGAACGCGAGGCGACTGCATATGGGCAACCAGGCTGATGCCGCTCGCCCAGAACCGAGGGTCCTCTGCCGCGCCCGGTATTTGCGCACGGAACTCCGGGCTGAACTCGCCCCACACGGTGGAGACGTTGACGCCGACCTTCTCGAACACCCGGCCGCCGCGCATCAGGCTGATGACGCCGCCGCCCCCGTCCGAGTCGTCCGGCGTAGGTCGAAGCCACGTCGTCCGGTCGAACCGCCCGGCCGGGTGCTCGGCCAGCGGAACGGAGGTCGCCTCCTCCTCGATCGCCTGGAAGGCGGCGCACAGGCGGTCACGCAACGATTCGAACCAGGCCTGCGCTGCCGGCTTCAGCACCTGATGCGATGGCGGGGCGGCGTCGGTGGCGGGTTCAGTCATGCGGTCCAGTCCCTGTCTGATGCGCAAGGCTAGCGCGTTGCAGTGGCGGCGTGCAGATGGGGACCGCCCGGGGAGGTCGGACAGTCGTCATGCCGCCACGCCGCAGCCACACGGACGGTTTTTCCACGGCTCGCCGTTCGATGGGGGTTGTTTCGATCACGCGATCGGGGTAGCCCCTGTCGGGCCGTCGGCGCGGGGCCTGTGTTGCAGGGGCGAAGAGCCACCCCTACAGTGCGGCGCGCGGCTTCTCAGGCCGTTTGGCATGGCAGAAGATCGGGCAAGCCGCAGGGTCTGTCCGCGGACAGGCGCGACCTGCGCTTGGGCCGGAACAGGGGAAGAGGGGCAGAATGTCAGACTCCGCCGCGACGCACGGCCACGGACCTGCCGGAGACGTCACCAAGCGCGATTTCCTGAAGCTCGTCACCGGCGCCGCCGCCGCGATCGGCACAGCGGCCTTCGCCTGGACCCTGATCGACTCGATGAACCCGTCCAAGGACGTGCTGGCGCTTTCCGCGGTGGAACAGGACCTGAGCCCGATCGCCGAAGGCTCCGGCATCACCATCGTCTGGCAAGGCAAGCCGATCTTCGTCCGCCATCGCACGCCCGCCGAGATTAAGTCGGCGGAGGACGTTCAGATGTCGCAACTGATCGAGCCGCAGCCCGACTCGGCGCGGGTCAAGCCGGGACACGCGCAGTGGATCGTGCTGATCGGCATCTGCACGCATCTCGGCTGCGTGCCGCTGGGCAATAAGCCGTCCGATCCGCGCGGCGACTGGGGTGGCTGGTTCTGCCCCTGCCACGGCAGCCAGTACGACACGTCGGGGCGGGTGCGGCACGGGCCGGCACCGCTGAACCTGTTCCTGCCGCCCTACGCATTCGAAAACGACAGCAAGATCAAGATCGGCTGACGAGAGGAAACCGCCGATGGCCGGCCAACTGCACCAGAGTGACTTCAGCAACCCCGTGATCCAGTGGATCGACTCGCGCCTGCCCATCTTCACGATGATGCAGAAGGAATACGCGGTCTTTCCGACGCCGAAGAACTTCAACTATTTCTGGAATTTCGGCGCCCTGGCGATGGTCACGCTGGGGATCATGATCGCCACCGGCATCCTGCTGGCGATGAACTACCAGCCGAACACCGGCCTCGCGTTCGACAGCGTGCAGCACATCATGCGCGACGTGAACTACGGCTGGCTGATCCGCTACCTGCACCAGAACGGTGCGTCGATGTTCTTCATCGTCACCTACATCCATATGTTCCGCGGCTTGTACTACGGTTCGTACAAGACGCCGCGCGAACTGCTGTGGATGCTGGGCGTCGTCATCCTGCTGCTGATGATGGCCACCGCGTTCATGGGCTACGTGCTGCCCTGGGGGCAGATGTCGTATTGGGGCGCCACCGTCATCACCAACCTGTTCTCCGCCTTTCCGATCGTCGGCCAACCGATCGTCACTTGGCTGTGGGGCGGGTTCAGCGTGGACAACCCGACGCTGAACCGGTTCTTCTCGCTGCACTACCTGCTGCCGTTCGTGCTGGTCGGCGTGATCTTCCTGCATGTCGCGGCGCTGCACGTCGTCGGCTCGAACAATCCGCTGGGCATCGACGTCAAGACGCCGCAGGACACGGTGCCGTTCCACCCGTACTACACGGCGAAGGACAGCGTCGGCATCTGCGTGTTCCTGATGGTCTACGCCGCGTTCGTGTTCTTCATGCCGAACGTGCTGGGTGACCCGAACAACTTCATCCCGGCCAACCCGTTGCAGACGCCCGCCGACATCGTGCCGGAATGGTACTTCCTGCCGTACTACGCGATCCTGCGCTCGATCCCGAACAAGCTGGCTGGCGTGTGCCTGATGTTCGGCTCGCTGCTGGTGCTGTTCGTGCTGCCCTGGCTGGACACCTCCAGGGTGCGTAGCGCGCGCTTCCGGCCGATCTACCGCCAGATTATCTGGGTCTGGGTGGCGGCCGTCATCCTGCTTGGCGTGTGCGGTGCGCATAAGCCGGAGGGCATCTGGGTGGTGCTCAGTCGCGTATGCACGCTTTACTACTTCCTCCATTTCCTGGTGATCCTGCCGCTGCTGGGCAAGTTCGAGCACCCGCTGCCGCTGCCCGACAGCATCAGCCGGCCGGTGATCGGTGGGGGAGGGGGACCGTTGCCCGGCGGCGCTACAGCCAAGCCGATGGAGAAGGCCTGATGCGCATGCTCCGTTCGCTGTTCGCCGCCGCGCTGGTGGGCGGTCTTGTTGTCGCCGGCTTGGACAGCGCCGCCGCACTGGCGCAGGAGGCTCCGACGCCGCCGCACCAGCAATGGAGCTGGCAGGGTCCGTTCGGCACCTTCGACCTCGCCGCCGCGCAGCGCGGCTTCCAGGTGTATTCCGAGGTTTGCTCGACCTGCCACGCGTTGAAGCAACTGCATTATCGCGACCTGGTGGGCATCGGCCTGTCGGACGACCAGATCAAGGCGGTCGCCGCGGCGGTGACGGTGCCGCAGGGCGTGGACGACCAGGGCCAGCCGAAAGAAGGGCCAGGCACGCCGGGCAGCCAGTTCCGCTCGCCGTTCCCTAATGACCAAGCCGCGCGGGCCGCGGAGAATGGCGCGCTGCCGCCGGATCTGTCGCTGATCGTCAACGCGCGCGAGGGCGGCCCGGACTATATCTACGGTATCCTGACCGGCTTCGCCGACGCCCCAAAGGGGTTCACCATGCAGCCGGGGATGAACTACAACGAGATGTTCCCCGGCCACCAGATCGCCATGCCGCAGCCGCTGCACGACGGCCAGGTGACCTTCGCCGACGGCTCCCCGAACAATATCGGGGCCGAGGCGCATGACGTGGTGACCTTCCTCGCTTGGGCGGCCAATCCGGAACTGGTGCAGCGCAAGCAGATCGGCTGGCGTGTGGTACTGTTCCTGTTGGTGATGACCGGCCTGACCTATGCGGTGAAGCGCAAGGTCTGGGCCGACGTGGAACACTGATCGGCAGTGGTTAGCGGCCAGTGGTCAGTGGTCAGGCAATAGAACCGGTTATCGGCATCATCGGCGGCTCCGGGCTGTACGACATCGAAGGGCTGGAGGATAAGGCCTGGCAACAGGTCGAAACGCCCTGGGGTACCCCGTCCGATGCGTTGCTATTCGGCCGGCTGGATGGTGTGCGCTGCGTTTTCCTCCCCCGGCATGGGCGCGGCCATCCGCTTTCGCCGACCCACCTGAACTACAGGGCGAATATCGATGCACTGAAGCGGTCGGGCGTGACCGACGTCGTGTCGCTGTCGGCGGTCGGCAGCCTGCGCGGGGAATTGCGGCCCGGGCATTTCGTCATCGTGGACCAGTTCATCGATCGCAGTTTCGCCCGCGAGAAGAGTTTCTTCGGCGAAGGTGTGGTGGCGCATGTGTCAATGGCGCATCCGGTGTGCCCGCGTCTGGGCGATGCATTGGAGGCTGCGGCCCGCTCGTTGGCACTTCCGGTGACTCGCGGCGGCACCTACCTGGTTATGGAAGGGCCGCAGTTCTCCACCAAGGCCGAGAGCGAACTGTATCGTTCCTGGGGATGCAGCGTCATCGGCATGACCAACATGCCGGAGGCCAAGCTCGCACGCGAGGCGGAGCTTTGTTACGCGACCGTCGCGATGGTGACCGATTTCGATTGCTGGCATCCGGACCACGATCACGTGACGGTGGAGGCCGTGGTGAAGGTGCTGCTGGAAAATGCAGAGCATGCGCGGGCTCTGGTTCGTGCCGTGGTGCCCGCGATCGGCCGGGGGCGAGCCCTGTGCCCGGGCGGCTGCGACCGAGCGTTGGACAACGCGGTGATCACCGCGGCGCATATGCGTGATCCGGCGCTGATCGCGAAGCTGGATGCGGTGGGGGGCCGGGTGCTGGGCGGGGTCTGATCGGCAGATCCAGATGATCGTGTGACTGCACCTGCGCCAGCAGGCAATCGTCATCAGGTGCGGCAGATGTCCTTAAAGGGCGATCAGAAGGCCGGATCAGCACGGTCGCCAGCCGGTTCGTTATCGACCCGCGACCGCGTCGGGTCGCGCTGGGCATGGCAGTCAGACTTCCAATTCCGGGCATAGCGGTCCGAGCGAGGTCTCCCGCAGCACTGCCTGGATACGACGCTGGTCTTCCGGCCCGAGTTCCGTGCGCCAGCGGTTCATTGCCACCCGGGTATTTTTGAACACCTGATAATACCGGTCGCGGCCGCTGAAAGTGGTGCTGCGCCGCAGGAAATCTTCGGTCTGCTTATTCCAGTCCAGCCCGGCGAAGGCAAACAGTGAGCGGGCCTCGCACATCGGTGCCTCGCACAAGGTCTGGTATCGCAGCACCTTAACGTCTGCGAGGCCCGCAAGGTCGTCGATCGCCTTCTCGTTGAGGATCGCCCAGTTCCAGGCGAATTGTTCGACCAGGGGTAGCGCTTCAAACCGCTCGGGCGTGAGGCCATAGCGCCGCGCCTGTTCTGTGGTGAACAACTCTTCGACCGGGATCCCTCTTCGAATTTGCTGAGGACGGCGCCTCGCAGCATGGAAGCGACATGGCCCCAAGGGTCGCGCAGGATAAAGATTGTCTTCATGCCGGGCAGCAAACAGCGAACAGTCGGGCGCGCCCGCGCGAACTGACCGATTTGAGGACGACCCGCAGTTCAGGATGGTCAGCGACATCCAGCATGTCGGGAATCGGTACGGCGCGGAGCAAGCGCCGGGACCCGGGCGTCAATTCGATCGCGCGCAGGCCGTAAATCGCGCTCGATCGGAGCCGCGCCGCACCGGAACTCAGATAGTGCTTGGGAAAGATCGGCAGGGATCCGGCGGTCTTCAGCGTCGCCGTATCGAACAGCCGGTGCAGATAGTCGCGCGCTTCGTCGCGGTAGGCCGGCACTTGGTCAGGCGGACACATCCAGGGCAGATCATAGTCGCGCAGCACCGTATCGGGCTCGTGCCGGTACAGCACGTCAGGGTGGCTGTCGAAGATCTTGGCCAGCCAGGATGTGCCTGAGCAAGGCGCTCCCAGGATCAGGATCATCCTATCGGCAGGAAGCTCGGACGGTTTCATCGACGCTGGTTCATATCCCGCGCCACGGGAGGTTCTGGGCTGGCCGCCAATTGGCCTTGGTTCTCCCTCGGCAACGATCGCAATATCTCCGCAAGCGCGCGCCGAGGGACGTCCGGACCGAACACGCGGGCGCCGTTCGCTGAGGATGGAGGTGCCCAAACACGACCTTGCGTCGCATGGGAGGTTTGGCCGGTTCGTCGCCTTCTGGCCGACCGAAGCCCATTACTAATCCTGTGCTGATTTGCCTATTGCCAAGGTGGGCAAGGATCCACACCCGCTCCGCCAGCCAAGGAGACTGAGGCGAGGGCCAAGCTGGATGGGAGCAGAACAATTTTGGGGTGGGGCCAGGGTGGCCAACTCGGCCCTGGGGGCGCCCGCCGTGTAGGGCCTCATGAAGCACTCTTTATACCAAACGGTGGCCGGAGGTTAGCAGCTTTTCGCCACGTCTTCCAGTTCCTTCGCTACCCCTCCGGCGGGCGTACGCAGGCCAAGCCCACCGCGGACCTCGATAGGGTGGCCGGAACGAGGGGCGGATTTGACACGTCGGAAATGGCGGGTGCGAACCAAAGCTGTGCAATTAATGAATCTTTATCCCGCGGGCGCATCCTATACCGAGGCAGAACATGCCGCGTGGCTGGCCGCGGCAGGACGTGGCGACGTGCAAAGGATTACCCTGTCGGCCGGCGGCGGTATCATTCGGGCGACAAAGCTGCACTGACCCGCCGTATCGGTGTTCGACGGCGAATGTTTGCACCCGGGAAATGCCGCAGAGACCGCTGTCATTGCGAGTAGGCCACCGGCCCGCGGCAACCGACCCGCGCTGAATGAAAAAAGACTTCTCCTGATCCGCCATTTCGGAACAGGCAGTTTCTTCTTTCTTGCTAGAGAAGCGAGGCAATCCCCGCCTGACGAACCGACCGTCGTTCGTCAGGCGGGGGGTTGCTTCGCTTCGCTAGCAATGGCGGCGGGACGCGGGGCACGAATCGTAGAAGGACACGCCAGGACGCAGCCTTACCGCCGATAGCGCCGCAATCCGCAACGGAACATCAGCAGCGCCAATGCCCCGTAGGCCAGCGCTGCGGCGACCACCAGCAGGCCCTCCGGCATGCCGGGGTGGCGCAGGAAGCGCACCGGCAGCACCACGACGAAGCCGGCCGGCACGATGGTGTAGACGACGACCTGCGTCACGCCAGACCAGATCGATCCTGGCCAGGTACCAAAGGTCAGCAGGAACTCCACCAGGTCACGGGCGAAGCTGCGGGCGCCCCTGACCCAGAAGGCGAGACTGGCGAACAGCACGCCGGTTGCCAGGAACACGATGAACCCTCCGGCCAGCACGAATAGCAGTGCCGGCAAGTCGGCCGGGCGCAGCGCTGCCGCGAACACCACCAATGCGATGCCGACCAGAATATCGCCCCAGCCGGGCGCGGTGCTTTCCTGCGCCAGCAATCGCGGCAGCACCGCGCGGGGCTGGGTGAGCCAGGCATCGAGATCGCCTCGGAGGATCACGGCCGCCATGTCGCGATAGCCGCCGGCGAACACGCCGGCGGCGCCGAAGATGACGGCGATCAGGCCGATCTGCAGCGCCATGTCGGCAAGCTGCCAGCCGCGCACGCTGCGAAAGCCGGCGAAGAACAGGAACCACATCAGCAGCACGAAGCCGTTGTTCAGCACCATGCCGCCGAACAGCAGCGTGAAGTTGGTGCGATCCGCCAGGGACACGCGGATCGCGGCAGCGGCTTCCGCGATATAGAGGCGCATCGTCAGACTCCCCGCGTCAGCAGGAGCCGCATGCCCGCGCGCCAAATGCAGGCACAGAGAGCTGCGAGAATGGCGATCCAGGCCAGCGCTGCCGCGAATGCGGTCAGGACGGTCGCTGCGTCGCGTTCGAGTACGATGACGGCGGGCCAGTAGAGGCTCGCGGCGAAGGGGCTGCATGCGGCGATGCGGGCCAACCATGCGGGATACAGCGTCACCGGCGCGAACAGGCCGCCGAGCAAGAAGATCAGCTTCTGCATAATCAGGTAGGCGGCGAGCGAGCGGCGCACCCAGAAGGTGGACAGGCCGGCGATGGCAACCAGCATGACCTGGACGGTGCCGCCGAGCAGGGCCAGCGCAATGACCAGCGGCCATACAACGGGCGGCGGATGCGGTTGGCTGAACAGCAGCAGGGCAACGATGCCGCCGCAGCCCAGCACGCCCAGCCGCACCGCCATCCCGCCAAGCGTCTCGCTGATGCGCCCGAGCAAATAGGGCAGCGGCCGTAGCAGGTGAGCTTCGATGGCGCCGGAGCGGATGTCGTCTTCCAGGCGCAGATGGATCGCCGGCACCGACAGAGTGATCCACTCGGCGACGCCAACGTACAGCACGATACCGGCAGGCAGTGGCAGCGCGTCGGTCACATGGTCGGCGGCAACGGCGTTCCAGAATTTTGCAAGGATCGTCATCACCAGCAGAAAGTACAGCGAGCGGCCGAGCAATACGGCGCGCGCCGACAGCGCTGCCGCCGCGCCGATCCGCGCCATGGCGCAGGCGCTTTGCAGTAGCGCCATGGCTCCGCGCATGCGCGATTCACGCTGCGTAGATCTCACGGATCACCTCCTCCATCGGTGGATCTTCGATGGTGATGTCCTCGATGCCTCCCAGTGCGAGCGCTACCGCCACCACTTGCTCTATGCGGGCAACGCGCGTGTCCACGTCGAGCAGCGACAGGTGCGGTTCACCGGGGCGGCGGGATACGCCGGGCAGGTCAAGCGCAATCTCCGGCGCGGCCGACCGGATGGTGACGAGTTTGCGCGACAGGAAACGCCGGCGCAGTTCGTCGGTCGGCTGGTCCACCACGATGCGGCCGGCGTTGACCACGATGACGCGCTCGCACACCAGTTCGATGTCGCGCGTGTCGTGCGAGGTCAGCACGACGGTCAGGCCCTCGGATCGCGCCTGCGCATTGATCAGGTCGCGGATGGCCGCCTTGGCGGTGATGTCGAGGCCGATGGTCGGTTCGTCGAGGAACAGCACCGCGGGGCCATGCAGCAGGCTGGCAACGATCTCGCAGCGCATGCGCTGACCGAGCGACAGGCGGTTGACCGGCTGCGGCAGCAAGGACGCCAGGTCGAAGCGGGTGATCAAACGATCGAGCCGTGCGGTGAAGGCGTCGGCGTCCTGATGATAGATGCGGCGCAGCAGCGCGAACAACTCGCGGACCGGCAGTTCGACCCAGAGTTGCGAGCGCTGTCCGAACACGACGCCGATGCGGCGCGTCAGCAGCATCCGATCGCGGCACGGGGTCAGGCCGAGAACGCTGGTGGCGCCGCCGGAAGGTTCCAGGATGCCGGTGAGGATTTTCAGCGTGGTGGATTTGCCGGCGCCGTTCGGACCGATCAGCGCCACACGCTCACCGGCGGCAATGTCGAAGGAAATGCCGGACAGGGCGTCGACGGTGGCGTGTTCGGGAGACAGCAGGCCGCGCAGGCCTCGGCCGGACTTAGCGTAGCGGTATTGCTTGCAAAGGTTCCGGACGGTGATCACGGCTGACATGGGAGGTAACTCGAATTTGGATGACGGGGGCGCGGCAGACACGGGACGGCGCGGCAAAGAGTTCCACTCGCGAGGCGAGCGGATTGCCGGTCGTGCACGTCGTGTTAAGCCGCATGGTCATCGTGGTTCGAACCTGGAGTCAGGCGTCAAGTTTGGAGAGGGTAGCGATTTGAGAGGTGCGGATCAAGCGCGAAAGTTTTGCCCTTTGTGTCAGGCGCCCGGAGAGCCGGGTTGTCGTGCCGCCTTGATAACGAGGTCGCGGACGCAGCAGGTTCGCATCACGCGCAAGGGCACCACCAGCGTGCGCACCGGAGCCCCATGCTGAGAGTTCAGCGCGTTCTGCCAATCCTGTTGTTCCTCTTGTAGAACGGTTGCGGATATGATTTCAGCATGCCTTACGAAGGGAAGTTGTCGAAGCCGCTCGAAGCCAGCCTGCACGGTACAAGTGTGACTGTAGCGGCGCCCGAGGAGAAAACCGGACACACGTGGATAGCAAGCGGTCGTCTCACGACAGCTTGGCGGGATAGCATCGCCGCAGCCATCGCCGAAATGGCCGCCTTCAATGGTGATAACAGTCGGCATCTCGCTTTGAGGATCACGATACTTCGTCTTGAAGAGCCGATAATGAGCGTTGCTTTCCCGCCCGACGCGGAGGTTCGCTACGCGCTCGTCAATGCCGAGCGTGGGGCGACGATCGACACGCGGGACATAACGACCACGGCCCAAGTCATACCAACCCGCCGAACGATTCGACTCTCGACCGCTTCGCACGGACCGCCCTACCCGTCATGGCCGGCCCTGTGCCGGCCATCCACGGCCTTGCCTTCGTGCACGCGACAAAAGGCGTTGATGGCCGGCACCAGCCCCGGGACAGGCGCCCGGGGCCATGGGCAGGCCATGACGGGTAGGGACGGCCGGTGCCGTACGTCAATCGTTTTGCGGGCTGGTATCAGTCCATTCTACTCGCCCATCGGGACGATGCGCGGCCACGCATCGGTGGCCAAAGCGGTCAGATCCAACATCGCCGATCTCCTGCTTGACTTGTCGAACCCGCGGCTGGATGGGGCAGTTCCGCCCGCTACGCCGGTGGGATCGGAGTCTGGGTTACCGCGTAGTTGACAAGCCAGCCGATCGCCTCGTGCCCGCCAAGTATGGCTCGCCAGGCCCCGCGTCCGGGCCAAATGTGGGATGTGCCGGCGGCGCTGTGGAACGAGAGCTTCATGGGATATGGTCTGTGGATTCCGATGGCAGCAGAGGCTGGCCGATCGCCTCGTACCAGCCGAGAATGTCTTGCCAGACCTCGTCGGCGGTTTCGGCGAACCAGAACAGCTCACGATCTTCCGGATCGATGACGGCTTCTTCCACCAGGATGTCGGGATTGAACACGCGGCGCCAGTAAGCCTCGCCCACCAGGATCACCGGCAGCGGTCCGATCTTCCGGGTCTGCGCCAGGGCCAGGACTTCGAACAACTCGTCCAGCGTGCCGTAGCCGCCGGGAAATACCACCAACGCTCGCGCGCGTTCGACGAAATGCAGTTTGCGGATGGCAAAGTAGTGGAACAGGAAGCACAGCTCAGGCGTGACGTAAAGGCTTTGGCAGAAGTCGAGATCATTGCGCGCGTTGAGCGGCGCCGGAAGTGGACGGCCGAGGAGAAGGCAACGCTACTTGCGGAGGTGGAAGCCGAAGGCGTCAAGGTGTCGGTGGCGGACATCGCGGGAAAAATACCGTCAGCCTTCTGTGACGACATATTCAACCGCATCCAATGCGACTACGTAACCGAGAAGAGATATTCAGCCGCTCCCCGATCGCAACTGCCGGCACGAATTTGGGCGGGCGCGCGCTTGCAGTCACCTCCCGTCCCACGCGCCGCCAGCCCAGGTTTTGCTGGGGCGGCAGTCCATGCCGCACTCTTCGCAAGCTCCAGCTCGGTGCACGGATCGTAGCCCGGCCCATGCGTTATTTCGACCTGGCGGCTAAGCTAGTGGCCCTCCGGGGAGGGCCGCCAGGCGCGCTGGCTACGCTTCGCCGTCTCGCACTGGTTGTCGCAGCCGGCATTGAGCCGCTTGCAGCGATTCCTCTATGCGGCTCGCCATGGCGTCAATCGCGGAATCCAGCGCGGCACATTAGTCCGAAAGCTCTCGTACTCCGTGCCGAATGTTTCCTTGAGCGTCGGTTCTTCGAACGTCACCACCCAGACATGAAAAAAAAGCCAGAGTAGCGCGCCGTACCAGAGGAGACGCGAGTCACCAAACAAAAGGGCCTGACCAAAAATGATTGCGACGACCGCGATGTAGATCGGATTTCGCACGTAGCGATAAAGGCCAGTCACTACGAGCTTTTGTGGCGGCGCGATCGGGGCGGGCGTCCCCAGCCCCTCCAGTGCAAAACGGGCAAATGAATCCACAACTCCGGGCGCTCCGACGATGATCAATATACCGCCAAGGATGCGCGTTAGATCGACGCCGAAAAAAGCTGGCCGAAATTCCCACTGCGTGACCCACCAGGGGACGAAGCCTGCCAGCCCCAACGGCGCAATGACGAAGAACAGAGCGGAGCCCAGGACGGCAATTGCTTTCGACATTGCCTCCTCCTGTCCTGTCGCAATGTTAACGCAGCCATGTCCAGCCAGCGCGTTCAGCGGTTAATCGCGGCGGCCTTGCGAAAGCGTCTCGACCAGGCCCACTGTCCAGCACATCGGGCATCCGCGTAACGCGATGAGGGCGGCAACGCCCGCGCCCAAGGATAGCCAAGGGTGCGCGGTCTGGTGCACGATGGCCCACGTGAGTAGCGCCGCCGCAACTACGCCGCGCATCAGGTGTGCGCCGAAGAAGGCGCTCCCGAACATGCCGACTCCACGAAAGTAATTCATGTGCTCTCTCGTCCGCTATCCTTTGTGCCGAGCAGGTATTCGCGCACCAGTGCGCGGGCGCGGCGCAGGCGGCTTTTGGCCGCTTCGCGCGTCACGCCCAGCCGCCCGGCGATTTCCCAAATCGTCAGATCTTCGAGATCTCGCAGCAGCAGCACTTCGCGATGGGACGGCGAAAGCAACTCGATCGCATTGACCAATTCTATTCGCAACTCGTCCGGCGGGACCTTTGCGAGCTCGCGTGACTCTTCCAGGCTGGCGAGTTCCTCGACTCCGCGCATCAGCATCAGCGCCGGCAGCATGCAAAGGCGCGCGATGACGGTCACCAGCCAGCCGGCGAGTGCAGCTGGACTGCGGATCGTGCCCACGCGCCGGTACACGACGATGAGTGCTTCTTGCGCCACATCTTCGATAAACGCGGCGCGATGGCAAAGGCGCCGGGCGTAACGTCGAATGTCCGGCTGCAGCGCCACCAAAAGCTGTGTCAGCGCGTGCCGGTCACCCGACTGTGCCGCGAGCAAGAGATCGTCTGATACGCGTGCCAAGGCAGTCACCCCTTCAGCGGCTCGCGCTTGGCGATCGCGCAGGCAGGGCAATAGCCGAACACGCCGGTGACCAGCGTCACAACACCCGCGCCGCTGACCAGTAGCCCGAGCGGCGAAGCGTGCAGGGCAACCACGCCGCAGATGAGCATCAAGCCCCCGCCGATCAGCCTGGCCGCGCGCTCCCACCCGCCAACGTTATTCCTATACCACATGTTTCTGTACTCCGGTTCGTGACGCGCCGCTATTGCGCATTCACCAGACAAGAGGGCGCAAACCCGGCGCCGGGGTCGCGGCACAAAAAATAATTTTACGGGGTTGCAGCTTCAGCAGGCTGGCGTGGGCGTCTGGCGCGGACCTGGGCCGCTGAGGAACGCCGGCATCGGGTCGCCAGGGTGTGGCCATCCGGATAAAGCCGCTACCGTTCCGATGGAGAAGCTCGACGGGCTCGTTGCTAACAGGCCGGGCGCTTACCGAAGGCCAGCCACCCACGACTTTGCTGCTGGCAACAAGAACAGTCGTGGGTGGCCGGGCCAAGCCCGGCCATGACACGGGGGCCATGACACGGGGGCCATGACACGGGGGTCGTGGTCCGTCGGCGGTTTGATTCGGTTGTCCAGTCACCGCAAAAATCCAGGTGACGCAGTCTGCGGCAACACCCGCGAATGTTCCCGTATCCCGATCAGCGACACCACCATCCGGATGCCTCGCGCTACCGGCCCAGCCACACCGTCTGACCCGGCCTGATGTCCGGCGCCGCTACGACCGGATCCAGCCGCAGGAAAAACGTGTTCAGGTCATGGTCGCCAGTGGCGCGCGCCGCCCGCCACACGGCGAACTCCCCCAGATCGCGCAACTCCACGAGCTTCGAGCCCACCGCGACGGCGTCACCCCCCAACCGAACCGGCACGGCCGCGCCGATCGCCAGCCCGCCCAACCGGTCCTCCCGCACGTTGAAGCCGAACCACACCCCATTGTCCGGCACCATCGTCAGCACCGGCTCGCCCGGCACCACCGCCTCGCCGGGCTCCGCCGCCTCGATGGCGATCGTTCCGGCCGCCGGCGCCCGCAACAGCATCTTCGCCGCCCGTGCCTCGACCACATCGCGTGCCGCCTCCGCCGCCGCGAGCGTGGCGTCGGCCAGAGCGCGCTCCTCCACCGTCGGGCCGTTCCGTGCCTCGCCATAGAGGGCCTCGGCTATGGCGATGTCGGCCGCACTGCGCGCCTCCTCTGCCTTGGCCTCGTCCAGTGACTGCATCGAGCTGTCCGACCGCGTCGCCAGCACCGACACCCGCGCCAGTTCCTGTACCGCCTGGAGATGCACTGCCTGCGCCTTCACCACCTCCCGCTGCAACCCTTCCACTTGCTCCTCGCGCACGCCGGCGTACACCCGGTCGCGGTCCGAACGCGCCCGGTCCACCTCCGCGCGAGCAAGCCCAACCGCCGCCCACAGCTCCGGATTGTCCAACAGCGCGACAACCTGGCCACGCTGCACTGTGCTGCCCGGCTCAACCAGGAACCGAGCCAGGTGGCCGCTGATCTCGGGAGCGATCCGAATCTCCGTCGTGCGGACCATGCCGGCGATCGGAACCGGAGCCGCGGACCAAGCATCCCGCCAATGCCAGGCCGCAAGGCCCGCGATCACGAGCGCCGGCACCACGCCAAGCAGCAGGCGCCTAGGCCGCGGCGACAGCATGGTCCGCTCTCCGCATCGTTCGCAGCCGCGCGCAGGCGAAGGCCAGGACAAAATACAGCAGCGTGAGTCCCCACAGGCGCTCCCAGTCCGGCCGGACCTCCGCAAGGCTTGCGCCCATCTGGTTGATCCGCACCATGCCGTCGATCGCATTCACGCTCGGCAGCAGCTCGCGCAGGTTCCGCAACACACCGGGCAGCGCCTCCGCCGGCCACGCCACCCCAACCAGAAAGAACTGCGGCAAACTGCTCGCCAGCACCAGCAGCACCGCCGTCTCGCGATGCCGGAACACCTGCCCCAGCGCCTGCCCCAGAAAGCTCGTCGCCAGCATGAACGGAATGGAAAGCGCCGCCAGCGCCCAGACGCTGCCAAGCGTCGAGAAGCCGTAGATCCGCGGCATGACAACGAGATAGAGCAGCATCGACGGCAGGTAGATGGTCCAGTGCGCCAGGCCCTGACCGACGATCGCCACAAATGAAGAGCGCGCCTTCCTGGCGCCGCCACCTTGCTCGAACGCAACGCCGCCCAGCATCGCCGCCCCCATCAACAGAGTCTGGTGCAGGATCAACATGAAGGCGGCGGGCACCACGTAGCTGGAATACGGATCCGTTGGATTGAACAGCGGCACCTGAACCAGATCGACGGGCTGGAGCAGGTGCGACGCAGCTTGTACGCCGGCGCTGTCGGGCCGCGCACCTCGCGTCAGTGCATCTTCCGCATAGGCCTGCACCGACTCCAGCATGCCTTGCAGCGCGCGGTTGAACAGAATGAAATACGTCGAATCGGCGAACACCGGCAGCCGCGCTGTGACTCCCTTCAGCACATCCTTCTCGGTCTCGAACGGAATACCCAGAATGGCGAAGGCGCGGCGGTCGAGGATCGCATCCTCCGCCTCCCGGTAGCTGGTCGCCAGCAGGGCCACGCGGATGTTGCCGTGCGCCTCCAGCGTCTGGATCAGGCCGCGGGCGAGTTCGCTGTCGTCGTGATCGACCACGGCGATCGGCACGTTGCGGACCACCTGCCCGAGATAGGGCTGCGGGTAGAACACCGCGTACAGCACCGGCGCCAGTATAAACAGCCCGAACACACCGCGGTCGCCCAGCACGCGCCGCCACTCCGCGGCAAACGCACCGCCGACCCCCGGCTCCATCGCCGGCGGCCTTATTTCCGCCTCGTCCGGGATCGCCAATCCGCGCCGCACCAAGGCGCGGAATCGCAGCCAGACGAGCAGCGCGAGCGATGAGGGTAATGCCGCTCAGCATGGCGAACGGCTCGGACGTGATGCGCACCGCCGCCCCGCGCGACGCCTGGTCGAACAGGATCTGGATGTACCAGCGCAGCGGCAGGATCGCCCCCCAGGCCCGCGGGAACCCACCCATCGCCAGCACCGGGAAGCCCACGCCGGCATAGCCAAACGCCGGCGAGACGATCAGCCCGGTCAGGCTGAGGCCCAGCGCCATGTCGCGCGCGAGCAACTGCATCAGGCAGCCGATCAACTGGTACGCCACGATCAGCAGCACCGCCGAGGCCGTCATCAGCAAGACGTCGCCGCGGAAGCTGACGCCCAGCCACACGTCGAGGATGCCGACCATCAGAACGAAGGTCAGCATATGGACGACGAAGTACGGCAGCAGCTTGCCCACCAACGCAGTGGCGATGTTGTGCTCAGAGAGGTCCCACCAGGCGCGCAGGCTCCGCCGCCGGAACTCGGACCCGACGGCGAGCCCCGCTGCCGCAGCCACCACCACATGCAGGATCGTGGGCAGCACCGCGCGCAGCAGGATACTGTGCATAGTTCAGCGCCGGATTGGCCAGCACGTATTCCTCCGGCGTCAGCCCAGGCCCCGGCCCCGCATGGTCGCCGGTCACCGCGCTCGCCGGGGCCACCGCGGCACTGGCCGCGATCAAAGCGTCGTTGATGCTTTTTCCCGCGTTGCTCCCCGGCGTGAAGAACTGGGTGTTGAAAAACGACACCGCGCGCGGCCCGCGGCCGGCCAGCACATCCTTGCCGAATTCCGGCGGCAGGTACACCGCGGCAATCGCCCGTCCGGCGCGGATCGCCGACGCCGCCGCGCCAAGGTCGTTGGCCCGGACGGCGACCGAGATACCGGGATCGGCCGCCAGGGTCTGCACGAACAGCCGCGACGTTGCGGAGTTGTCCATGTCCACGACGGCGACGTCGAGGCCGCGGACCACTGCCGAGCTGAACGTGAACCCGAGCAACAGGAAGGCGATCGCCGGCACTCCGAACAGCAGGAACCGCGCCACAGGATCGCGAAGAATCCACCGCGTCTCCCGCGCCGCCACCGCGTACATCCCGGTTTGCGGGAGGGTCATGGACCGACGACCTTTTGTGTCACCGTGCTCCACCGTGTCTGCGCACCGTGTGTCACCGCGCTCCCCCGTGTCATGGCCGGCGAAGGCCGGCCACCCACGACTTTGCAGCGTGGAACAAAGGACAGTCGTGGGTGGCCGGCCTTCGCCGGCCATGACACGGGGGAGCACGGTGACACGGGGGAGCGCGGTGACACGGGAGAGCACGGTGACACACTGCGCGGTGACACGGGGCGCGGTGACACGGGGCGCGGTGACACGGGCGCGCGCGGTGCCGTCATGCGCCTCACGGCGTCTGTGCCCGCCAGTCGGTGAAGACGCTCATCCCCGGCCGCAAGCCCCCGACCGCCTCCACCGGATACGCCCTGATCTCGAACGTCCGCAGATCGAAGTCGCCGCTCGACCGCGTGGCGCGCCAGCCGGTGTATTCGCCCTTCGACCCGATTACGCGCACCTCCAGCGGCACCACCCGGTCGCCGAGCGCGGGCACCCGCACGTCGATCCTCGATCCCACCTTCAGGCCGTGCAGCAGATCCTCACGCATGTCGAACTGCACCCACATGTCATGCAGATCGACCAGCGTGATCAGCGGCACCCCGGGCAGCACGTACTCGCCGTCCTCGACCGGGATGCGGAACACCTGGCTGTCAGCCGGAGCCACCACCACCATCTGGTCCACCAGCGACTGCAACGTCTGCACGTTCGCCTGGGCGCTCTCGACCTTGGCCTGCGCGATCGCCAGATCCTCTTTGGTGAAGCCCGCAACCGCCTCCTGATACGACAGCCGGGCCTGATCCAGCGTACGCTCCGCCAGCGTCAGCGCCGCACTGTCGCGGTCGAGCTGCGATTGCGGCAAATCATGCGAAGCCACCAGCGTCCGTGTGCGGTCGAACGTCTTCTGCGCCAGCGTCAGCTCCGCCTCGGCGCGGTCGATCGCCGCCCTGCGCTCGGCGATCGTCTCCGCCCGAAAGCCCGCCTTGGCCCGTGCCAACTCGGCCTCCGCCACACCCAGATCCGCGACGCTCTGCCGCTGCTTCGCCAGCAGCTCCGGATTGTCGATGCGGATCAGCGGCGCGCCCTGTGCCACGTTCTGGGCGCGGGCCACGACGATCTGTCCGATCCGCCCATCCACCCGCGCCGCCATGTCGAACGTACGCGAGTGGATTTCGCCCTGGATCACCAGCGGTTCGCGGCGCGTCAGGTACCACGCCGAAAGTCCGATCATCGTCACGAACAGCACGGCGACGATCAGCACGGCTGGCGTCGGGCGAGGCCGGCTGCGAACCTTGGCGACGGGAGCAGAGGTCTCCACTTGCGACATATGTGCGATCAGAACAGCAGGTGGTGGCAGGCGGCCCAGATAGCGGCGCCACCGGCGGCGATCGGTGCCGCGGCCTCGTACAGCGCCTTCACCGTTTCGGCCGTGGTCTTGATCCGGTCCGCTCCCAGGTGCGGCAGCAGGCCGCTATTGTGTGACGCCGCGAGGCATTCCGCTTGATCCGCGCGAACCCGCTGCGCGCGCGCCAACGAACTGCCGGCAAAGTGGCTGAGGGCAATCGCTGCGACGGTCGCAAGCACGTCAGACGCGCTGAAAGGCCGCGACGCAAGGCCGGCGACGGCCATGTCCAGCAGGCCCAGCGCAACCGCGCCGAAGCAGCCATAGGAGAGCGCGGCGATCACCTGCCCTGCCGTGCTACTTCCGGAGTTACGCTCGAACCGGTAGCCAAAGGGCAACGCGACGATCAGTGCCACCAGCCGAAACAGCGCCTGGCCATGGGCAGGCAGCGTGGTGACGAACCAATGGGCGGCAATCAGCACCACCAGCCCGAGAAACAGGTTGTCCACCATGTGCGGCCATTTGATCCATGGCACCGGCGGCGGAACCACTGGCGCGCCGGCCATGACGCCCACCGGTCCGGCTTCGGTGTCCGCGGGCCGCGTCAGCCGCATCGCCGCGATGGTTCGCTCCAGCACGGCGACCCGCTCCTCCAGCGCCGCCCGCTCATCCGATATCCGCTGCATCGGCACGAGGTTGCTTCTGCAATGCGGACAGATCGACGCTGCCGCATGAATGCCCTCGCAGCAGTACACGCACCTGCTCAGCCCGCCGGAGGCAAGATCGGGCGGCTGAGGGGAGAAGCCAACAGTATCCAAACGTGTCTTACCTCGTATTACACGATTTGCTCGCGAGCCAGTCCGGGGTGATCAAGCAGCGTTTTCGATACCTTGGAGGGATCACGGAACGCCCCGGAGCGCACGAGCGATAGCCGGGGAGCAAGTGTGCCGTATTGTGCAATCGGACGGCGTTATCCGGGGCAGCAGTCGGCAAGCAAGGCGACAATTGGTAATGTGTCATGGCCGGCGAAGCATGCCACCGAGCTTGATCCGGTGGGCCGGCCACCCACAACTTTGCAGTGTAGCACAAAGGAAAGCCGTGGGTGACCGAGCCAGGCCCGGTCATGACACTGTGGGCCGTGTCGCCTCACTTGCCGACTGCTGAGTAAGGTAGACGCACCGATCATGTGGGCGCGCCCCCACTCTCCCCAAAGCCCCGGCATTCTGCCATTCTGCGCCGCATGGACGCGGCAGACCTGCGCATCTTCGAAGCCGTAGCGCGGCTCGGCGGCATCAGCCGGGCAGCCGAAACCCTGCACACGGTGCAGTCCAACGTCACCGCCCGCATCCGCTTGTTGGAAGACGAACTCGGCACGAAGCTGTTCCGCCGCCATGCCCGCGGCGTCGAGCTCACCCCGGCAGGCCACCGTCTGCTGCCCTACGCCCAGCGCGTCGCGAACCTGCTGGAGGATGCCCGCCGCGCCGTTCGGGACGAGGGCAAGCCACAAGGCCCGCTGGTCATCGGCGCCCTGGAAACCAGCACCGCGCTGCGCCTGTCGCGCCCCCTCGCCGCCTATGTCGCCGCCTACCCCGACGTGGATCTGACGCTGCGCACCGGCACCACCTGCGAACTGTTCGAGCAGGTGCTGGAGCACCGCTTGGAGGGCGCCTTCGTCTGCGGCCCGGTCGCCCATCCCGACCTTCTCACCACACCCATCTTCACCGAGGAACTCGCGCTGCTGACGGCGCCCTCGATCGGCTCGCTGGACGACCTGGCCGCCCGCGGCGACGTGCGCATCGTGGTGCTGCGCGCCGGCTGTTCCTATCGCCAGCGCCTGGAGGAAGTGTTGGCCAGACGCGGCATCGCCGCTCCGCGCATACTGGAGTTCGGCACGGTTGAGGCGCTGTTCGGCTGCGTCGCCGCCAATCTCGGCATCACGCTGCTGCCGCGAGCGCTGATCGGCCCGGTCTGGCAGGAAGGCCGCGTCGCCGTGCACGCCCTGCCGCCCGCCGACGCTCTGGTCGAGACCGTGTTCATCCGCCGTCAGGACGCCTACCAGTCCAGCGCGCTCGCCGCGTTCCTGGCGATGCTGCGGCCGACCGGCGGGTTGCGTGTCGCGGCGGAATAGGCGGCGTCGCACGCAACAGTCATTGGGTCGTGGGTGTCTGTAGATGCCTTCGGCCAACGTGTCATTGCGAGCGAAGCGAAGCAATCTCCCGCCTGGATTGGAACGCAGGGGTCTCGCGGGGAGATCGATTCGCTTCGCTCGCAATGACACCGAAGGGCCGGACTCGAAACGTCGGGGGCGGGACACTTGGAGATCGTGGAGGGGGTGCAAGCAGCGTGAAGATGAGATCGAGATTGCTCTGCCTGACCGCCTTGGCGCTGGTAGCGGCCTGCTTCGCGACGGCGGTTGCCGCGGTTCCCGAATATACCGCCGTGGTCCTCAGGACGTATCCGCACGATGCGGGAGCGTTCACCGAAGGTCTGCTCTACGATGATGGATTTCTCTACGAGAGCACCGGCTTGGCCGGACAGTCCTCGATCCGCAAGGTGCGGCTGGCAACCGGCGAAGTCGTGCAGCATATGGATATCGATCCGCAGTACTTTGGCGAGGGTATCGTCATCTGGCAGGGCAAGCTGATCGAATTGACCTGGCAGAATCACATCGGCTTCGTTTACGATCTGCCCACCTTGCGGCTCCGCTCGAATTTTCATTACCCCGGAGAGGGGTGGGCGCTGACCCAGGACGGCCGACGCCTGATCATGAGCGACGGGACCAGCGATCTGCGCTTCCTCGATCCGGACAGCCTGGGCGAGATCGGCCGCATCCACGTCACCTGTGATGGCCACGCAATCCGCAACATAAACGAGCTGGAATGGATCAAAGGGGAGATCTACGCCAATGTCTGGCTGACGAATGTCATCGTCAGGATCGATCCGGCGACCGGCAACGTCGTGGGATTGATCGACCTGTCCGACCTGCCGGACGCGATCGCCAGCCGGCCAGCCGACAATGTTCTGAACGGCATCGCCTACGATGCTGCCACCGATCGGGTGTTCGTAACCGGCAAGCTATGGAAATGGGTTTACCAGATCACGCTTGCACCCCGCCCGCAGGGAAAGGGTCTGTGCCAAGGTCTGCCCTGAGGCGTCGGTGATACGTGCGGATCAGCCCGCGCGTAGCGAACCGATGGCCCCGGGACGGCGGCGGCCTACAGCGGCGCCCCATCGTCGCGCCAAACGCGACGCATCAGGAATCTTTCCAACCTCCGCCCATGCAGAAACCGCCGAGGCGGCCACGCCTGCGCAAACTCGTTCACGTCGATCGGCGGCGGCGTATGCGAATGCCAAATTCTGATCCTCCCACTCACCTGCTCGCCAAAATTCCTGTAATTATAAGCGATGGAGAGTGTGTAAGGATTGAATCCAAGCAGCTCCATCGCCAGAGTGAAATACGGCTGATCCGCCCAAACTGAATCGCGCGCCGCCGCAGTCTGACAAAGCTCATGCCATTTCTGCATCACCCGCCACACCTGCGGAACACGCGTGAAGAACACCACGCCGGCATTATATTGCAATATCTCCCGTGAAACGAACCCGAGGTCGTCAAGTACCTTCCCAAAGCCCCAGAAATGCTCCAGCCCGTAGGCCGCCGCCTGAGCAGCGGCGATGCCGTAGGTTTCGGCCTTCTCAAATCCCTGAGCGATGTCCAAAAGCACGTAGGTATCGGCATCAAGGAACACGAAGGAATTGTCACTCGCCCGGCAGAACCTCGAACATCTCAGTCTTCGCAAGCTGCCCCGGCAGCATGAACTCATGCTCTATAATCCGTTCGAATGGCGCCCGCGGACCAAGCAACGTACGCGATGCAGTGTCGGTGATCAGCAGCCGCTCGACACCCAAGATACTCGCTGTTGCAGCGCTCCGCGCCGCTTCTTCGATGTGCGACTGGCCCCACGCCACATAAACAATGGCACGCCGCCAAGGCGTCTCTGCCGTCGGCAACGCCGTCTCGCGAGATAGGCCAACCGGCAGCAGCAACGCCGCCAGACGTTTCAGGCGTCGCACGTTCATAGGTATGGTGCCGCGGGTGGTGAAGGGCGCTTGTCAGCGGCCCCAATGATCCTTCACCACCCGGCGCGCCGCAAGCGCCACAACAGCACCGCTCGCCGACGACCCACGCGCCCGCCACCGCGCCCGGCCATCGCTCCAGCAGATGACAATCATCACAATTACCCGCTTTTCCGGATGCCTTAGGTCTCCCATCTTCCAGCCCTTCTGCAAGGGGACCGAACCGGATGTGCGCCGATCGCCAAACTGCTTACCCAGAACTGTCGGGCACCGCCACCGACGCCCGTCCCAGCAGGTCGTCATGAGCGCCGCCCCTGCCACGCTGCGCATCTCCGCAAGCCTCACCGCCACCGGCGTGGCGCTCGGCGGCATGCTCGCGCTCGCCGCCGGCATGGGGATCGGACGCTTCGTCTACACCCCGATCTTGCCCGACATGGCCGCCGCACTCGGCCTGACGAAATCCGCCGCTGGCCTGATCGCCTCCGCCAACTTCCTCGGCTACCTCGCCGGCGCTCTGCTCGCCGCCCTGCCGCATCTTCCGGGAGGCCGCCGCACCTGGTTCCTCGGCGGCCTGGCCGCCAGCGCCGCGACCACCGCCGCAATGGCACTGCCCGACGCCATGCCGGCGTTCCTGCTGCTGCGCTTCGCCGGGGGCGTGGCCAGCGCCTTCGTGCTGGTGCTCGGCTCCGCGCTGGTGCTGGATCGGCTGGCCCTGCTGCGCCAACCCCAAGCCGCGGCACTGCACTTCGCCGGCGTGGGAGTTGGCATCGCGTTATCGTCCGTCCTGGTGGACGCACTGCACGCGGCAGGCGCGGACTGGCGGGCCCTATGGCTGGCGTCCGGCGCGGCCGCCGCGCTCGCCATCCCTCTCGCGATGTGGCTGGTGCCGGAAGCCGCCGCAGTACCGGCGTCCCACCCAATGCCCGCCATCCGAGAACGCCTCCCGCGCGGCCTGGGCGCCCTGACGCTATGCCACGGCCTGTTCGGCTTCGGTTACGTGGTGACCGCGACCTTCCTGGTCGCGGTGGTGCGCGCCGCGCCCCAGGCCCGAGCGCTCGAAGCCGTCGTCTGGCTGGTCGTGGGCCTCGCCGCCGTTCCGTCCACCGCTGCCTGGGGCCGGATCGCCGCCCGCACCGGTCCGCTGCGGGCCTATGCGCTGGCCTGCTTGCTGGAAGCCGTCGGCGTCGCCGTCGGCGGCCTTTGGTCGACACAAGCCGCCGCCTTGCTCGCCGCAACCCTGCTTGGAGGCACGTTCATGGGCATCACCGCCCTGGGCTTCGCCGCCGTGCGCACGCTGGGTCCGCACCAGCAGCAGCGCTCCTTCGCACTGATCACCGCCGGCTTCGGCCTCGGCCAGATCGCCGGCCCGGTCGTCGCCGGAGTACTGCTCGATTGCACCCACAGCTTCGCCGCACCGTCGCTGCTGGCGGCTGCGGCTGTGGCGATTGCCGCGGTGATTGCAGAGCACATGGCCAGAGCACGTCTGCGCTCAGGAACGCCGGCCTGATCCTGGCGACCGCATCGGTCAGATCGCGCGACCAGTGACGAAACTGGTCGACAAATGACCGGGCGCTCGAAGCCTTGCTCGGATGTGCAAGACAGACGACCTGGGTTGTGTCTGGCGATTCTCAACAATTATCCATGCTGTTGCGGTCGGCGTAGCGGTGCCAGTTGATGCCGCAACATCCGGCCTTCTTACCGAATATGCATAGCATCCAGCCAGAGCAATCGGTAACCTAACCGACACAAAGCGTCAGCCGGCAGCGCAGCCTCTCGTTGCCTGGCCTGTCCGACGGGTCACCACCGAACTCCAGCCGGCCGTCGTCCTGCTGCCGAGGAGCGATCTGATTGCAGCAGGACGAGATGCCGTCGAAACCCTGAAGAACGGTGCGGGATAGTGCCGATGCTACGTCCGCGAATGTTGGAACGAAACAGAGCGGTAGCCGCATGCAACGGATTGCCCGTCGGTATTTGCATCGTATTTGGCCTGGTCGTGAGCCTGGCCACGACGCTCGCCGCAGAGCCCACGACGACCGAGACCATTGTTATGGTCCGGCATGGCAAGAAGCCCGATCTCGGACTGGGACAGCTCACCTGCCAGGGCCTCAATCGCGCGCTGGCGCTGCCTGCGGTCATCGCCAAGGAATTCGGCAAGCCCGCCGCCATTTTCGCGCCAAGCCCGGCGGAAACCAAGATCGACAGCGGGGACCCAAGCGGCATAGGTCCCCGCCTTCGCGGGGATGACGATTTTATGCGGCGTTTGCTGCATAATGCCGCACATTTGCCGGTGTGAAGCCGCTGGAGGTGCGCCACGCGCACGCCAACAACGCCCGAACGAACCTGGCCCGGTGACGCGCTGTTGCTGGTCGCGCATGGCGCGACACGCTTCGCCGATGCCGGGCGTTTGCTGCACGTCCACGCGGAAGCACTGCGCTCGCAGCGGCGTTTCGCGGATGTGGCGGTGGGCCTGCTGAACGGTACGCCATCTGCCGCCGAGGCGTTGTCCGGGCTGGCCTCGCATGTCGTGCACGTCGTGCCGTTCTTCATGGAACAGGGCTGGTTCGTGCGCGAAGCGATCCCGCGCGCACTGCGTGACCATCACGGCCACGACCTACGCTATCATGACCCGGTCGGCGTGCACCCCGACATGGCGAACCTTGCGGCAGCACGCGCGCAACAAGCCTGCCGCGCCGATGCCGCACAGTTCTCACTCCTGCTCGTCGGGCACGGTTCGGCGCGCGCCCCGGGCCGCCCCATGGCATTGCATCGTCACGCCGACGCGTTGTCCGCTGCGGGCAAATTCGCCCAGGTGCGCGCAGCGTTTCTTGCCGAACCACCGCTGGTGGCCGACGCGTTGCGCGTATGGCGCGCGGTACCGGTCGCGGTGCTCGGCTGGTTCGCCGGCGAGGGTGGCCATGTGCGCGAGGACCTGCCTGCCTCGCTCGCCGCTGAACGCGCCGCGCGCGGCACCACCGGCGCGCCATTGCTCGATCTGGGCGTCATCGCCGATGATCCCGACATGCCACGCATCATCATAGATTCCCTCTCCCGCTCCGCCGGAGAGGGTTAGGGTGAGGATAATGCCGTTACCCCGCTCCCTCTACGCTGAAACCGCACGCCCCGCCCCGGCAACGCCACCGCTCGACGGCGACAAGCGAGTCTCCGTCGCGGTGATCGGCGCCGGCTTCACCGGCCTGTCCGCCGCGCTCCACCTCGCCGAACGCGGCGTCGACGTCGCGGTGCTGGAGGCACACGAACCGGGCTGGGGCGCGTCGGGACGCAATGGCGGCCAGGTGAATCCCGGCCTGAAACATGATCCCGACACGGTCGAGCAGGACTTCGGCAGCGACCTCGGCCGCCGCATGGTGGCGCTTTCCGGCAATGCTCCGAACACCGTGTTCGACCTGATCCAGCGCCATCAGATCGACTGCCAGGCGCTGCAATCCGGCACCTTGCGCGCCGCCATTTCCCCCCGCGACACCGCCGGCCTACGCACGACGACCGCGCAGTGGGCACGCCGCGACGCGCCGGTCGCATTGCTCGAGGGCGCCGCCCTGCAACAGACAACCGGCAGCACGCGTTACGCCAGCGCATTGCTCGACCGGCGCGGCGGACAGGTTAATCCGCTCGGCTATGCGCGCGGCCTGGCGCAAGCGGCGATGCAGGCAGGCGCTGCGGTTTTCGGCGACTCTCCGGCGCAGAGCGTGCAACGCAACGGCGCCTTGTGGCATGTGATGACACCGCGCGGCACGTTGCGCGCCGACAAGCTGGTACTGGCGACCAACGGTTATACCGACGATCTATGGTCCGGCCTGCGCCGCAGCGTCGTGCCGGTGTTCAGCGCCATCGTGTCTTCGGAACCGCTGCCCGAGGTCACTCGCGCGCGACATCATGCCGACGCGCTCGGTGCTTTATGAACTCGGACGCATCACCGTGTATTACCGGCTGGACCGCGACAACCGGTTGCTGATGGGTGGCCGTTGCGTGCAACGCGACATCACCGAACCGCACGAAGTACAGTATCTGATCGACTACGCCTGCCGCTTGTGGCCGGCACTGCGCGGCGTCGGCTGGACGCATGCCTGGAGCGGCCAACTGGCGATCACCCGCGACCACTATCCGCATGTCCACGAGCCGCATGACGACGTGATGGTATGCCTCGGCTACAACGGCCGCGGCGTGGCGATGAGTACCGCGATGGGACCGCAACTCGCACGGCGCATCGTCGGCGGGCGCGCCGAGGAACTCGACATGCCGATCACCACCATCCGGGAAATCCCGTTCCACGCACTGTGGCGTTCCGCGGTGACCGCGCGCATGATCCACGGCCGCATCCGTGACTGGCTCGGGATATGATGGGGGGAAGGGCAAAAATGTTCGCATATGTTGGCGGCTACACGACGGCGGACCGCGACGGCCGAGGCAACGGCATCAATGTCTATCGCATCGACGCGCAAGGCGGCGCATGGACGCATGTGCAGCACGTGGACGGCCTGGCAAATCCGTCGCTGTTCACCCTGCGCGGCGACCGGCGCGTGTTGTATTCCGTGCATGGCGGCCGCGATCATCTCACCGCCTTCACCATTGATCCCAACTCCGGCCACTTGCGTCTGCTGAGCCAGATGCCGTGCCAAGGCAACAACCCGGTCGATGCGGCGCTGGATTCCGCAGCGCGCCACCTGGTCGTCGCCAATTACGGCAGCGGCGCCGTGGCGGTGCTGCCGCTGGAGCCGGACGGGCGGCTGCTGCCGGTGCACCAGCTTTATGAACTGCCAGGTAAGCCGGGACCGGATCCCGTGCAGCAGGCGTCGTCGCACCCGCACGCGGTGATCTTCGATCCGACCGGAGGCTACGTCGTCGTGCCCGACAAGGGCTTCGACTGCACCTTCGTGTTTCGCTTCGATGCCGTGACCGGACGCATCGAGCCAACGGCGCAAGGCCCGGTCCCATCGCGTCCCGGCGCCGCGCCGCGGCATTGCATCTTCCATCCGTCGCTGCCGGTGCTGTACGTGAACAACGAGTTGGACTCCACCGTCACCGTCTACGGCTGGGACGGCGCGACCGGCGCGTTGACTGAAGCGCAGGTGATTTCCACCGTGCCGCCTGAACACACCGGCAAGAACACCACCGCGGAGACCGCCGTCGCGCCGGATGGACGGTTCCTTTACGTCTCCAACCGAGGCCGCGACGACATCGCGCTGTTCTCGATCGCCGATGACGGACGTCTGAGTTTCCTCGGCAACACGCCAACCGGCGGCAAGCGACCGCGCTTTTTCACCCTGGACCCGACTGGCGATTTCCTGTTCACCGCCAACCAGGAAAGCGACGACATCACCGCGTTCCGCGTCAACAAGGCAACCGGCCAGATCACGCCCACCGGACAGCGCATCGCCGTCGGCAGCCCCTCGGCGATCACACTGCGATAAACGTGTCATGGCCGGCGAAGGCCGGCCACCCACGACTTCACTGCGGCGCGCAAAGAAAAAAGCACGAGCGGCAGCATTGCCGGTCACGACGTGCGGGCCTGAAGGGACCAAACCATGACCGACGACGACCTGCCGATCGTCGATTCCCACCACCATCTTTGGAATCTGGAAGGGCCGATCCGTTATCCGTGGCTGACCGACAACAGCCACACGTTCCTCGGCGACTATTCACGCTTCCGGCGCACCTATCTGCCCGACGAATATCGCCGCGACTCGGCACTGCACAACGTCACCGCCACCGTGCACGTCGAAGCTGAGTGCGACCGCAGCCAGCAGCTTGCCGAGACGGAATGGCTGACGGCAATGCACGCGCAACACGGCATGCCGAACGCGATCGTCGCGCATGCCTGGGTGGACACCCCGAACGCCGAGGAAATCATCGCCGCACACTGCAAATTCCCTCTCGTGCGCGGCATCCGCACCAAGCCGGTGATCGCCGACGGGCCGGACGGCAGCGTGCGCGGCCAGCCGCGCAGCCTGCAGGATCCGAAATGGCGCCAAGGGCTGGCGTTGCTGGAGCAATACGGCCTGTCCTGGGATTTGCGCGTGCCCTGGTACCATCTGGACGAAGCCGCGGAGGTGTGTCGCGAACACCCCACAATGCGTATCGTGTTGAACCACACCGGCTATCCGCTCGATCGTTCGCCCGAAGCGGTCGCCGTCTGGCGGCGCGGCATGCAGGCGCTGGCGGCGTGCCCCAACGTATGGTGCAAGATCTCCGGCTTCACCGTGAAGAACCTGCCCTGGACCGTGGCACTGAACGGACCGATCATTCGCGAAACGATTGCGATGTTCGGCGTCGACCGCTGCATGTTCGCCTCCAACTATCCGGTGGATGGCGTGAAAGCGAGCTGGGACTGGATTTTTCGGTGTTTCAAACAGATCACCGCCGATCTGCCGGACTCCGACCGCCGCAAATTGTTCGCCGACAACGCTGCGACATTCTATCGGATCGCGTTGCCATAGCCTCTCCCGCGGGAGCGGGAGAGGTCGAGGGCGCGAAGCGCACGAGGGTGAGGGTGATCGGGTCGGCACGCTCTACCTGCTACGTGCGGCCCGATCACCCTCACCCTCGATGCTCACGCATCTCGACCTCTCCCGCTCCCGCGGGAGAGGTTAGCCCGCGCGCTGCCCGGGAGAGGTTATCCCAAGGTCAGCAGACCACCTTCTCTGCCCGCATCCTTGCGATCTCCTCCACCCCGTACCCATGCTCCCGCAAAATCGCCTCGCTATGTTCCCCCAACCCCGGAGCCACCCCACGCGGCGAACCGTCCCTAAAAGCCGGCAGTCCGATCAGATTCGGCATCGGCATCGCCTGCGGCACATGTGGGTGCTGTAGCCACGCCACCGCACCACTCTCCTCCACATGCTTCTGCCGCAGAAACTCCGTATAGCTGTTCAATTGCTCATGCATCACCCGCTGCGCCGCCAGCCGGGACGACACTTCCGCCGTCGTCAGCGACGCCAGCAACGGCCGGATCACCGCGCCGATCTCCGCCGCATGCTCTCTCCGTCCGTCCACGGTTTGCAGCAGCGGATCCGCCCCGAACAGCGGCAACTCCATCGCCTTGCAATACCCCACCCATTCGAACGGCCGCACCACGGTCACGGAAATCCATCCATCGGCCGTGCGGTGCACACCATTGGGAGGCACCACCGGCGTGACCACACCGCCTTCCAGATACGACGACATCATCCGTACCACTTGCAGACTTGCACCGCCCTGCATCAGACTCGCCTCGATGTGCCGGCCGACCGCCATGTCGCGCCTCGCATGCAACGCCGCCGAAACCGCCGTGAACGCGTACAGCGCCGTGCTCATGTCGATCGAGATGATGGGGATGCGGTGCGGCACACCGTCCTCGCCCTTGTTCTCCGCCATCAGCCCCGTGTAGGCCTGCAACACCGGGTCCATCGCCGGCCGTTCCGCCAGCGGCCCCGTCTGGCCAAACCCCGAGATCGACACGTAAAGAATGCGCGGTTCGCGTTCCGACACGGCGGCATAACCGAACCCCAACCGCTCGATCACGCCGGGGCGAAAGCCTTGCAGGAACACATCGGCGCCGGCGATCAGCCGCCACAAGGCCGCGCGCCCGGCATCATGTTTCAGATCGAGCCCAATCGACCGCTTGCCCAGATTGGAAGCAATCGAATACGCGGTGTTGTCGCCATACCGCACCCCCAGCCCGCGGCTCCAATCGCCGCTTTCCGTTGGCTCCACCTTGATGACATTGGCGCCGTATTGCGCCAGCAGCATCGCGCAATACGGACCGGCGACGCCCTGGCTCAGATCGACCACTTTCAGACCCGCATAGGGCGTTTCGTAGCTCATGCCGTATCCTCCCCGACGTCCCAGCCAGTACCACCGTTTGCACGGCCGAACAAAACACACCCTCCAAGCCGTTACGGCGTCCCCGCTGCGCCGGTGCCGCGCGGCAGCAGCACGATCGCCGCCAGGCAGCCAGCCGGCACCACCAGCGCCCAATCGCGCAAGACCAAATGGCACAGCGCCCCCGCCGCGCAGCCAAGCAGAAATCCGCCACCCTCCCGGGCGAGCAGCCTGGCCTGGCGACCGGCCCTGTCACGCTCTGATGGGTCCGCCGGTGGCCGTGACAACAGCATCGCCAGGTCTACGAACAGCCGCGCCATGTTGCTGGTCATCACCGTGGTCGAGGGAGTGTCACGTGCGGCGAGCGGCCCGAACGCATTCTGGATCGCCATCGCCATCACCAGCAGCATGCCGACCGAGAAGCCCCATGGATGATCCGCGTCAACGAACGGTCCGCGCATTACGGCAGTCGCCAGCGCCGCCAGCACCAGCACCAGTTCCGCGCAGAGCAATAAGCGCCCGGGATTGGGCGGGCGGAACCGACTGACCGCAAGGCTGGCGAGCCACACCCCCAACACGAAGACCGGCAGCGCTGCCAGCTTGCTCCAGGCGCCTCCGGGATGGCCGAGCACCAGCGTGGCGCCAAGCAGCACGATATTCCCGGTCACCTGCGCGGCGAACAGGCCGGACAGCGCAAGGAAGCTGGTGGTGTCCACCGCGCCGGCAATAATGGCCAACAGAACAGGCATCATCCCCAGAACCTTGTATCTCGGATTGGTTCCACAAGCGGGCCGCACCGGCGTCTGGTGCCCAGCGTTCCAGTGTCATTGCGAGTTGGCCACCGTCCGGCGCGGCGGACCCGCCCTGAATGAAACTGCGGTCCCCCGTGTCATGGCCTGCGCCGGCCATGACACGGGGGCCTGTTCCTTGCGAGCCGTCCCCGTCATGCCGACGAAGGTCGGCATCCACGCCTTGCCTTCGTGGGCGCAGCACAGTCATGGATGCCGACCTTCGTCGGCATGACGGGGACGGCTCGCAATGACGGTGGGACGACGGCATGACGCGTCAGGGCCGCAGCCCTAGCTCGTCGCCTTCAACCACGGCGCGGGGTTCACCGGCTGGCCGTCATGCCGCAGTTCGACATACAGGGACGGACGAGCGCCGCCCGCACCGGGCTCCCAACCCGGCATCACCCCGACCGGCTCGCCGGCCCGCACATCCTGGCCGACCTTGGCATCCAGGTGCTCGAACCCAGCCAGCACCGCGTGGTAGCCGCCGCCGCAATCCAGGATCATCAGCAGCCCATAGCTGCGGAACGGTTCGGCGAACTCCACCCGCCCAGCGCAGGGAGCCACCACCCGCGCCGCCGGCGCGGCGTGGTACGAAATGCCGGTGGCCGGCCCGGCATCGGTCGGATCCCCCCACGACCGGAACACCGTGCCCGCGACAGGCGCCGTAAGCTGGCCCTTGGGTGCCGCCACCGAGGCCAGCGTGTCGGCCCCGGTCGGATGGCTCAGCGCCGCCTCGCGTTCATGCGCGGCCGCGGCTTCGGCGGCGTGCTTCTCGCGGGTGGCGCGGGCGGCTTCCTCGTGCGCGGCAGCGGCCTCGGCGCGGCGCTGGGCGTCCAGCGTGGCCAACATGGTGCGCAGCGTCTCCGCCCGCGCCGCCTGGTCCGCCGCACGGGCGGCAGCGGCCTCGGCGTCGGCTTCGGCGTGCTGACGGTCCGCCTGGGCGGAGGCGATCTGCTGGTCCAGCGCCACCGCTTCCTGCTGTTGTGCCGCCGCCGCCGCCGCCAGCTTCGGCGTCTCGGCCTGCACGGCCGCGGTAGCGGCGTCCAGTGCCGCCTGGGCGCGGCGCAGCCCGGCGGACTCCTGCTGGATCTGGCGAGCCAGGCCTTGCAGCACGATGACGCCGCGCAGCGTATCCTCCGGCTCCGCGGGCACGGCCAGCAGGGTTTCGGCTGGATACAGCGACAGGCGCTCGATCACCGGCAGCAGCGGCTGCATTGCCTCGGCGCGAGCGGCGAGCCTGGTGGCGGCCTCGCGGCGCTGGCGTTGCAGGTCGTCCATCCTTGTGGCGGCGGCTTCCGTGGCGGCCTCGGCCTGGCGCAGCTTCGCTGCCGCGGCGACACGTTGGTCGGCCAGACGCTGCGCCTCCGAAGCGGCCGCGGCGGCCCGCGCAGCCGCCTGCTGCTGCGCCGCCTGCTCCGCCGCCCGCGCACGGTCAGCCTCTTCGATCTGCGCGCGGGTCGGCTGGTCTTTCGGCGGGGGCGCAGCGGCGGGGAGGAGTGCCAGGAGAGCGATGGCGAGGAGGTACGGGCGGAGCAATGAGGCGGCGATGACGGACAGTCCTCCCCCTTCCTTTGAGGCAGGGGGTTGGGGGGAGGTGTCGCGCCGCACGGAACCCCTCCCCCCAACCCTCTCCCTCAAGGGGAGGGGAGGACTCCCTTGCCCCAGTCGCTGCTCTCACTCCGCGGCGCGCGCCGCATCGTGGCGGATCAGCGTGTGTCCGGTCATTTCCTGCGGCTGCTTGAGGCCCAGCAAGTCCAGCAGGGTCGGCGCCACATCGGCGAGGATGCCGTCCCCGATCGCCGTGGCCCCCCCGCCCACCAGCACCACCGGCACCGGATTGGTCGTGTGCGCGGTGTGCGGGCCACCGGTCGCGGGATCCTTCATCAGCTCGCAATTGCCATGGTCCGCGGTGACCAGCAGAGCACCACCCTTTTGCGCACCGCCTCGAGGATGCGCCCAAGGCCGGTATCCACCGTCTCCACCGCCTTGATCGCCGCGGCCAGGACGCCGGTGTGGCCGACCATGTCCGGGTTGGCAAAGTTCAGGATGATCAGATCGTACTTTCCCCCGTTGATCGCCGCCACCGCCTTGTCGGTCAGTTCCGGCGCCGACATCTCCGGTTGCAGGTCGTAGGTGGCGACCTTGGGGGACTGCACCATGATGCGGTCCTCGTGCGGGAACGGCGTCTCCTCGCCGCCATTCAGGAAATACGTGACGTGCGGATACTTCTCGGTCTCCGCCATGCGGAGCTGGGTCTTGCCGGCCGCCGCCACCACGCCGCCGAGGATGTGTTCCAGCCTGTCGGGCGGGAACAGCACGCCGAGGAACGGCGCCAGCGCCTCGGAATAGAACGCCATGCCGAGCGCGGCGTCGAAACGGATGACGCGCTTGCGCGGGAAGCCGTCGAACTTTGGATCGAGCAATGCGGCGAGAATCTCCCGGACGCGGTCGGCACGGAAGTTGAAGCACAGGATGCCGTCACCGTCCTGCATGCCCTGGTAATCGCCGATGACCGCGGGCGGGATGAACTCGTCGTATTTCCCGGCTGAGTAGGCGGCCTGACTGCCGCGACCGGATCGTTGGCGCGAGGAGCGTCAGCGTCCGCCAGTGCGGCATAGGCCTTCGCAACGCGGTCCCACCGCTTGTCGCGATCCATCGCGAAGTAGCGGCCGATGACAGTGGCAATGCGGACCCCATTTGGCAGGGCTTCACGCAACTGCGCGATGTCGTCGGCGCCGGACTGCGGCGGCGTGTCGCGGCCGTCGGTGAAAGCGTGCACCGACGGTGGGGATGCCCGCCTCATGCAGGATCTTCGCCAGCGCGACGGCGTGGTCCTGATGCGAGTGTACGCCGCCCGGCGACACCAGCCCGAGCAAGTGGCAGGTGCCGTGCGAGGCTTGCAGCTTGCCGATGAACTCGGCCAGCGGCGCGGCCCTGGCGATGCTGCCGTCAGCGATGGCGTCGCCGATCCGCACCAACTCCTGGTGCACCACGCGCCCGGCGCCGATATTCATGTGCCCGACTTCGGAGTTGCCCATCTGCCCATCAGGCAGCCCGACATCGCGGCCGGAGGTGCGCAGGAAGGCGTGCGGGCAGGTCTGCCATAATTTTGTAAAGGTCGGTGTTTTCGCCAACCGGACGGCGTTGTCCTCGGACGCCTCCCGCCAGCCGAAGCCGTCGAGGATCACCAGCATCACCGGACGAATCGCCTGCGCCATGGGTCGGGGCCTTGCCTGTAGCTGTGAAGTTAAAGCATTTCTGCCCGGACTGGAAATGCTGACACCATCCCGTCGTCGCGCGTACAGCGGCCTTGTTAGGCCGGGGCAGTAAGCGTCCGTCGGGGAACAGGTCCCCCAAGTGATCGCGCCGCAAATTCCGTGTCATGGCCGGCGAAGGCCGGCCATCCACGTCTTTACTTGTTGTAAGCGGCAAAGTCGTGGGTGGCCGGCTTTCGCCGGCCATGACACGGAATTTTTGATCCGCCAGCAACACGTTTGTTCCCGGACGGTTCCGAAGGACCGGCGCGCCGGGAACGGCCCATGCAAGCCCGGTCCAGAATGAGTTCCTCCCCCTTGACGCCCACCGTTCCGCTTCCTAGCTGATTGGCACTCGAAGTCAGGGAGTGCCAAGCCGCCACCAAGAGGGTCGGCACGGCTGACAGCGTGTGTTCGGGCGAGTTGCGCGCTTCCTGCCTATGAGCAGCAAGGAGGGAGTGAACGATGGCACTGTTTCCGGATCCATTCGACACGCTTTTGAGCCTGCAACAGGCGCTGGACACCTTCCGGTCAAGCGACTGGCTGGCGTCGGGCCCGAGCGCGGGCGGCACCTACCCCCACCTCAACACGTTCCGCAAAGGCGATGACTTCATCATCATCGCCGAGGTCCCCGGCATCAACAAGTCGGACCTGGACGTGCAGGTGAAAGGCAACACCATCCGCCTGGCCGGCACCAAGAAAGTGACCTACCCGGAGAAGGCGAGCTTGCATCGCCGCGAACGGTTGGCAGGCCGCTTCGACCGTGCGGTCACGTTGCCTGTCCAGATCGACCCGGACGGCGTGAAAGCCGAATGCCGCGACGGCATCCTGGCCCTGTTCCTGCCACGCGCCGAACGCGACAAGCCGAAGTCGATCCAAATCGCGTAACGTCAAGGGAATACCGCGCAAGGAACGGAGGAAGCAATGGCAACCCCACAGGAACTCGCTGTTCGCGACAAGAAAGAGCTGGTCACCAAAGAAGAGAAAACTGCTCCTGGCCGCTATTTCGTTCCGTACAGCGACATCTATGAAACCGACGACGCGCTGACGGTGGTGATGGAGATGCCAGGCGTCGAAAATCAGGCGCTGGACATCGCCTTGGAGAACGACGTCCTGCGCGTGGACGGCCGGATCGATTTCTCGAAATATGAGGGCATGGAACCGGTCTACACGGAGTACAATGTCGGCCACTACACGCGGTCTTTCACCCTGTCGAACAAGATCGATCAGGAGCGCATCAGTGCGCAACTCGATGACGGCGTGCTGACCCTGACGATGCCGAAAGCGAAGGAAGCGCAACCGCGGAAGATTTCGATCGGATGATTGGCGGCTCCGCCCGTCATGGCCGCGAGCCATGACGGGCAGGCGCCCGGCGTTCACTGGTTGCGACCCTCCGGCTCGTCGGGGATGATCGGCGCGACACACCCACCCCGGAGAACCTCGTGACGATCGCAATGACGCCCCCCGCGCCGCAGGACGCTGCCCACGTACTGCTGAGCCGCCGCAACCGCGACGGCGCAATGAACCCGCCGGCGCAGTGGAATGAGGTGCTGGAAACCATCATCAACCACCGCTCGGTCCGCGGCTTCCTGCCCGACGCGTTGCCATCGGGTACTTTGGAATTGCTGGTTGCCGCCGCGCAATCGGCATCGACGTCGTCCAATCTGCAACTTTGGAGCGTGGTGGCGATCGAGGACCCGGCACATAAGGCGCGCCTCGCCACCCTCGCCGGCGATCAGCAGTTCATCCGCGACGCGCCGCTGTTGCTGGTGTGGCTGGCGGACATGGCGCGCATCGACGCGATCGCCGCGGCGCGGCAGCAGACCGTGGAAGGCACGCAGTATCTGGAGGAGTTCATCGTCGGCATCGTTGACGCGGCGCTGGCGGCGCAGAGCGCACTGATCGCGGCGGAATCGCTCGGGCTGGGAGGCGTGTGCATCGGCGCGATGCGCAATTTGCCGGAACAGGTGGCGGCGGCGCTGAAGCTGCCCCCGCATGCGTTCGC
The DNA here is from genome assembly GCA_963762885.1 of uncultured Alphaproteobacteria bacterium. Lineage (GTDB taxonomy): Bacteria > Pseudomonadota > Alphaproteobacteria > Acetobacterales > Acetobacteraceae > JASHVB01. Next base: position 44,858 of record CAVXNH010000056.1, read on the forward strand.
GGTGTTCGGCATGTCGATCGGCTGGCCCGATCCGGCGAAGGCAACGGATATCAAGCCGCGCCTGTCGCAGCGTGTGGTGTTGCACCGGGAAACCTACAACGCCACCGCGGCGCTCGACGAGGTCGAAGAATACAACGCGATCATGCGCGGGTTTCAAAAAGAGCAGGGGATGAGGGCGACCGATTGGACGCAGCAATGTATCGACCGGGTGAGGGATGCCGCGGCGTTACGCGGTCGCGACCGGATGCGCGAGGCGCTGCGCAATCTGGGATTTCGAGCTGCGATAGCCAAGCTCTTGCCGAGGAATAACCGGTATTACGTAGCAAACGCCACTTGGTCCGCATTCACCGCAGACCACTCCGTCATCCTCGCGAAAGCGGGGACCCAGCGGCATGGGTCCCCGCCTTCGCGGGGATGACGAGGCTTGGTGGCGTTTGCTACATAATCCCGGGAATAACCGTATCATCGAGGGGCGGACCGTTGCGCCCCGTGTCATGGCCGGGCCATGACACAGGGGATTGCGGCGCGACTGATTGAAGCACTTGTTTCCCCGCGAGTCCTGAGGCCGATGGCAATCGGCTGTTGTGAATGCTCTACAGGTGGAATGACCCGGCGCGCGTGGCTATAGCGGCGTTAAATCCAGCCGCTTGCCGATCGATTTGCCGACCAGTTGTCCGAACTCGTGGGCTCGCATCTGATCGTCGGTGCCCTGCATCGTGCATTGCACCACTGCGACCCAGCTAAGTGTGTTGTCCTGCGTGGAACGCGCCTCCACGCGCAATATCAGCAGCGCTGACTGCACGGGCTGTTGCGGCGACAAAATGCTGGAGCTGGGAAATTCCGGGAGCGCCATGGTCTGGCCGCCCTCGAGCGACGCTGCTCCGCCACCCGACCAGGTCGACAAGCCGGATTGGACCCCACCTCCCGGGTTCAGCGCGCTGTCGCTCGCGCTGCCGCCCCCCTGGCCGAGCACCTGAGCGCTCAGGCTGAGCTTGACGGTGGGTGAGCCGGATACAACCAGCCCTGCGTCGTGCATGCCATTGGTGAAAGCCTGGGCGAGGGCCACATTGCCCTCTGAAGGGTCATGTAGATCGACCGCGACCACCAGGGGTACCGGTAGCGGATGCAGCAGCGCCGCCGAGTACCTGCCCAGAGCAGCCGTCCATTGCCGACGCTTGCCCGAGACTGATCGCCACGATCGCGACGCCGGTGGCTACGCTTGCACTGCCAAGAAACCGATACCGCATCGTTGTCTCCCATTCCGGCTGGTTATCCCGTCGGTATCGACCAATCCACAGGCTGTTGATTGGCCCTAACCAACGCGATGGCGCCAGCATTGATTCATATCAAGGCGCCCCGCTCAAGGCGCCCCGCCGGTTAACCGCCACCGCGCGCGGGTGTCAGGCTGGACTAACGGGGCAGCGAAACCAGCGCCCCCCGCGAGCAACAGTACCGCGTAACAACCGTGCCGAACTGTTCGCACGGACCGCCCCAACCGTCATGGCCGGACTTGACCCGGCCATCTGTGCTGCAGGGTGCCGCGATAGATAGCCGGGTCAAGTCCGGCCATGACGGGTGGCGCAGACCGGTGCCGGCACGCCAAACTCCAAGGCGCCTGATGTTACCGCAAGATCGCCTCTTCCACCTCGCGCAACCTATCCTTGCCGAACCACATTTCTCCCCCCACGAAGAAGGTCGGCGATCCGAACGTTCCGCGCGCCACCGACGCCTCGGTGTTCTCCAGCAGCCGCTGCTTCACCGCCGGGTCCTGGATGCGTTCCAACGTGCGCGCACCGTCCAGCCCCGACGCATCCAGGGCCGCCCGTATCACCTCCGGTTCGTCCAGCTTCTTCGGATCCTCCCACATGTGGTGGAACATCGCCTCGACGTAATCCGCCAGGAACCCGTCGATCTCCGCCGCCACCGCGCCACGCATGATCTGCAACGTATTCACCGGGAAGAACGGATTTCGCCGAAACTGCGAGAGCCCGTGCCGGCTAATGAAGCGCTCGGTCTCCAGCCGCTCGTACTCCGGCTTGTTGCGAATGCCCTTCAGCGATTCCGCCGGCGAGCGATTGCCCGTCGCCTTGAACACGCCCCCCAGCAGCACCGGCACATAGCGAAACCGAGCCCCTGTGCGCGCCTCGATCCCCGGGATCACCCGGTGCGCGAGATACGCATTCGGGCTGCCGAAATCGAAATGGAACTCCACAACTTCCATGCGGTTGCCCTCCAAGCCGGATTATAGTCGGACGTTTCCCATGCCGCACGCACTGGCGTAGCATCGCGCCAGCAAAGCACCGAACAATGGGGAGAACGTGCCATGAAGCTCAATCTCGGAAGCCTGCTGTTGGCGGGCGGCCTGGTTTTCGCAACACTCTGCGCTGCGCCCGCCGCACAGCCACCGGCGCCCTTCACACTGAGTTCGCCCGCCTTCGCCGACAATGCCCCGCTGGCACAGAAGTTCGCCGGCGACCGCAAGGACAACCCGAACTGCGTCGGTCAAAGCATCTCGCCGCCGTTGCAATGGACGAACCCGCCGGACGGCACCAAGAGTTTCGCGCTGGTGATGCTCGACCCCGAGGGCCGGCTCGGATTGGGCGTCGTGCACATGGTGACATACGGCATTCCCGCCTCGGTGACCGGCTTTGCCGAGGGTGAACTCAGCAAGCCATCCGACAAGTTCGTCGGCGGCAAAAGCACGATGGGCTTGCCTACGTATTTCGGTCCATGCACGCCACCGGGCGATTGGCATCATTATACCTTCGTCCTGATCGCCACCGATCTCGACCCCAAGGCGTTACAGCCCGGGATGACCCGCGACGAGTTGTTCACCGCGCTCGCCGGCCATTCCAAGGGCGCCGCGGGCCTGGTCGGACGTTTCCGGCATCCCTCGTAAGGGGCGACGGGCGCCCCTCACCAAGTCTCGCCGTACGGTCGTATATCCAGCTCATGCGTCCAGCCGTCGCGAGTCTGCTGGTGCAATTGCCAGTAAGCCTCGGCGATCGACGCCGGGTTCATCAGCCGGTCTTGCTCCAGCCGATGCGCCGCCGCGTCGCCGCGGGCGCGAATCCGTTCGCGCACCCAGGCCGTATCGACGCCGGCATCGATGACCAAATGCGCGACGTGAATGCCTTGCGGCCCTAGCTCGCGCGCCATGCTCTGCGCCACCGCGCGTAGCCCGAACTTGGCGCTGGCGAACGCCGCATAACCGCTGCCGCCACGCACGCTGGCGGTCGCACCGGTCAGGAAGATCGAGCCCCGGCCGCGCGGCAGCATGCAGCGAGCCGCCTCCCGCCCAGCGAGGAACCCGGCATAGCAGGCGAGTTCCCACACCTTGCGGAACACCCGCTCGGTCGTTTCCAGCAGCGGAAAATTGACATTGGCGCCGATGTTGAAAACCGCGACCTCCAGCGGCGCCGCCGCGTCCGCCTCGCGCATGAACCGGGCCACGTCATCCTCCTGCCGAGCGTCCAGGGAACGACCGACGCAAACCCCGCCCGCGGCCTCGATCTCCGCCACCAGAGGCGCCAGCTTGTCCCCGTTGCGACGGCCGCAATGCACGACATAGCCCTCGCGCGCGAACCGCCGTGCGATCGCCGCACCGATGTAGTCGCCCGCCCCGACCACGGCGACCGAGGCGCTGCGGCGGGCTGCGCCGGCTGCTGTTTCGGGCATGCGGGAAGTCTCCGGCCTATTGTCAATAGCATGATAATAGTTACGGCCAGTGCGCCTGTCCAGAGGGCGGCCTTGCGCGCGCCATGGCACCGGGCGTAACGCCGTGCCGACCTGACGAAGGACACACCCATGGCCCGCGTACCGCTTGTCTCGGAAGCCGACATGACCCCGCAGCAGCGCCGGGTGTTCGACGCGATGCGGCACGGCCGGCGCAAGTCCGCACCCGTCGGACCGCTGGCCATCGCGATGCACCGGCCGGAACTCGCCGAGGCATGGTCCGGGCTCGGCTTGGTGCTGCGCTTCGACTCCACCTTCGCCCCAAGGCTGCGCGAGTTCACCATCCTGCTGACCGGCCGCTACTGGGACTGCCAGTTCGAGTGGGCCTCGCACGAGACGGAGGCGCGCCTGGCCGGCCTGTCGGCGGCGTCGATCGAGACGCTGCGGCATGGCGGCACGACGTTCGAGGCGGCGGACGAGCAATTGATCCACGATTACGCGCTGGAACTGCTGGACACGCATTTCGTCGGGGAGGCGCTGTACAACCGGCTGCGTGACATGTTCGGTGTCGCCGGCGTGGTCGAGCTGACCGCACTGATCGGTTACTACGCGATGGTCGCGCTGACGCTGAACGCGCATGAGTTCGGCGTGCCGGACGGTGTCACACCGCCGCTGCCGCCGAAGCTGTAATGAACGCTGCCGTCGCTGACCTAGGGGAGGTGTCCGACCGTCCATCTCCCGCGAAGGTCAGGCGACCCAAGATCCGTTCCTACTGCCGCCAACAAAGCGGAAACTCCCCGCCAGAACCGCACCGGAGAACGACGGGGTTTTCAGAAGCAAGGTTTTGAAACACAGATTTCACGGATTTCACAGATTAAGGCACAGATGCAATTAAATAATTTCGGTGCTTTAATCTGTGAAATCTGTGAAATCTGTGTTTCAAACCCTTGCTTCATTGCATACCGCACGATTGAGCCGGTGTTGCCGCAAAGGCAGGGTGTTTCCCACAACGCTCAGGGAAGATTCGGTAAGCATTCACAAAGAAGGATCTCTGTTACCGCGGCGCTCGCGGGACCCGGGGACCGCACGAAGCTTTGTGACGCTCTTTCGCCGCGCCACCTCGCCGCGTTAGCGTCGAGTCCGCCCGCCCCGCGAGGACCCCAACATGGCGCCGCACCCGAACCCACTCACCAACCCCGACAGCACGCCGATCGAACAACCCGTCTCCCACCCCGCCGGCAACGCCCTGTTCGGCAGCGACGTGGTGGCGGAGACTCTTCGCGCGCTCGAGATCCCGTTCATCGCGCTCAATCCCGGCTCCAGCTATCGCGGCCTGCACGACAGCCTGGTGAACCATCTCGGCAACCGAGCGCCGCAGATGCTGCTGTGCCTGCACGAGGAACACGCGGTGGCGATCGCCCACGGTTATGCCAAGGTCACCGGCAAGCCGCTGGCCGCCGCGGTGCACGCCAATGTCGGGCTGATGCACGCCAGCATGGCGATGTTCAACGCCTGGTGCGACCGCGTGCCCGTCATCGTGTTGGGCGCCACCGGCCCGGTCGATGCGCCGAAGCGCCGCCCCTGGATCGACTGGATCCACACCGCGCGCGACCAGGGCGCGCTGGTGCGCTCCTATACCAAGTGGGACGACCAACCGGCGTCAGCAGAAGCCGCGCGCGAGGCGCTGCTGCGTGCCGCCTGGCTGGCAACCACGCCGCCACGCGGACCGGTCTACATCAATCTCGATGTCGGGATGCAGGAGGCGCCGCTGGCCGAGCCGCTGCCACCGCTCGACGCCGCGCGCTGCGTCCCGGCGATGCCGCCCGCATTGCCCGACCCCGTCTTGCTCTCCCAAGCCGCTATGCTGCTGCGGAACGCACAATGCCCCGCAATCCTGTTCGGCCGAGGCTCCCGCCGCGACGATCACTGGGCGAACCGCGTGGCCCTGGCCGAGGCGCTGGGCGCACGCGTGCTCACCGACCTGAAACTGGCCGCGGTATTTCCCACCGATCATCCGCTGCACGCCGGCGTGCCCGCGACCTTCCAGGGTCCCGAAGCCACCCGGGCGCTGGCCGCGGCAGATGTCGTTCTCAGCCTGGATTGGGTCGATCTCGCCGGCACGCTGCGCAGTGCAGGAGCCACAGCGAGGGTCATCAACGTGTCGATCGACCACCAGATACATAACGGTTGGAGCATGGACTACCAGGGTTTGCCACAGGTGGATCTGTTCCTGGCGGCGGACACCGACGCGGTCGTCGCGGCACTGATCGCGCAACTGCCGCCGCCGGCGACGCGACCAGCGGCGAAATCCTGGCCCGAGATGACCTTCGAACCCGGTCCGATCAGCGTGCCGCAGATGGCGCAGACGTTGCGTGCGGCGATCGGCACGCACCCCGCGTCTCTGCTCCACGTCTCGCTGTCGTGGAACGCCGCGGCGTGGCCGTTCCGCGAGCCGCTCGATTATATCGGCGGTGACGGAGGCGCGGGGATCGGCGCCGGCCCCGGCATCGCGGTCGGCGCAGCCCTGGCGCTACGAGGCTCCGGCCGGCTGCCGGTCGCCGTATGCGGCGATGGCGATTTCCTGATGGGTGTGACCGCCCTGTGGACCGCGGTGCACTACAACATTCCGCTGCTGATCGTGGTCGCCAACAACCGCTCGTTCTTCAACGACGAGCTGCATCAGGAGCGTGTGGCCAGGGCGCGCAACCGCCCGGTGGAAAATCGCTGGATCGGTCAGCGCATCGCCGACCCCGAGATCGACCTGGCCCGCATGGCCACTGCGCAGGGCGCGCTGGGATTCGGACCGGTGAGCGAGGCGGGTGAACTGGCGCGACTGTTTGCCGAGGCGATCGAGGCGGTGGAGGCCGGCGCGGTCGCCGTGGTCGATGTGCGTGTCGCGCCGGGTTATTCTCCGGCGGCAACGGCAGGGTTGTTTCGCACGTGACTCCGATGCCGACCCACCGGACGCTTGACCCGGCGGTCAGCACGACGACAGGAGTTGACGCCGGTAGTCGCCGATTTGGCGCACGGCCATAAAGGCAGCCACGGCTATTCATGAGCGCCATTTGCAATGAGGAGTTTGACCACATCCGGATAGTGTTTTGCCTCCGCCACATGCAACGGCGTCTCGCCGTTGTGGTTTCTGGCATTCACCTCGGCACCATGCGCGATAAGCAGCTCCGCGCGATCGACCTGCCAGGAGTAAAACAACGGCGTGGAGCCTGAGCGATCCCTGGCGTTGATATCGGCGCCATGCGCAATGAGAAGTCTCCGCTACACCCTGACGCGCCGAATAGAACAGCGGCGTTGCGCCCGAACTATGTCGGGCATTCACATCGGCACCGTGTGCGATGAGGAAGTCCGCCATCTCCCTGTTCGTCGCGAAAAACAACGGCGTCCCACCACTGCTCAGGAAATTGACATCGGCGCCGTGCTCGATGAGAAGCGCTGCGATATTCCTGTAGTTACCGACGACAGAAAACAGCAGTGGGGTCTGCTGCAGGAAATCGGTTCCGTTAACATCCGCACCGGCCTGCAAAAGCGCTTCCACGCGCACGATGTCACCGGATTGCACCGCCTTGTTCAGCGGCGTCTGTTGCACGTTCATGCAGCCAACCAAGGCCAGCGAACTCCATAGCACGACAACGGCTACGAGCGGCCTCAACACGACGTTGCTGATCTTCATTCGGGAAATCCAGCATCCAACACCAGGAGCAGCGCCTCGGCCTCCTGCCACATCCACGCAACGACATCGCCGGCGGGCTCGGCTCGCGCCAACGCAGCGCTCTGCCCGGCCCAGGCCTGCATGCGATGCACGTCGCTCGCCTTCTGCCCGGCCTCCCGCATCGCCGTGGTCAGGCCGCGCTGCACCGGATACGGCACCGGTCCGGGCGCGCCAGGCGTCGCCGCCGCCCGCACATTGTCGGTGGCGATCCCCCGCCCAAGCCGCCCGGAAAACGCCCGCGTCGGCATCATCGCTTCGGGTTCCAGCCCCGCCAGCGCATCGTCCCAGGCCGGATGGGTCGCCGCCTCCGGGCAGCGCAGCAGCGCCGTGCCGATCTGCATGGCGCTGGCCCTGAGCGTCAGCGCCGCCGCCACCCCGCAGCCATCGGCGATGCCGCCCGCAGCGATGACCGGCACCGCAAGGTTGTCCGCCAACCGAGGCACCAGAGCGAACAGCGCGGCCCTTTGGCGCTCGGCGGCCGCGTTGTCGAACGCCCCACGGTGTCCGCCCGCCTCGATGCCCTGTGCAACGATGGCGCCCGCACCGGCCACCTCGGCCGCCCGAGCCTCCGCCAGGCTCGTAGCGTAGGCGAACCAGCCGATCCCGCGCGCCTTCAGGTCCGCAACGAAGGCGGGCGGAAGCACCCCTATGATCGAGGACACCACGGCGGGTGCGGCAGCGAGCAATGCCTGACACTGCGCGGCGAAATCCCCTAGCAGCGCGTCGCCGGCGTCTTGCGGCACGGGCGGTCCCCACTGCGCCAGGAAATCGCGCAACGCCGCCTCGGCGGTAGCGTCACGGACCGGCGCAGGGTCCGGTATCCACAAGTTCAACTGGAACGACCCGTTGGTCTGCGAGCGGACCTGCGCCGCCCAATCGCCGATACCGGCAGGCTGCGTCGTCAACGCGCCCATCGCTCCCATGCCACCGGCATTGGCGACGGCGATCGCCAGGCTCGTCAGGCACGCGCCAGCCATCAGCGCCATCAGGATCGGCAGACGCAATCCGAAGCGCTCGCAAAATCGCTGTGCGCGTTGCCGTGCTGTTGGCGCCGGCGCGACAGTCGTCACGCGTGCGGTCTCCTGCATCGATTTTGGTTTGCCTCGAGAGCCGGTGTCATTGTGAGCAAAGCAATGTCCCGCTTGGAAGTCTGCAAGCAGATGCACCACAAAGACACAAAGGCACGAGGATAGCATGAACTACGTGCCTTCGTGTCTTTGTGGTCAATCTGCTTGCGGACCGACACATCGCTGTGGCCTTTCATAGGGTGGCAGAGCCGGTATCGAAGCGTCAGGATCAAGCCGCTGGCATTGGTAACCGCCCAGCGCGCCGCTATGGGTACATTAGGAAACCACGCCGAAAGGCAAAAATGCTTTCCGGTGATGGGTGCGATCACCGCCACAGATGGCGGCGGCGCACCGACAACGCGATGCACCCCACCGCATCGAGAAACTCACCCCGCCTTGCCGCTCCGCAGCATCTCGAACACCTCCGCAACCGCCCGTCGCTGCACCAACTCACCGTCGCCACGCAGCACCTCGAATTTCGTCTCCTCCCCCTCCCGCCAGAAGCGGATATCGAAATGCCGCCGCCCCAGCCGCAGATCGGACAGCGTGATATCCGGCAGCCACCGCGGCAGCACCGGATCGACAAACAGCCGCTCCCGGGGCGCGTCCGGCTGGATGCCGAGGATCGCCTGCAACACCGCGAACACCGAGCCTGCGGCCCAGGCCTGCGGCACGTTGGCGCCCAGATACTGCACCGGGAAGCTATCCTCGCTTCGCTGGATACCGGCATACAGCTCCGGCAGCTGGTTCAGCAGGAAATGGCTCGCCGCTGCCGAGATGCCGCGCGCAATCTGGCCCACTTCGTCGGTAAATCCGTAACGTTTGAACCCCAGTGCAGCCAGACTGTTATCATGCGGCCAGACCGAGCCATTCTGATATGAATACGGATTGTACGCCGGATGCAGCGAGGACAAGGTTCGAATCCCCCAGCCGGTGTTCATGTCGGGCGCCATCAGCCGAGCCACCACGCGCGCCGCACGCTCCGGCGGCACAATGCCGGACCACAGCAGATGTCCCGGGTTGGACGCGACGGTCAACACCTTCTGCTTCTTGCCGTCCAGCATATAGGCGTAGAAGCCGCTCGCCTCGTCCCAGAACGCCTCGTCGAAGCGGCGATACAGCGTTGCCGCCTTCTCGCGCAGCGCAACGGCGCGATCCGTACGGCCCAGGGCATCGAACACCTCCGCCATGCGCAGCCAGGCGTCATAGACGTAGCCTTGCAATTCGCACAGCGCCTTGGGCCCAACCACCGGCGAGCCATCGGCATAGACCATCGAAATCGCCGGCATCCTTCCAGGCCATGTTCTCATAACCGACCGGCGAGCGCGTCTTGTATTCCTGGAAGCCGTCGCCATCGCGGTCGCCATACTGATCAATCCACGCCAGCGCCGCTTCGGCATTCGGCAGATGCCGATGCAACAGCGCGATATCGCCGGTGGCGCGCCACGCGGCATGCAGCGTGATCAGGTAAAGCGGCGTGGCATCGGCAGTGCCATAATACGGCGTGTGCGGGATCAGCTTGAAATGCGCCAGTTCGCCATAGCGCAACTCGTGCATGATCTTGCCGGGTTCGGCATCGCGATAGTCGTCGCGTTCCGTCGCCTGCCAACGGCCGAGCACATCCAGCGAGCCGCTGGCGAATTCCGGATACACCAGGATGTTCTGCAACGACACGATCAGGCTGTCGCGCCCGAACGGCGCATTGAACCACGGCAGTCCGGCCGCAGGCACGAACACCATGTGGTCGGTGCCCTCGATCGGCAGGCGCAGCGCCGCCATGTCGTCGATCGCCTGATGATATAAGCGATAGAATTCCTCGTTGCCGGTTCGAATCTTCAGCACCGTCTGCTGCCAGGTGTGCTGCGCTTCCACATGCCCCGAACGGTGCGCCAGCGCACAGTCGTGCGGGGCGCGAAAATGCTTCTTGCCGTCCGTCAGTTCGTACAGCAGGCAGCAATGCCAGGTGGCGCCCGGTGCCACCGCGACTTCGAAGCTGAGCCGGCCGTTGGCATAGGCGGCACGCGGCGTCGCCTGCCCGACGGTCACCGAGACGCCACGCATGAAGTCGGCGTTGCGATACTGCGTGCGCAGGCGCTGGTGTGCTTCCGACCACTCCGTGCCGATGCGCCCGCGCCGCACGCTGCGCCCGGCCTTCACATCGAAGATGTCGGCGAAGTCGGAGCGGATGGCGATCTCCAGGTTGAAGCGCACCGGCCGCTGACCATGGTTCGTAAGATCCAGATCCTCGTGCAGCCCGCCATCGATCGCCCTGCTCAGCACGAAAGCGAGCGAATGCTCCGGCACCGTGCCATCTTCGGTCACGAACCCGCGATTGGTCAGGAAGATGCGCGCGGCGTCATAGCTGACGGCACCCCCGCTCAGCAGATCCCACGGTTCGCCGTTGGCGTAGACGTTCCACGCGCTGATCACGCGCGTGTCGAAGAAGTACAGCCCCTTGTCGGTCGGCCATCTCACCTGCCCGTCCGGCTCGGTAATCAGCACGGTCATGGCCTGATGAATGGCGACCTGCGGCGGGCCGACCTGGACCTTGAAGGGCATCGTGCGGAGTTTCCTCGGCGGTGGTTGCGGCGGAGAGAAGCCGGCCCGGCCGCGCGGCACCACCCGGTATAACCGGGACCGGGCGCAAGATCACGCAGGGCGGCCGGCTCCTTGGGCGCTCGCTGCTGCAGCCGACGGGGCGCAGAGACAGAGCGCCGCGGATGCCGCAACCGACCTGCGAGCAGCAAGGTCATGAACGCGGATGATGGTCAATCGGTGTTGCGGGATCGCTACTGTAGCGATGTCGCATGCTTGTGTCGGCGAAACGGTCATGCGGTAATGCCGGCGAACCCGAACGGGGGGGCAGACGCAGGCGCATCCATAGATGTCTTGGTGCCGCGCGCGTGCCTGAAACAAAGCAAAGGGACTGCGACATGGATCGGTATGACTTGAAAGGCCTGTTCGGCTTGGCTGTTACAGGTCGGCGACAGACCGCATCCGGTGTCGCCCACCATGCTCGACCTGCCCTCGTGCCATGCATGCTTGCCATCTTTGTGCTTGGCGCGGGAATGGCGCACGGGCAAACGACGACCGCAACCTCCGGGCAGGATTACGTCAGCGCCATCAATGCGGCGAATGCCCATGCCCCAACGACGCAGATCGTGATCAATTCGCCGGCCGGCACAACGATCTCACTCGGCGGGGTCACCCTGCCGAACTCTGGCCTCCGGCAGCACCTTGCAGATCGGCAACAGCACAGTCACTTCGCCGATTTCCGGCGGCACGATCACCGATCAGGGCGCCCTCAGTTTCGTTCAGCCCGCCCAGGCGCTCGCGCCGGTCAGCACGACGGTAACCGGTTCCGGCACAGTAACCGAACAGGGAGGCGCCGGCGTGCTGATTCTGGCCAGCGCCAATTCTTATACGGGAGGCACCACCGTCAACGGCAGTAGCCTCATGATTCTTGGTTATCAATCGTCGGTCGGGTACCGTTGGCAGCGGAGCGATTACCCTCAGCGCCGGTTCCCTCGAGCTTGCCGAGCCAAGCGCGGTGACGTTCTCCAACGCTATCACCGGCAACGGCTTCCTGTATCAATCCGGCCCGGGTGCGATTACCCTCACCGACAACGGCAACAGCACATTTTCCGGCACAACATTCATCAGCACCAGTTCCCTCGTCCTGGGTGACGGCACCACGAACACCGGCACGCTGGGCAGCAGCTCTATCAGCAACAGCGCCGTCCTGACGTTCAATGAACCAAGCGCGGTCACGTTCGCCAACACCATCGGCGGCCCCGGTAGCGTCACGCAGAACGGACCGGGCACCGTCACGTTCACCGACAACGGCAACAACAGCTATTCGGGCGGCACCACTATTTCCGGCGGCACATTGGCCCTGGGCGACGGGACGGCCAACACCGGCACGCTGGGCAGCGGGCCGGTTACGAACAACAGCGCCCTGGTGTTCAATGAACCAAGCGCAGTCACATTCAGCAACGCGATCGGCGGCACTGGCACGGTGTCGCAGAACGGGCCTGGCACGGTCACCTTCACCGACAACGGCAACAACAGCTATTCGGGCGGCACCACCATTGCCTCCGGTTCGACGCTGGCGCTTGGCGATGGATCGAATACCGGCACGGTCGGCAGCGGCGCGGTCACCAACAACGGGGCGCTGATATTCAACGAGGGGAGCTCGACCACGATCGCCAACAACATTGGCGGCACCGGCACGGTGACACAGCAGTATTCGCCGGGCGTCACGCTGAGCGGCAGCAATAGCTACACGGGCGGCACCACGATCATCGGCGACAACAACGCCTCCATCTCCTCCCAACAGAACGGCTATGGCGTCCTGACGTTGGCGACTACGAGCGCGCTGCCGAATTACGCATCGTCACCAACCGGCACCATCACGCTACAGCAGGCGGGCGGGCTGGCGGTCGGCTATTCGATCGATCAGACGACGCTTAATGCCATCAGCAGCAGTTCGGTCGGGTTTGTGGCGCTCGCGACCGACAGCTCGAACAGTCTCGATTTCACCAACCTGCCGCAGGTAAGCCTCGGCGCGAGCGGTCTGAATATCAACTCAACCTTCACCGGCAGCCTTACCCCGACACCGCCCGGCGGCACTTCGTTGAGCAGTACCAATTATCAATATCAGGTTGGTGGCGGCAACGGGATCCTGAACCTCAACACGAATCTGACCAATGTCTTCGTCCAGCAAACCCCCGTCCCGGCGGAACTCGATGCGGTCAACAACGGCTTCACGATCCTCGGGGGCTACAACGCCTTTACGGGCGGCTTTAACGTCACGTTGGGTGTCGTCGAACTCACAAGCAACACCAACTATCCCGGAATAAATCCCGAATTCGAGGGACAAACGGTGCCGCCGATCCTGGTCGCGCAGACTGGGATCCTCGCGACCAGCTACGCCCTGGATCAGCTCACGCTGAACGGGATATCCGGCTCGTCCAATGGCACGGTCGCGCTCGCCGCGGACAGTTCGAACGATCTCGATTTCACCAACGTGCCCAGTCTGAGCCTCGGGGCGGTCGGCAACTACACCTATAGCGGCAATATCACTCCCGGCAGCAACGGCTATCTGCTCGGCGGCGGCGGCGATTTTCGCGTCAACTCCTTTCTTACGGTCACTCAGCTCCTGAGCGGGAACAATGCGCTGACCGTCAATGCACCGGGGTTCGATCCCGGCACCGTTGATCTGATCAATGCCGAAACCTATACCGGACCGACGACGATCAACGGTGGTACGCTGCAACTCGGCAACGGCACCACGAACGGCACCATCGCCAATACTTCGTTGGTGACCATCACCAATACGACCGAGTCCAGTGGCTTTCTCGAGTTCCAGGAGGCGACCCCGATCACATTTGCCAATCCCATCACCGGTGATGGCAACGTCTTGCAGACTGGTCCGGGAAGCGTCACGCTGACGCAAAGCGAAACTTACACGGGCTACACGATCATTTATGGCGGGACACTGGCCCTTGCCGCGGGCAGCTCGATCGCGCCTTCCAGCTCCGTAGCTATGGCCAGCAACCTGGCAACGAATTCCGCGGTGCTCGACATCAGCCAAGGCGGCAACCAAACAGTACAGAATCTATATAGCTTCTGGTACTCCAACACCGCAGGCCCATCGACAACGCAGATCCAGCTCGGCGCCAATACACTGACGGTGAATAGTACTGACAGCGGCAACACTTACGACGGTGTCATCTCAGGCTCCGGCGGGCTGATCAAGACCGGCCCATCGACGTTCACGCTGGCCGGGATCAATACCTATACCGGCGGCACCACCATCTCCGAGGGCACGCTGATACTCGGTGGCCAAACCTACAACGCTCCAGCCTCGACCGTCGGCACGCTGGGTAGCGGGCCGGTCACCGACAACACCGCCCTGCTGTTCAACGAGCCCAGCGCGGTCACGCTGCCGAACGCCATCGGCGGCAGCGGCACGGTGACGCAGGACGGGCCGGGCACGGTCACGCTGAGCGGCACCAACACCTATACCGGCGGCACCACGATCGCGAGCAACACGACGCTGGGCCTCGGCGGCCAGGCGACGGGCGCACCAACGGCCACCGTCGGCACCCTCGGCAGCGGCGGCGTCACCAACAGCGGCGCCCTGCTGTTCACCGAGCCAAGTGCGGTCACGCTGCCGAACCTCATCAGCGGCACAGGCACAGTGACGCAGGACGGGCCGGGCCAGGTCACGCTGAGCGCCGTCAACACCTATTCCGGCGGCACCACCATCACCAGCGGCACGCTGGCGCTTGGCAGCACCACCGCCGTTGGCGGCCTTGGCAGCGGCGCGGTGACCGACAACGGCACCCTGGAATTCACCGAGCCGAGCGCAGTCAGCTTCGGCAACACGATCAGCGGCAGCGGCGCCGTGATACAGGGCGGACCGGGCGCTGTCGGCCTGACCGCCACCAATTCCTACACGGGCGGCACCACCATCTTCGGTACGCTTGCGCTCGGCGCGCCGGCCGGGAACGTCGGCACCGCGGGAAGCGGGCCGGTCATCGTCGAGAGCGCCGGACTGCTGGAGTTCACCGAGCCGAGCGCGGTCACCTTCGGGAACGCCATCAGCGGCGCCGGCGGGATCATCCAGTACGGTCCAGGCACCATCACGTTGACCCAGCCGGAAACCTACACCGGCAGCACGACCATCTATAACGGGACGTTGGCCCTTGGGTCGGGCGCATCGATCGCCAGCTCCGGCGCGGTGACCATCGCCAGCACCTATGGGTCTGGGGGCTTCGGAGTTCCTCAATATCTCGCAGGCCGGCAACCAGACGATCCAAAACCTGTTCAGCCAATGGTTCGCCGGCACCGGCACCTCGGGCGCATCGGTCGTGCTCGGCGGCAACACTCTGACCGAGACCAGCACACTGCCAAGTTCGTTCGACGGCGTGATCTCGGGCACCGGCGCCTTCGTCAAGCAAGGTTCCCAGACGCTTGTCCTGGCGGGGGTGAACACCTATTCGGGCGGCACGACGATCTCGGCCGGCACGCTGGAGCTTGGCGGGCAGGCAACCGGTGCCCCGGCGGCGACGGTCGGCACCTTGGGCAGCGGTCCGGTTACCGATAACGCCACCCTGGCATTCACCGAGCCAAGCGCGGTCACCTTCAGCAACGTCATCAGCGGCACCGGCACGGTGACGCAGGCGGGGCCGGGCACCGTCACGCTCAACGGCACCAACCTCTATACCGGTGGCACCACCATCGCCGCCGGCACGCTGGCTCTGGGCGGGTCGGCGATGGGCACGCTGGGCACCGGAGGGATCACCGATAACGGCACCCTGGCGTTCATCGAACCGGGCGCGGCCACGATCACCAACGTCATCAGCGGCACCGGCGGCGTGACGCAGGCCGGTCCCGGTACCGATCACGCTGAACAGCGCCAGCACTTACACCGGCCTGACGACGGTCGCAGCCGGCACGCTGATTGTCGGCAGCAGCGCGGGCAATGGTGCGACAGTTGGCGGCAGCGTGCAGGTCAATTCCGGGGCCACGCTGGCGGGCTATGGCAGCCTGGGTGTCGCCACCTCCGGCACCACGCTGACCAACAACGGCACCGTCATCCCGGGCAGCGTGTCCAGCACCGGGGTGGGCACGCTCTCCACGGCCGGCAACTATGTTCAGGGCAGCGGCGGCAACCTGCTGATCGCCGTGACGCCCACCCAATCTTCCCAACTCCAGGTCGGCGGCACGGCGACGCTCGCCGGCACGATCACCTTCGCCTATGCGCCGGGCACCTACGTGCCGACGATGTACACCGTGCTGACGTCCGTCGGCGCGATCAGCACCAAATTCAGCACTGTGGCTGAACAGGGTGCGGTACCGACCTCGTTGACTCGCGAAGTCGAGTACGTCGCGAACACCCCCGATCCCGTGCTTCTCGTGCTTAGCAAGCCGTTGGTGGTAGAGCCAGCCAACGACAGCATCTTCTCCGAGCAATTGTCATCGCTGACCGCGCTCGCCAACTCGGCTGTGGTCACTCTGCTGGATGGCGGCACCGGGGCGAATGACTGTCCTATGGGTGGAACCCCGCCGACGCCCAGCGAATCCGGCCCCGCGTCACTGGCATCCACCGACATTGCCGCGCTCGCCCGGGTGATCTGCGGCAAGGGAGGCTGGATCCATGCCGACGGCACCTTTCTCGGGGTGGACGGCTCTAGCGGCTATCCGAACTATCACGCCAACACGGCGGGCTTCCTGGCCGGCATCGACGCGCCTGTCGGCCCCAGTGGACTGCGCCTGGGCGTCGCCGCGGGCTACGATCATCGCTGGCTGACGGACAGCGCGGGAGCCAGCGCCACGGCCGATGTCGCGCGGTTCGGATTGTATGCCATCCAAGCGGTGGGGCCGGTCGTATTGAACGCCGCGTTCCTTTATGGCCGGGACTGGGACACCACCAACCGGCCGAGCGGCATCGGCATCGCGACCGCGCAATATGGTGGCAATGAATTCTCCGGCGGAGTGCGGGCCAGCCTGCCGATGACGCTGGGCGGGTTCACAGCCGTGCCAATGGGCGGCGTACGGTTCGCATCGGTCAATGGCGGCACGTTCGCCGAGTCGGGTGCAGGCGCGGCGTCGGGGTTCGGCGTGTCGGGCGCGTCCGCGACGCAAATCAGTGTGGTCCCCTATGCGCGGATTGTGGTGTCGCGGGATTTTGTCGTGGCGTCCGGTGTGACGCTCTCGCCCTATGCCGCGCTCGGCTACCAGTACCAGGCGGGGACAACCGAACAGCCTGTGCTGCTGACGGCATCCGACGGGACCGGGTTCAATGCGGGATCGGTCGGCCTCGATCGCAGCGCGGCCACGCTTGGGGTTGGGATTGCGGCCGGACAGGGCAATTGGTCGGTGTTCGCGGCGTATGGCGCCTTGGTTTCCGGCAACTGGCAAGAGCAGGAGGTCAATGTCGGGGTGCGGGTGAATTTCTAGCGGTTTGACCTCGATGCCACGAGCCCGCGCATCCCGCTGTCACTGCGACCCTAACGCTCCGTACCCGGCGTCCCGGTGTCATTGCGAGTTGGCCACCGTCCGGCGGTGGCCTACCCGCCCTGAATGAAACTGCGGTGGTGCCCGCCCCCACGTCATGCCGACGTAGGTCGGCATCCACGACTTTTCTCGCGGCACGCAGCATAGTCGTGGATGGCGGGCCTTCGCCCGCCATGACGTGGGAGCCGGGCAACACGGGTTGTTTCTTGCGTGCAAAGCGAAGCAATCTCCCGCGTGAGTTCGCGGGATCGCTCGGGGGAGATTGCTTCGCTTCGCTCGCAATGACGGTATTGGACGTGAGGTCGATCCCCGTCAGTGTCACAACACGAGCGAGGCACTGCGAGCCTGCCCCCATGTCCCCTCTCCCGCGCCGCGGGAGAGGGAAACCGGGGGGAAGAAACTACTTCGCGGTGACGGCCCATTCCTGGTTGTCCACCAGCCCGTCATCCTCGTCGCTATGCGTGTGCAGCACCGGTGCGTGTGGATCGAACTGTGCCGTCTCGGTGCTGCCCGACAGCGCCGTGGTGGAGGACTGGCCGCCCCCCGCCGCGGTCGCCACCGCATCGAAATAGCCGACGCCCACCTCGCGCTGGTGCCGCGTCGCGGTGTAGCCGTCGTCCTCGGCAGCGAACTCCGCCTGCTGCAATTCCGAGTAGGCCGCCATACCGCGTTCCGCATAGCCGCGCGCCAAGTTGAACATCGACAGGTTCAGACTGTGGAAGCCGGCCAAGGTCACGAACTGGAACTTGTAGCCCATGCTGCCGATGTCGCGCTGGAACGTGGCGATCTTCTCCGCCGGCAGCTTCTTCTTCCAGTTGAAGCTGGGCGAGCAATTGTACGCCAGCATCTTGCCGGGAAACTGCCGGTGGATGGCGTTGGCGAACCGCTCGGCATCCTCCAGGTTCGGATCGCTGGTCTCCCACCACAGCAAGTCGGAATACGGAGCGAAGGCCAGGCCGCGGGCAATGGCATAGTCCACACCCATGCCGGGCCGGATGCGGAAGAAGCCCTCCGGCGTGCGGTCGTCGGAGATGAAGCGGCGATCGCGCTCATCCACGTCGGTGGTCAGCAACTGCGCCGACTGGGCGTCAGTGCGGCACAGCAGCACGGTCTGCACACCCTCGGTGTCGGCCGCCAGCCGCGCCGCATTCAGCGTGCGGATGTGCTGCTGCATCGGCACCAGCACCTTGCCGCCGAGATGGCCGCACTTCTTTTCGGATGCGAGCTGGTCCTCGAAATGCACGCCCGCCGCGCCGGCTGATATCATCGCCTTCATCAGTTCGAACGCATTCAGCGCACCGCCAAAGCCGGCTTCGGCGTCAGCGATGATCGGCGCCATCCAATGGATGTCGTCGCCGCCCTCGGAGTGCGCGATCTGATCGGCGCGGCGCAGCGCCGCATTGATCCGCTGCACCACGTTCGGCACGGAATCGACGGGATACAGCGACTGATCCGGATACATCTGCCCGGCGGTATTGGCGTCGGCCGCCACCTGCCAACCAGAGAGATAAATCGCCTCCAGCCCGGCCTTGACCTGCTGCACGGCCTGGTTGCCGGTCAGCGCGCCCAGCGTCGGCACGAACGGCCGCGTCTTCAGCAAGTGCCACAACCGAGCCGCGCCCATCTCCGCCAGCGTGTGGCGGATGCGGAAGCTGCCGGACAGCCGGGCAACGTCCTCCGGCGAGTAGTCGCGCCGAATGCCGGCGAAGCGCTCGGGATCGCCGGACCTGCTGCCGCCGGAGCCGTCGGGGGCGCGGTTGGGGGTGGGATGAGGACGCATCGGGGGGTTACTCCTGGTTCGGGCTTGCAGTAGTGAATAATTGACATTGCAGATGCGAAGGTCACTCGTTATCTGCGTGAGAGCCCCGCAATGCTGTCGCTGGCTTCACGGCGAGGGCCGCGATTCTGTAAAGGTTGTAAAACATGGCCCGCGCCCTGATCGGCCGCACGGTCCGCCGGCTCCGCACCGAGCAGGTCCTGTCGCAGCAGGCGCTGGCGACGCGCCTCGGCATCTCCGCCAGCTACCTGAACCTGATCGAACATGACCAGCGCGCGGTAACCGCCTCACTGCTGATCAAGCTGGGTGAGACGCTGCGCGTCGATCTCGCCACCCTGTCCGGCCGCGACGAACGCCAGCGCGAGGTCGGGCTGCGCGAGGCGTTCGCCGATCCGATGCTATCCGCCGACGCGGTGCCGGAAGCCGAGATCGCCGAACTCGCCGCCGCCGCGCCGAATGCCGCCCGCGCCATCCAGGCGCTGTATCGCGCCTGGCGCGTGGCGCGCGAGGACGCCGGCGGCATCGCGTTGCCGTCCGGCCGGCGCATCCTGTTGCCGAACGAGGAGGCGCGCGATTTCTTCGACGACCGCACCAATCATTTTCCGTCGTTGGAGACCGCCGCTGAAGCGATCGCCGGCGAATTGCGCGGTCGCCCCCGCCGAAATGAACCACGCCATTGCCGAGCGCTTGCGCCGCGTGCACGGCCTGACGGTGACCGTGCAGCCGCTGGAGGGCGCCTTGCGCCGCTACGATCCCGCCACGCGCGGACTGGCGCTGTCGGAAACCCTGCCGCGCGAAAGCCGCGGCTTCCACATGGCGTTCCAGCTTGCGTTGCTCGAGGCCCGGGAAGCAGTGGAAGCGGTGCTGACCGAGGCCGCGCCGTCCTCCCCGGAAGCCGGCATGCTGATCCGCGTCGGCTTGCTCAACTACGTCGCCGGCGCGTTGCTGATGCCGTATGCGGCGTTCCTCGACGCGGCGCGCGCCCTGCGGCACGACATGGAGGCGCTGGCAGCGCGCTTCGGCGTGTCGTTCGAGCAAGCGTGCCATCGGTTGTCGACATTGCAGCGTCCGGGGGCTCGGGGCGTGCCGTTCTTCTTCCTGCGCGTCGATCCCGCTGGCAACGTGTCGAAACGGTTCTCCGCCGCGGGGTTTCCGTTTGCGCGCTACGGCGGGTCGTGCCCTCGCTGGGTGGTGCACACCGCATTCGCGCAGCCCGGCGTGGTGCAGGTGCAGATCGCCGAGCTGCCCGATGGCGCGGCGTTCCTGTGCTTCGCGCACACGGTCACGCGGCCGTCGCGCGGCTGGGGCGAGCCGCGGCCGGTGCACGTGGTGGCGATGGGTTGCGCCATCGCACACGCAGACGAGGTGGCGTATGCGGACGGCATCGATCTGGAACGCGCCAAGGTGGGCATCGGGCTGTCGTGCCGGCTATGCGACCGTCCGGATTGCCGCAGCCGCGCGTTTCCCCCACTGGAGCACCGGCTGGCGTTGGATCCGAATTCCGCCGGGGTGACACCGTATCGGTTCGAGGCGCGAAGGGGGTGAGCGTAGGCCGGCACGATCGACGCTACGCCGACGGCTGCCACCCCAACTTGGCAAGCTCATCCCGACAGAAATCTGCCAAGCATGGCAACCGGACCTTAACCTCTGCCAGATGATCGCGCTTTCCCGTATGAAGTAACAGAACGGCATCCAATGGCTTCGAAGTTCCTGACTGCAATCTGGATGGTGGCGGCGGCGGTCATTGTCGTGATGGCCCCGGCATCACAACTGATGCGAGGCGCGCAGCGAGAGTGGGCGCAGGCGGCGGTTGCCGCCGCCATGTTCTTTGGTCTGCTCGTAACGCTGGCTGTCAACCGGGCCGTGCGCGGCGTCTGGCTTGGAAAGGGCGCAACGCCACGCGGGCGGTGGGTCCTCGCACTGTTTTTGGTTGTCTCAGGCTACGTCACCTTGCGGCCACTTCACATCCTCCCATGGTAACGGGCATGAACAACGAAGGCTCAGCCGGATCGGTCAGCTCTCCGCTACCACTCACCAAAGCCAGATCGTCGCGGGCGATGCGCGTTCGTGGACGAGTATCTTCCGCATGCTGGCGATTTGTTGGCACGGGATCGCTGGATGGCGTGCCTTGACGCTGCCGCCGAGGCCTTTCGCCGCTTCGCAGATTGCCAGAATCCGATAGGCCGTCGCATCCTCGACGTCAGCGTCCCCGAGGAACTCTACCTCGGACAAGTTGCCAGTCTAACGCTCGATCTGTTCAATCGGCTCGAGTATGTCCAACAGGCTGTCGACGGACGCGCCATCCGGCATCAGAAGACCTGGACCGCGTCCGCCTCGATCCGCCGACGGCGCCGCGGGTGAATTGCCTGGCGCGTCATCACGTCGACCCGCGCCCCGAGAATGGTTTGCGTCCGTACCTGCAATTCCACCAGGTCGAACAGAGTGAAGCCATCTGGCCGAGCGAGATCGAGGAACACATCGACATCGGAAGCATCGCTCGCCTCATCGCGAGCGACCGACCCAAACAGGAACAATGCCCCGATCCCGGCATCATGGAATTCGGGTTCGTGCTGCTTCAAGAGAGAAATGACCTGGTCGCGCTTCATTCTCGGCGTATTGTAAGCTACCGCAAAATTGTGGTCCAGATGTCAATGGATTCGGAACGCCGCGCCGGGCAAAAGCCTACGCCGGCGTGACACCGTATCGGTTCGAAGCGCGGAGGGGCTGACATGCAGGAGACGAACGTCATGCCACCCCTGGCTGACGCGCTGAGCCACTGGCAGAATTTCTACACATTGCTCGGCACGGCGTCCGCCACCATGGTCGGTCTGCTGTTCGTCGCCGCAACCGTCGGCTCCGGCGTTTTCTCCGGTGATCGTCGCGCGCCGCTGCGGGTATTTCTGTCCGCCAGCGTGATCAATTTCGCGCTGCTCCTGGCTGCATCGCTGATGGTGCTGGCTCCAGTGCGGAGCTGGTTATTGTTCGGCGTGCTGATCGTGGGCTGCGGATTGTTTGGCCTGACGCATTGCTGCCTCGCCTGCCGCGACACCGTGCGTGACGGTTTGATCAAGGCTATCGATCTGGAAGATCGGACATGGTACATTGCGTTGCCGATCGTCGGCTATCTATGCCTCACGGCGTCGGGTGTCGCGTTGGCGTGGCAGTTCAACCTGGGATGCGACGCGCTGGCCGTGTCGATGGGATTGCTGCTGGCGGTTGGTCTGCATAACGCGTGGGACATCACTGTGTGGAGCATGACCCGTCGGAGCAAGTGATCGCCTGGGTAGACGATCCCCGGGCGTATATCGAGTCCCACGCAGAACGCCATTAGTAAATTTGATTCTTCGCTATCCGGCGCGGGTGCCACGCTGCCCAGCCGCTTTCTCCGGTTCAAGCGATTCGATCGCTTGACGGCGAACCCCTCGGGTGTTGGCGACGGATACTCGGCCGGCCGAACAGATTCACACCGCTGCCTAGTGCGGCTTCGACTTATTACTTTCAGCACGGAGGCAGACGGAGAGCACGGTGATCACGGAGGCAGCGCAGTCCGTCTCGAGCGCCAGCGCAATCACCGGACCGGTCAATGGTTCCATCCAACCATAAGACTTCCTCCGTGCTCTCCGCGCTCTCCGCACTTCCTCCGTGCTGAAAATGCGATGAAGCATCACCGCACCGGCACCCTAGGTTTGGCGTCGGGACAGCGGCAGCAACCATGATTCGGCAGGACGTATTCGATTTCAACCAACCGAGTTCAAAACAAGCGCGAACATGGTTGCTGGCCAGTTATTCTGACGAACGGCGCTCTCTGAACGCAAGGCCTGATGATCTTCTCTCGGTGAAACTCTGTGTGCACTCGGTGAAACTTTGTGTCACGCTTGATTACTTGATTGCTTCGCCGCGGTCCCCAACCCTCGGCGCTCCCCACGGGATACCCAGCCGCCCCCGAGGCGGCTAAACTCCACCCGAGCCAACATCCGACAAAGCGGCCCAGCGGGGAGAAACGCCATGAAGATTACCAAGATCCACACCGACATCCTCCGCATCCCGGAAGACGATCCGCTGGCTGACATGCCGGAGGACGTAAATCGTCTGCGCCCGGTCGTCATCCTGCGCATGCAGACCGACAGCGGCATCGAGGGCATCGGCCTCACCTTCTACGGCGGCGCCATGACCGGTTCGCTGCGCACCGCCGTCGATGAATTGGGCGCGCTGACCGTCGGCGAAGACCCGCTGCGCATCGAGGCGATCGTGCGCAAGCTGCGCCTCGCCGCCGGCGATTCCGTCGGCCCCGCCGGCGTCTTCACCCTGGCGCTGTCGGCCATCGACACCGCGCTGTGGGACATCAAGGGCAAGGCGCTCGAGCAACCGCTGTGGAAGCTGCTGGGCGGCACGCGCGACCGGGTCAACACCTACGCGTCCGGGTCGCTGCGCCGCGGACTCACCGACGCACAAGCCGCCACCGCCGCGCGCCGGCTGGTGGACAAGGGCTTCGTCGAGATGAAGACGCAGATGGCGCTGCCCGGCAATCCATCACCGGCCGAGGAAGTGCGCCGCGTACGCGTGGTGCGCGAGGCCATCGGCCCCGACATCAAGCTGATGTGCGACATCAACCAACGCTGGCGTGTCGAACAGGCGATCGACATCGGCAAGCGGGCGGAAGATGTCGGCCTGTTCTGGCTGGAAGACGTCACCACCTGCGACGATTACCAAGGCATCGCACGGATAAACGAAGCGCTGTCCACGCCGATCGCCGGCGGCGAATATCTGTGGGGCATCACGCCGTTCCGCCAGATGATCGAGGCACGCTCGGTGGACTACATCATGATCGACCTGTGTCGCGTCGGCGGCCCGACGCAATGGATGAAGGTCGCCGGCATGGCCGAGGCGTTTAATTTGCCCGTCGTCAGCCACGTGATGCCCGAGATGCACCTGCATTTGGTTGCCGCGGTCCCGAACGGACTGACGGTGGAATACATGCCATGGATGCTGAAGCTGTACCAGGAGACTCCGGCGATCGAGAAGGGGCAACTGGTGTTACCGACCAAGCCGGGCCTTGGGCTTGCGTTCGATGAGAAGGCGGTGGCGGCATATCGCGTGGGGTAACGCGCCGTCGCGCGGATTGGCGGCGGCCACCCCTGTCATTGCGAGCGAAGCGAAGCAATCTCCCGCCTGTGTCGGTGCGACCTTACGCGGGAGATTGCTTCGCCGCGCTCGCAATGACACGCGTTGGCCGGCCTCAACATCGAGCTACGACGCGACGCTGTTCGCGACCCGTCACACCCCTCCGCCCAGCAACGCCTGCGCGCAAGCGTCCAGAATCGAATCCGCGTCGATGTCGTACGTCCGATACAAATCCGGAATATCCCCGCTCTGCCCGAACCGGTCCGGCCCCAGCGGCACCACCCTCTGCCCCCGCACAGCGCCCAGCCACGCATGCGTCGCCGGATGCCCATCCAGCACGGTCACCAGCGCCGCCCCCCGCGCCAGCGGCGCCAGCACGTGCTCTATGTGCGACACCGCCCCGTCCCCGGGCATAACCCGGGGGTCGCCACTCCGCCGAGCCCGCATTGCCGCCAGCCACCCAGCATGCAGCCGGTCCGGCGACGTGATCGCCAGCAGCCCTGCCCCGGGTTCCTCCTCCGCCAGCTCGGCGAACGCCGCAAGCGCCTCCGGCGCCACCGGCCCCTGGTACGCCAGAGCGATCCGCGCCCCCGCCGCCGGAGGCACCACCCAATGCGCCCCCGCGATCACCGCCGCCGCATCCAGCTCCCGCACCGGTTGCTCGATCGCCCGCGTGGACAGGCGCAGCCACACCGACGACCCCTCCGGCTGCTGCATGAAGGAGAACGCGTGCCGCAGCAGCACCGCCAGTTCGTCCACGTGGGCCGGTTCGAACGCCGCCAGCCGATCCGCCGCCATGCCGATCAGCGGCGTGTTGACCGATTGGTGCTGCCCGCCCTCCGGCGCCAAGGTCAGCCCCGAAGGCGTGGACACCAGCACGAATCGAGCATCCTGGTAACAGGCGTAGATCAGCGCATCCAAGCCGCGGTTGACGAACGGATCGTACACCGTGCCGATCGGCAGCACGCGAGCCCCCGTCATTCCCGGCGCCAACCCCGCCGCACCCAGGAGGAGAAAAAGGTTCTGCTCCGCGATCCCCAGCTCGATGTGCTGGCCCTTCGGAGACATCCCCCAGCGTTGCGCGCTCGCCAGCTTGGCGTCACGGAACACGTCGTTCCGCGTGTGCCGGTCGAAGATGCCCCGCCGGTTCACCCACGGCCCCAAATTCGTCGACACGGTCACGTCCGGCGACGTGGTCAGGATGTGGTCGGCCAGGCCCCGCAGCTCCCCCTGCCCGCGCCCGATCTCCGCCAGGATGTCGCCAAACCCCGCCTGGGTGGAAACCTTGCGCCCGGCTACCCGAGGCATCGGCAGCACCGCCGGCACCTGCACGAAGGGGGCGGTCAGCGTCCGCCCCTCCGGCGTCAGCTTCGCCGCAAACGGGCACGCCTCCAGGAAATCCCGCAGTTCGTCCGGCGAGGCGTCCAGGCCCTCGAACGGATCCCACTCATGCCCGGGGCGGATCCGCATCTGCGTGCGGAACTCCTCCATCTGTTCCTTGGTCATCAGGCCGGCGTGGTTGTCCTTATGGCCGGCGAACGGCAGCCCCATGCCCTTGATGGTGTAGGCGATGAAGCAGGTCGGCTGGTCGCCATCGGCCTCCGCTGCGCGCAACGTGTCGATCACGGTCTCGATATCGTGGCCGCCGAGATTGGTCATCAGCGCGCCCAGATCGTCGTCCGACAGATCATCGACGATGCGCCGCACCCCCTGCGACCGGCCAAGATCCGCCAGCACCGCCTGCCGCCACGCCGCCCCGCCCTGGAAAGTCAGCGCCGCGTAGAGCGAGTTGGGACAGTCGTCGATCCAGCGCCGCAGCGCTTCTCCTCCGTCGCGGGCGAACGCCGCCTCCAGCTTGCGGCCGTATTTGATCGTGACACAGTTCCACCCCATGTCGCGGAACAGCCCCTCGATGCGGCCGAACAGCCGGTCGGGGACAACGGAATCGAGGCTCTGGCGGTTGTAGTCCACGATCCACCACAGGTTGCGGACGTCGTGCTTCCAGCCTTCCAGCAACGCCTCGTAGATGTTGCCCTCGTCGAGTTCGGCGTCGCCGGCGATGGCGATGTGGCGTCCCGGCGGCAGGTCGGTGCGCCCCAGCCCATGCAGCCGCACATAGTCCGCCATCAGCGCAGCGAAAGTGGTCATTGCCACGCCCAGCCCGACGGATCCGGTGGAGAAATCCACCTCCGGCCCGTCCTTGACCCGCGACGGGTATGGCTGCGCCCCGCCCAGCGCCCGCAATCCCTCCATCTTGGCGATGTTCTGCCGCCCGAACAGGTAGTTCATCGCGTGGAACACCGGCCCGGCATGCGGCTTCACGGCGATGCGGTCCTGCGGCCGCGCCACCTCGAAATACAGCGCCGTCATGATCGAGATGACCGAGGCGCAGGATGCCTGGTGCCCGCCCACCTTCAGCCCGTCCCGATTGGGCCGGATGTGGTTGGCGTTGTGGATCATCCACGCCGATAGCCACAGCAATTTGCGTTCGAGCTGCTTCAGCAGGTGCACGTGGCGCGTATCGGTTGGCACGGCGGGTGGAGCAAGCGTGCTAAGCGGCGTATCCATGGACGTTCCGGTCTCCGGGGGGACGGTTTCCGGGCAGCATAGCCGGTCGGTGGCGTTCGCGCATCCGGATCGAGGGAGGGAAGCGACGATGGACCATTTGCAGCGGGTGCAGCAGGAGTTCACCCGGCAGGCGAACCAGTTCGCCACCGCGGCGGCGGTGACGCACCGCGACCTGGTGCAGCGCTTCGTCGATGCGGTGCCGGCCGACGCCGACGCGATCATCCTCGACGTCGCCTGCGGACCCGGCATCATCACAGCGGCCCTGGCGCCTCGGGCGCGGGAGGTCGTGGCGTTCGACCTGACCCCGGAAATGCTGACCAAGGCGCGTCAGCGCTGCACCGGGGCAGGACTCACCAACGTCACCTTCCGAGAGGGCAGCGCCACCGACCTGCCGTTCGCCGATGCCAGCTTCGATGCCGTGGTGACGCGGCTGTCAATCCATCACTTCCAGGTGCCACAGCGGCCGATGTCAGAGATGGCGCGCGTGCTGAAGCCGGGCGGCACGTTGGTGGTCGGCGACGTGGTCAGCTCGGAGGAGCCCGAGGAATCCGCGCTGCACAACGCCATCGAAATCCTGCGCGACCCGTCGCATGTGCGGATGCTGCCGGCCTCCGAGCTGGCCGCGCTGATCGAAGGCGCCGGGCTGTCCATCACGCAGCAAACCACATGGGATGAGACGCGCGAGTTCGAGGAGTGGGTGCGTATCGTGGATGACCCGGACCGCGTCGGGCCGGTGCGGACTGTGGTGCGGACACTGGCGTCCCTCGGTCAGCACGCCGGAACGGGGCTGGCGTTGGCGGACGGAAAGGTCGTGTTCTTCCACCGCTGGCATCTGATCGTCGCGCGCAAACCGGCTGGGTGAGTGCACAGCGGACGTTGTGGCCTTTCATGCCACGCAGGTGCGGCACGCGGCTGAAAATTTATTAGAAGGCAGATGAGACGCAGAGTCCGCCGAGAGAAACCGACCCGCATTCGAGTTGAACGCGGCAAATCACGGACCGCCCCACCGTCATGGCCGGGTCACGCCCGGCCACGACGGTGGGGGTAGCCGGTGCCCGTCCGTCAAACTTTAAGGCGCCTGGTATAACCTTCTGTGCGCGCTCTGCACCTCATCTCCCTTTGTCATAAATTTGCCAGCCGCGTGGTGCACACTGGTACTATCACCCAGTCTCGGCGGCCCGGCGTGCGCGCATCGCCTCCTCCCAATGGCGACCATCGAAAAAGCGCGACGGGTGCAACGTCGCGGCATCGACATCGTCCAGGCAACGCGCGTTCACACTGACTTTGTCTGGGTCCGAACGCGGCACATAGAAAGCGTGGATGCCGCAATGGCGGCAAAATGTATGCTTCGCCACGTTGCTGCCAAACTGGTAGGTCGTCAGTGCCTGCTCGCCCTGGAGCAGGGTGAACTGGTCCAGCGGCACCACCAGATGCAGGATGCCCTTCTTGGTGCAGATCGAACAGTTGCACTCGCCAACCAGCGCCAGGTCGACCTGCACGCGCATCCGCACCTGGCCACAATGGCAGCCACCTTCATAGGTTTGCAGCATTCGTTGTCTTCCCTCGCCTCGCCGTGATCCTAACCGTTCAAGTCCGCGGCCAACCCTGTCATTGCGAGCGAAGCGAAGCAATCTCCCTCGAGTGATCGCCCGAATACGGGCGGGAGATTGCTTCGTTCCGCACGCAATGACACCTGAGCGTCGGGCTCGAAGCGCAGGCAAAATCGTCAGAATTCCAACACGGAGCCAGAACGAGAACCACTGACCGTCACGGACGCCGTGTATATTCCCGCCGCCAAAGCCGCACACCGCCTCTGCGTTCTTCGTAGTTCTTGTTCTTTCTCCGTGTTAAAATCTTGCTTGCGCGCCGCAGACGAATTGCCTGGTGACGCAGACCCAACACTACCCCACGGCAGGAACTTGCAGTCCATGCGGGCAAAACCGCGACGGACCTGGACCATCTGCGGCTTGGCTCCCGGAATTGGCGAATGCGCCAGCACGCCCCGCGCAAGTACACACTTCTATACCCCGCTCACGCCAGAATCCGAAAATCCTTGGGCGAGACGATGCGGGAGTTGTCTGTGACCTCATCGCAATAGATTCGCCAGTCCCTTGGCACCGCGTCGCGCAGGAACGTCAGGATCGCGTCTCTGAAGTCCTTGAAGATTTCGTGGCACTTGTTGTGGGTGATGTGCCTGTGCATCAACCCCCAAAGCCGCTCGATTGGATCCAGGTGCGGGCAGTAGGTTGGGATGAAATGCAGCTTGATCCGGCCCCCCCGCCGCGCCAGCCAGACCTGCACCCGCTTCGCGTGATGGTATCTGGCGTTATCCAGGAACAGGTGGATCACCCGCTTGCGCGGATAACTCGCCAGCAGCGCGATCATCGACTTGATCGTGCCGTCAACATCGACCGTCTCAACGTCCAGCATCCGGGTGTGGCCGGTCTCCAGGTCGATTGCGCCATGGATGTTCAGGCGCTGCCGCCCACTGGTCTGCGCCACCGCGATCGGCGTGTCCTTCGGTGCCCAACACCCCACCGGCCGCACCGCATGCGTCGGATGCACCGCGTCAGCGAACACCACCGCCTCATCGGCGTCCATGTGGTTCAGCAGCTCTTCATAGGCCTTGATGAACGCAGCCTGCTTCTCCAGGTCGAGCTTGCGCGACACCGTCTTTGGCTTGCGATGCTCCATGCCGAGGCGATGCAGCAGGGCGATCAGACCAAACCGGCCCTGATACTCGATGCTGCATTCCTTCTCGATCCAGGCGCCGACCTCACGTGTAGTCCGCGACAGTGTCTCGGTGATCCAGGCTTTCAGCTTGTCCCGCTGCTCTTCACTCAGACGCGCCGGTGCCGCCAGTCTTTGCCTGCCGAGCGCTCACCAGCACATCGGCATTTTCACCGTCCTGTTCACCGCGGTAGCGTTAGCGAGGAACCTCGCCGATGCGCTGCTGGTATGGCCGTTTCTGTACCTGAACAAATGGACCGTGGCTCACAGCGACATTCCCTGGCACGCGATGGTTGGACCACGAATTCGCCTATCCGTTTCCGTGGAAGCTGAACGAAAGTCTGTGCGTCGTGTTATTCCTGATGGCGATGTTGGGCGGATGGTTCGCGTTGCCGGAGTTCTACACCGTCATGACCGCCTGCCTGGTGGCGCCATGAGTGAACGTTCGCGCGGTTTGCGGATTGGGGCCGCCGGCGGGTTCGCTCTCCTCGCCGGCCTTGTGACCGCCTAATCTCGCGCCATGGACGAACTGCGCGCCCCGACCGCCTCGAACGTTCCCGAATACACCGTGTCGGAGATCTCCGGTGCGGTGAAGCGCACGCTGGAGGGCAATTTCGGCCGCGTCCGGGTGCGCGGGGAGATCACCGAGATGAAGCGCTACCCGTCCGGCCACATCTATTTCTCGTTGAAGGACGAGGGCGCCAAGCTGGCCGGCGTGGTGTGGAAGACCGCCGTCCGGGGCCTCGGCATGGTGCCGGAGAACGGGGTCGAGGTGATCGCCACGGGCCGCATCTCGGCCTATGGCGAGCGGTCCTCCTACCAGCTCATCGTCGAGCGCATGGAATACGCCGGTGCCGGTGCCCTCCTCGCGCGCATCGAGATGCTGCGCGTGCGGCTCGCCGCCGAGGGCCTGTTCGATGCGGATCGCAAGCGTGCGCTGCCGGTGCTGCCGTCCGTGATCGGCGTGGTCAGCAGCGAACGCGGTGCGGTGATTCAGGACATCCGCACCACGCTGGCGCGCCGCTTCCCGCGCACGCTGTTGCTGTGGCCGGTGCCGGTGCAGGGCGAGGGTGCGGCCGAGCGCATCGCCGCCGCCATTGCCGGCTTCGACGCGCTACCGGTGGGCGGGCGGGTACCGCGGCCGGACGTGCTGATCGTCGCGCGCGGCGGCGGCAGCCTGGAAGACCTGATGGCGTTCAACGAGGAGATCGTCATCCGCGCCGTCGCCGCGTGCCGGATACCGCTGATCTCGGCGGTCGGCCACGAGACCGACACCACGCTGATCGATTTCGCCTCGGACCGGCGTGCACCGACGCCGACCGCCGCGGCCGAACTGGCGGTGCCGGCGCGGGCGGACCTGATTGCCGACCTGGAACATAAGGCGGCGCGGCTGATCGGCGGGCTGAATCGCGTGGCGCAGGCTCGGCGGCTGAGCCTGTCGCGTGCCGAGCGTGGCCTGCCCGATTTGCCGGCCTTGCTCGGCACCGCGCGGCAGCGGCTGGACGACCGGGCGGAGCGGCTGGTCCTGGCATTGCCCAACCTGGTGGACCGGCGCCGTACCGCGCTGGTGGCGGTGGAGCGGCGTTTGCCGGACTTGCCGGCGATGATCCTGGCCTGGCGCGAGCGGGTGCAGGAACGCGGCGTGCGATTGCTCATGGCGTTGCCCAACCTGGTGGCGACACGGCGGTCCACGCTCGATCTGGACGCGCACAAGCTGGTTGCGTGCCTGCGCCAGGCGGTGGCGGGCATTCACAACCGGGCGAACCGCTCGCTGGGCCGGCTGAGCGATGCTCCGCTGCGTGGCGCGCTGCGCGAGGCGCGAGTGCGGCTGGAGGGTGCCGGCGCGCTGCTCGAGTCGGTGTCGCCGTTGGCGGTGCTGCAACGCGGCTACGCACTGGTGTCCGACCCGGCCGGGCATCCCCTGACCAGTGCGGCCCGGGTGAAACCGGGGCTCGGCTGAAACTGCGTTTCGCCGACGGTGAGGTGGGAGCGACGGCGGATGGGGCGCGCAGGGTGGATCGACAGGGAGACTTGGGGCTGTGACGAGGGTCCCGGGTCCTTACGCCCCCGCGCCCTTGCGCGCCCGGCGCCCCCGCGCCCCCCGCGCTCCCCCCGTCATGGCCGGCCTTGTGCCGGCCATCCACGCCTTTGCCGCCGTGACATAGGAGAGGCGTGGAAGGCCGGCACAAGGCCGGCCATGACGCGGGGGCGCGGGACGGATCGGCCTGACATTTGAGGGAAACCAAGAGCATGAACAGCCGCCTTTGCACGACATTGGGTATCGACTTTCCGCTCTTCGCATTCAGCCACTGCCGGGACGTGGTCGTCGCCGTAAGCAAAGCCGGCGGTTTCGGCGTATTCGGTGCCGCAAGCTATTCGCCTGATGAACTGGAAACTGAACTCGCGCTGGATCGATTCGCATATCGACGGGCGTCCCTACGGCGTCGATTTGCTCATTCCGGAAAACCTGGCGATCCGCACTGAGCCCGGCGCCACCGCGCGCGACGCCGCGGCGCAGATACCGGCTCAGCATCGGGCGTTTGTCGCGGACCTGCTGCGGCGGTTCGACATCGATCCCGCGCGGCCGATCGCCAGCGCCACGCTGGCGAATGCCGATGCGCCGGTGCCGTTCCAGCGCGACACCACCGACCAACTGATGGAGGTGGCGTTTCGCCATCCGATCCGGTTGATCGCCAACGCGCTGGGGGTACCGCCGCCGTCGATGCTGCAACGCGCCCGCGCTCACGGCATACCCTGCGCCGCGCTGGTCGGTGCGAAGGAGCATGCGGTGCGGCAGGCGGACGCCGGGGTGGACATCATCGTCGCGCAAGGCACCGAGGCGGGCGGTCACTGCGGCGAGGTTTCCACCATGGTGCTGATCCCCGAAGTGGTGCGGGCCTTGCGGGCGAAGGGTAGCGACATCCCCGTGCTCGCGGCGGGCGGGATCATGACCGGGCGGCAGATGGCGGCGGGCATGGCCATGGGTGCGGCCGGCGCGTGGACCGGCTCGGTCTGGCTGGCGACCGTGGAGGCGGAAACCAGCGAGGCTTTGCGCGAGAAACTGGTGGCGGCACGCTCGCGCGACACGCTGCGTTCGCGCTGCCGCACCGGCAAGCCGGCGCGTCAGTTGCGCTCGGCGTGGACCGACGCGTGGGAGGCGCCGGGCAGTCCCGGGACTTTGCCGATGCCGTTGCAAAGTCTGATTTCGAGCCCAGCTTTAAAGCGGATCGACGCGGCGGTGGCGGCCGGCAACGACAAGGCGCGCGCGCTGGTGAATTACTATATCGGCCAGGGTGTTGGACTGATCGAGGACGTGCGCTCCTGCCGCGCGGTCGTGCAGGACTTCATGACCGAGTTCGCCGCGGCGCTGGAGGATTTGCAGGCCCTGGCGGGCGGCTTGTAGCGGAGGCCGGCCGGGTGTCGGCGGCAGGAGCAAGAACTCGATGAACAGGTTCAAGGCAGGCGAAGGGATCCGTATTGAGGCGCGGGCGGTTCCGCGGCTGGCTGTGCTGCTGGCGGCTTGTGCCTGGCTCACGGCGTGCAACGCACCGGTGGGCGTGGCGCCGAATTTGCGTGGCACTTACTGGCAAAATGCGTTGGTGACGAATCCGAATGGCGGCGGTCCTCAGATTGTGGTTTGGGGACCGCCTGATCCTCGCGTTCCCATCGGCGGCAACTGACCAGCTTCGCGTGCCCGTGGCGCAAGGAAGCAGCATGGCTTTGCCGGGCCGCACGCTTGCGACCTATCGCACGATCGACATGCACACCGGCGGCGAGCCGGTGCGCATCGTCGTGGACGGATTTCCCGAGCCGCAAGGCGCGACGGTTCTGACGAAGCGCGCCGATGCCATGGCGCGGCTGGACGTGCATCGCCGCCGGCTGATGCTGGAGCCGCGCGGCCATGCCGAGATGTATGGCGCGCTGCCGGTCACTGCCTCGGCGCCGGGGGCGGCGTTCGGGGTGCTGTTCATGCACCACTCGGGCTTCAGCACGATGTGTGGCCACGCCACGATCGCACTCGGGCGTTGGGCGGTGGATAGCGGGCGGGTCGCGTTGCACGAGGGGCGCGCCGACTTCGTGCTGGAATGTCCGTGCGGGCCGGTCGATGTGCACGTGACCGAAGGCGGCGCGCGTGTCGCGTTCGACAGCGTGCCGGGCTTTGCCGCTTCGCTCGATCTGACGGTGGAGGTGCCGGGGCACGGCCGCGTCGTGTGCGACGTCGGCTATGGCGGGGCGTTCTATGCGATCGTGCCAGCAGCGCGGCTGGGGATCGATCTTGGCGTTACTCCGATCGTAACGCAGCGGGCGGCGGCACGATTGGTCACCGATGCGATCCGGGCAGCGCACGCAGTGCGGCATCCGACGGCGCAGGAGCTGGGGTTTTTGTATGGGACGATCCTGACCGACGATGCGGGGTCGCATGATCCGATCAGCCGCAATCTGTGTGTCTTCGGCGAGGGCCAGATCGATCGCAGCCCCACCGGTAGTGGCGTGACCGCGCGTCTGGCGGTCGATGCGGCACGCGGCCTGGTGCGGCCGGGGGAACAACGACAATTCGCCGGCCCCACCGGCGTGCCATTCACCGGCGAGGTCGTCGCGGAAGAACGTCTTGGGGACGGGCGTGCGTTCCGGGTTCGGGTGTCCGGCAGCGCGTTCTACAGCGGCAGCGCGACGTTCACGGTCGAAGCCGACGACACGCTGGGGGGCGGGTTCGATCTCGGCGACGACGCGGCGCCGGCGGCTTGGCGCCGCGTGTAGCGCGCAGTGGTGCTCTACGCCTTTTCGTTCAACTGCCGATGATCGTGGCCAGCACATCCGCCGCATGACGGCACTGCGCGGTGGTGACATTCAGGTGGGTGACCGCGCGCACGGTGCGCGCGGCGAACGCTGAGACCAGCACGCCCTGTTCCTGCGCTTGTCGCACGATGGCGGCAGCGTCCGGCAGCGTCGCCGGCAGATGGAAGATCACGATATTGCTCTGCACGGTCGCGAGGTCGATCTTCGCGCGTGTGTCGGCGAGGCGTTCGGCCAGAATGCGAGCGTTGGCGTGATCCTCCGCCAGCCGCGTCATGGTGTGGTCCAGCGCGTAGAGCCCGGCGGCGGCGAGGATGCCGGATTGGCGCATCGCGCCGCCGAACATGCGGCGGGCGCGCACGGCCCGGGCGATATCCGCTTTGCGACCGGCGATCAGGCTGCCGACCGGACAGCCGAGACCTTTGGATAGCGCGACCGATACCACGTCGAACGGCGCGGCGAGTTCCGCCAGGGATCGGCCGCTGGCGATTGCCGCATTGAACAGGCGGGCGCCGTCGAGATAGCTGGCCAGGCCGAGTTCGCGCGCCGTGCGGCAGATCTCGACCACGGCGTCCCGTGGAAACACCACGCCACCGCCACGGTTGTGGGTGTTCTCGATCGCCACCAGCGTGGTGGGCGGGAAGACGATATGGCCCTGTGGCTTGCAGGCGGCGCGTAATTCGGCAGCGGTGAACAGGCCGCCTCGGCCGACGGTGGTGAATTGCACGCCGGAGTTGGCCGCGGCCGCGCCGGATTCGTGCCAGACGACATGGGCTTCCTCGCCGACGATGACGTCGTCGCCGGGACGGGTCAGCAGCTTCAGGCCGATCTGGTTGGCCATCGTGCCGCTGGGCACGAACAGCGCGGCTTCCTTGCCGAGCGCCTCGGCGATGCGGTCCTGCAACTGATTGACCGAGGGGTCCTCGCCATATTGGTCGTCGCCGACCGGCGCCCGCGCCATCGCCGCACGCATCGCCTCCGAGGGCAGCGTTACCGTGTCCGAACGCAGGTCGATGCGGTCCATGATCTCGATCTCCCGTTAGCGGATTATGCCGGGGTTTATGAGAGTACCTGACCCAGCGCAGCCAAGGCGTTCAGCGCCGGCGGAAAACCGCTATGCGGCGCGGTCTGGATCACCGCCTCGATCACCTCGGTCCGCGTCAGTCCGGCATTCAACGCGGATTGTCCGAACTTTGCCACCTGTTCCGGGAGGCGCAATGCGGTGAAGGCGGCGACGGCGACCAGCGCCCGGGCGCGCCGGTCCAGTCCCGGACGGAACCAGATCTCGCCGTAGCCGTATTGGATCGCCATCGGGTAGAGCATTCCCGTCACCGGATTGTCCGGTGCGGCGTAGCCGGACTGTGCGCGATCGCCGTGCAGTTCGCCCATCAGGGTGCGGCCGCGCGCGGTGAGTTCTTCGAGCGAGGCGTCGGCTGGTGGTTCCAGCGGGAATGGAATGCCGCGTGCATCGAAGATTTCCGCTGCCAGGGCCAGGGCTTCTTCCGAGGCGCTGAAACCGGCATAGAGACCGGCCTGCACCAGCACCTCGCGGATCGCTGCGGGAGACAATTCGATATCGATCGCTGCGCTGATCAGACGCCGCAGTGCGCGGAGCCGCGGGAATACGCCCAGGGCGGCCAGGGTGCAGATCATGCGATCGGGGAGTGCCAAGCCGGGGCGAGACCAGATGCCGCCGAATGCCGCTTCGGTCAGCAAGGTGCCGAATCCGGCGGGCAGGTCGGGACCACTGCCGCTCAGCTTGGCGCGCATTGCCTGTCCCTGATGGCGCAACTCTTCGCGGGTCATGGGGGGTTCCTTCCGGTTATAAAACCTCTCCCGCAGGAGCGGGAGAGGTCGAGGTGCGTTTGCACCGAGGGTGAGGGCGATCGGGTCGGCACGTAGCAGGTGGAGCGCAGTGTGCCGACCCGATCGCCCTCACCCTCGACGCTGCGCGTCTTCGACCTCTCCCGCTCCCGCGGGAGAGGTTAGAATACCTT
Organism: uncultured Alphaproteobacteria bacterium; assembly: GCA_963762885.1. Classification (GTDB taxonomy): domain Bacteria; phylum Pseudomonadota; class Alphaproteobacteria; order Acetobacterales; family Acetobacteraceae; genus JASHVB01. The sequence goes on from CAVXNH010000056.1 coordinate 81,338, forward strand.
CTTCCTTCGCCATTTCGCAGGCTTGTCGCGCGGATAGGTGAGGCCGCTGACGGACACGCCAAGTCCTGCCAGCATTTTCGCCATTGCGATCGCCGCACGATAGCCTTCCAGCACCGGAACCTCCCAGCCTTGCGCGTGCAGCTCGTTTTGCAGGAACGGTTGCATCCAGAACGTCGCAGAGCACCCGAGGATGATCGTCTCGGCGCCATCCTGTTCGATAGCCGCGACTGCCTCGGTGACGGAGCGCTCCAGCATTTCCGATCGTGCGCCCCCTTCCGCGCGTGATTTTTCGTCGCCGATCGGCCGGACGTCCGGGTTCGATGCGCGCGGCAGCGGAAAGTCGATGCAGCGGATCGAGGCGCATTTCTCCACGCAGCGATACTGCACCACCAGATTATAATAGTGCATGTTGTGCGCTTCGGAGATGTCGATCACGCTGAACTTGTTGCCCAGCATCGCCGCGATATGCATCTGTGCGTGCGCACACGCGGTCACCGGAGTGTTGCTGCGCTGGCCGATCTCGCGCGCCTCGATGAACCCGGGATCGCCGCCGCCGAGCAACACGATCGCATCGTAGCGTCCGCTGTCGCAGGCCTCGCGCACGATCGGCAGGCGTGCGACGCCGACGCGGGCGAATTCCTCGCGCGTCTCGACGTAGCCGTCGCCCTGCGGCGCGAGCGGACCCGGATGCAGGTCCCAGTCCACGTCAGCGAGCAATGGCGCGAGCTCGGCGTGGTTCATCAACTGCAGCTCCTGCCGGCCGTCAGCGGGACGCAGGTAGTGCTGCGCGCCTTCCGGGAATGAGAAAGCCTGCACCAGGAGCAATCGTTTGCGTTGGTTGGTCATTTCATGTTGCCTTTGTTGCGCGGACTCCGTGCCGCGCATCACACGTTTAAGCCGCGCGCACGCAGGTCGCGCGCCAGATGATCCACGAAGGCGCGAATTGCCGGCGGGATCAGCCTATTGCTCGGATAGACCGCGTAGATGCCGGCCTTTGCGGCATCGAAGTCCACCAGCACGCGGGTGAGGCTGCCGTCGGCAAGTGCATCGCCTACCGCCCAGTCCGGCGCCACGGCTAATCCGAGCCCGGTTCGCGCCGCCGTGACCAGCGCCTCGATGCCGTTGACCAGCAGCACGGGCCGGACCGGAATGTCATGCCTGGTCGGCTTGCCGCCGTCAGACCTGGTGAACGACCAGGTGTGCGCCCAATGCATCGTGCTGTACGCGATGCAGCGGTGGTGCGCTATGTCAGCCGGCTGCGTCGGCGCGCCCTGTGCGGCGAGATAGCTCGGGGCGGCGACGACGAACGGCTGCGACGTGGCAAGCCGGCGGACGATGAGACCTTCATCGGGCTCTCCGGTGATACGGATCGCGAGGTCGAATCCTTCGTCCACCAGACGCACTGCTCCGGCGCCCTCCACCACATCGACCTGCAACGCCGGATGGGCCGCGAGGAATGCCGGTAGCCCGGGCACCAGGTGGCGCCGTGCGAAGCCCTCCGGTGCGGCGACACGCAGACGCCCGGAAGGCGTGATCTGGTGCGCCTGTGCCTCGTCGCGCGCTGCTTGCGCTTCCTCCAGCACGCGGCGGCACCGCGCGTAGAACGCTCGGCCGGCTTCGGTCGGCCGCACGCGCCGCGTGGTGCGATCGAGCAAGCGTACGCCGAGCCGATCCTCCAGTGAGCGGATCGTCTCGCTCACCGAGGACTTCGCGGTGCCCAGTGTCCCGGCCGCGGCGGTGAAGCTGCCGCTCTCCACGACGCGGGCAAAGGCCTCGATGCCGGCGAAGCTGTCCATGGACGCGATTGTTCGTCACCACGAACAGTATGTCCAGATTTACAGTCTCGTGGCGACGGCAGCCGTGCGCCTAGGTTGCGTCCGCCAAGCAATGAAGGAGGTATCGAGATGACCAACCAGATCGCGGTGATCGCGCAATTCGGCGGTGAGCAATTGAACATTCTGGGGACTTCGATGGTCGTGAAGTTGAACGCCGAGGATGTGTTCGTGGCGGAGAACATCGTGCCGCCAGGTTGCGGCGCGCCGTTGCACGTGCATGACGGGGAGGACGAAATCTTCAGCATCCTCGAAGGCGAATTGACGCTGGTCAGCGAGGCCGGTGAAGCCAAGGCGCGACAAGGCGATACGGTCTGGCTACCGCGTGGCGTGCCGCACGGCTTTCGCAATGCCACAGAGCAAACCGTACGCGCCCTGGTATTTGCCAACCCCGGTGCGCGGATCGCCGAGATGTTTCATAGGCTCGACCGCGCGTGCTCTGACGGCCCGGTCGTGCTGGAGCGTATCGGCGCGATCTGCGCGGAGCATGGGGTGCGTTTTCAGTAACCTGGCGCAGGGTCAGGTGTCATCGCGAGGGGCGCGGCGACGAAGCAATCTCCCGCCTGGCGTGCAGCGTCCGGTTGACGTGCGGCAGATTGCTTTGTTGCTTTGCTCTTCGCAGTGACAATACAGCGGCGCAAGCAAGTGTCGCGTGCTTTACTGACTCCGGGTATCGGGAGTTCTTCCAGGCAGGCCAAGCCAGCGCGCCAGTTGTTGCAGTTTGTGCTTGATCACTTCCCACAGCACGCCATGCGCGGACAGTGTTGCAGGAGCGGCAGCCGGACGCACTTCCAGTTTTGATGTCGTCTGCGTCGCAGGGTGGGCGGTGGTGCTCGTTGCCGGTGTGGCTGGTTCGTGCGGTTGGTCCGTTCTCGCGGTGGCGGAGACCGGTGGGGGGGCGTCCCTGGCGAATTCGTCAGCCGCGCGGCGAGCGAAGTCCTGCATGAGGACGTTCGCCACTGCGACACCGCCGGTGCGGGCGAAATCGGCCAGCACGCCGCCGAGTTCGGCATCGGACGTTACCTTGACGATCGTGGTGGGTGTGGCGGCGTCTACGTCGTCACGCAATGCGAAGGCGACCTTCACGCCAATCCGAGCAGCACGCATGTCTGCGGCGCCGCGGCCGTGCAGGAAGCCGGTGTTTGCCGCAAAGTCGAACTCGCAGGCGACGCGGCCTTTGAAGCTGATCTTCTTCGGGCCGAATGCCACCACCATCGCGCCGGGCCATGAACCGTCCTCGGCCTGGTGCTCGAGCACAGCGCCCGGCACGCAACGCGCCATGCGTGGCACGTCGGCAAAGCGGCGGATCACCTGCGCTGCGTGGCCGGGAACGCGGAATTCGCCTTCGAAATGCATCGATCAGGACCTGATGTTCTTGAAACGCACAGTCCGCCTCTCTGTCATTTCTGTCACTGCGAGGTTTGCTCCGCTCCTCGCAATGACAAGGGGGCAACGGGCCGCCGTCAGCTTACAGGGCGCAGCAAAGGTGCGTGGCTTTCGATGCCAAAAATGTACTTTGGCGTAAGGATCGGTCGCCGTGGTCGGCGAGACGCGTGCATCGATCAAGTACAGGCCGCCTTTACGAAGTCCCTCGGTGATCGCGCCACCGAGTTCCGAGGGGTCCTTCAGCAGCACGCCATCGCCACCGAATGCCTTTGCGAGGGCTACGAAATTCGGCGATTCCCACTGCGCCAGTTTTTCGTCGAAGCCCTTGGCGACCAGCTTGTGAACCTCGGCGCCGTAGCCGGCGTCGTTCCACACCACCAGAACCATTTGCATCTTGTGACGGACGATCGTCTCCAGTTCCTGGAGGTTGAACATCAGGCTGCCGTCGCCCTCGACCGCGATATGCTGGCGGCCCGGATTGCCAGCGCCGGTGCCGATCGCCACGCCGATCCCCTGGCCCACCGCGCCGAAGCCGTAGGAATACTGGATCTCCACGCCGTCCGGCAGCGGCGTGTACATGCCGATCCAGGAGAAGAAGTGGCCCGCGCCAACGGTCAGCAGCGCGCCCTTGGGTAGCGCGGCGCCGAGGTTGCGAGCCAGCGCACGTGGGTCGAGCCCGTCTTGCGGTGCCTCGAACCGATGCGGTGGCGCGTCGAGCACGGCCTTGGTGGCGGCGTTGCGAAACCCTTCCTTGCGCACCTGGCGGGCTTCCAGCGCCTCGTTGATCGCCGCCACGGCTTTGCGTCCGTCGCCCTGAACGTACAGGCCGGGGATCACACCGATCTCCTCGGGCATTGGCTTGATGTCGATGCGCGCGACTTCCGCGGATGGAAAAAGCAAACCGCCTTCCGTGGTGTAGTAGCCAAGCTCCGCGCCGACACCCAATACGAAGTCGGCGTCGGCCAGTAGCTGTTCCGATGGCGCCGAGGCGAACGCGCCGGCGATGCCGATGTCCCACGGGTGGCCGGCGAAGTAGCCCTTGCCTTGCAGCGACGTTGCCAGCAGTGCGCCAACGCGGTCGGCGAGTCGTTCGATTTCCTCTTTCGCATTCGCTGCCCGCGCGCCGCGGCCCGCGATAATGACCGGGCGCTCGGCGGCGATCAGCTTCTCGATGACGGGCGCCAGCAGGTCGGGGCTGGGCGTTTCCATGCGGGGCGGCAGGAATTCGGTGGAGGGGCGATATTCGTAGTCCCAGTCCAGGGTTTCTTCCTGCAAGTGCATCGGCAGGTTGAGCACGACCGGTCCGCGGCCGGTGCGCGCGGCATAGAATGCCTCGGCGATTTCCTCGGCCATGTTGTCGAGGCTGGTGACGGTGAAGAACCGCGCGCTGCTTGCCTCGACGAACCGCTTTTGGTCCATCGACTGGGTCTTGTTCTTCGCGCCGGGTTGGATTTCGCCGGCGATCACCACCAACGGCGTCTTGCCGCGATAGGCGGCGATGAGCGAGGTGCCGCATTGGGTCAGGCCCGGCCCGCAGGTGACCATCGCCACACCGATCTTTCCGGTGGTGCGGGTGTAGCCGTCTGCCATCGACACGGCCATCGACTCATGTCTTGCGTTGTATGGCTTCACGGTTGGATTGCGGCACATCGCGCACCACAGCCACATGTTGCCGTCGCCCATTAGGCCAAAGAAGTCGGTGACGCCCTCGGCAACGAGGGACTGCGCGATTGCTTCATAGGCTTTCATCGTGGATTCCTCTGCCTGAAACCTCTCCCGCTCCCGCGGGCGAGGTTATTCAATCTGCTGCTGCCAGCTTCGCGGCCTCCGACTTATGGCCGCGCTGGTGGAAGTAGTTGGCCCGATAGAATTCCAGCACCAGGTCACGATACACCGCCGGCGGATAGTGCTGGGGATTGTCGGCCGACACGCAGCTTGGCAGGCACTCGATCGTGCTGGCTGGGTTCGGGCTGTGGAAATACGCGATCGAATACCGGTCGGTGCCGGACTTGTTGATCACACCGTGCGGCGTGGACAGGAAGCGGTCGTTCGACCAACGGCGCATCATATTGCCGAGGTTGATCAGGAACGTGCCAGGAATGATCGGCGGCGGTAACCATTCTCCCGACGGCAGGCGGATCGCCAGGCCAGGCACGTCGGTGCGCGCCAGCGCGGTCATGAAGCTGTTGTCGGTATGCGGTGCGGTGCCGAACGTGTTTTCGCTCATGTCCTCCTGCGGCGGATAGTGCAGGAAACGCAGGTTTGCGTGTGCCTCGCCGGCGAAGAACGGCGCGAAGAAATCCTCCGGCATGTCCAGCGCCACGGCAAAAGGCGGCAGCATGCGGTCGCACATTGCCTCCAAGGCGTGGAAATACGTCATAATATCCTCGCGCAGCCCCGGCATGCCGTCCGGCCATTGGTTGCGGCCGCGCAGCGGCACCCCGGCAAGCACGGCGGGATGGTCGGCAGCGCGATCGTAGCTGACGAAGAAGCTCTCATTCTGGTTCGGCTTGGTCGCCTTGTGCACGGTTGAGGCGGCCTGCACGGAAAAATTCATCGGTAGGTAGCCGATGTTGTTTTCGTTCAGACGTAGCGCCATCTTGGTTTCCAGCGGGAGCGCGTGGAACCGGCGCGAGGCGGCAAACCCGCGATCGATTACCTCCTGTGGCACGTCATGGTTCAGTGCGTAGAAGAACCCGATGTTCTCGCAGGCATAGCGCAGGTTTTCGGCCAGACGCTGCAACGCACCCGGCTCGCCGGCGAAATACGGCCCGTAGTCGATCACCGGAATTGCGCTCGCGGTGGCGTTGACGTCCTTCACCGCGTGCTGCCTGAACAGATGCATGCCGTTTCTCCGCCTTGCGTGGACGGGGATTATACACGGCGAAGTTCGCCCGCCCAGATGGGGCCGCAGAGAGGGGAACGGCCTCCCGCATGTCCTGCACCCCACCGGCCTCGGCCTCGACAAAACCGAGAAGGCGAGGCACGAACTGATCGGCAATTGCATCGCCGAGGGACCCGACCGATGAAGCTCAGCCTGATCGTGCGCGGCCAGCACCCGCCGGGCGACACGCAGCAACACCTGCGCGACGATCTCGACCTGGTGCGCACGGCCGATCGGCTTGGCTTCGACGGTGTCGTCAAGGGGTCGCATTTCAGCGCGCATCCGTTCGAATCCGTGCAGCAGATCCCGTTCCTGTCCTACTGCGCTGCGATCGCACCGCGGCTGCGGATCATCTGCGGTCTGGTGCTGGTGCCGTTGCACAAGCCGCTCGATCTCGCGGAGCAATTGGCAACGCTCGATCTGCTGAGCGGGGGAAAACTCGTGTTCGGCGCCGGCATCGGCTACCGCGACGTCGAGTTCAAGGCGTTCGGCGTGCCGCGCGGCAAGCTCGGCGCGCGCTTCGAGGAGTGCCTCACCGCCATCCGCCGGCTGTGGACGGAAGAGTTCGTCGACATGAAAGGATCGGATTTCGAACTCGACCACGCGTCCTGTCCGGTGAAGCCGCTACAAAAGCCGACACCGCCGATCTGGATCGGCGCCAATGCCGATGTTGCCATCAGGCGCGCCGCCCGGCTTGGCGATTGCTGGTACATCAATCCGCACAACACGCTGGCAACGATCGAGCGGCAGATGGATTTGTACAAGCGTTCGCTCGACGAATACGGGCGACCGTTTCCCGCCGAGGTGCCGATGCGGCGCGAGGTTTTCGTCGCGAAGACCCGCGCCGAGGCGATCCGTCTCGCGCAGCCCTATCTTGAGGAGAAGTACAAAGCGTACCGCGCCTGGGGTCAGGACAAGGTGATGCCCGAGGGTGACGATTTCGATCATGCGTTCAATGAACTGCTGGAAGACCGCTTCCTGCTGGGCTCGCCTTCGGAAGTCGCGGATCAGCTCAACCGGCTCAACCAATTGCTCGGGGTGAACCACCTTGTCGCCTCGGTGCACTGGCCGGGCATGCCGAACAGCCTCGCGCTTGAGCAATTGCATTTGCTCGCGGAGGAGGTGCGCCCGCTGCTTCGTTCCGCTGCGTAATCGGGGGGCCATACGCGGGGATCGACACCGCTGACGCTTATAATGATTGCCCGATGTTTTGATGTTCGGCCTTCCTTGCCCCATTCGTCATGGCCGGGCCTTGAGCGGGTCAACCGTGCAATGCTGGTGCCGCGATAGATGGCCGGGCCAAGCCCGGCCATGACGGTTGGGGGACGGCCGGTGCGGTGCGTCCTTGGTTTTGAGGCACGGCAATCGTTTTTTGACGTCGATCGTTTTGCGGGTTTGTACTACTTCACCGATACCACGCGCAGCGCGTTGGTCGTGCCGGTGTGGCCGAACGGCACGCCTGCCGTCACCACGATCTCTTCCCCGCGCGCCGCGAAGCCCTCGGTCCGCGCCACGTGCGCGGCGCGCGTCACCGCTTCGCCCATCGAGTGCACATCCGCCAGAACCACCGCGTGCACGCCCCACACCACCGCCATGCGCCGCGCCGTGTCGATATGCGGCGTCAATCCGATCACCGGTGAATCCGGCCGTTCCCGCGCCACCCGCAGCGCCGTCGAACCCGAGGCGGTGAACGCGACGATCGCCTTCGCGCCGATCGTGTGTCCCACCTGGCGGGCCGCGGCGGCGATCGCATCCGCTGCCGAATGTTCCGGCTCCGGCCGCGACGCCTCGATCATTGCGCGCCACAAATCGTCTTGCTCTACCCGCGCAACGATCCGGTCCATCATGTTGACCGCCTCGTACGGGTATTGTCCCGCGGCGGTTTCGCCGGACAGCATCACCGCATCGGCGCCGTCGAATACCGCGGTGGCGACGTCGGATGCCTCGGCCCGCGTCGGCGCCGGGGCGGCCATCATGCTCTCCAGCATCTGCGTTGCCACCACGACCGGCTTGCCCAACTGCCGCGACAGCCGGACGATGCGTTTCTGCGCCAACGGCACCTCTTCCGGCGGCAGCTCGACGCCAAGATCGCCGCGCGCCACCATTACCGTGTCGGTCAACGCCAGGATGGCGTCGAGGTTTTCCAGCGCCTGCGGTTTCTCCAGCTTGACCATGATCCAGGCGCGGCCGTTGACCAGCTTCTTCGCCTCCGCCACGTCCTCCGGCCGTTGCACGAAGGACAGGCCGATGTAGTTGGCGCCGTGCTGGATCGCGAATTCCAGATCGTCGCGGTCCTTCACGGTCAACGCCGGGATCGGCAGCACCACGTCGGGCACGTTGACGCCTTTCCGGTCCGACAGGGGACCGCCGACCACCACCTCGGTCTCCAGCCCGTCGGCCCGCTTGCGCACCACGCGCAGCCGCAACTTGCCGTCATCCAGCAGCAACGTGCTGCCGATCGCGGCGGCCTCGATGATCTCCGGATGCGGCAGGTTGACGCGCGTGGAATCGCCGGGGGTTGCGTTCAGGTCGAGGCGGAACGGTTGGCCGGTCTGCAAGAAAACGCGCCCGCCGCCAAACGTGCCGACGCGCAGCTTGGGGCCTTGGACGTCGGCCAGGATGCCGATCGGGCGGTCGAATTTGTCCTCGAGTTCGCGGATCATGGCGAAGCGGGCGGCGTGGTCGTCGTGCGTGCCGTGGGAAAAGTTCAGCCGGAAGACGTCGGCGCCGGCCTGGAACAAGCGGGTCAGGATCTCGACCGTCCCGCTGGCGGGGCCGAGCGTGGCAATGATCTTGGTGCGCCGGCGGCGACGCAGCTTGGGTCGTGTGGCCATCGGCAGGGGGTCCTCAGGCGATCAGGATCGCGCGGAAATCGTTGACGTTGGTCAAGGTGGGTCCGGTGACGATCAGGTCGCCGGCCGCGTCGAACAGGCTGTGGCTGTCATGGCCGGCCAGCATGCGGCGTGGATCCAGGCCTTTCGCCCGGACCCGAGCAAGTGTGTCGGGGGTCAGCAAGGCGCCGGCGACCTCATCCATGCCGTCGACGCCGTCGGTGTCGCCGGCCACGCCCCAGATGCCGGTTGCCCCCCCCAGGGCAACCGCGAGGCCGAGCAAGAACTCGGTGTTGCGGCCGCCGTGACCGGCGGGGCCGTGGCCCATGGTAACCGTGGTCTCGCCGCCGGACAGCAGGACGGCAGGCGGGGCCGTCGGCTCCCCATGTGTGCGGACGCTGCGGGCGATGCCGGCCATAACCGTACCCATTTCACGGGCCTCGCCTTCCAGCGCGTCGCCGAGGATGATGGGCGTCAGGCGGAGGCCGCGTGCCGCCTCCGCCGCCTGGCGGAGCGCCATCATCGGCGCGGCGATCAGGCGGAAATCGGCGTGCGGCAGGGAGCCGGGCTTTGGCGTCTCGTCGTCGTCCTGGCCCAGGCGCGCGGCGACCGCGGGCGCGGGGTCGATGCCGTAACGTGCCACGATGGCGCGAGCGTCGGCGAAGGTGGTGGGATCGGGGACGGTCGGGCCGGAGCCGATCACGGCCGGGTCGTCGCCCGGCACGTCGCTGATCGCCAGCGTGATTACTCGGGCTGGGGCGGCAGCGGCGGCCAGCCGGCCGCCTTTGATGGCCGACAGATGCTTCCGCACGCAGTTCATCTCGGTAATGTTGGCGCCGCATGCCAGGAGTGCGCGATTGACGGCCTGCTTGTCGGCCAGCGTCAGTCCGGGGACCGGGGCGGCGAGCAGGGCGGAGGCGCCACCGGACATCAGCGCAAGGACGAGGTCGCCGGGCCGCAACCCGCGGACGCGCTCCAGCAGGCGGAGGGCGCCGCGCTCGCTATTGGCGTCGGGGACAGGGTGGGCCGCCTCGATCACCTCGATACACCGGGTCGGCACGGCATGGCCGTAGCGGGTGACGACCGTGCCTTCCAGGGCGACGTCCGGCCAGGCGTCTTCCAGTGCGGCGGCCATCACCGCGGCCGACTTGCCGCCGCCGACCACGATGCAGCGGCCGTTCGGCTTGTCGGGCAGGTGGGCGGCCAGCACCTTGCGGGGGTCGGCGGCGGCGACGGCGGCGTCGAACAGTGCGCGCAGGGTTTGCCGTGCCCTTGCATCGTCCCAGTCCATTGCCCCGATCCTTTCCGGTTGCCGGAGCGATCAGTATGGCGGTTCGGCGCCTTCCGCGCCATGTTAGGGGGAACATAGCTGCAAGAGGAGGTTGGCATGGCCGCACCGCAGTTGGACGAACAGACCCGCACCGAACTGGAGGCTGCCGCGTTCCGCCGGCTGGTGGAGCATCTGCGCGAGCGGACCGACGTGCAGAACATCGACATGATGAATCTGGCCGGGTTCTGCCGGAATTGCCTCAGCCGCTGGTATCGCGAGGGCGCCGCCGAGAAGGGGATTGCCTTGGCCGATCCGGACGCGCGCGAGATCGTCTATGGGATGCCGTACAAGGAGTGGCAGGCGAAGTACCAGAAGGAAGCGACGGGGGAGCAGAAGGCAGCGTTCGCAAAGGCCAATCCGGGGCACTGATCCAGAAAACCTCTCCCGCCTGCGGCGGGAGAGGTCGGCGCGAAGCGCCGGGTGAGGGTGCAGCGTGCCGCACGCACCCTACATCGACCGCGTTGCGGGAGAGGGGATTCTGCCAAGCCGCGAGACGAATTCCGCGAGCACCAGCGCCAATGCGGCCAGACACCAGATGCTGGCGACGAACGCGTCGGCGTAGTCACCGAGCCGCAGCACTCCGAAATAAACCAGGCCGAGCAAAGCGATCCCCAGCGCGTTGGCCAGCTGCTGTGCCGTTACCAGAACGCCGGCGGCAGCAGCGGCGTGGTGCCCGGGCAGCCCCGCCAGCACCGTTGCGGCCAGTGGCGCCATCACCAGGCCCATGCCGGCGCCATCGATCAGCAATGGCCCAACTAGCCACCCCGCCGAATGGCTCACTCCGATCTGCCCCACCGTGAGCGCCAGCGCCGCAAGCCCAAGCGCCATTCCGCACGCACCCAGCGCGAGCGTCGGCTTTCCCAGCCAACACCCGATCGGTCCCGCGGATAGCGATGTGGCGGTAAACGCGAGCGCCAGGACGCTGAACACCAAGCCGGACGGCAGCGGCCCCAAGCCGCGGCCCTGCTGGAGATATAGCGCCAGCACGAAGAACGACGAGGCGACGCCGCCGAACAATGTCAGGGCGGCAAGGAGGCCGATTCGGAAGCCTCGGTCCTGGAACAGCACCGGGTCGATCAATGGCTGGAGGCCGCGGACGGCCCACCTGCGCTGCTGGACGACAAACGTCGCGCCAATCGCCATCGCTGCGGCGAAGCTCACCCAGGTCCAGGCCGGCCAGCCGCCCACTCGGCCTTCGATCAACGGCAGCAACAGGGTGCTGATGCCGAGCGTTACCAGCGAGGCGCCTGTCAGATCGAGACCGCGGCCGGACGTGGCACGGGACTCCGGGACGGCGATCGGGGTCAGCGCCAGGGCAGCGATGCCCACCGGCAGGTTGACCAGGAAGCATCCGCGCCAGCCAAGGCCGAACGCGTCGAGTTGGATCAGGAGCCCGCCGATCATCTGGCCGCAGGCCGATGCGAGTCCGAGCACCACGCCATACGTAGCGAAGGCCCGCGCCCGATCGGCGCCGACATAGATCGTGCCAAGGATCGCCAGCACCTGTGGCGCGAGCAGTGCGGCGCCGGCGCCTTGAGCGACGCGCGCAACGATCAGCCAACCGGCTGTCGGTGCGAAGCCGCACGCTGCCGAGGCCAGCGTGAACGCCGCAAGCCCGACGCTGAAAATGGGCCGGCGACCGTACATGTCGCCCAGCCGGCCACCGGTGATCAGCAGTGCGGCGTAGGCAAGGCCGTAGCCGGCGACCAGCCACTCGATCGCCGCGCTATCGGTATGCAGATCGTACTGAACCGACGGGATCGCCACGTTGACGATGAAGAAGTCGAGCGTGACCATGAATGTGCCGGTGAGAATGACCGGCAGCGCGAACCAGCGCCGTAGGGACAACGCCGCATCCTGCGCCAGGAATGCGCGTGCATCGATATCGGTCATGCTGGTGCTCCCCACCGGTCGGGTCGTCATTAACCTCGCCGGTGAGCGCAGCATTGAGATGATGCGGGCGGTGGTCGATTACGTTGCAGGTAATGCGATGCTTGCAGGCTGTTGCGATCGTCGCTAGTAAATCTAACGAGCAACACTCCTCCCCCTCCCCTCGCGGGAGGGGGAGGCTCTTTTGATCCTACGGTGCCTCGCGGCGCGACCTGGCGGCGCGCTGAAGGATGTCTGCCGTCGCGGCGTCGGCCGGATAGAAACACTCCAGCGCAAGTTCCGAAAGCGTCACGTCGATCGGCGTGCCGAATACCGTGATGGTGCTGAAGAAGGCCAGCACTCCGGCGTCGGTTGCCAGCTCGAACGGCAACACGATCCCGGCGTCGCGACGCGCCGGCCTTGCCGGGCGGGGTGCGTATGGCACGGGGTAGCCGCGCAATTCGTCCAGCAAGGTGGCCAGCACCGGATCGGCGCTCGCTTCCACCTGGCGGCGCAGCCGCTCCAGCAGGTGGTTGCGCCATTCCGGGAGATTGACGATGCGCGGCGCAAGGCCGTTCGGATGCAGCGCCAGACGCATCACGTTCACCGGCGGCCGCAGCAGCGCTGCATCGACCCCGGCCAACAGTATCGGCACCGCGTCGTTGGCCGCTACCTGGTTCCAGTGCCGGTCCACCGCGATCGCCGGATACGGCGCGTGGCCTTGGATCACCAGTTCAACCGCCCGGCGCGCGGCATCGAGTGCCGGGTCGTCGAGCGGTCGTTCACCGAACACCGGCGCGAAGCCCGCCGCGGTCAGCAGGACGTTGCGATCGCGCAGCGGCACCGCCAATTGCTCCGCCAGGTGAAGCACCATGTCGCGGCTCGGCCGGGCTCGGCCGGTTTCCAGAAAGCTGAGATGGCGTGTGGAAATGTTGCCGTCCAACGCCAGGTCGAGCTGGCTGATGCGGCGACGCTGGCGCCACTCGCGCAGCAGCGGACCGAAGCTATTGGTGGCGCTCGACATGGCGCAACCATAGCGCGGTGCGGATCTGCTCTCCATGACCTGTGAGGTAATCGACTGTGCGCTGGCGCCGCGGCTTCCTGGCGCGCGGGAACGGCGGACCCATGCCGCTTCCCGCAATCGGAGGAGTACTCACATGAGCACAGTCAACGAGATCGTCGCCGGCTACATCGCGGCATGGAACGAAACCGATGCCGACCGCCGCCGCGACATCATCGCTCGCACATGGACCGAGGGCGGCAGCTACCTGGACTCGCACCGCGACAGCACCGGGCACGCCGCGATCGACGCGATGATCGGCGCGGTACAGGAGCACTTCCCTGGGTATCGCTTCCGCCTGTCCAGCGGGATCGAGGCCCATCATGACCGGGTCCGGTTCAGTTGGAGCGCCGGCGGCACAGAGCACGCGCCCCTGTTCTTCGGCGGCACCGATTTCGCGGTGCTGGCGGCCGACGGCAGGTTGCGCTCGGTGACCGGCTTCACCGACGCGATGCCCAGCGTGGCGTGATCCCCAGGCCAGCCCCCTCCCGCAACAACGGGAGGGGGCGGAAGGGCCGCGCTGTTCGAAGGTGATTGACCCCACCCCGGCCCGCCGCTATCCCCGCGCGCCTTCAGCAAGGGGAGCGGAACACCATGGCGGTGCGTGCGGTCGCGAAGCCCGACACCGAGACCGGCGGGATCGCCGCTGACCGGCTACGCAGCCTGGTCGAACGCATCGAGCGCCTGGAGGAAGAGCGCAAGGCGCTCGGCAGCGACATCAAGGACATCTACGCCGAGGCCAAGTCCGCAGGGTTCGACGTCAAGGTGCTCCGCCAGCTTATCCGTATCCGCAAGCAGGAAGCGGCCGAGGTCGAAGAGCAGGAGAGCTTGCTCGACGTATACCGGCGCGCGCTGGGGATGTGACGCGCACCCCGACTTGACCCTATGATTCCGGGCGATACCGGAACGCCCGATGTGGAATGAACCCTACCTCGAGACCTGCTGCCGGTCGGCGCTGCATCGGCTGATGCTGAGCGGTGTGATCGGCCGCCCCTCAGGTTTGAAGGACGGCCGATGTTTGGAGCGGCTCGCCAGGATGGGCCTGGCCCGCATCCGGGCGGACGGACGGTTCGAACTCACCGCCGAGGGCGTCGCGCGCCACGCTGCCGACGTGGCGCGCCGACCGTCCTCCCTGCTCAACTCAGCGGCGCAGTGACCACCAGCCCATCTTCGAACGGTGCGACTGCGACCATGCGAGCGCCGTCGGGTGCGGAGATCATCATCAGGTCGCCTTGTGTCAGCATGTCCGCGGCATCGGAGAAGAAATCGCGGGCCACCACCGATTGCAGCCGGTCGCCGCCGGACTTGTAGTGCCACAGCGTGAACCCGTTGGCGTAGGCGAGCACGGACAGATTGCGAATGGCGAAGGCCATGGGGGCGTTCCTTTTTGCCAAAGAAAAAGCCGCCGCCCGGGATGGGCAGCGGCTCAGGGAAGGATCGGGAGGCTGGCAACGGGCGCACCTGGCCCGTTGGTGCGAGGGTTCTAACGGCGCCGGTGAATAGTTGTCAAGAAATATTTCCTAATTTCTGAAGAAATCACGCGACGATGCCCTTGACGCGCAGTGGCCACTCGAGCCGGTCGAGCGCCTCACGCCACAACCGCCAGTCGCAGCGCTCGCTGGCATGGGCGGGGTTGGGTGCGGTCTGCCGTTCGCCCCAGATGCGCAGGATGCGAGCGTGCACCAGATCGATACGCCGGCGGCGGTACAGCGTGTCGAGGCATTTGACCACGTCGTCCGGCTCGCATGGCCGCTGCACGCGCCCCTGATTGGCGGTGTAACGGGCGCCTTCACGGCGGGCGGTGAGCGCCGTCATGGTCCAGATCCAGGCCTCGTCGGCGGTGCGGAACGGCTGGGTGGTGACTTTGGCGCGGTTGGGGGGCGGCGAGGCGGGCAACATGCAAAGTGCGGCGGCAGCCATGGTAGTGGTCTCCTGGGTTAGGGCGCGCATTGGATGAACATATCCAGAACATAAAACCATAGGTTGCATACAATTGCAAGGGTCAAGGGCGATTTTTTCCTATTCTCTTGGTGCCGAATCCTATATGACTGTGATTGCAGCCGATTCGGCCGCGCCGGCACCGCTGCCCTCGCAAGACACTGCCCCCTGGGCCTCATGCCTGCGTGCAGCCAGCGGACCGTCGCCTACCCGGCTTGCGCGCATGAAGGATGGCGGCGATGAAGCATGAAGATATCTGGCGGGCGATCGACACGCTCGCCGCGGAGAACGGGCTGTCGGCCTCGGGCCTGGCCAAGCGCTCCGGGCTCGACCCGACGACATTCAATCCATCGAAGCGGCGCATGCCCGACGGGCGGAACCGCTGGCCGAGCACCGAGAGCGTGGCCAAGGTGCTGAACGCGACCGGCGCCAGCCTGGAGGCTTTCACCTCCCTGGTGTCGGGCGCGCGCACGCTGGCGTCCAACATGGCGCGGCCGGCGCGGCGGGTTCCGCTGATCGGCCTGGCTCAGGCAGGCGGTGAGGGTTTCTTCGACGATGGCGGCTTCCCGGTGGGCGGCGGCTGGGACGAGGTGAGCCTGCCGGAGATCGCCGATCCCAACGCCTATGCCCTGGAGATCAGCGGCGATTCGATGGAGCCGGTGTATCGCGACGGCGACCTGGTGATCGTTTCGCCCGCCGCGCCGATCCGCCGCGGTGACCGTGTTGTGATCCGCACCAACAAGGGCGAGGTGATGGCTAAGCAGCTTACCCGCCGCTCGGCGCGGCGGGTCGAACTCAAGAGCCTCAACCCGGCGCATCCGGATTACAGCTTCGACCTGACGGAAGTTGCGTGGGTGCACCGCATCATCTGGGCAAGCCAGTAGCAGACCAGGGCTCCGCCCTGGCCTTGCTGCACGCGGGAAATTTCTTTGACGGCTCGCTGTTCTGGCGTTCCATGATAGGCTGCCGCAATCAGTTCAGGTTCCGCCGATGCGCTGGATCGTTTCGCTGCTCCTGCTATCTTTGCTGTTCTCGCCAGCGGCCCGTGCCGCGGACGACGTGGACGTCGCGCTGGTGCTGGTCTCCGACGTGTCGCGCAGCATCGACGACAGCGAGTTCGTGCTGGAGAAGGACGGTTATGCGACCGCCTTTACCAGTCATGCCGTGCTCAGCGCCATTCAGGGCGGTCCGGCCGGGGCGATCGGCGTCGCCTATGTGGAGTTCGCCAGCAGCTTCGAAGTGCGTACGGTGGTGGACTGGACGGTGATCCGCGACAAGGCGTCAGCGCAGGCGTTCGTCGACAAGCTGTCGGCTGCGCCGCGTTCCTTTTGGGGCCGCACGGCGATCAGCTCCGGGGTCGATCGCGGCGTGCAGCTTCTGGCCGAGAGCGGGCTGACAGCGCCGCGGCGAGTGATCGACGTCTGCGGCGATGGCACCAACAACGCCGGGCGCGAGGTGACCGAGGCGCGCGACGATGCGTTGAAGGCGGGCATCACCATCAACGGCCTGGCGATCATCAACGACCATCCGGTGTCCTGGACCTTCGCGCATGTCCAGCCGCCGGGCGGGCTGCCAAACTACTATCGGGAGAACGTCACTGGCGGTCCCGGCAGTTTCGTGCTGGAGGTTCACGACTTTCACAGCTTTGGCGAGGCGATGACGCGTAAGTTGGTAACCGAGATCGCCGCCCGTGCGATATCGTCCGACCTCGCCGCGCTGAGTTCGCCGGCGCTGGGGCACTGACCGAAGCCGGGGCACCTGACGGCGGCCGGGATACGGCCTGCGCCGCAACACGACGAGGGACAAGATGGGGCTGCTGATCGACGGCGTCTGGCACGAACAGGAACCGGATGCGGCCAAAGCTGGCGCCGCCACCGGCCGGTTCGAGCGCGCGGACACGGCGTTCCGCAATTGGGTGACGCCGACCGGGCGTCCCGGGCCGACCGGGCATGACGGGTTCGCGGCCTCGGCCGGGCGCTATCACTTGTATGTGTCGCTGGCCTGTCCGTGGGCGCATCGCACGCTGATCATGCGGGCGTTGAAGGGTCTGGAACAGATCGTGCCGGTGTCGGTGACGCATTGGCTGATGGCAGAGCAAGGCTGGACGTTTGCGCAGGGCGAGGGGGTGATACCCGATCCGCTGTTCAACAGCCGGTACCTGCATGAGCTCTATACCCGTGCCGATCCGAACTATAACGGCCGTGCGACTGTTCCGGTGTTGTGGGACAAGCACACGCAGACCATCGTCAATAACGAAATCATCCGAGATCATCCGCATGTTCAACACGGCGTTCGATGCCGTGGGGGCGAAGCCGGGAGATTTCTATCCGAAGGACAAGCGGGACGAGATCGACGCGGTGAATGCCCGGGTCTACGACACGCTCAACAACGGGGTCTACAAGGCGGGTTTTGCCACCACTCAGGCCGCGTACGAAGAGGCGGTGCTGCCGCTGTTCGACACCCTGGATTGGCTGGAGGAGCTCCTGGTCGCTCCCGTTTTCTGCTCGGTGACGACTTGACGGAGGCTGATATCCGACTGTTCACCACGCTGGTGCGGTTCGACGTCGTTTATAATGGGCATTTCAAGTGCAACCTTCGGCGGATCGTCGATTACCGGAACTTGTGGGCCTACACGCGTGATATCTACCAACTGCCTGGGGTGATGCCGACGGTGAGCTTCCTGCACATCAAGCGGCACTATTACATGAGCCACAAGCGGATCAATCCGACCGGGGTCGTGCCGGTGGGGCCGGTGTTGGCTTTCGAAGCACCGGCGGAACGGGGAAGGGACGTGGATCGGCTGATCGTGTTCTGATTGGATTTGCCTTGGGGGATGACCGGACCGCAGGAGCGTTTTCACCGTGGCCGGAAACTTGAGCTACTGTCATTGCGGGGACCGCTTCGCTCCTTGCAATGCCAGTGGCTCGTACTGACATTGGTTCGCTATGAATTTCCAGCTACCCGGCCCGGGCACGGATCTCGGATGACGAGGTGTCAAAGCGGAAACGGTGCTCTGGGATTTCGCTGAAGAGATCGGCATGCCGCCGCGGCACCTGGATGTCGCTCAGCGCTCGTACTCGTGCTGCGGCGTCGATGCGCACGGCTACCAGAAAGCTGCTGCCCGCGTTAGCGATTTCCTCCAGCGCGGCGTTCATTCGAACTTCATCACCGCCATAATACTTTGGCGCAAACAGCCGCTCCGCGGTATCCGCTCCGATCACAAACGTAGTCCCCGGAAACAAGCGCGACTTCTCCAGGAAGGTGGGTGCTCTCGTCAGCTCGACCGGCGACTTCCAGGCGAATTGTGCGAGGCGGCGTCGCACCGTATCGCCCGCCAGCGGCGGCTTATCGACGTTCGTGACAGAGATTTCGAACGCCAAGGGCTGCTGCTTGACCTCTTCGGCGACCCGCGCCAGCAACACATGGCCGGCATGCAGCGGGTTGAAAGAACCTGGGAACAACAGAGCGGGCCGCGGCGCGGACAGCAGCATCTGGCCATCGGGCTGGGCGGTGACGCGATCGAACGCGCCGGCCAGGAGTTGATCGATAGGATCCGCGGTTGCAACGACCGTCTCGGCAAAATGCTCGTCCGCATCGAGCAGATTTCGCGGCGACGGTGCGGCAACTCCGCAGGCTCGGGCCAGCCATAGGACGATCGCGCGCGAAACGAGGTCTTCTTCGGCGGCGCGATCACGCCTGCCCTTGGCCATCACGCCTGTGCAGTGCGCGATGCCGGCGGAGTTGGCGAATGCGATGTGGAACCGATGCTCGCCTTTACGCGGGCGATCGCTCACCAGCGCCGCCGTCGCGCCGAGGCCAACCAGATCGGTGTCGGCTGGCACCAGCCTGGCCGCGCGTTCCCGGACGCTGCGTGCCATCGCGATCGCGGTGTCGGCACTGCATGCCTGTGCCGGTGCGAAGCCGAGAAACGCCTCGAGCGCAAGCGCATCGTAGGGTACCTGAGCCTCGATCAGCAGCCGGGATCCGCCGGGAACACGAAGCAGCTCGCCGATCGCCCCGCTGCCGCCCCCGGTGATCGCGAGTGCAGCCTTGCGGCCGGACGCATGCACTGTGGAGATCAGTTGTTGCCACGTGGCGTCCGACGGTGTCATGGCGTCTGTGCGGTCCGAAGTTGAAAATTGGATCGCGGATGGTGAAATGCAGTGCAGACAGAGTCAACAGAGTTCTGGTCAGAGGCGCAGGACGATCGCATTTGACCCGCAAGCGGAGCGATGCTGGAGGGGCCGTTGCGGGCCGCAAGGCAAGATTGTTTCACAAAGTTGAAGGAAGGAGCAGGCAAGCGTCACAAAGCTGTCGTGTCGTCTCCGGGTCGCGCGATGTGCCGCGGTAACAGAGATTCTTCTTTTGAATCCTTACCGAGCCTTCCCTTAGCTTTATGAGACATTTCCTGCGTTGTCGTGGCACCGGCCCAGCAAGGACGCTTCGCCATTTTTGCATTGTCACCCGCCGCTCGGGGAACCGGCTTGTGCCTCATGAGAACGCTGTACCACTGCGCACCGGTCCGCACGCCCCACGCTGCGGAATCGTGCGCGCTCCCGCCGGGGATTGCCGCGTTGCTTCGCTCTTCGCAATGCCATTCGAAATGAACAGCGAAACCCGCTTGAGCCAGCCGCCTGCACCGCGCAGACTCCGCCGGCCCGCATCGGACGCCACGCCATGAACTTTGACCCCGCCTGGCTGCACACGCTTGCCGGTCGACCCGAGCTTCTGAATCCGCAGGAGATGGCGCGGGCCGACGCTGCGTCGCCCGGGCTCGGCGTGCCAGGACCGGTGCTGATGGCGAATGCGGGCCGGGCCGTCGCGCGCGCGGCGCGCTCCCGCTTTCGTCCGTGCCGTACGCTGGTGCTGTGCGGACCGGGCAACAACGGCGGCGACGGCTACATCGTGGCGCGGCTCTTGGCGCAGGAGGGGTGGCCGGTGACAGTAGCGGCATTGGGGCCGCCACGTGCCGGTTCTGACGCTGCCTGGGCGGCAGAGCAATGGCGCGGCCCGACCGCGCCCTTTACCCCGGCCGAGGCGAGCCGCGCGGCATTGGTGATCGATGCGGTGTTCGGCGCCGGGCTGGCACGCGATGTCGACGGGTTGGTGGCGGACACGCTGCGCGCGTCGCATCGCGTCGTCGCAGTGGATGTGCCGAGCGGCCTGGATGGCGCCACCGGCGCGACCCGCGGCTTCGCCCCGCAGGCTGCACTGACCGTCACGTTCTTCCGGCTCAAGCCGGGACATCTGCTGCTGCCCGGACGCGACCTCTGCGGCGAGATCGTGCTTGCCGATATCGGCATGCCGGCCGGTGTGCTGGCACAAATGCGGCCGACAACGTTCGCCAACCTGCCGGAGCTTTGGCCACTGCCGCGACTGCAATCCGCGGCGCACAAATATACCCGCGGCCACGTCACCGTGCTGGGCAGCGCCACGATGACCGGTGCGGCACGGCTGGCAGCGGATGCGGCTCGGCGTGCCGGAGCGGGCATGGTCACCATCGCGGCGCGCGGCGGAGGCGATGTGTACCGCGCCGGCTCGCCTGGCCTGCTGATCAACGAGGCGCCGCTGGCGGAACTGTTGCAGGACACGCGCCGCCATGTGTGGGTCTGCGGCCCGGGCCTCGGCGTCGACACGGCACGCGCCACCTTGCCGGCGTTGATCGCCGCGCAGCGCTGCGTGGTTGCGGACGCCGATGCGTTCTCTGCCTTCGCCGGCGATCCCGATGCCTTCCGCGGCGCCGCCGTGCTGACGCCGCATGCGGGCGAGTTTGCCCGCGCGTTTGGTTCCGCTGACGACCGGCTCGCCGCTGCGCGCGCCGCGGCGGCGCGTACCGGCGCGGTCGTTCTGCTGAAGGGCGCGGACACGATCGTTGCGGCGCCGGACGGGCGGGCGGCGATCAACGCCTCGGCGCCGCCGTCGTTGGCGACGGCGGGCGCCGGCGACGTGCTTGCGGGGGTCATCGCCGGCTTGCTGGCGCAGGGGATGCCAGCATGGGAGGCCGCTGCGGCTGGCGCCTGGCTCCATGGCGCGGCCGCGATGCTGGCCGGGCCGGGCATGGTGGCGGAAGACCTGTTGTCCACCCTGCCTGACGCAGTTGTAACCACGGTGTCCCCACCCAAATTCGCTGCGCCTGGGTTATCATCGGCCCGCCGCAAAGGAGTGTCTGGATGAGCGACGTCGCCGAGAGGGGCTTGCTGGATCGCGCGATCCGCCGGATCACCACTGTCTGGCGCGACATGGCGTCCAGCGTAGCGGGCGACGCAGACGAACCGCTCGAATCACAAATGCGCGCCTGCCTGCATGGGCCTGGCGGCGAGGTCAGCGCACGCAACCGCGCGGCGAGGCTGGCGCAGACCTATCAGGGCCTCGACGAAGCGGGACGCATGCTCTTCCTGCGCACTCTGGCCGGGTTCGATTCCGACGCCGATGCGGTTGCCCAGGCTTATACCGACGTGCAGCAGGCCGCCGACCCGGCCGACCGCGCGGTGGCGACCGCGGAACTGCGCCAGGCTTTGGAACCGCCGCGGTTGAAATTGCTGACGCAGTTCACCTCGATCCCCGACGGCCGAAAATTCCTGGTGGATATGCGTGCCTTCCTGTTGAAGGTCCGCAAGGAGGATCGGCTGTTGGCTGCGCTGGAGGCGGATCTGCGCGGCTTGCTGTCGGCGTGGTTCGACATCGGTTTCCTGGAACTGGAGCGCATCGACTGGAACAGTTCCGCGGCGCTGCTGGAGAAGCTGGTCGATTATGAGGCGGTGCATGCCATCCGCTCCTGGCGCGACCTGAAGAACCGGCTGGATTCCGACCGCCGTTGCTATGCGTTCTTCCATCCGCGCATGCCGGGGGAGCCGCTGATTTTCGTCGAGGTCGCCCTGGTGAAAGGATTGGCCGGCAGCGTCCAAAGTTTGCTCGATGAGAAGGCGCCAGTCCAGGATCCGCGCGAGGCCGATACGGCGATCTTCTATTCGATCAGCAAT
Source organism: uncultured Alphaproteobacteria bacterium (assembly GCA_963762885.1). Lineage (GTDB taxonomy): Bacteria > Pseudomonadota > Alphaproteobacteria > Acetobacterales > Acetobacteraceae > JASHVB01. The sequence continues at coordinate 103,448 of CAVXNH010000056.1, forward strand.
TGCCAGCAGGGATTGTCGGGCATCACCTTCGGCAACTTCCTGATCAAGCGCGTGGTAGAGCTGCTGTCGGCGGAATTCCGCAACTTGAAGACGTTCGCCACGCTGTCGCCGATTCCTGGGTTCCGTCGTTGGTTGGACGAGACGTTGGCAGCGGATGGGGTGGGACTGCTGTCGAGCGACGAAGCGGCGAGTCTCGGTTCGGCGATGCCGGCGGAGAGCGGTGCGGCGTCGCTGGCGGCGATCCTCGCCAAGCGCGGCTGGTGGCGCGAGGTCGGGCTGCGCAAGACCGCTGAGCCGGTGCTGGTGCGGCTGTGCGCTCGGTATCTGGTGGGGGAGAGCGCACCGGCCAATAAGCGGCGGGCGCGCGATCCGGTGGCACATTTCCATTTGTCCAACGGGGCGCGGGTCGAACGCATCAACATCCTGGGCGACACGTCGGAGAAAGGCGCCAAGGAGAGCGCCACGCTGATGGTCAACTACCTCTACGATCCGGCGAAGATCGATGAGTGGCACGAGGACTATGCCGGCGAGGGCAAGCGGAACGCCTCCACGACGGTGCGCAAGCTGGCGCGAGGTTGGGGCTGAGCGGGGGCGTGCCGACCTGGCGGCCAGTGTGCCGATTGACCTACCCATGAGCACGAACCACCCCTCGTCACGGCTGGCCTCAACCTCGTCATGCCGCCCACCCCCTCGTCATGGCCGGCCGCACCCTCGTCATGCCGCCCAGCCCCTCGTCATGGCCGGCCGCACCCTCGTCATGCCGCCCAGCCCCTCGTCATGGCCGGCCGCACCCTCGTCATGGCCGGCCTTGTGCCGGCCATCCATGCCTTGCGTACGTTCGCCGCAGCAAAGGCGTGGATGGCCGGCACAAGGCCGGCCATGACGAGGGGGCGGGCGGCCATGACGAGGGGGCGGGTGATTACACAAACCGTACAGCGTGCTGCACTGGCCAGCCGGGTTGGATGTCGGCGAGACGTTTGCTGAACGCCGCGGGTTGATAGAACTGACCGAGCGGCACGTAGGTTACATCGCGGAAGAATTGCAACTGGATCTCGACGGCGAGGCGTTTCTGTTCCTCGGGCGATGCCGCGTTCAGCCAGGCCTCGCGCAGGGTTTCGAGCGTCGGAGCATCGGGCCAGCCGAACCACGCATTCGGACCACTGCGGATCGCGATCTGCGCCGGCATGAAGACGTTGTTCAGGCTGGTCAGGTTGGTGATGAAGATGTGCCAGCCGCCTCTCTCCGGCGGCTCCTTGCTGGCGCGGCGCTGTACGACCGTGCCCCATTCGAGCGCCTGATAGTCCACGTTGAAGCCCATGCGTCGCAGCAGATCGTCCGTCACCTGTGCCTCCGCGTGGGTCGAGAACACCGTGGTAGGGCCCATCAGCACGATTTTCTCGCCGTTGTAGCCGGCGGCGTAGAGTTCGCGTTTGACGGCATCGAAGTCGGTGCGGCCCCGGAAGGCTTCGACGCCGGCGCTGGTCGCCATCGGCATGCCGGGGGTGAACAGCCCGACATTCACATTGGACAGTTCGGGCTCGGCGCCGGCGACGGCCTGCATGAAGGTTTCCTGGTTGACGCAGGCCAGCACCAGGCGGCGGATTGCGACGTTGCTGAACGGTGCGAACAAGTGATTGAAGCGGATGCAGCCGACGCTACCCATCTTGTTCTTCACTTCGACGGTGAGCGCGGGGTTTTTGCGCAGCATGCCGACGAGATCGATCGGGGGATTCTCCCACCAGTCGAACTCGCCATTGTCCAGCGCGGCGGCGGAGGTGGCGAAATCGGGCTGATAGGTCCACACCGCGCGATCGATATGCACGACCCTGGGACCAGCGAGGAAACTGACCTCGCCGTCGGGACGCGGGACATAGCCATCGAAACGGGCATAGACCGAGCGCGAACCCGACAGCCGTTCATCGGCAACAAAGCGGAACGGTCCGCTGCCGGTGGGATCGGTGATCTGCACGTTGGGATCGGTCTGAGCGATATGCTCTGGCATGATGACGCAGTTGGGTTGCGCCAGCGCCTCCGGCAGCAAGGCGAACGGTTTTTTCAGACGGATGCGGATGACCTTGTCGGATGGCGCGGCGATCTCGTTAACGCGTGCCATGAGTGCGCTGCCATAGGCGTCGCGGACCCCCCAGCGTTTGATGCTGGCAGCGCAGTCTCGGGCGAGGACCGGTGTGTTGTTGTGGAATTTCAGGCCGTCGCGCAGGGTGAGGAGCCAAGTGGTGCCGTCGTCCTCGATGGTGTGGCCGGCGAGCATTTGCGGGTGAGCCTCGAACGCGGCGTCGAAGCCATAGAGTTGGTCGTAGACCATGTTGCCGTGATTGCGCGCGATGTCGGCCGTCGTCCACATCGGATCAAGTGAGGCCAGGTCGGCGTGCGGGATGAACCGCAGGGTGCGCGCGGATTCCGCCGGACGATGGCGGGTGCGGCCAGGGCGGCAAAGAGCAAAGCGCGTCGGGACAGGGGCATGGGGCGCTCCTTGTGACGGCGGCCGGTCCCTCCCAGACGTGCTTTGCCCGGGAGCTTAGGATCGGATGGCCGTGCGGAGCAATGAACTTGTGAGGATGAGGCTGTAAATTCTCATTGATATACCCCGCTCACGCCAGAGTCCGAAAATCCTTGGGCGAGATGATGCGGAAGTTGTCGGTGAGCTCGTCGCAGTATATCCGCCAGTTCCCTGCCGCCTCCTCACGCAGGAACGTCAGGATCGCCTCGCGGAAATTTTCGCAGGCCTCATAGCACTTGTTGTGAGTGATGTGCATGTGCATCAACCCCCACAGCCGTTCGATCGGATCCAAATGCGCACAGTCGGTCGGGATGAAGTCCAGCTTGATCCGGCAGTCCGGCCGCGCCAGCCATGCCTGCACCAGCTTCGCGTGGTGGTACCTCGCATTGTCCAGAAACAGGTGGATCACCCGCTAACATGCCGACGGCAAAATCCAAGCCGCGGCCGTTGGCAAGGGGGTTTTTTCGGGTTCTCGGAGAGTTGGGGTATACCGGCGACTGCCACGAATTTTTTTTGCGCCAATGGGCGAAGGCCGGGGGAAGCGATCTCCGACGAGAGTTCGCACCAACCCAGGCGGGAAATTGCTTCGCTTCGCTCGCATTGACGGAGTTGAACGTGGATCGATCCGTCACCGCGCGCCTGGATTGACAGTGTCTCGCCGCGCCGGGATAATTCACAAAATTCCGGCGGGCGATCCAGCCGACCGAGCCGGTCCGCGCCCGATCGGCGCTCGCGGAATTCTCCAGGAGGACACAATGCCGTTCCTCGATCGCCCAGGCGGCATCCGCCTGCATTATGAACTCGATGAGTTCACCAACTCGTGGCGCAACGCGCCGTATCTGATCCTGCAACATGGCAACGGCCGCTCCGGCCGGTTCTGGTATCGCTGGGTGCCCTATCTCGCGCAATTCTTCCGGGTCGTGCGGCCCGACATGCGCGGACTTGGCCAATCGTCGCATCCGGCCGATCCAGACCGCGATCTGACAGTACAAACACTGGTCGGCGATCTTGCCGCGCTGATCCGGCACCTCGGGGCCGAGAACGCGCATTTCTGTGGCGAATCGATGGGCGGCATCCTCGGGCTCGTGCTGGCGGCCACGCACCCGGAGCAGGTCCGCACGCTGACGCTGGTCGGGACGCCGGTCTACATCAGCGACGCCATGAAGACGCGCTATTCCATGGGCCATGCATCGCGGCCGGAAGCGATGCTGGCGATGGGCATGCGCCCCTGGGTCGAAGCCACCACGCGGATAACTCGCCTCCCCGAGGCATCCGATCCAGCATTGTTCCGCTGGTACGTGGACGAGTTCCTGACTGGGGACCCGGACATCCAGGTGGCGCTGTCAAAGCTGGTGAATGCCGCCAACGCGTCGGAGGCGCTACCGAATGTGCAGGCGCCGGTGCTCGGCCTCTATCCGACCGAGGGCCAAATCACCAGCGCCGAACAGGAAGCGATGCTGCGGAAGTGCCTGGCGCAGTTCACGCTGAATTCATCTGCCGACCGAGTATCACATGGTGCAACTGATGTTCCCCGCCACCTGTGCGCGCCATGTCCTAGAGTTCTGTGCCGCGCATGACGGGTTCACGCCAGCCGAAGAATGATACCATTCGCACGTGGGACTGACACACGGACCCAGGCTGCACCGTCATGCCGACGAAGGTCGGCATCCACGACTTGCCTTTCGTACGCTGCAAAGTCGTGGATACCGGCCTTCGCCGGCATGACAAGGCGGGCATGTTCGAGCGTCGCCATCCAGGCGCTTGGTATGATACCGATAGGAAACTACCGCAGAACGCTGCTATTTCTCCGCACCCGCCATGCCAAGCTGTGCAATGACCCGGCCGAACGCCGCATACTCCGCGGCGATCGCCGCGCGCGCCTGGTCCGGCCCCCAGGCCACCGCGTCCTGCCCCTGCTTCGCCGCAAAGGCGCGATAACGCTCGCTGCGCGCTGCATCCTCGAAGGCGTGTTGCAACACTGCGAGCCTGTCGGCCGGCACTCCCGCCGGCGCGATGATGCCGTGCCACAGCACCGTTGCGTCCTGCGGCACACCCAGTTCCTTCAGCCCGGCCGCATCGGGCACCACTGGACTGCGCTCCGCCGTTGACACCATCAGGCATTTCGCCTGCTTGGTCTGCACGAATGGCAGGATCGCCTGGATCGAACCGCCGTAGATATCGACCGATTGCGCCAGGAACGCCACCACCGTCTCGCCCGCACCGCCAAACGGTATCGCCCGTGCCTGCACGCCCAACGAGGAGAACACCAACTCTGCGGTCAAGCGAACGTTCCCCGCCGCGCCATCCGTGCCGTAGGTATATTTGTTCGGATGCGCCTTCAACTCGGCGATGAACGCCTCGCCCGTGCCGGCGGGAAACTCGCTCCGCACGCAATACACCACGGGCGAAACGTCCGACATCACAAGGGGGACATAACTATCGGGGCGATACACGACGCGCACGATTTGCGGCCCGATGGTGATCGGTGAATTCCACACGCCGGCAATCGTGTAGCCGTCGGCCGGCGCGTCGAGCATCGCCTGAACGCCGATGGTCCCGTCGGCACCCGGCCGGTCAACCACCAGCAGCTTCTGCCCCAGCGACGCCTCGGCAATCGACGCCAGCAAACGCACGGCAACGTCGGTGCCGCCCCCCGGGGCGGTCGGAACTATGATCCGGATCGGATGCGACGGAAACGCAGGTTCCGCTGCTGCTGGAGTAATAAAGGCGAGGGCCAGCGCGATAAAGACCTCTCCCGCTCTGCGGGAGAGGTCGAGGCGCGTTAGCGCCGAGGGTGAGGGTCGTGCGCACCGCACGCTACAAGACCGAGCCATCCGCGGCGCCCTCACCCGTCGCTGCGCGACGACCTCTCCCGCGCAGCGGGAGAGGTTTTGGGCCGCAGCGGGTCAGTTCAGCGCCCAGAGCCCAACCTCGTACCCCGGCACGAAGTTCCGATTGTTCATATCCGGGTTGCGATTGATGAACGTGCGGTTGAACATCGGGTGACGCATGCTGCGCGTCTCGTGCTCGATGCGGAAGATCGGCTTGTTGGTGTCCACATCGACGATGTCGAGGAAGCGATACTGGTGCTGGTCGCTCTCCTCCGAAATCAGTCCACGCTCGACCAGTTTCTTGTGCGGGCCAGAGAAGTCGGCGAGCGTGATCTGGATGTGGTGGCCGTCGTATTTCGGCATCTTCTTGCTGGTCGGGCGATACACCACCTTGCATTCGCCGGAGCAACTGGCCCAGGCATACTCTCCACGCTCGTCCTTCGCGACGCCGGCGATGCCGCCGAGGATCTCGCGATAGAACCGCGCGATCGCTTGCAGATCCGGGTCCCCGGGCACATCGAATTCGACGTACGGCATGCCGACGCGCATTGGCCCGAACTTCTCCGGCGTCGGCGCGTGTACACGGATGCGGTTGCCCCACGGGCACGTCGTCTCCACCACGTCGCCCACCTGCTTGAAGCTGAACTTCGTTACCTCGAGGAACTTCTTCGCGTAGCTCAGGCGCTGCAGCAGCGCTTCCAGGTCGGGCAGCACCAGTCCCGTGGTGCCGCGCAGCACCTGCGCTTCGCGCGTCGGCAGATGGAACTGGCCGCGCCCGACATTCACCCACATGTTCTCAAGGCCCGCCATCAAGTACGGGTCGCGCGTCAGCCCGAGTCCCATCAGGTAATAGGCGATCGCCTTGGACTGGTCGGGCACCTGAACGTTGACATGGCCCAGCTCGACGATGTTGCCGAGGTCTTCCACGGTGCGGTCGAATTGTGGCGTCGCTACCATTGCGTCGTTCATGACTGGGGTTCCCCTCTCTAACGGAATCTCCTCCGGTGGTGCATAATAGCGCGGTGGGACGGGATTGGTCCATGCCCGGCCCATGGACGTAGCACGACCAACCGAAGCCCGGAGGACCGCAACCGGGTAACGGAAGCCTTGGGGGAAACGTACCGATGCCGGCCTCGCCTGGTCGCCTGATCGCGCGTGCCATGCAGCATGGCGCATAGACCGGGCCTGCGCGCCCTGTTCGCCGCGCCGTCGCCCAAATCCGCAGTCCGGGCGCGCACGTTCCTGCGGCTGTGGTCGATCGGCGGCTGCGTCAACGCCATGCGCTGGTTCGAAGTGCTGGCCGCGGCACTGTTTACACTCGACGCTACCGGTTCCGGTCTCGCCGTGGCGATCGTCACCGCCGCACGCACCATGCCGATGCTGTTCCTCGGCGCCTTCGCCGGCGTGATGTCGGAGGCGGTCGATCGCAAGCGCGTCCTGGTCATCGGCCAACTGACCACCGCCGCCGCCTCCGCAACAGTCGCCGTGCTGGCGGCGCTGGGCAGTGCGCGGCCCTGGCACATCGCGCTCGCCGCCTTGGTTGCCGGCACCGTCTGGTCCACCGAAATGTCCACCCGCCGCCGCATGGTCGGCGAAAGCGTGCCGCCACCCCTGGTGCCCCGTGCATTGGCGCTCGACACGCTGACCAACTCCGTCACCCGCATGATCGGTCCGCTCACCGCCGGAGCGCTCTACGAGTTCGCCGGCCTCTCCGGCGCCTTCGCGCTGTCTGCGCTCGTCTATCTGCTCGCCGCATGCCTCGCCGCGGGGTTGCCGCGTCAACAGGACATCCGCCGGCTGGTGCTGAGCCATGTGCCGCGCGACCTGGCGGAAGGCATTTCCCATGCGCGCGGCAACACCGTCATTGCTGGTGTGCTGACCGTAACCATCGCGATGAACTTGCTCGGTTTCCCCTACGCCGCGCTGGTGGCGCCGATCGGCCGGCAGCACTTCATGGTATCGCCCATGCTGGTCGGTCTAATGGCGGCCTCGAAATCGTTCGGAGCGTTTCTCGGCGGCCTGTGGCTGGCCGGCGGCGATCCGCCCGGTAGTGGACGCCCGCTGATGGTCGGTGGCTCGCTGCTCTTCCTCGTCTGCGTGGCACTGATGCCGTTGGCGCCGATATTTCCGCTGGCCTGTGCGCTGCTGGTCGCCGGCGGCTTCGGCTCGGCAGCCTTTTCGAACATGCAGACCTCACTGATCATTACGCATGCACCGCCGCATGTCCGCTCGCGATTGATGGGGCTGTTGACGGTGTGCATCGGTACTGGCCCCGTGGGCATCCTGCTGGTCGGCGCGCTCGCCAGCATGATGGGTCCACTGGGCGCGGTCGATGCGATCGAACTGACGGGGCTGGCGGCGGTCGCGCTTGCAGGGTTGGCGTGGCGGCGCAAGGAACGCCGTCAGCCGCAGATTGTTGCTCGCGAGGCATGGGGAGAAGAACGATGACGCCGATTGTGGAAACGACGAGTGGCAAACTGCGCGGCACCCTGGTCGACGGCATCGCCGCCTTCCGCGGCGTGCCGTACGGCGCTTCGACCGCCGGCAGCGCCCGGTTCATGCCGCCGCGTCCGCCACAGCCCTGGGCCAGCGTGCGTGACGCGCTGGATTACACGGGCCAGGCACCGCAAGCGCGCCTCGGACCGGTGCCGCGGGCGGAGATGGTGAATTTCTCCGGACCACCGGATGGTTCGCCGGAGACCGAGGACTGCCTGACGCTGAACGTCTGGACGCCGGCCGCGGACAGCACGGTGCGGCGGCCGGTGATGGTTTGGTTGCACGGCGGCGCGTTTTCTTACGGCTCGTCGAACAGCCTGCGGCTGCAAGGCATGCGCCTGTGCCGGCGCGGCGACATTGTCGTGGTGACGGTGAACCAGCGGCTGAATATTTTCGGCCATCTTGATCTGTCGCAGTTCGGCGGCGAGGAATACGCGGAGTCGGGCAATGCCGGCACGCTGGACATGATCGCGGCGCTGCACTGGGTGCGCGACAACATCGCGCAGTTCGGCGGCGATCCCGGCTGCGTGACGATCTTCGGCGAATCCGGCGGCGGCGGGAAAGTCAGCACGCTGTTGGCGATGCCATCGGCGCGCGGGCTGTTCCACCGCGCCATCGTGCAGAGTGGTGCCGCAGTGCGGCTGCGCACCGCGAGCGCGCCGCGAAGCTGACCGAGGCGGTGCTGGCCGGGCTTGGGTTGTCGCGAGCGTCGCTCGGTGAGCTGCATGCGGTGCCGATGCAGCGGCTGCTGGCGGCCATCGGGCCGGCGCAGCGGGCCATTGGACCGTCGCCCTGGCCGCTGCTAGACCGCTATCCGTTCGGGCCGGTGGTCGATGGCACGCTGCTGCCGCGCCAGCCATTCGATCCGGATGCGACACCGGTGTCGGCTGGCATCCCGCTGATCATCGGCGATTGCGCGCAGGAGGCGTCGCTGTTCCTCGCGCATGACGACAAGGTGTGGCATCGCACGCTGACCGAGGCGGAATTGCATAAGCGGGTGGCGGCGATTGCCGGCGACGCGGCGGATCGCGTCGTGGCGACATATCGGCGGCTGATGCCGGATGCAACTCCGGCCGACCGGCTGATCGCTACGCTGACCAATTCGAATTTCCGGGTTCGTTCCCTGCTGATGGCGCAGCGGCGCGCCGCACTGGGCGGCGCTCCGGTGTGGATGTACTCGTTCGCCTGGCCGACGCCGCTGTTCGATGGGCGGCTGGGAACACCGCACGCGATCGACGTGCCGTTCACCTTCGACACGCTGGAATTTACCAATGCCACGGATCGTAGCGCCGGGGCGCATGCGCTGGCGGCAAGGATGTCGGGCGCCTGGGCGGCGTTCGCACGCCACGGCGTGCCGGACCACGCATCGCTGCCGGCCTGGCCGGCGTATACGGCGACGGAGCGCAGGACGATGGTGCTGGATGTGGATTGCTACATCACGCACGATCCGGGCGCGGAGACGCGCGCGCTGTGGGAAATTCTAACCTCTCCCGCGGGAGCGGGAGAGGTCGAGACGCGTTAGCGCCGAGGGTGAGGGTGATCGGGAGGCACACGACGCTCTACCTGCTTACGTGCCGACCGATCACCCTCACCCTCGGTGCTTCGCACCTCGATCTCTCGCGCGCGTAGCGCGGGAGAGGTTAGTTACGCAGCCTTCCCGAACAACCCGCCGACCCGCGCCAGCGTCGTCAGATGCACATCCGCGTCGCCGAACAGCATGTCGATCGTGGTCATGCGCTTGAAGTAGTGGCCGACGCTGTATTCCATCGTCATGCCGATGCCGCCGTGAAGCTGGATCGCCTCCTGACCAATATGCTTGCCCGATCGGCCGATCTGCACCTTGGCCGCGGCGATCGCCCGCCGGCGTTCGGTTGCATCTTCCTCGCCGGCCATCACCGCCGCGAACATCGCCATGCTGCGCGCCTGTTCCAGCGCCACCAGCATGTCCACCGAGCGATGCTGCAACACCTGGAAAGAGCCGATCGGCCGGCCGAACTGCTGACGCGTCTTCAGGTACTCCAGCGTCGTCTCATGCATCACCTGCATCGTGCCGACCGCTTCGGCACACAGCGCGGCGATCGCCTCGTCCACCACATGCTCTATTGCCGGCAGCGCGTCGTCGCCCAGCACCGCATCGGCAGCCACGCGCACAGCCGTCAGCGTCAGTTCCGCCGCGCGCAAGCCATCCTGTGTCGGGTAGCCGCGCCGGGTCACCCCGGCAGCGTCCGCATCGATCAGGAACAGCCCGACGCCATCGCGGTCGCGCCGGCTGCCGGCCACGCGCGCCGTCACCAGCAGCTTGTCGGCGCAATCGCCGTGCAGCACGACGCTCTTCGCGCCGTCCAGCACATAGCCGCCGCCGTCCTTGCGCGCGGTGGTGGACACGTCGGCAAGGTCATAGCGCGACTGCCGCTCGATATGGGCAAAGGCGAGTTTCAGCTTGCCGGCGATGATCTGCGGCACCAGAGCGGCGCGCAAGGCCTCGCTGCCGGCGCGGCGCAGCAATCCGCCGCCGAGGATCACCGTGGCGAAATACGGCTCCAGCACCAGGCCACGGCCGAAGGCTTCCATGACGATCATGGTCTCGACCGCGCCGCCGCCGAAGCCGCCGAGCTTTTCCTCGAATGGCAGGCCGAGCAATCCGAGTTCGGCGTACTGGTTCCAGACGGCGGGGCTCGAGCCGGTCGGTTCCGCCAGATACTTCTTGCGTTGCTCGAACGCGTAGTGGTCGGCGATCAGGCGATCGACGCTGTCCTTCAGCAGGCGTTGGTCGTCGGTCAGGTCGAAGTCCATTTGGGTGTGTCCTGGAAGTAGTTTGTGCGGATCGCGGCACCCTCACCCGCCGCGCGAAGACGCGGCGACCTCTCCCGCGATGCGGGAGAGGTTTTATAGGCCGAGTATCGCCTTGGCGACGATGTTGCGCTGGATCTCGTTCGAGCCGCCGTAGATCGACACCTTGCGGTAGTTGAAATACATCGGCGCCGCCTCGGTCGCGTAGTCCGGCCCGATCGTCTCCTCATTGCGGCCGTCGAAGTCGCGCTGGTACGGCATCGCATACGGGCCGACCACTTCCATCACCAACTCGGTCAGTTGCTGTTGGATCTGCGAGCCTTTCAGCTTCAGGATCGAGGACGCTGGATTGGGCCGGCCTTTTTCGCGCCGACGCTCATCGGCAACGACGCGCAACTGCGTCATCTCCAGCGCCTTCAACTCCACCTCCACCGCCGCCAGTTTCTCGCGAAAGCGCGGGGTTTCGATCAGCGGCGTGTCGCCGACGCGTTCCATCGACGCCAGTTCCTTGATGCGCGCCACCTTCGCCTTGGACGCGCCGACCCGGGCGATGCCGGTGCGCTCGTTGCCGAGCAGGAACTTGGCATAGTCCCAGCCCTTGTTTTCCTGGCCGACGAGGTTCTCGGCGGGGACTTCGACGTTGTCGAAGAACACCTCGTTCACTTCACGGCCGCCATCGATGGTGATGATCGGGCGGACAGTGATGCCGGAGGTTTTCATATCGACCAGGATGAACGAGATGCCTTCCTGCTTCTTCGCCGCCGGATCGGTGCGCACCAGGCAGAAGATCCAATCGGCGTATTGCGCCAGCGTGGTCCAGATCTTCTGGCCGTTGATGATGTATTTGTCGCCCTTGCGCTCGGCCTTGGTACGCAGCGAGGCGAGGTCGGAGCCGGAGCCCGGTTCGGAGAACCCCTGGCACCAGAAGATGTCGGCGTTGGCGGTCTTCGGCAGGAAATGCTGCTTCTGCGCGTCGTTGCCGAACTGCGCGATCACCGGGCCGACCATGGTGACGTTGAAACCGATCGGCGTCGGCACGTTCGCCTGCTGCATCTCGTCCTGGTACAGGTAGACCTGTACCGGTGACCAGTCCTGGCCGCCCCATTGCACCGGCCAGTTCACCGTCGGCCCAGCCACGCGCATTCAAAATCCGCTGCGAGGTGATCATGTCGTCGCGCGTCAGGCCCTCGCCCTCGGCAACCTTGTCGCGGATCGATTGCGGAATCTCGGAGTGGAAGAAACGACGCGCCTCCTCGCGGAAGGCGAGCTCTTCTGGGGTGAAGCCGAGGTCCATGGTGTTTCTCCCGGGGACGCGATCTACCGGTGAGTAGTGGGGCCCGCGCGCGGCGTCAATCGGACGTAGAAAGCAAGGCCAGGGGCTTTGCCCCTGGAACCCCATCAAGGGCAGAGCCCTTGGAACCCTTCAACTTGGAGAGGCTGGACGGGAGGGGGCCTGAACCGATGCGGCGGTGCCGATCGGCACCGCCGCATCGGTTCAGGCCCCCTCCCGTCCAGCCTCTCCAAACGGATGGATTGCAAAGGCCGGCATCATGTGGCAAACGCAACAAAAAATCGTCATCCCCGCGAAAGCGGGGACCCAAGCGGCATGGGTCCCCGCTTTCGCGGGGATGACAATTCTTTGTTGCGTTTGCCACATGATACTGCAAAGGCTGTGCCTTAGCTGGGGGTCCAGGGGGCAAAGCACCCCGGCGAGTTTCAGAGCCTGCCCCGGCGAAGGCCGGGGGCAGAGCCCTGACCTTGCTTCCTTCACCCGATGTCATGCAGCACCATATCCGCCGCTTTCTCGCCGATCATGATCGATGGTGCATTGGTGTTGCCCGAGGTGAGCGTGGGCATGATCGACGCATCCGCGACGCGCAATCCGGTAATGCCGTGCACTCGCAGCCGAGCGTCAACCACCGCCATGCCATCGGTGCCCATCTTGCAGGTGCCGACGGGATGGTAGGTGGTTTCTGCTACTTGCCTTACCCAGTCGAGGATCTCGTCATCCGACGTCCGCGCGACGCCGGGCGCGATCTCGGTGATACGCAGATGCGCCATAGCGGGCGCAGTCATGATTGACCGCGCGATGCGAACCGCGCGCGTCGTAACCTCGGCATCGATCGGCGACGACAGGAAGTTGAAGGTTATCGCGGGCGGGCGACGCGGGTCAGCGGCGGCGATGTGGACATGGCCCTTGCTCTCCGGCCGCATAGGATGCGCGTAACAGGTCATGCCGGATTGGCGTGAGATCCTTGGCCCCTTCGGCCCCGGCTCGGTCAGCATCGGCACCCAACCGAGCAACACATCCGGCGCGGCCAGGCCTTCGCGCGAACGAACGAAGGCCCGGATCGGGGCTGCGACGCCACCTAACAGGCCGTCCCGAAACAGCGCATAGCGCAGCGCCTGCGCCACCAGACCGAGCCCTCGGCCCTTGTCGTTGTAGGTGAAGCCCTTGGCGCCAATGGACCAGCGCGTCCGCGGTGCAAAATGGTCGCGCAGATTCTCGCCGACACCGGGCAGCGCGTGCCGCACTTCGACGCCCAGACTGCGCAAACGTTCCGGCTGGCCGATGCCCGACAGCTCCAGCAACTGCGGCGAATTGATCGATCCGGCGCTGACCACGACTTCGCGTGCCGCCCGGGCCTCGTGCGGCGTGCCGTGCACGGAATAACGCACGCCGATGCAACGCTTGCCCTCCAGCAGCAGGGTCTCGGTCAACGCGTCTGTCTCGATGCGCAGATTGGGGCGTTGGCGGACCGGGTCCAGATAGCAGCGCGCGGTGCTCATGCGGCGGCCCGCTGCTATCGACGCCTGGCTCATCGCGATGCCGTCCTGCGTGGCGCCATTGTAGTCGGCGTTGTGCGGGATGCCGACCTGTCCGGCCGCCGCGATCAGGGTCGTGAAGATCGGCAACTTTGGTTTGGGATTGGTGACGCGGATCGGTCCGTCACCGCCTCGATAAGCATCCTCGCCGGCTTCGTAGCTCTCCATGCGTTTGAAGAACGGCAGGACATCGTCGTAGCTCCAGCCTTGGTTGCCCATCTGCGCCCAGGTATCGAAGTCCTGCGCCTGGCCGCGCACGAAGGCCATGCCATTGATGGCGCTCGACCCACCGAGCAATTTGCCGCGCGGCAAGGCGAGGCGGCGGCCGTTGGTGCTGGGCTCGGGCTCCGACGCATACAGCCAGTTGGCCGCCCGATTGGTGATGAGGCGGGCATAGCCGATCGGAATACGTGACCACGGATGGCTGGCGGGACCTGCCTCCAGCAACAAGACCTTGTTGCGTGCATCCGCCGACAGCCGGTTCGCGACTACGGCGCCGGCCGAGCCGGCGCCAACAACGATGTAATCGAAGGTCTGCATATCGAGTCACGTCTCCCCTGTCGTACCGTGGCACAGCGCCGGCTTGCCAGGAAGCGGGTAGCGGTGAACGATCCGCCGAAATGGGATGGAGGAAGCGATGCAATACGATCTGCTGCTGACCGGGGGCGACGTGCTCGATCCTGGCGCCGGGCTGCGCGGCGTAATGGATGTCGGTATCGCCGGCGGCAAGATCGTCGCGGTCGCGCCGTCCCTGCCGGCCAACGAAGCGCGGCGGACGATCAGCGTGAAAGGCCGGCTGGTCACCCCGGGACTGGTGGACATGCACGCCCATGTCTTTGTCAACGCGCATGACATGGGTGGCCGCACCGATTGCATCTGCCAGGCGAGCGGTGTCACGACACTCTGCGACGCCGGCAGCGCCGGGTCGGCGACGTTCGCCGGGCTGCGGCAGATGCTCGATCGCGAGGTCCACACCCGCGTGCGCGCGCTGGTGAACCTGTCGGCGATCGGCATTACCGGCACGGCGCGCGGCGGCGAGTTGTCGCACCTGCCTTACGCCGATCCCGAAGGCTGCGCCCGCACCATCATCGACAACCCCGACCTGGCATTTGGCGTGAAGCTGCGCTTCGGGCCCGGGCTGGTCTGGGAATACTCGGCCGAACCGGTGAAGCTTGCGCGCAAAGCGGCCGACATGGCCGGTGGCGTGCCGATGATGATGCACATCACCAACTCGCCGGTCCCGCTACCCGACCTGATCGAGCATATGAAACCGGGCGACATCGTCACGCACTGCTATCACGGCCGCGCCCACGGCATCATGGGAAACGAAAAGGAGTTCGTGCTGAAGGAGGTGGTGGAGGCGCAACGCCACGGCATCATCTTCGATTGCGCACATGGGCGGAACCACTTCAACTTCCGTATGACTCAGAAGGCGCTGGACCAGGGTTTTTTGACCGACACGATCTCCACTGACCTGACACTGACAACGGCGACGCGAGGGCCGGTCTGGGACCTGCCGACAACCATGACCAAGCTGCTGCATTTCGGCATGCCGCTCGACGAAGTCGTGCGGCGGACGACGGCAGTTCCGGCGAAAATCATGGGTTACGAAGGCACCGTCGGCACACTCAAGCCGGGCGCCAACGCGGATATCTCGGTATTCGAACTGCGCGATGACAAGGCCGAACTGCGCGACAGCGACGGCGACAGGATAACCGTGCAGCGGCGCCTGCTGACGCAGATGACCCTGAAGGATGGGCGCGTGTGGTACGAACGGCCGTCCGAGTAGGTGAAGCAAGCAAGGCCAGGGCAACGCCCCGGCCTCGCTACTCAGCCGCGGCGCGCTTCAGGCGGTCGGTAAACTGTTTGCGGAACTTGGCGACCTTCGGCGCCACCACCACCTGGCAATAGCCGCTCCACGGATTGCGCGCGAAATAGTCGTGATGTTCCGGCTCGGCTTCGTAGAACGCCTGGAACGGCACGATCTCGGTCACCAACGGCGCATGCCAGATCTTCGCCGCCGTGATCTCCTGCTTGATCGCTTCCGCGGTTTGCTTCTGCGCATCCGAATGGGTGAAAATGACCGAGCGATACTGCGTTCCGATGTCATTGCCCTGGCGGTTCAGCGTCGTCGGATCGTGGATCGCGAAGAACACCCGCAGCAGGTCGGCATAGGACAGCACATCCGGATCGAACCGCACCTGCACCACTTCGGCGTGGCCGGTCCTGCCGGAGCAAACCTCCTTATAGCTGGGATTGGCATTCTGCCCGCCCGAATAGCCGGACATCACCCAGTTCACGCCGTTCAGATCCTTGAACACCGCCTCCAGGCACCAGAAGCAGCCGCCGCCCAGGGTTGCGATCTCTTCACTCATCTCCATGCTCTCCCCTCGCTGTTGGCCGGCACTATACCCCGGAACGCGCGATCCTGTCAGTCGGTGCGCCGCCGACCGGTCAGCCTCTTGCCACTTCCCTCGCATCACGGCACGCAGTCCGCGAACGGATCACCGCCGCAGCGCATGGCGGCACGGATGGGAGGTACGGATGATCGAGAGCATCAGCGCGATCACACTGGCGACGCACGACATGGCGCGGGCGGTGGCGTTCTACAAGGCGCTCGGCTTCGCGCTGAAATACGGCGGCGCGGAGGCCGGTTTCACCAGCTTCCATGCCGGCGCCGGGTTTCTGAACCTGACATCCGCCCCGGTGGAACGCCAATGGTCGTGGTGGGGCCGCGCGATTTTCCATGTCGATGACGTGGATGCGGTCCATGCCCTTGCCGTGGCGGCGGGCCTGTCACCCGCGGCGGCACCGCGCGACGCCCCATGGGGCGAGCGGTACTTTCACATCACCGATCCCGATGGACACGAACTCAGTTTTGCCCGGCCGTTGTGATCCCGCGGTGGCAAGCAACACCGCCAGGGATCGAAGCGTGGGCCCCGAGCGTTTTCTCCCCTGAACTCACTGCTGTCCGGTCAAAAAGTGAATAGTTCCAATTGGTTGCTGTCGTCGGTATCGTCGAATCGGTCAGGTGTTGCCAAAATTGCAGACTGGATCGGCATTTTCTCGAATATTGTGACCGAAAAGACCTGTAGCAATGTGTAGAGTGACACCTCCAGCCGGAGTCGCTTCCTGACGATGGCTACCAGCACGTAGACTGACACCGCGATCCAGATCTGGGTCTTCACCGCGTTCTCAGAAGTGCCGTAGAACCACTTGATGCGCAGATGCTGTTTTATCCACTTGAAGAAAAGTTCCACCTGCCAGCGGCTCTTGTAGAGGGCGCAGATTGTCAAAGCCGGCAGCGTCATCTGATTGGTGAGGAAGATCAGCGTTTTTCCGGTCTCCGGGTCCTTGAAGCGGATGCGCCGCAGGTGCGCGGGATAATGTCGCTGGGTGAGGTAACCGTCCATAGCGATGGTCTGATCGCAAATCACACCAGCGCTTCGGTCTGCTGGCGCCGAATAGACCCGATGGGCATCCAGATTCGACTTCGCCCGGGTTACGAAGAAAGCGCCAGCCTCATGCAGGACATGCAGGCGGGCAAAATCCACGTAGCCACGATCCATGACGTAGATGGCGCCAGGTTCCGGTAGCAGCATATCGAGTGCATGAACATCGTGCAGCTTGCCATCGGATATGTGGATGAAGCTTGGAATGTTGCCGCGGAGATCCAGCAGCGTGTGCATCTTCACCGCCGCCTTGGTCGAACGGAAATGCGCCCATGGAAACACCGACAGGCACAGGTCGATAGTCGTCGAATCGAGCGCGTATATGGTGCTGGGCAAATCCACGTCCAGATCGTCGTCAGCATACAGTCGCCTGCCTGCGCTATCAGCCGCTGGGCAAACTCGGCGTAAATGCGCCAATCCCGGGCTTCGTTGGCGTCGGACAGCGTGGAGCGGCGAACCGGCCCTCGCAAACCCATGTGGTAGAGCTTGGCCGATTGCGCCGCCAGGCACGCCTCGATGTCCCGCAGGCTCTCCCTGTAGGTGATCTGGGCAAATGCCATCACCTGATACTGTGCGGTGCAGGGCAGCGTCCGCACGGCGCGATTGCCATTGTAGCGCGCAACAATCCGGTCAAATGTGCTCCACGGCAGAAAATCCATCAGTTGCGCGAATAGCGTCTTGCCGGTGTTCATGGCCTGGCCCCCCCGCCAAATCGTCAGGGAGAGCCGTCACGAGATCAAATCCGCCCCAGCAACGAACTACCAAAATCCCTTATGTGGCGGTGACTTTCAAGAAATCCTGCCTCAACGAACCGGACAGCAGTGCCCTGAACTGGTAACCCGGCAAATTCTTGCGTGCTGCGGTGATTTCAAGAATTCGCGTGGCGGCCAGAGCCGGCTGGCGCCAAAGCAAGCAAGATTTAACGCAAATGAACGCAAATGGTCGTAGATGAACGCGAATGGGACTCGGGCGCCGCGGCAACGCGGCTCGGCGCAAACGGCCGCGCGATGTCGATCGTGCATGATCGTGACAGACCCGGGCATAATCGCGTTTATCGGGACTTATTGGCGTTCATTCGGCATTATGGAGCAAACGCCACAAAGAATCGTCATCCCCGCGAAAGCGGGGACCCAAGCGCATGGGTCCCCGCTTTCGCGGGGATGACGGTGTAGTTTGCGGTAAATGCGGACCAAGTTGCGTTTGCTACATAATGCCGCGTTCATTTGCGTTAAATCTTGCTTGCTTTGACGCGCGGCGCACGATTGCGGCGGTGCGAGGCACAGCGCGCCACAAGCGTGAGCGCGATTTCTTGCGAGTTGACCACCGGCCGGCGTGGCCGACCCGCCCTGGATGAAACCGCAGTCCCCCGTGTCATGGCCGGCGCAGGCCGGCCATCCACGCCTTCGACCTTGGCGGTACCGCAAGACGTGGATGGCCGGTCTGCGCCGGCCATGACACGGGGGACTGTTTCTTGCGAGGCGCGCGGCGGCGAAGCAATCCCACTCGGGCGCTGGTGCGATCTCTCGAGAGAGGTTGCTTCACTTCGCTCGCAATGACAGCGTTGGCCGCAGGCTCGAACCGTCAGGATCAGTGCCCTGGCACAGGCAGAAGGCTCGCAATTCCGGTCGGGGTGAAACTGGCCTAGCTGACCAGTTCGCCTTGCCGCACCAGGGCATCAAAGGTGTCCCCGCTCAGCGGCCGGCTGTACAGGAAGCCCTGGCCCTCGGAACAACCCTGCGCGCGCAGCATCTCGGCCTGGGCAGGGGTTTCCACGCCCTCGGCGATCGGTACGGACTCCAAGCGCTTCGGTCATGCCGACGATGGCACGCACCAGCACCTCGGCGCTCGGATCGACACCAATCCGGCAGACGAAGCTGCGATCGATCTTGATCTTGTCGCACTGGAATTTCTGCAAATAGCTCAGACTGGAATAACCGGTGCCAAAGTCGTCCATGGCCAGGCGGGTGCCGAGGACGCGCAGGCGCTGCAGCGTCGCCAGGGTTTGATCGGTATCCTGTAGCAATACCCCCTCGGTGATTTCCAACTCGAGGCGCGACGGTGCGATGCCGGTGTCGCGGATCGCGTCGGCCACGGCTTCGTACAGGCCGGGATGGCGGAACTGCATCGGCGACACGTTGACGGCAATGACCAGGTGCTCCGGCCAGGCAGCCGCACGCCGGCAGGCTTCGCGCAAGATCCAGATGCCGATTGGCACAATCAGGCCGGTATCCTCGGCCAGAGCGATGAATTCGTCGGGCGGCACCATGCCGTGTCCGGGCCGGTCCCAGCGCAGCAGCGCTTCCGCACCAAGCAGACGTCCGGTCACCAGGTCCACCTGCGGCTGGTACTGCACGGCCAGACGTTGCTCGCCGATCGCGGCGCGCAGGTCGATCTCCATGGCGTGGCGCGCCTGCACCTTCAGGTCCATATCGGGGGAAAAGAAGCAGATCCGGTCCCGCCCCTCCTCCTTTGCCCGATACAGCGCCATATCGGCCTCTTTCATGAGTTCCTCGGACTGCTCCGGTGCACCGATCCCGGACATGGCGATGCCGACGCTGAGTTCGACGTGATGGAGTTGCCCATTGAGTTCGATCGGCGGCGCAATCGCGGCCAGCAGGCGCTGCCCGAGCATGTGGGCGTTCTCGGCGCTGCGGAGCAGGGGCTGGATCACCGCAAACTCGTCGCCGCCGAGGCGGGCCAGGGTATCGCTCGCGCGCAGGCAGACGCGTAGCCGTTCCGCCACGATCTGCAAGGCCGCATCGCCGGCGGAATGTCCGAGCAGATCGTTGATGTTCTTGAAGTGATCCAGATCCAGGCAGAATACGCCGATGATCCCGCCGTCGCGGCGGGCACGGCTCAACGCATGTTCCAGGCGGTCCCGAAACAGCCGGCGGTTCGGCAGGCCGGTCAGCAGATCGTGCGCGGACAGGAACGAAGCATGCTCCAGCGCCGCGTTCAGCATCCGCAGCGGCCCAACCCGCAACAGCAGAAACAGCGCCAACCCCAGCCCTATCGAGCCGCAGGCGACCGTCGCGGCCAGCAGCAGTGCCGGGCGGAGCGAGCGCGCCACGTCCACCTCGCCCAATGGCGTCGTGGCGTCGGTCACCGGCCAGCGCGCAATCAGCAATGGCCAGGACAGCGACGCGGGCGCGGCGGTGTCGATCAGCACGCTGCCGGAACTTGCCAGCACACGGCGGCGTTCGCCGACGGCCCGGCGGTCGTCGGCGTCCGGCGGGCGAGCGATCTCCAGGCTGTCGAGACCCGGCTGGATCGCGCTGCCGGCAAGCGCGTTCCAGAACGCCGGGTTCTGGCGCGCTTCCTCTGCCACCTGGCCGGCGTAAAGCTGGGCGCGGATTTCTACCTCGCCGCGCAGGTGGGCCTGGGCCACCAGGAAACAGGACATTGGCAGGATCGCGGCGATCGCCACTGCCGCGAGGGCCGCGAGCAAGGTGATCAGGTGCACCATGCTGGCATCCGGGGTGTCCGCGGCGATGATGCCCCGCAGGCTTTGCGGCAGACGCAGATATGCAGTCCGGCAGGTCCGGAATCGCCGAGGCCATGCTCCGGACCGGCGCTCCACCGCCGGTATTTCCTCCGCAACGATCATGCCTGCCTCCTGGCGAACGCGAGCGCTCACCCGCGGACCCGGGAACGCTACCGGAGGGACGTTAGGAAATTGCTAAAACTTGGCCGGTAGACTGGCGGCTCTGCGTCCGGCCGGGCGGTGATTGCGCCATGCGGGACGCCACTTCCGGCGGGGCGTCAACAGCGAGCCAAACCGGTCAACCATAAAGGATAAGCGGCACATGCTTCGGTTTATCAGCGTCGTGGCCGCGGCTCTGCTGGCCGCGGCAGCATCGGTTTCAGCCGAAACCGTGGGCTTTTCGCAAGTTGGCGCCGAGAGCGACTGGCGCACCGCGTTTACCGCCGACATGCAGGCGGAGGCCAGGACTCGCGGCATCGATCTGCATTTCGAGGACGCGGGGGGCAGCGTGGATCGGCAGTTCGCCGCCGTCCGGCGTTTCATCGCAGAGCATGTCGATGCGATCGTCATCGCACCGGTGGTGGTCACGGGTTGGACGCCGGTGTTGAAGGAAGCGCAGGATGCGCACATCCCTGTATTCATCGCCGACCGGTCGGTGGACGCCGATCCGTCGCTGTTCGTGGCGCGCATCGGGAACGACACCAATCTCGAGGGCCGCCTTGCCGCGTCATGGCTGGTGCAGGCAAGCCGCGGCCGTTGCCTCATTGTCGAACTTCAGGGCACCATCGGGTCGGCGCCGATGATCGGGCGAAAGAAGGGCTTCGCCACCATCATCGCGCAGTTTCCCGATATGCGCATCATTGGCTCGGAGAGCGGTGACTTCACCGAGGAAGGTGGCCGGCGGGTGATGCAGGACTTCATCAAATCGACCGACGGATTGAAGGGCGTCTGCGCGGTGTGGTCGCACAACGACAACATGCTGCTGGGAGCAATACCGGTGATGAAGGCCGCCGGTCTGCATCCTGGCAAGGATGTGTTGACGATCTCGGTGGATGGCGTGCCGGGTATTTACCGGGCGATGCTGGCGGGCGAGGCAAACGCGTCGGTCGAGGTCAAATCCGACATCGGCAAATACATTTTCGACGTGGTGCAAGGCTATCTGGCGGGGAAGCGGGACTATCCGAAATGGGTGCTGATCCCGAGCGACCTGCACACGCCGGAAGATGCGGCGAAGATGCTGCAGCGGCATACCGGTTTGTGATTGCAAAGCCGTGCGACCAGGGCGGAGGCTGGGCCGGTGCTGCTGCAAGGCAGGAAATGTCTCACAAAGCTGAAGGAAGACTTGGGAAGCATTCAGAAAGAAGGATTTTCTGATAGCGCGGCGCGTGGCAGGGACCCGGGGATGGCACGATAGCCTGGTGAAGCTTGCCTGTTCTTGCTTCGGCTTTGTGAGGCATTTCCTGCCTTGCTTCCGGCAATGACCCAGGCCGGCGTTCCCCGGCTCGCGGGCCAAATCCGATCGTCCCGGCAGTAAGGTCGCCGCGACTCGGAAACCCGCCTATAGTCCCTCACCATGAACCTCATGCTGTTCCCCACGCCGCAGCACAAGGCCGACGAGGCGCCGTCCGACGCCGAGTTGGCCCGCTTCATCCCCGGCAACGCCATCGCCGCCGGCCGTGCTTACGCCCAGGCGGGGCGCGTGCTGCGCCTCACCGTGTCGGAGGACGGCAACCGAATCGACGCCGAAACCCAGGGCAGCCGCCGTGCGCCCTACGCCGAAACGATCGTGCTGCGCCGCGACCCGCAGGGGAACCTGCGGATCGTCGGCCTGTGCTCCTGCGCTGTGCGCACCAACTGCAAGCACGTCGCCGCCGTGCTCATCGTCGCCCGTGGCCGCCACAAGCTGGCCCCGCTGTCTGCCCACCATCTGCCCGCGTCGCCGGCGACGGCACCGGGCAGTCTGGCCGCATTGCCGTCCCCGCAACCGCGCCCCGCGCCACCACCGCGCGAAGAGCCCCTGCCCTTCCCGCTGGCGACCTGGCTCGCCGACCTGGAAGCGGCGCAGCAGGTCGATGAGGAGGACTATCCGCCCAGCATCCGCCAGCGCCTGTTCTACGTGCTGGACAAGGCGTCGCAGGCCCGCGGCGTTCCCGCGCTGTCGGTGCAGCCGGTATCGGTGCAGTTGCGCAAGACCGGCGAGTTCTCCGCCGCCCAACGCAATTTCCCGCCGGAGAGCATGGGCTCGCAGCCACAGCGGTTCCTGCGGCCGGCCGACCGCATCATCCTGCGCCGGCTGGCCCGTCGCCGCATGGGCAACGATGAAGACGAGGACCCGCAGGACACCGTGCGCCGCATCATCGCCACCGGCCGCGCGCGCTGGGGCAGCGTGACCGGACCGGTAGTGAGCGAGGGACCGCCGCGTCCCGGCCGCATCGTCTGGACATTGAACGAGGACGGCTCGCAGCACCCCGAAGTCGCGATCGACGACCCGCCGGCGACCCTGCTCCGCGTGCCGGAGCCATGGTACGCCGAGCCCGGCCACCGGCACGCTCGGACCGATCGACCTTGATCTGCCTGCGCCGCTGGCGCGCAGGCTGCTGGCCGCGCCGGCGATCCCGCCCGACCAGGCCGTGCGGGTGCGCCGCGAACTGGCGCGCCGAATGCCTGGCCTGACCGTGCCGGCGCCCGACGAACTGCCGCCGCCGGAGGAGCTGAACGAGAAGCCTCGCGGCCACCTGCTGCTGCATACCGGCACCCCGCCGCTGTCGCATCGCATCCCCGTTATGGTGGCGGCTCTCCCAACGCCATCCCGTTCGCCCGGGTGAGCTTCCGCTACGGGCCGTTCGTCATCGCACCGGGCGAACGCCGCGCCACGATGGCGCGCGGCGGCCGGCTGTATCACCTGGTGCGTCAACGCGACGCGGAGGAGCGGTTGGTGCGGCGCCTGGGCTCGATCGGGTTCGATCGCGTCGGCCGCCATGCGCCGAGCTGGTATGCCAACCCCTGGGCCGAGGATCTGATGCTGCCGGGCGATCCGGACGGCTCGGCCTGGCTGCACGTGCTGCTGCACGACCTGCCGGCGTTGCGCGCCGAAGGCTGGACGATCGAGATCGCCGACGACTTCCCGATCCGCCTCGCCGAAGCCGGACGGCGACCTGTCCGCGGCAGTTGGAAGAAGGCTCCGGCATCGACTGGCTGGAGCTGCATCTCGGCGTGATGGTGGACGGCAAGCGGGTGGACCTGGTGCCCTCGCTGGTGGCGATGATCGCCGCCTCGGACGCAATGGGACTACGGGCTGACGGAGAAGCTGACAGAGGCCGACGACGACGAGCCGTTCCTGGTGCCGTTGCAGGACGGGCGGTTCCTGCCGCTGCCGCTGCCGCGCATCCGCCCCATCCTGCTCGCGCTGACGGAGCTGTTCGCGCGCGGCGGAGTCGATCCGGCAGGCGGGGCAATCCGCTTCACCCGGCTGGACGCCGCGGATGTCGCGGCGCTGGAGGATGCGACCGGCGTCGTCTGGCAGGGCGGCGAGGCGCTCCGCGCGCTGGGGCGGCAGTTGCGCGAGGCCGGTGGCTCGATCCCGACGGCCTCGGTGCCCGCCAGCTTCCTGGGCACGCTGCGGCCCTACCAGGCGCAGGGCGTGGACTGGCTGCAATTCCTGCGCAACGCCGAACTGGGCGGCGTGCTGGCCGACGACATGGGCCTGGGCAAGACGGTGCAGACCCTGGCGCACCTGGCGATCGAGCAAGCGGAGGGGCGGCTGGATCGGCCTTCGTTGATTGTTTGTCCGACCAGCGTGGTGCCGAACTGGACCATGGAGGCGGCGCGGTTCGCTCCGTCGCTTCGGGTGCTGACGCTGCATGGGCCGACGCGGAAAGAGCGGTTTGGCGAGATCGGGCGGCATGACCTGGTGATCTCCACCTATCCGCTGCTGACCCGCGACCATCACGTGCTGACCGAACACGAGTGGCACGTGGTGGTGCTCGACGAAGCGCAGATGATCAAGAACCCGAATGCGGAGACCACGCGGCAGGCGCTGCGGTTGCGGGCGCGGCAGCGGCTGGCGCTGTCGGGCACGCCATTGCAGAACCACCTGGGCGAGTTGTGGTCGCTGTTCGATTTCCTCGCGCCCGGGTTCCTGGGCAGCGCGCGGTCGTTCCGCACGCGGTTCCGCACGCCGATCGAGAAGCATGGCGACACGGCGCGGGGGGATATGCTGACCAAGCGGGTGCGGCCGTTCCTGCTGCGCCGGACCAAGGAGGAGGTGGCGTTGGATTTGCCGCCGAAAACTGAAATCACCGAGCCGGTGGAGATGGAGACGGCGCAGCGCGCGATCTACGAGGGCGTGCGCATGTCGATGCACGCGCGGGTGCGGCAGGCGATCGAGGAGAAGGGAATTGCGCGGTCCGGCATCATCATCCTCGATGCGCTGCTGAAGTTGCGGCAGGCGTGCTGCGATCCTCGGCTGCTGAAGCTGAAGGCGGTGGAGAAGACGAAGGCTGGCTCAGCCAAGCTGGAGCGGCTGATGGAGCTGCTGACGGTGCTGCTGGCGGAGGGGCGACGGGTGCTGCTGTTCTCGCAGTTCACCTCGATGCTGGCGCTGATCGAGGAGCGGCTGGCAGAGGCGTCGCTGCCGTATGTGATGCTGACCGGGGATACGGTGGATCGCGGCAGCGTGGTGCGACGGTTCCAGGCCGGCGAAGTGCCGCTGTTCCTGATCAGCCTGAAGGCCGGTGGGGTAGGGCTGAACCTGAC
The DNA here is from genome assembly GCA_963762885.1 of uncultured Alphaproteobacteria bacterium. Taxonomy (GTDB): domain Bacteria; phylum Pseudomonadota; class Alphaproteobacteria; order Acetobacterales; family Acetobacteraceae; genus JASHVB01. The sequence goes on from CAVXNH010000056.1 coordinate 128,600, forward strand.
CGCGGCGGACACGGTGATCCATTACGATCCGTGGTGGAACCCAGCGGTGGAGGACCAGGCGACCGATCGCGCGCACCGGATCGGGCAGGAGAAGAAGGTGTTCGTGCACCGGCTGGTCACGCTGGGGACGATCGAGGAGAAGATGGAGGTGCTGAAGGAGAAGAAGCGCGCGATCGTGGCAAGCGTGCTGGAGGCGGAGCATGGCGGGGCGTTGCGGCTGACGGAGGGGGATGTGGAGGAGCTGTTCGGGGTGGGGACCTAACGCCGACACCGCGACCAGATAATGCGTCTGATTCCACACACGACAGCATTGTCCTCCACCAAGATCGAGCATTTAGACGCGAAATTGCTTCGCGAGCGCCAAGCCCTGGCTTTGATAATTTGAGCCGATTGAGGTTCCATACAGCCTATCCGGGATATCGGTCATCCGCTCGTACCGAAGCCAGCCAATGATTTGGCCGTGCTCTAGCATAAAGGGGACGCCATGGGATCGGACTTCCAAGACAGCCTTGCTCCCGTGGCCGCTTGGATCACAACCGAACCCCGGGTCGAAGAATCCAGCGTAATGCACTCGGAACTCGCCGACCGTTGTATCATAGGCCACCATCTCAGCAGCGTACCGCGGCGGCACAGCCACTGTCTCCTGCGTCGCAAGAATGTAGAAGTCATCAGGATTCAAAATTAACCGACCGTCTCGATGACTGCGCAACTCCTCCCAAAACTCCGAGGCGGAATAATGACTGATGTTGTCTATATCAATACGGTCAGTATGCTTCTGCGCTCGATATCCGATCAGGGTTTCTCGACTTGAGCCGAGCAGGTCTATGGTGACTCCAACTCGACCGTCATTAAGGAGCTGCTCAGCCGGATGCGGCCTTATCAGGTCGCCGCTCCCAAACATCTTTCCGAGATCGCTTGGTGCGATGTGTGGCGAGCCGCGCTTGAAGCGCAGTTGATTTAGCCGGGAACCAAGCCGCACTACCACACTAAATGCGCGTGGCGCTACCTCGACGTAAAGCGGTCCCTCATATCCCCGCTCGACTTGGTCGAATGCGGTGCCCCTGTCCGTGATCAGCCTCGTCAGAATATCGAGGCGACCCGCGGTGCTCTTGGGGTTAGCCAGCGCCGTCAGATTAGTCGCTTTTAACGCAACCCGCTCCAACAGCGGAATGACGTACACGCAACCCTTCTCGAGCACTGCTCCGGTGCGTATGTCGATCTCAAGCCCATCCAGCTCCTTTATCCTCGTCATGACGGTTGCGTTGGGTCCGGGAAGGAAGCTTGCTCGGACTCGATAGGCAACAGGGCCGAGCCGTAGGTCAACGCTTGCGGGTTGGAACTGCTCCTGCGCAATATCGTCCGTGGCTTGCAGAATTCCCTCCCGTTGGAGGTTCCGGATGGCTTGAAAGGGGAGAACCCCTGTCGATTCTGCAGCGAGAGGATCCACCCTCTTCGCCTCTGCCCCAAACAGGGCTGCAAGAACACTACCCATCTGTCGGCGTTCCTTTGATCCGCATCTCGTGCCTGCGGATTAGCGTAGCTTCATGCCACTTGCTGTAGCAAACCAGTGAGCAGAAGACACCCTCTCGGAGTCTCCCACTTCCAATTCGGGCATTAAGGTGCTGGTGACAGGTCGGACATATCCGGCGCTTTCTGCAATCATCCAGATAAGCCTCCTCTAGTCAGCCACCTTTCACCCCTAGCCCGATCTCCAGACCTTAGCAGAAACACTCCACAAATCAATGTGTTAGATCGCGATCATCGCAGTTTGTTATGCACAGCAGGACGGTCCATAAGCATTCGGTTCAGAAGCATTTTCCGGCTTATCCCCATTCTCCACAGACCGAGCAACCTGAGCTCGGGCGCGCCCGCCTGCCGTTCGCACGCGCCAGAATGCGACAATCTTCTCGCCGTAGAGCCCGGCACCACGCCACTTCCCCCGGCGACTCGCGAGCGTCCAGCCAAGGGCAAAAGCCAACTGACCAGTTGGAATGTCGCGACGTTATCGTGGTTCAAATTCAACCCGAGCGATCCGACCGAGAATACCCTTGACAACAATATCCATTTGCGAGTCAGCGCGATAGTCAGCAGGTGCGACGAAATCTACTCGGTCCTCCGAGATTAGCTTATGAATTTTTCTTATAGATCTGGTCTCACCCCCCGGATCATAGACCGCGACTGAGTATCCACCCTGAAAAGTCATCATCTTCATGGACGGAATATCTGTATCACCATCTCCTATAAAAATCATTCTGCGGAAAGGTACAGGTCGATTGCTGTCGGGCATGTACGCATTGATACTTTCATTGTCCCACGAGTTCGGAATTCCCTTGTTGATCCTAAACAAGAACTGTGTCTTTGAGGTGTAATTAATAGCAAGTGCCGGCCAAGCGGCGCGACCGTCCTGATAGAGAAAATGCGACGCGAAAATCCTCGTAAAATAACGATGAATGGGGCATCCCTTTATCATTTCGTCAGTGCCTGATGAGATGATGTAGTGCTCGAGATCCAAGTCCAGTTCTTCGGCAAAGCAGTTCATCCGGTCGAACCAGCTCCCGTCAGCTAGACCTGGAAAAAGCGCAGCGTCGCGCCCATGTTGGCGCAATTGTTCTTCCGTGACAGGCAAGTTCTTCTCGTTCGCCGACTCGATGAGAAGTCTCATGTAGCAGAGGATCTTGTCAGCGTCCCCAGCCTTGGCCATTGCTTTCGCGCGAGCCCAAAACTCCTCTTGGGTGAGGCCAACGGCAGGGATGAAGCTTCGCTCCTGGATGTTTCCTCGCGCAAGCGTGCCATCAAAGTCGTAGACGATGGCAGCTTTTGGAGAACACTGGGCTTTTGTTTCGGGGCGGTGGCTCATAATTGGTTCGTCCATAACTTTACACGGCCAGCAGTAGTTCTCAAGATTGTGCAGGGTCACATCCAGTTCAAGCATCACATTTCCGCGGGAGCATCAGCCTTCCACCGCCGCATGCACGGTCAGCGACAGCCCGCTCACCTCCTTCAGTGCAGCCACCACCGCGACGAGGTTGTCCGCGCGAGGGTTGCCGTTCGGTCCGAACATTCGCATCAGCGACTTTTCCGGCACGCCGACACGCCTGCCGAGCTTGGAAAAGCCCACAGTGGCGTTGATGAAATCTCGTAGCAGGATTTTCGCCGTGCCGAGATCGCCGTCCACCATGGATTGCACGGCCTCTTGATAAAGCCCGGCACGAAACTCCGGATCACGCTCGGCACGCGCTTTCACCGTCTCGCGAAAATCCTTGGTCAGGGGCATAAGCAGGCTCCTACTCGCCACGGCGCTTCCGGCGCCGGTAGTCGTTCAATCGGTGTTGCGCATCCGCAATCGCCGCGCTTTGGCGTGCCTTGGCGCTACCGCCTAGCAGGATCACCATTTCCGGACCATCGATGCCGAGATAAACCCGATAGCCTGGCCCGAAGTCGATCCTCGCCTCGTGGACGCCCGCGCCGACGCTCTTGAGTGCGGATGTGTTGCCAGCCTCCAGTCGGGCCAAGGCAGTCCTGACCTTCAGTGCTGCCGGCGCCGCCAGATCCTCCAACCAGCGCCCGAATGGGCTCCGCCCCTGATGGTCCAGATACTCGAGCGGCGTCAGCATTGCAAGTATGGTAACGTAAGAGGCACCATGGTGTTGGCCAATGAAACGGGGCGAGCCCTCTACCTCATGCGGGTTAAGAATTTCTTTGCGGCGCACCGACCTGTGCCTGGCTGCGAGAACTCCGCGCAGCAGCCAGCTACCTCAATGGCGGTTTCCCGCAGCACCTCGGTCGCGCCCCGACACAAAACCTGCTAACCGCTGCTGCTCCCGTATCGCGCGCAGCCCGCATGATCGCGCGAACGGCCAGCATGGAGGAAACGACAATGCGACACACCCAATGGGCCGGGCCCATCCTTGCGGCCGCCATCGCCCTCGCCGCGGCAATCGCGCCGCCCGCCCACGCACAATCCACCGCCCCACCCAGCATCGACCTGCCCAACCCCTACGCGCCGGCCACCTCGTTCGGCCAGCTTCCCGCCGGCCGCGCCTGGGGCGGCACCACAGCGGTCGCGATCGATCGCGACGGCAAGAGCGTCTGGGTGTTCGAACGTTGCGGCGGCGAAAGCTGCGCCAACTCAAAACTCCCGCCCATCCTCCACTTCGACCCCGACGGCAAATTGCTCGCAGGTTTCGGCGCCGGCATGTTCGTATTTCCGCACGGCATTGCCGTCGACCCCGACGGCAACGTGTGGGTCGCCGATGCCGACGGCAAGAACGGCAAGGGCCACCAGGTCGTCAAATTCAGTCCGTCCGGCAAGGTCCTGCTGACCTTGGGCAAGGCGGGCATGCCAGGCGACGCTCCGGGCTTCTTCAACCGCCCGTCCGGTGTGGCTATTGCCCGCAACGGCGACATCTTCGTTGCCGACGGCCACGGCGGGGATTCCAATGCCCGCGTCGTGAAGTTCTCAAAGTCGGGCAAGTTCATCACCGCCTGGGGCAAGAAGGGCTCCGCGCCGGGCGAGTTCGACACGCCGCACGCCATCGCCGTGGACTTGCACGAACGGGTCTACGTCGCGGACCGTTCCAACAGCCGCATCCAGGTGTTCGACGCGGACGGAAAATTCATCGCCGACTGGCGGCAGTTTGGCCGTCCGAGCGGCGTCTACATCGATGCGAACGATGTGATCTACGTCGCGGATTCCCAGACCGTGGACAAGACCGGCTGCACCACGGATCCTGGCTGCCGCCACGGCATCCGCATCGGCAATGCTTCGGACGGCGTGGTGAAATACTTCATTCCGCGTCCGGCCGGCGATCCGGTCGGGCCGGAAGGCGTAGCGGCTGATGCCAACGGGACAGTCTACGGCGCCTCGAACGAGGGCAAACGCATCGACCGGTTCAGCAAGCAATAGGCCTCGCCGCTTCCCTTGCGTCGCCGGGCGTGCGTAGCTTCCGCACCCGGGCCACTATCATGCCGACATCGAGGAGACGCCCATGACCGCGCTGCCGCCCTACCACGTCTCGGCCTACAACACCGCCAAGGCGTCCGAGAACAAGATCCACGACGATGCCACCGCCAAGCGCTTCGGCTTCCGCGGCGGGCTGGTCGGTGGCGTGCACGTCTACGCCTACATGGCGCACCTGCCGGTACAGCGTTGGGGCCGCGCCTGGCTGGAACGCGGCACCGGCGAGGCTCGCTTCGGCAAGCCGGTTTACGAAGGCGACATCGCTGAGATCTCCGCTGTGGAAGACGCCGACGGCCTGGAATTGCAGGTGAACAGCGTCGGCGTGCTATGCGCCCTCGGCCGCGCCGCCTTGCCCGCCACCGCGCCCGCGATTGCCCTGTATGAGTTTTCCGTGGCCACTCCGCCGGCGCACGACGCACGGCCGCCCGCCGATGAGCAATCGCTGCCGGTCGGGAAATGGCTGGGCATGACTCCGCTGACAGTCACGCCGGACTACCAGGCGCAGGACCTGTCGGACACCCGCGAGACGGACCCGCTATACGCGGCAGAGGGCATCGTGCATCCCGGCACCATCCTGCGCTGCTGCAACTGGGCGCTGGCCCATAACGTCGTGCTGCCGGCGTGGATGCATATGGGCAGCACGGTGCAAAACCTGGGCGTGGCGCATGTCGGCGACACACTGGGCGTGCGGGCGCGCGTCACGAAGAACTACGAACACAAGGGCCACAAATGGGTGGAGATCGACGCCCTGGTGCTGGCGAATGAGCGCTCGCCAATCGCACGTGTGACGCACATCGCGATCTACCGCCCGCGCCAACTGGCACAGGCGGCCTGACGCCGGCAGCGCGTACCGGGGACGGTCAGGTAAGCGAAGCAAGGCCGGGGGCAATGCCCCTGGCCGTGCCGGACCGCGCCACGAGCGAGCCCCGTTGCGATTTGTGGAAGCCAACCATACCGCCCCAAATACTTTTTTTGCAGGTCACATCGCTGAAACCGACCAGGCGGAAGACGTCGGATAACTCCTCCGGCGTATAAAAATGGGATATCGCCTGCTTGAAATACTCGCAACAGTCCCTGGATGCCTTGGCGGATTCGAATATCAGTGCCGTCCACGCCACCGAAAGCCGCAAGAAACGCAGATAAAACCATCGGACGATGGGTGAGCCGGGTTTCAGCATATCGCAATGGTAGAAATTGCCGCCCGGCTTCAGCACGCGCAGGATCTCCGGCAATACCTTGTCCAATTGCAGATGGCGTGACGCAGCCTGCAGGGTGACCACATCGAACGAGTGGTCCGGAAACGGCAGCTCATGCACGTCGTGGATTACGCTTGCAACGTACACTCCATATTTCCTAGCTCAATTTTGCCCCTCTTGCTGCATCTCCGCGCTACGGTCGATCGCCGTGACACTGATGTCAGGTTGCTTGCGCAGCAGCCTGATTCCCACATCGTTGGTACCAGCGCAGACATCGAGCACCCGGTAGCCCGGCCGCAGTTCTATCGTCCGGACGAACTGCCAAACCCACAATTCCCATAACCCCCAACTCGCGACGATGTTCCCGACGCGATAGTATTTCGGCACATCCTCGAACACCTTGGGGATCAACTCGAGCCAGATGCGAGAAAACAGCGACCGCCGATGCGTCTCCCTTTGATTGAAACTCGCGGACGTCATCAGAACGGCGTCCTTCATACCGGACCTCCCTCAAAAGCGACCTCGCGACGGTTGTCGTTGCCGTACAGTTCCGCAATCCGCGCCGCGATTGCATCCACGGCCGGCCATTCAGTGAATTCGGTGCAGCTTCGCGGGTCGGTCGGGCCACCCGTCATTTGCATGATCAGACGGATGACCTGCCGGTCGAACCAGCCGTAGCGCGGGTAGTCGAGCCGGCCGGCGAGTGCGGCCGCCAAGGCCGGCTGCAACCGATGCCGGCGCAGTGTCTTCTGCAAATAGCGATTGCCCTCCGGCGTGTCCTTGCCCGGCTTCCGCGCGGTCAAATTCACCGAGACGAAGACCAGCGGCGCCCGCGCCAGAAGGTCCCGGAACGCCGCCAGGAACCGTTCGGCCGCGGGCAGATGCCGGCCATAGCGCACCGCCGCCACCACAACGACCAGGCGGGACGCGGCTAGATCCGCCGCGGTCGGAAACGCCACCGCCAGGTCATGCGGAGGCACGCGAATGCCGCACGCGGCAAGGCGGCCGGCGATGTGCTCTGCTATGCGCCGGGATTGGCCATCACGCGTGGCGTAGCACAACAGCATGCCTGCAATCCGGTTGGCGCCGCACTTATCGACCCACCCCGGCATCATTCGGCCACATCGGCGCCTTCCGCTGCCTCTTCTTCCTCGTAGCCGGTGAGCATTTCCGTGATATGCGTCATCGGCCTGCGGCCCAGCGTCGCGAGGTAGATATGCGCCGGCAGGTAGAAGGCGAAAAAGATAAAGATCAGCACATGCACTGTATCGATGACCCGCACCCCGCCGAAGAACGCCACCACACGCGCAAACCGCTCAAGATCCCACAGCAGGATGCCGGTGAAAATCTGAATGGGGAGCAACAGCAGCATGATGAGCTGATAGGTCATCGCCTGGAGCGGATTGAACTTGCGGTAGACGCTGACGTGGAACGGCTCCGGCGCGTTCTTGAAGATGCCCATTCCGTAATACATCGCCTGGGCCATGCTGCCGCGAAAATAGGCCATCAGGTCCAGCTCGGGGTGGTAGACCTTGATCCTGTCCGAGCACAGGTAATAGCCAAGCCACAGGAAGAAATCGGCGATCAGCACGAAGCCAACCAGGTTGTGCGTGATGACGGCGATCCTGAACGGCACCACGTTGATCAGGCCCACGTAGCGAAGCTGCAGCCCGGTCAGGATCAGCAGCACGAATCCCGCCGCGTTGATCCAGTGCCAGATCCGCACGGGCAGCGGGTGAAGGTAAATCCTGTGCATCTGCTTAGTTCTTCCCCGGCTGATTGGGCTTTTCGTTGACGAAATTCCGGAAGATCCACCGCACGGTCAGATGCCCCAACGGACCGCCGATGCCACCGAGCAATGCCAGGACCAGAAGCACGTCCAGGAAGGTGACCCTGCTGCCACCAATGGCGTAGAACCCGCCCACCGACGGCACCGAAAACGCCGAGCTCAGAATGTCCTTGTTGGCGTCATAGCGGACCGGAAGACCGGCGGGGCCGGCGACCGACACCGTGACGCTCTGGAACGCGGCGGATCCCTCCCGGTGGCACGTCGTGCAATCGCTGATCGCCTTGGTCGCGAAGGTGATCTGGTGGTCCTCGACCCCGCGGTCCAGTTCCAGCCGGCCTTTCAGGTACGTCCTGCCCGCGGCACCCGGCGGGTTCAGCGCCGTGAGCAATGTCATCAGCGTCGCCGGATCGAGGCCTGGCCGGGTTGCGGTCGGCGCGCTGCCCAGAGTTTCGAAATGCGGCATACCGATCGCCTCGGGAACCTCCCGCTGCGTCGCGCTATTATAGAGTGTGAGATCGACCCGCCGCGGTGCCTGCGGCACATGGCAGACCGGGCACGCCACCACCGTGAAATGCAGATCGACATTCGGCAGCCAGGTCCGGTGCGAGGCCGCGGCCTCGGTATGACAGCCGAGGCAGACGTCCCGCCGTCCGACACCCGCCGAAGCAACCTGCACGTCATGCGCGCCGTGACAATTGAAGCAGAGCGGCGCGGCTTCCAGGCCGCCCTTGCGCAATATCCCATGCACGCTCGTGGCATAGGCGGTGAAGATGGCCTCGTGGCAGGTCTTGCAGGGCACCGTCTCCAGCGACGACGCCGCGCCCTTGATCATTGTGTGGGGCGAATGGCAGGTGGTGCAGATTGGAGCGTTCTGGTCGCCTCCATTGGCCAGGGCGGCATGGACGCTTTTGCCCCACTCATCGAACTTGTCGGCGTGGCAGGTGCGGCAGACCTGAAGCATCGAGAGCGAAAACGCCCGCTTGCTGGCGATGGCGTTGGACGCCGGCGGATGACTGGCCAGGTTCACGTCGGTATGGCAGCCGGTGCAGCCCAGCGCGGCATGCACCGAGTGCGCAAACGTATCGCCGGCGATGTGCAGCGAAAGCGTCTCCCCGCTGCCCAACGGCTTTTCGAATCCCGCCATCCCGTGGCAGCCGAGGCAGGTCTGGTCGCCGGCGGGCAGCGCGGGGGGTTGTGCCGCAGCCGGGGGAGCATCAGCGGCAAATGCCGGCGCGGCCATCCCGGCTAACGACAGCATAAGGGCTGCCGCGGCTGCGCGCAGGCCGCCTGAGGGGAATGCTCCGCGCCCCATCCCACCGCGAAAGCTGGGCTTCGTCACCTGTGTCTCCGTTGCTTCGTCCGCTTCCCGGTGGGCCTCGCCATCGCATTCGACGGCGGCTGCCCGCATGCTGTCGGCGATCTGGCCAGTCATTGCGTGCCCGGTCATTGATGCAAATCAACGGCGCGGCGGGTTATGGGGGGCAACGCGGGGGGAATCCCGGTGCTCCGCCCGCGCGGCATCGCCGCGGCGCTCAGGCCTTGCCTCGCCGTTCGCGGCGCGCCTGCATCAGCAGCCGGATTGCGACGAATGGGAACATCGCGAGGTAGGCCACCGTCACGAAGGGTGCCGCGAAGAACAGGGCGATATCCTTGGCGACCTGGGCGGGGGTCCTGCGGTTGCCCGCCGAATTGGCAGCGCCCGAATGGGAAGCACTCACGGCCTTCTCTCCTTGGCTTGCTGCCGACCGGGGCGTTGTCGCCCACGGCCGGAGCGCCGGTCATTGATGCAGATCAACCACGCGGCGCGGTGGCAGCCGGCCGGCCGGTAGATCGAGGTGTGTCCGGAACCGGACTGTGGCGAATCCGCCTCACCCCCCCTGGTATCATAAATTTTCGGTAATCCTGGTGCTACCAGTTCTCCATGCGACGGCGGATCGTGCCCCTGGAGCAAAGGCTCCCGTTCGATTTCGGGTGAAGCAGATTCGTGGCCGTCAAGACATGAACTCCGCCGGGCAAGCACGAGAGACACCGTTATGAAGCAGACACTTGCGTTCAAGCTGCTGTTCGGGATGGCGCTGACGCTGGGGACCGTTCCCGCGTTGGCGCAATCGCCGCAGCCAACGGCGCCGCTCCCCGCGGCGGTCGATGCCGGCACCCGCACGTGCCTGACATGCCATGGCGGCGATCCGAAGGTCATGGCCGTGTTCCAGAACCCGATGGCGATGACGGGCGACAAGCGGACGCCATTCGCGATGGGCGGCTGCATGGGCTGCCACGGGCCAAGCGACGCGCATATCGCGATGAAGGCGCCGTACCCGGACGTGGTGTTCGCGGGTCCGCACAAGTCGCCGGTTGAGGCGCGCAACCAGATCTGCCTGAGCTGCCATGAATCCGGCCTGCGCATGAACTGGGTCGGCAGCGTCATGCAGCAGAACGGTATCGCCTGCACCGACTGTCATACCGCGCACACGGCGAAAGACCCGGTCCTGGTGAAGACCACCCAGCCGCAAATCTGCTTCACCTGTCACGCCACGCAGCGGGCCGACAGCTACAAGTGACTCGCACCACCCGATCCGCGAAGGCAAGGTGGTATGCAGCGACTGCCACAACCCGCACGGTTCTCCCGGCAGCACCAAGTCGCTGAAGGAATTCACCGTCAACGAGACTTGCTACAACTGCCACGCCGACAAGCGCGGGCCGATGCTGTGGGAGCATCAGCCGGTTCGGGACAACTGCCTGAACTGCCACAATCCGCATGGCTCGAACCAGCCGCGCCTGATGATCGAGCAAATGAACTTCCTCTGCGCGTCGTGCCACAGCGCGGAGAGCAATAACAGCGGCGGTGCCTTCGGCGGCGCGCATTCCATCCCATTCCGCGGGCCGGGCTCGAGCCAATTCAACTCCGCGCTGGCGAACCAGAGGCAGTGCGTCAATTGCCACTCGCAAGTCCACGGGTCGAACAGCCCCGCCGGCGCTTTCTTCATCCGCTGACGCGACGGCACGAGCAAGGGGGCTCGGATATGATCACTCGCAACGCGCTTCGGGCCATCGCACTGGCATCTACCTGCCTAGCACCAATGGCCGCATCTGCCCAAACTCCGGCGCCTGCCGCCGATCAGCAGGTTCTGGCTCCCTTCATCGGCAGCACGCCGTATAGTGGGGAGATCGAGTTCGGTCTCATGGGGGTCATGGGCCAGAACGCCGATCAGGCCGGCCGCTATACCGGCTTCAATACCACCGGCATCGATCTGGTCGGCGGGTGGGACCTGGTCGGCCGCGACCCCTGGTTCGGCAACGGAACCCGGTACTTCGAGTTCAACGGCAACAACATTGTGTTCCAGACCGGCAATCAGTTGGGCAGCGGCCTGGGCGGCGACACCAACTGGTCCTCCCCCATCAACAATAACTTCTCCAACAACGGCTCGGTCGGCTTCAAGGTCGGCGATCAGGGCACGTGGTCGGCGGGCGCCTACCTCAACTCGATCACCTACACGGGCAACGCCATCGACTCGCTTTATACCGTCTATGGCAACCAGGCCGTGCTGAACCCCGGCTTGACGCCGTTCGGCGGCGCGACCTCGCCAACCACCGCGACGCCGGGCGCCCTCACCTCCGCCCACTACACCGCGGCCGTATTGGCCAAGACCGGCGCCATGGAGCTCGAACAGACCGGCACGCGCCGCGACATCGTCGGTGGCGACTTCAAGTATATCTGGAACGACTGGACCTTCACCGGCGCGTTCAGCCACGAGCACAAGGAAGGCTCGATGGAGGAGGCGTTCGACGGCCCCTATGGCGGGACGGCGTTCACCCTGCCGATCAACTACGACACCAACCGTTACGATCTATCGGCCGCCTACAACACGCGCCTGTACCAAGGGTCGATCCATACACCTTCTCGCATTTCGAAGATAACAATACCTTTGTCACTCTGCCCTACCCCTATGCGGGTACCGGCAAACCCTATCAGTTGGCGGCCGCCTACTCGACCCCGCCCAGCAACACCGCGCAGTACGTTACGGTCATGTTGGCAACCAATGCCATCCCCAATACGCGGATCAATTTGAACGCGCGCGTGGGTGTGGAAAAGCAGGATGACACGTTCCCACCGAACACCGCCGATCCGGGTGCCGCCGGGCTCGTCGGCGCCACCCCCTTCCTGAACCTGAACTCCGCGGTGCAGGGAACCGGCCCCTATGGTTCACCCGACATCACCGCCACGGTGTACCAGATCAAGCTCAGCGCTTCGTCGCATCCGATCCCCAATACCGACATCAACGCGTTCTATGGTGTTGACGGACGCAACGTCAACCTGAACAACTACGCGGTTTACGGTAGCGGCACCGGCAGCGACTCGAGCCCTGGTTCCGCAGCGCCTTACGCATTCGTTGTCCCGCAGGATTGGCTGAAGCAGAATTTTGGCATCGACGCGACGTACAAGCTGTTCCCTGCCTACAACACCAGGCTGACGGTCGGCTACCTGGCGAACGTCACCGATCGCAGCAACGCCCAGGTCGGGTCAAGCTTCACCAATACCGCAACGATCGCGGTGCTGTCGGATCTCGGGCCACAGGTCAACGGCAAGCTGGCCTTCGACTATATCGATCGCAGCGGCAACCTCAGTTACCTGACGCCTTGGTTGAATCTCGATGGGCCCAACGCCGGTCCGACCTATTCCGGCGCTTACTACCAGGCGCCCATGACGTCCGAGCGGGTGACCCTCAGGGCAGACTACCAGCCGCTCGACACGTTGGCTGCCGACTTCTTCGTTCAGTTCAAGAACGAGAACTACACCTATCCAGGCGCATTCAACTATACCGCGCCCAACGGTTCCGTCACCGTCGCTCCCCTCACCGGCGTAGGCACCGGCGTCAAGCAGGATTACGCCTTGAGCCTGGGGCCGGACATCAACTGGCATCCCTCGAAGAACCTTAACCTGCACGCGTTCTATACCTACGAGTTGCTGTTCTTCAACAACCTCGGCAATGGCGCGTGCGCCACCACAAGCTCGACCGCGGCCTGCCTGGGAAGCGCTGGCTACTACCAGAACAAGTACACCAGCGCGACCAACACCTTCGGCGTCAGCGGCGAATGGCAGATCAACCCGAAGCTGAAGCTGAAGGGCGACTACACGGTGTCTTACGGCAGCGTGATGTTTGCCGAGTTCAACGGCGTGTTCGTGTCGAACCCGACGGCGTCCTACCAGAACGTCACCAACTATCCCGACGTGAACTCGCTGATGAACAGCGTCAGGCTGACGGCGACCTACGAGGTGGTGCCGAACGTCGACCTGATCCTGATGGGCGCCTACACCAGTTTCCACAACACCGACTGGAACGACACGGCCAACGCGATCCAAACCGCGGGCGCCGCCACCGTCTCGATCCTGACCCCCGGCTACGCCGCGCCGAACTATGGCATCGGCATGGTTATGGGGGGTGTGAAGATCAAGTTCGGCCAGGCTGCGCCGCCAATGCCGCCGGTTCCGGCTGCCGCGCCGGCGCCGGCGATCCAACCTGCCCGCTCCTACCTGGTGTTCTTCGATTGGGACAAGGCGACGCTGACCGATCGCGCCCGCCAGATCGTCAAGGAAGCGGCGGACAACTCGACCCGAGTGGCGTATACGCGGATCGAGGTGAATGGTTACACCGACACCTCAGGCACGCCGCAGTACAACCAGGGCCTGTCGGTGCGCCGCGCCGAAGCGGTCAAGGCCGAACTGATCAAGGACGGCGTGCCGCTCACGGCGATCACCACAAAGGGCTTCGGCGAGACGCATCTGCTGGTGCCGACCGGCCCCGGGGTGCGCGAGCCGCAAAACCGCCGCGTGGAGATCGTCATCCTCTGAGGGTAGCCGGGTTCATATCGCCGACACGAACGGGGCGCCGCGGGGCGCCCTTTTCGTTGGGTAGGGGGCGAGGCCGCGGTTCGCGGTGCTATCGGGGTTGCCGCGATGGAGGCTCGGCGAAAGCCGTGAATTGCAACAGCGTGCGCGCGATACCGCGAAGATTTTATCATGGAGATAGAACGAGGGCCACGGTGGGCCACGGAGGCCATGTTCTTCTCCGCTGCCGAAGCGGCGTACCGCCTCCGTGGCCCACCGTGGCCCTCGTTCTATCTCCGTGATAAAAACTTCCTTGCGGCCGAGTGGCAAGTGCCAGACAGGATCAACCTGAGAAGGTTGCTTATCTGTAATGGAACGAAGCGGCAGTTCCCAGCGAGATGAACCCGAGCGCACCGCCGCCACAGAGCTGTTCCGCATCAAAATGGGCTTCGGCGTGGTCGATGTGACGGCGATCATCGCTTGCATCAACGGTGTGGTTTGCGGTGAATGCGGACCAAGTGGCGTTTGCTACATGATACCGCGAAAATCGACCGGCTTTACTGGTGAGCAGCGCGCCAGCACCATCGCCATTGCCGGCGGCTTCCGGCGCCGGGCCGCCCGAAGCCGGGGCTCGAACGACGATCGCGGCGTGATGCAGGGGGCCGGTCAACGGCTGGCCCCGGCGTCGCAATTCCTGCGGCGGGCGGCGCGATGGCGGTGAAAAAAGGGCTATAGCGTGCCGACCCGATCACCCTCACCCTCCATGCTTCGCATCCCGTGTCACGACCGCCCAGGAAGACGTGGCTGACCGGCCTTCGCCGGTCATGAGACAGGGGCGCGGGCCGCTGGGCCTCACCCCAACGCGCCGGGCCAGTGGGAGCGCACCGCCCAGAGAATACCTCCCGCCAGGGCGCCAGCGATCAGGTCGTCCGCCATGATGCCCGCGGCGCCGTGCTGGCGATCGGCCCAACCGACCGGCCCCAGCTTGGTCACGTCGAACAACCGGAACAGCAGGAACGCCGCCAGCAGGCCGGCCGGCGTGACGGTCGCCAGCCCGAGCATGGCAATCCACTGGCCGGCGAACTCGTCGATCGTCACCCAGCCGGGATCGCCCTCGACCTGCGCCGTGCGCACCGCCCACAGGCCGCCGCCGGTTGCCAGCAGCGCCGCAACCAGCAGGACCAACGGCGACAACCACAGCAGTGCCGCACCGACCAATACCGCGACGGCCGAGGCCACCGTGCCGGCGGCACGCGGCGCGAAGCCAGTGCCGAAGCCGGCCGCGATCCAGCGTGCGGCCCTCTGGCCAGGACTCATCCGACGCGATCCAGAAAAGCGCGCAGCGCCGCCATGATCGGCGGCTCACCGAGCGTCGGCGCGTGGCCGATGCCGGGCAGGCTCGCTACCGTCATGTCCGGCCGCGCCGCCGTCATGCGGGCGACGGTGTCGGGCAACAGGATGTCGCTTGCCTCGCCGCGCAGCAGCAGCAGCAGCAGCGGCAGATACGCCAGGGCGCCGAACAGCGGCCACAGATCGGGCGTGCCACGTTGCAGCAGTTGCGCGATCCGCGTGTCCCACACCGGATGCCAGCGCCCGCCCGCCCCTGGCGCGTAGGTCAGCCGCGCCATTTCCTCCCAGTCCTCGGCGCTGTGCAGCGACAGCGGCGGCAGCACGGCGCGCAGGTGCGCGATGCACGCCTCGAGGCTCGGCAATGCCGGGTCTGCCGCCACGAATTCACGGACGTACGAGGCGCCGTCCCCGCCGATCTCCGGTCCCACATCGTTCAGCACCACAGCGTGCAGCACCGAGTGACGCGCTGCTGCGATCCCCATGCACAGCAGGCCGCCGAAGCTGGTGCCGATGCCGATCGCCCCGTGCACGTGCAACGCGGCGCAAACGTCGAGGACGTCCCGCACGCAGGCCTCCGGCGCGTAGCGGTTCACATCCCGAGCGCGGCCCGAGTCGCCGCGGCCGGCGTAGTCCAGCGCGATGACCCTCCGGCCGGCGCCCAGCGCCGCGGCGACGATGGCGAAGTCGCCACCGGTGCGGACCAGGCCGGGCAGGCACAGGAGCGGACGCAAGCGGTCGGCGTCGCGCCATTCGCGGACTGCCAGAGGCAGGCCGTCCCAGGCGGAGATGGAGTGGATGCGGGGGCGCATGCTATGCGAACCTTCCCCCTCCCGCTTGCGGGAGGTGTTTGGGGAGGGTGGTGCGTGCGGTCTGCGTCACCCTCCCCTGGCCCCTCCCGCAAGAGGGAGGGGGAATACGGGTCCCTACTGCGTCCATTTGGTCAGCAGCGTCGGGGTAGCCTCGCCGCGGCGGGCGCGATAGATCGTGATGTTCTCCAGCACCCGCTGCACGTAGTTGCGGGTTTCCCCGATCGGGATCTGCTCGATCCAATCGATCATCTCGACCGGTCCCTCCCGCGGATCGCCGTTCTGCGTCAGCCATTGCTCGACTCGGCGCGGCCCGGCGTTGTAGGCGGCGACCGCCAGCGGTAGCGACCCGGCGAACTGGTCCAGCATCTGCCGCAGATACGCCGAGCCCAGCCGCATGTTGTGCTGCGGGTCGCTGGTCAGCGTCGGCACCGACGCGTCGATGCCGAGCTGTCGCGCCACGGCCTCGGCGGTGGGTGGCATCAACTGCATCAGTCCCCTCGCCCCCGACGGGCTCACCGCCCCCACATCGAAACTGCTCTCCTGCCGCATGATGCCCAGCGCCACCGCCGGATCGAGCACGTCGGACGGCGGAGCGAACGGCATCGGCCAGCCATTGTCCGGCAGCATCAGCCCGTCGCGCCCCATGCGGCGGGCAACGAACACCGCCGTATCGGGCAGGCCGACCTTCAACGCCAGCGCCGCGGTCAGCGCACGGTCGGCCGGGTCCGGCGCCAGCTCGTCCATCCGCAACAGGAACGGCCTGGCACGCAGCGGATCGCCCCAGGCCACCAGCCAGGCGGCGGCCCGCACAACCTCGTGCCCGGTAAAGGCCAGCACCGCATCGCGGGTCCAGGCCGGATCGTGCACTGCGTCGATCCGCCGTGCCAGCGCCGCCGCATCGTCGCCCAGCGCCAGGGCGGCAAGCTGGCCGTAGAATGCGGTGGGCCACGCGGCCGCCTTTTCGTAGTCGGGCTTGGGGTCGCGGCCGGCGGCGGCCTCGGCACGGCCCGACCAGTACCAGGCACGCGCCTGGGTGATCGCCGCCTTCGACACCGCGTCGAGCACCTGGAAGTGCCGCAACGCCGCCGCCGGGTCGTTCAGCTTGCGCAGCACAATGAAGCCGGCGAGGAACTCGGCGTCAGCGACCTGTTCGGGCGACGTCTGGCCGTGCGCGCTGGCAATGGCGTACGCCCCGGCCGCATCGCCCGTGGCGAGTAACCCGCGCGCCAGCAGGTTCCGTTCGGCCCAGAAGGCGGTCAAATGCTCTGGTGCCGTGGCGCGGATTGCGGCCTGTGCGGCCTCGCCGTCACGCTGCCAGAGCGCCAGGGCGTCCGCCACGCGGCCGGCGCGGCGCAGGTAACGCGCGTGATCCAGCAGTAGACCGGGGTCGTTGGCTTCCGCGGCGTGCGCGGCGGCAAGCAGGGCCTCGGCGCGCGCATCGTCACGTTGGAAGGCGAGGCGCGCCTCGGCCGCGGCGCGATGCGAGGGGTCGAGCCTGGCGATCTGCCGCGCGGCGGCGGCGGGATCATGCCAGGCAAGATGCTGGAAGCGCGCCCATTGGTCGTCCGGCGTGACGCTGCCGGCCCAGCGACGCAGGAACGCGGCCTCCTGCGCCGGATCGGCCAGCCCGGTGATCCACGCCTGGCGAGCGTCTCCGGTTGCGGCGTCGGCCTGTCCGGCGATCGCCAGGGCTGCGGCGCAGTGCAGCAAGGCGGGAACCTCGGTTACGTTGGCGGCGCCGCCAAGCGGGGATGTGGAACATTGTGCCAATACGTCGGCGTTGTCCGGGTCGGCGGCGATGGCGTCCTGCCGGTGGCGCTCCAGCAGCGCCTGGTTCGGCCAGTCCGGGTTGTCGCGCATGAACCCGGCGATCTCGGCCGGCGTAGCCGCGCCGGGGGCGAGCAAGCGGTAGTACAGCACCAGCTTCTCGGCGACCGGATCGGCGTAGGTGGCGGCGGCTGCCTGTGCTTCCGCCCAATGGTCGGCGCGAATGGCGGCGATCGGGTCGCGGCCGCCGGTCGCCGCCGCCTGCTGCGCTGACGCCGGTGCGGCCGCGCAGACAAGGAGCAAGATGGCGAGGACGGGCCGAGTTCGGCGGGTGCATAGGCGTTTCTAGCGCGACCCGGCCTTGCAGCGCATCATCCACGCGCTTAGCGTGCCGCCGCAGGCAGGGCCGGTCGTCATCGGCTCGCAGGCCAGTGGGAGAAAGCCATGTTCAAGGGATCGCTCGTCGCGTTGATCACTCCGATGCGTCAGGACGGAACGTTGGACGAGAAGGCCTATGCCGCATTCGTGGACTGGCAGATCAAGGAGGGCACGCACGGCGTTGTCCCGGTGGGCACCACCGGCGAGAGCCCGACGCTTTCGCATGCAGAGCATAAGCGGGTGGTGGAAATCGCGGTCGAGGTGGCGAAGGGCCGCGTTCCGGTGATCGCCGGCGCCGGCTCCAACAGCACGGAAGAGGCGATCGAACTGACGCGCCACGCCAAGGAAGCCGGCGCG
The DNA here is from genome assembly GCA_963762885.1 of uncultured Alphaproteobacteria bacterium. Taxonomy (GTDB): domain Bacteria; phylum Pseudomonadota; class Alphaproteobacteria; order Acetobacterales; family Acetobacteraceae; genus JASHVB01. The sequence continues at coordinate 147,030 of CAVXNH010000056.1, forward strand.
GACGCCGCCCTGATCGTCACGCCGTACTATAACAAGCCGACCCAGGAAGGCATGTACCTGCACTTCAAGGCGATCGCCGACGCGGTGGACCTGCCGATCATCATCTACAACATCCCGCCCCGCAGCGTGATCGACATGAAGGTCGAGACGATGGCCCGGCTGGCGAAGCACAAGAACATCGTCGGCGTGAAGGACGCCACCGCCGATCTGGCGCGGCCGCTGCACCAGCGCCGGCATTGCGGCGCCGACTTCTGCCAGTTGTCCGGCGAGGACGCGACCGCGCTGTCGTTCAACGCGGCCGGCGGCGTCGGCTGCATCAGCGTCTCCGCGAACGTGGCGCCGCGGCTTTGCAGCGAGATGCAGACGGCGTGGATGGAAGGCCGGTTCGCGCAGGCGATGGAGATCCAGAACCGGCTGCTGCCGCTGCACGACGCACTGTTCACCGAGACCAGCCCGGCGCCGGTGAAGTTCGCCGCGTCGTTGCTGGGCAAGGCGACGGAGCACTGCCGCCTGCCGCTGGCGCCGCTGCTGGAAGGCACTCGGATGAAGGTGCGGGCAGCGATGACGGAAGTGGGGCTGCTGAACTGACGCGAAGCGTCATGGCGGGCGAAGGCCCGCCATCCTCGACTTTGCCGCATATCGCGCCATAAGTCGTGGGTGGCCGGCCTTCGCCGGCCATGACACGGCGGATCGACATGGCAGAAGCGAAACCCAAGAAGGGCCTGATCTCGCACGGCATTGCGGCGCAGAACCGCAAGGCGCGCTACGACTATACGATCAAGGAGACGCTGGAGGCCGGGCTGGTGCTGAAGGGGCCCGAGGTAAAGTCGCTGCGCCACGGCCGCGCCACGTTGAGCGAGGCCTGGGCCGGCGAGCGCGACGGCGAGATGTGGCTGTTCAACGCCTATATCCCGGAATACCAGGGCGGCGTGCTGTCGCGCTTCGAGCCGCGTGCGCCGCGCAAGCTGCTGCTGAAGCACAAGCAGATCACGCAACTGACCGGCGAGATCAGCCGCAAGGGCGCGACCATCGTGCCGCTGCAAATCCATTTCAATGACCGGGGCCGGGCGAAGGTATTGCTCGGCGTGGCCGAGGGCCGCAAGGCGCACGACAAGCGCGCCGCGATTGCCTCGCGCGACTGGCAGCGCGACAAGGCGCGGCTAATGCGCGCGCGCGGGTAATGCGCAGCGCTGTTTCCTCTCCCGCGGAGCGGGAGGGGTTAGGGGAGGGTGATGCGTGCGGCACGCATCACCCTCCCCTAACCCCTCACGCTTCGCGGGAGAGGGAATAACCAAAGACAGCGGACGAGCGGGCATGGCAGACGACATCGAGATCACTGGCCGGATCAAAGACAAGCTGGTCGAGGCCAAGCAGCAATGGGCGCGTGACGGCCGCCTGCTGACCGGCACCACGGCCGATCCGGACCGCGACCGGTTGCCGCCCGGCCAGCGCCTGGTGACCGATTGGCCGGTGCTCGACCTCGGCGCCGAACCGAACGTTACGCCGCAGAAGTTCCGGCTCGACGTGGATGGCGCGGTGGAGAATCGGCTCAGTCTGTCGCTCGACGAATTCATGGCACTGCCGCAGGCCGAGAGCGTGTCGGACATCCACTGCGTCACCCAGTGGTCGCGCTACGACAATCGCTGGAAGGGCGTGGCGGCGCGAACGATCCTGGACCTGGTGCAGCCGAAGCCGGACGCGAAGCACATCGTCTTCCACTCGTTCGACGGCTACACCACCAATGTGCCGCTGGAGCATTTCGACCAGCCGGACGTGTTCCTGGTGCACGAGTGGGACGGCAAGCCGTTGACCCGCGCGCATGGCGGACCGGTGCGGGTGCTGATCCCGCGCTTCTATTTCTGGAAGTCGGCGAAATGGCTGCGGCGAATCCAGTTCACCATCAGCGACCACAAAGGGTTCTGGGAGCAGCGCGGGTATCATAACAACGCGGATCCGTGGCGCGAGGAGCGCTATAGTTGAGGCGCGCCGGATTATCGGGTGGGTTTGCGCGCGACCATCCGCAACAAGATCTATCCGCAATCGAGGGCTGATCGAAAGGATAGCGACGCTCGGGTCGCCGCGAGATCGGAACGTCAACTTCCCGTCATGTCAAGTTGCGCCCTGAAATGCGCCAAAGACTTCGTAGGATAGCAAATATGTCTCTGTTAAACGGCCACCGACCACATAGGTGGCGAGCAAGCCGTGCAGATCGTTGCAAAGCGCCGCACGGGCGTTGTATCCGGCGCATCCCCAGTTAGGGTCGAAGAGGCGTCCCTGGTTCGGGGCGGCAAACGATATTGCGATGGCATGCCCGCCTTCACCCTCAGACGGGGAGCTGACATAATAGAAGCACAGGACACAATCGGACAGGACCGGCTTGTCCACAATGTCCAGCACGACATGGCTGGCGGGATCGTAAGTTGTCAAGGCATACGTTGTATTGTTTGAAATGTCGTCGGCGGAAAATTCAATAAGCTGTTTTCTGGGCGAGCTTGAAAAAGTCTGGCCATTGAGATGCATTTGCTGCTGGCAACGCTTTATATCTTCAACTTTTTGACGGCAGAATGCTTGTGCGGCGGCAGGCGCGCCGTTGATAACCCACATCACCGATGCGCCGAAGCACAGGCCAAGGCTGCCGCCGCCATAATATGGCAACAGGCCTCCGAACAAATCGCCTTGCCCGTTCCATGTTTCCTTGCTTATGGCACGTGGGAAACCGAACATCAGTTCACCCTCCCTATCTTGGCCGGCGCAATTCCCTGGTCAGCAGTAAAATGCTAGCAGCCGGCTCAAGCCGGTGCAACTATGCAATAACCTTGCTGACCGACGTGGCTGTGCCAGGATGTTGGCAGCGCAGGCGAGATCGGCTGTGCCAGAGCAATTTGGTCGCAATGGTGAGGGAAAGAGATATGCCAGCAGAACCTGACAAGAAGGCCTGGGATTTCAGCTTTCCGGGTATAGAGGGCGGAGAACTCGCCCTCGCCGCCTACCTGGGCCAGGTATTGGTGGTCGCCAACACAGCCAGCTTCTGCGGCTATACCTACCAGTATGACAGCCTGAAGAAGCTGCATCACGCCCAAGCGGCCAACGGTCTGACCGTCATCGGCGTGCCCAGCCGCGACTTCAACCAGGAGTTGCCGGACAACGCTACGGTCAAGGGTTTCTGCGAAACGAAGTACGGTGTGGACTTTCCGCTGGCCGGCATCGCGCATGTCCGCGGTACGGAGGCGGCACCATTCTATGCCTGGGTGCGTGAACAGACCGGCTGGGAGCCGAGTTGGAATTTCAACAAGGTGCTGATCGGCCGCGACGGGCGCGTTGCCGGCACATTCGGCTCCGGCGACGAGCCGCAGGGTCCGAAGCTGACCAAGGCGATCGCGGACGCGCTGCAAGGGTAAGCATAATGTGCGTGCCGTGGCACCCTCCCCTGGCCCCTCCCGCAAGCGGGAGGGGAAAAGTTGCGAAGGGTGAGGCGTTACGCCCGGTCGATGCGGCACGAATAGCAGCCGCGCCTGGCGTTGTGCGCGTGCAGGAAGGCGACGTCGTCGCCGCGGAACATGCGTGCGATCAAGCCTTCCAGTTCGGTGCCTTCCGCTACCTCGGCATCGACCATGATGCCGGCATCGTCATAGGCGCGCACCGACAGCAGCCGCGTGCGCTGCTGCGCCGGCACGTGGTTGATGAAGCTGGCGGTCTCGCGGACGCCCTCGCGCACATAGATCGGCCCGCTGGCGCGATACGGCGAGGCCGGCGACACATGATGCGGGTAGTGCAGCAGGATCGACACCTCGCCCGGCTCTGCGTCGCGCAGAGATACGCGGCAGGGCGGCAGCGACGGCACCATGTCGGGCGTGGCGATCACGCGCCGCGCGCCATGCGACAGTAATGCCTCGTCGGTCATGCCGAAGAACGGCAGGAACGGCTGGGCCGGCAGGCCGGTGATGCGGAAGTCCATGCGGGTAACTCCTTGTCTGGTTGACGGGCCAGAGATGCGCCGGGTGGGGCCGTGCCCGCCATCCGCCGATTGCGCCGGTTCGGCGGCAGGCAACACCACGGACCGCCGACGCTGCGGAGCAGAAGCAGACCCTGGCGGATTGACCCAAATCAATGTTTCCGTCTGTCCCCTGAGGTTGAATGCGCAAAGCAGGGACGGTTCTCGTCCGCCATGAGGTCCATGGCGGACGAGCACCGGGCGAAGCTGTGCCCTCCAGCAGACCATCGCGCGGCAATCGAAAGTGACCGGATATGGATGTCGTTGAACTCTCCCGCCTGCAATTCGGCCTGACGGCCATGTACCACTTCCTGTTCGTGCCGCTGACTCTGGGGCTCGCCGTGCTGCTGGCGATCATGGAGAGCATCTACGTCACCACCGGCCGCACCATCTGGCGCGACATGGTGAAATTCTGGGGCACGCTGTTCGGCATCAACTTCGCCCTCGGCGTCGCCACCGGCCTGACCATGGAGTTCGAGTTCGGCACCAACTGGGCCTACTACGCGCACTACGTGGGCGACATCTTCGGCGCACCGCTGGCGATCGAGGGCCTGATGGCGTTCTTCCTCGAAGCCACCTTCATCGGCCTGTTCTTCTTCGGCTGGAAGAAGCTGAGCCGCGTGCAGCATCTGGCCTGCACCATCCTGATGGCGCTCGGCACCAACCTGTCCGCCCTGTGGATCCTGGTCGCCAACGGCTGGATGCAATACCCGGTCGGCGCGCAGTTCAACATCGCCACCATGCGCATGGAGGTCACCGACTTCTTCGCCGTGATCTTCAATCCGGTCGCGCAGGCGAAGTTCGTGCACACGGTGTCCGCCGGCTACGTCACCGGCTCGATGTTCGTGCTCTCGGTCAGCGCGTTCTACCTGTTGCGCGGGCGCTACCGCGGCCTGGCCATCCGCTCGATGACCGTCGCTGCAAGTTTCGGCCTGGCGTCAGCACTTTCGGTCGTCGTGCTGGGTGACGAAAGCGGCTACACCGCGGGCCTCAACCAGAAGATGAAGGTCGCCGCGATCGAGGCGATGTGGCAGACCGAGCCGGCGCCCGCCTCATTCACCATCGTCGGCATTCCCAACATCGAGACGCACGAAACCGACGCCGCCATCCGGGTGCCGTGGGTGCTCGGGCTGATCGCGACGCGCTCGCTGCATGGCCAGGTGGAGGGCATCGACAACCTCGTCTCCGACGCCGAGCAAAGCATCAAGAGCGGCATGATCGCTTATGGTGCGATGCAGACGCTGCGCCTGCATCCGGACGATGCCACCGCGCGCGCCGCATTCACCGCGCATGTGGGCGATCTCGGCTACGCCTTGCTGCTGAAGCGCTACACCCCGAACGTCACCGATGCCGGCGAGGACCTGATCGCCGCGGCGGCGCTGGATACCATCCCGCCAGTCCTGCCGCTGTTCTTCACCTTCCGCATCATGGTGGCGCTGGGCTTCTACTTCATCGCGCTGTTCGGCACGATGTTCGTGCTGGCCTCGCGCCGCACCCTGGAACGCCGCCGCTGGCTGCTGCACGTATGCCTGTGGTCGCTGCCGCTGCCCTGGGTCGCCGCGGAACTCGGGTGGGTGGTCGCCGAAGTCGGCCGCCAGCCGTGGACGATCGACGGCGTGCTGCCGACGTTCCTGTCGGTTTCCAGTGTGCCGGCCTGGAACGTCTGGATCTCGCTGGTCGGCTTCGTGCTGTTCTACTCGGTGCTGGCGGTGGTGGAGGTGTACCTGATGGTCCGCACCATCCGGCATGGACCCGACGCGCCACCGACTCTCGGCCACGCCCAATCTCGCCGCCATCGCCGCCGAATAGGAGCCCGCCATGTCCGAATACGAAATCCTGCGGCTGCTCTGGTGGGCGGTGCTCGGCGTCCTGCTGATCGGCATCGCCGTGATGGACGGCTTCGACATGGGCTCGGCGATCCTGCTGCCCATCGTCGGCCGCACCGACATGGAACGCCGCGTCGTCATCAATACCGTCGGCCCGGTCTGGGAAGGCAACCAGGTGTGGCTGATCCTGGGAGGCGGAGCGATCTTCGCCGCCTGGCCAGCGATCTACGCTGTCGCTTTCTCTGGCTTCTATCTGGCGATGCTGCTGTTGCTGCTGCGCACTGATCCTGCGGCCGGTCGGGTTCAAGTACCGCAGCAAGCTGGAGGGCACGCGCTGGCGCACCATCTGGGACACGGCGCTGTTCCTCGGCGGCCTGGTACCGGCTCTGGTGTTCGGCGTGGCGTTCGGCAACGTGCTGCAAGGCGTGCCGTTCCGCTTCGATGACACGCTGCGCATGACATACACCGGGTCCTTGTTCGCGCTGTTCAGCCCGTTCGCGGTGCTGTGCGGCCTGGTCAGCGTCGCGATGATCACGATGCACGGCGCCACCTGGCTCGCCTGCAAGACGGAGAGCGCGGTGCGTGCCCGGGCCCAGAGCGCGGGCATCGTCGCCGCTTTGGCGGTCGCGGTGTTATTCGTCATCGGCGGCATCTGGTCGGCGTCGCTCGACGGATATGTGCTGCATGCCTTCGCCGGCGTCGATGCGCCCTCCAATCCGCTGAGCAAGCAGGTGGCGCACCAGGCCGGCGCACTGATGAACAATTATGCCGCGGTTCCGCTGACCGCGGTGGTGCCGGTGCTGGGTCTTGCCTGTGCTCTGTTGACGGCGTTGCTGGTCTCGCTCCGCCGCCTGCGGGTGCTGGCCTTCGTCTCCAGCGGCCTGTCGATCGCAGGTATCATCGCCACCGCTGGCGTCAGCCTGTTCCCCTTCATGATGCCGTCGTCGATCGATGCCAATTCGAGCCTGACGGTATGGGACGCGTCGTCCTCGGCAACAACGCTGATGGTGATGACAGTGGCGACAGTCATCTTCCTGCCGATCGTGCTGGCTTACACTGCCTGGGTCTATCGCGTGTTGCGCGGCCCGGTCACCGCGGCGGACATCGAAGCCGATCCGCATATGACATATTAAGGAGTGGTTGCATGTGGTGACTTCTCGTGGATTCTCGGTCTGAGTTTCGCTGCCGCCTTCGCCGCACTGAATGCGATGTGGCTGGAACTGTCCCCTGGCAAGGGCCTGCCTGATTGAATGACTCTGATCGAGATTGTCCGGATCGGCCCTAATTGTCATGGCCGGGCTTGACCCGGCCATCTGTCGCGGCACCGTGCTGCATAGATGGCCGGGTCAAGCCCGACCATGACGATTAGAGGCGCTCCACAGCACGGTTCAGCGCCGCATCGATATCGTCCTCCCACGCCGCGCGCGGCAATTCATAAACCAGTTCGATCTCATTACCGTCAGGATCGTTCAGATGAATGCTCTGAGTGACACCGCGATCCACCCGACCGTGCAGCGCCACGCCGCGCGCAGCCAGAAAGCCGATCTGCCTCTGCCAGGCATCCCGCGTCGGATAGCCGATCGCGACGTGATTGAGCCTCTGCGAACGCGCCGCAGGATCGGCCGGCGCCGTCACATGCTCTACCAAAGCGATGTCATGGTGCCGCAGCTTGCCATCCTGTTCGCCACTGTAGAACCGCATCCGGGCGCGCGGTTTCCCGTCCGGGCCGGGACGCCGCAGCGTCCCGACCTGGCGGAAACCGAGCAACTCCGTCCAGAAGCGATGCGCCTCGTCGATGTCGCTGACATTCAGCACCAGATGATTGAGCCCGCACGGCGTCTGCGCCGCAGTTTCCTCTTGTAGCGTCATTGGTTCCTCCTTGGGTTGTCAGGTGCGCTCGACGCTGGTAGCGGCGGCGTCGAGCGCCGCGGCCACGGCGTTGACCTGCGCTTCCTCCAGCGGTCCCCGCCCGAGCCGCATGCGCAACGCCAGTTTGAGGTTCTCCATCGCCCGTAGGATCGGCGCCGGCGGGCCGCCGCCATACACGCGGCTGGCCTCGGCCATGCGGGCGCGCAGAGCATCCAACGCCGGACGATAGGCGTCGAGGTAAGCCTGCCCCTCCGGCGTGATCGCGTGGAGCTTCTTCGCCCCGTCGCCGGTGCTGACCGTCACGTGGCCAAGCTCCTCGAGCAACGTCAGCGTCGGGTAGATCACCCCCGGACTTGGGCTGTAAGCACCCCCCACCTGCTCTTCGATCGCCTTGATGATCTCGTAGCCGTGCCGCGGCTTCTCCGCGATGAGTTGCAAGATGACCAGGCGCAGATCGCCGTGCGCGAAGAACCGGCCGAGGCCGGAACGCCCGCCCCGGCCCCGCCGGTGGTGCCCCGCGTCATGCTCATCGTGGTCATGCTCGCCCCGGGCGAAACGCCGGCCGTGGCCGTGGTGGTCGTGATTGTGTCTATGGAACATATAGTCTCCTGAGTGAGTTTCGACATAGCGAAGATATAGGTATATCGAAATACGATCTCATGCAAGAGGCCCCGCAGAAAAAACTTCAGCGGTGCGCCGCGCGGCCCGCTACGGGTCAGATGTGCGGAGAGCTGCGCCAAGGAGCCTCCGCAATTCCGTCAGGTTACCCTTCTCGGGCAGCGAGGCGACAAGCTCCGTGCCGTTGTCGACCAGCTTGCGGACGAGCCCAAGCAAATGCCCGCTGGGGCTGGGGCTCTGCTATGAAAACTCCCCCGACACCCGATGTCGTCATTCCCGCGAAGGCGGGAACCCAAGCTGAATGGGTCCCCGCTTTCGCGGGGATGACGATTGGCGTCACCGTTTTCATCCCCGGTGGCGCATCGCCGGCGATGCGGGGTGTCTCTCCCGCGCATAGCGCGGAAGAGGTAAGCAAGCCGCATCAGTGCAGGCTGCGGCCGGTCTCCGGCGCGGCGAACGCGCCAACCAGATAAACGACGGAAATCCCCACCAGGAAGATGGCCAGCACCATCGGCAGGCTCTGCGTGGTGGGCGATGCCAGCGACACGATGGACGGCATGATGCCGCCAATGGCGAAGCCGATATTCCAGGACAGCCCCGTGCCGGTCGAACGCACCGCGGTCGGGAAACGCTCGTTGAAGAAAATCAGCAGCGGCGCGTAGCCGCCGCTGTTGAGCACTGTCAGCAGCATCGCGTAGGCGGCGATCGGCAGCATGTCGTTGCCCGCGCTGGCCATGGCGAGCATGCCGCCCGGCAGCATCACCAACCGCAACAGACCAAGGACGATGAACGTGCGCCGCCGGCCGAAGAACGTACTGAAATGGCCGATCGCCAGTGCGGCCGCGGTCGCGACCACGCCGCTGCCGATCAGGATCAGCGACGCGCTCTGGTTCGGAATCCGATTCACCAGCTTCAGGAAGGTCGGCAGGAAACCGATCGTCAGATAGTTGCCGGCGCCACCGCCGGTGCTCAGCATGATGTTGACTAGCACGATCGTGCGGAACTCCCGGGAAAACAGGGACCGAACCGGCGTGTGGCTCGGCACGATCTCCCCGCGCGCGAGCCGCGCCTGCTTCAACCGCTCCCAGATCGGCGACTCCTCCAGCCGGCTGAAAATGAACACGCCGAGGAACGCGCTGAGAATTCCGGAGAAGAACATGCAGCGCCAGCCCCACACCGCGAACTGGTCGCCGGGGAACAGTTCCGACGTCACGAGATAGACCAGCGACGCGATCAATCCGCCGATCCCGCCGCCGCCACCGCCGATCAGCCCGGACATGGCGCCGCGCCATTTCGGCGGCACCGATTCGGTGCCCATCGTGTGGGTGGAGGCGACCACGCCGCCGACGAAAATGCCCTGCACCAGCCGCAGGATGAGAAAGATGATCGGCGCGGCGATGCCGATCTGCTGGATGGTGGGAAGCGCACCGAACAATGCGGTGCTGACTCCGACGCCGATGACCGCGACGATCATCACGCCCTTGCGGCCGTGCCGGTCGGCATAGGACCCGAACAACGCCGAGCCGACCGGCCGCATCAGCAAGGTGACCGCGAACGATGCATAGACCGCGGCCAGAGACAGCGTCGCCACGCTCGACGGGAAGAACAATTGCCCGACGATCGGTGCGACGTAGAGCAAGATGAAGAGGTCGAACAGGTCGAGCGCCCAGCCGAGGCCGGATGCGATCACGGCCGTCAGGATCTGGCGCCGGCTGACGCCCTCGAAGGCCGCATCGTCGGACATCCCATTACCTCTCCCGCGGGAGCGGGAGAGGTCAAGACGCGTAGCGTTGAGGGCGAGGGTGATCGGGTCGGCACGTAGCAGGTGGAGCGTAGCGAGCCGACCCGATCACCCTCACCCTCGGCGCAAGAGCGCCTCGACCTCTCCCGCTCCCGCGGGAGAGGTTAGAACTACGGCGCTCTGGACGCGCAACGCGATCATCGCTCGACTGTAAGCGAGCCCGCCCAATGGAGGAGAACGGACCATGCGTGTCGTCGCCCTTGAAGAACACTTCACCGCGCCCGCCCTCGCCGCGCACATCGATCGTGACGCGATCGCCCGCCGAGGCTACCGCCCGCGCCGCGCCGCGCCGAACGAACCAAGCCCGATGGAGCTGGCGCCCGATCTCGGCGCCGGCCGCCTGCTGCTGATGGACGAGTCCGGAATCACCATGCAGGTCCTGTCCGGCACCGGCCCCGGCCCGGACCTGGTACCGGGCGCGGACGGTGTCGCATTGGCGCGCGCGATGAACGACCACCTGGCCGAAGCGGTCGCACGCCATCCTGATCGGTTCGCCGGATTCGCCGTGCTACCGATGCGCAGCCCGGATGAAGCCGCCGTGGAATTCGGCCGCGCCGTCAAGGAACTGGGCTTTCTCGGCGCACTGATCAACGGCACCACCGAGGGACGCTTCCTCGATCACCCCAGCTACGACCCCATCCTTGCCCAGGCGGAGGCACTCGATGTGCCAATCTACATTCATCCCCATCTGGCGCCGGAAGCCGTGCGCGAGGCGTATTACTCCGGCCTGGAACCCGGCGCCGGCCGAGTGCTGGAAGCCGCCGGCTGGGGCTGGCATTCGGAAACCGCACTGCATGTCCTTCGCCTCGTATTGGCCGGCACGCTCGATCGCCATCCGAAACTGAAACTGATCATCGGCCACATGGGCGAGATGTTGCCGATGATGCTGGCGCGCGACGACGAAGTCTTCAAGCTGGATATCGAGCATCTGGGCCGGTCGATCAGCCAAACGATCCTCGATCAGGTCTGGATCACCACCAGCGGCATCTTCACCGAACCGCCGCTCATCGCCGCGCTGCTAACCTTCGGCATCGATCGCATCATGTTTTCCGTGGATTATCCCTATGCGTCCAACGCGCAGGGACGGGCGTTCCTCGACCGGATCTCATTGGCTCCGGCCGACATGGAAAAACTGACGCATGGCAACGCCGACAAACTGCTCAAGTTGAAAGCCGCGACGGAATGACCGCACGATCGCCGGGAATCAGGAGCCCCCTCCCTCAAGGGGAGGGGGAGGACCTGTCAGGAAACATATAACCTGCGTCACCATTCTCGCCGTCATCACTTCGGCTTGCAGCCAATTTTAGCCACCTCGACGCGCCGGTTCTTCGCACGTCCCTCGTCGGTGTCGTTGGTCGCGACCGGCACCGTCTTGCCATAGCCCTTCGCCGTCAGCCGATCCGCCGCAATGCCATGCTGCGTCAGCCAGCCCACGACCGAGTGCGCCCGCGCGTCCGACAGCGTCTGATTGTACGCGTCGGTGCCGACCGCATCGGTATGGCCCTGCACTTCAACCTGCAACGCCGCGTCCTTCATCAGCATCGCCTGCACCCGTCCAAGGATCGGGTCGGATTCCGGCTTCAGCGTCGCCTTGTCGAAATCGAACAGCACGCCATACAGCGCGACATGGCAGCTTCTGGCCAGTTCGCTGCCGAGGTCCTTGGCGCCGACATCCGCCACCGCAATGTTGTACTCGGCCGGCGTCCCGTGCATCGTCGCCCAGATATCCCGCCCATTCCTGGAGTAATGCGCGGTGAGCAGGGCATCCGTCTGGTGCATGCCCTGCGACTGGTAAAGTACCGCCCATCCCGCGTTGGTCATCGCATCATGATACGCCGTCGCGAACAACAGAGTCGAAAGCCCGTCCGGCGCCGTGTAGTATTTCACGATCTCTCCGGTTCCGACGATCTCCGGCTGATCGGTATCCGGCAGCGTCAACGTCATCGGTGCGCTATCCTGCCGGCCCGATTGGAACTTCGAGCCCGGCAGCGGCGGCAGGTACGGGAAATCGCCACGCTCTGCGACGACATGTTCCGGCGTTGCCGCCGGCGCGGTGAACGGAGGCAGCGTCGGCGGCTGCCCGATTTCCACCACATCCATGCGGATATCGTCGGTGCCGAAGATATTGATATTGGCCCACGCATCGACACCATTCTTCTGCAAGTGCAGCGTCGCGCTGAACGGAGCCTGGTCGTATTCCGCGACAACGGTCCACCCGGAGCGCAGCAACGCCGGCTTGATCCGGGCCCAGGCCTCCGGACGCGCAGCATCGTCGGCCATTCCGGTGATTTTCGTCTCCGCATGCCAATGCTTGCCGCGCTGCACCACCGCTGTATCCGCTGATGGATCGGGATAGAACTCAGCCTCCCCGTACATCTCGAAGGTCAGTTGGTCGCCTCCGGGCTTCGGCACCTCCGGCGGCAAACCGACATAGGCCGGCAGCGGTACGGCAGCCTGCGCTACGCCGGCAGTCACCAGCGCAAGGCAGACCCCAGCCACGCGACACCAGGCGCGTGCAGTCCCGACAATGTTTCGCAAACGACGCTCCCCCCCAGGATGATCCTGCACGGTCATTCTACGCCATTGCCTCGACCTTCCGCCTCGGCGTCGAGGAACCCGCGCCGGTCATTTAGAATGATAATCGTAACGAACAGGTTGCGGCGCAATCCACGGCGTCACCTCAGGCGGGCGCCGGCTCAACCGGTTCCTCGATCCGCAACAACCGCGCCAGCCCCATGCGAGGCCGCACCAGGTCCGCTAGCGTATAGCTGTCGAGCGTCGCCAGGAATGCGCGCAACGCCTCGTCCACCGCGTTCGCCAGAACGCATTCGGGCTTGATGATGCAATCCCCCTGCGACCCGAAGCAGGGCATTATTTCCAGATCCGATTCGGAGCGGCGCACCACGGCACCGACGTTGATCGCCTCGGCCGGGCGCGCCAGCCGCAACCCGCCACGTTGCCCACGCACCGTCACCACCTCGCCCGACAGCGCGAGCTGGTGCACCACCTTCATGAGGTGGTTGTTGGATATGCCGTACGCCTCGGCGATGTCGGCGATGGTGACCAACCGGTCCGGTCGCAACGCCAGATAGATCAGGGTGCGCAAGGTATAGTCGGTAAAGACTGTTAGCCGCATGTGCGTCCCCTGTTTTTGGTTTTGCCGCCCGCTGATTGTGGCGGCCGGTCACGCAGATGTTGTATCGACAGCGAAGTACCGTCGACGCGTCGGCGCAATGCGCCAATGTTGGCCTTGCCGCCGGCAACAGCCTCCGCGAGCCCCACCTCGCGGTGTACCCGGGCAAGGAACAGACCCACCTCACGCACGATCGTGGTCCCGCCGCTTCGAGTAAGGGTTGGCATGTATTAACTCATGCGCTCTGTTTTACACGCGCAACTTATATGCGCAACAAGACGACTCCCTCATACATCTTATTAGAAACAAACCCCCCTGGTACATCTACGGCGCACAACTAACACAAGAAGGGTCACTCAGCCCAGACACGTCAACACGTCGCGCACAACCGATTCGAACATTGCCGTCGTCAGACGGCCAGTATTCGTATTCAGCCGCGACACATGATAGCTGTCGGCGAGATGCACTTTACTCGGCAATGCGTGTATTGTCCCATGCTGAAAGCGCACATGACTGGCGCGCAAACCGATGGCACGCAGCACTGCGCCATGCGCCACCCCGCCTAACGCCAGCACACATGCGAGCCGCGGCATGGCGGCGATCTCAGCCGCGAGGAAGCCATTGCAGGCGCCGATCTCCAGCGGCTTCGGCAGGTTGCCTGGCGGCACGCAACGCACGGCATTGGTCACCCGCGTATCCACCAGGGTCAATCCGTCCTCGGGGTCCGCCCGATAGTCTCCCTTGGCGAGGCCGAAACGCAGCAGCGTTTGGTAGAGCAGGGTGCCGGCGAAATCTCCGGTGAAGGGGCGGCCGGTGCGGTTGGCGCCGCGCACGCCGGGCGCCAGGCCGACGATCAGCAGCCGGGCGTCGATTGCGCCGAAGCTCGGCACCGGCGCATTGAACCATGTGGCATTGGCCGCGCGGTTGCTGACCCGATAGCCGACCAGCCGAGGACACAGCGGGCAGTCCACCGCTGGAGACATTTCTGACGCGGTGGCGGTCATGGTTGCGTGGGCCGCGGGCCGGCTGCGAATATCAGTCGCAGGCGCAGCCTGGTGTCGGGCCTTCCTGGAGACGGACGACATGATGGTCGATCCATTCAGCGACCAACCGGCGCGCCTCGTTGATCGACGCCTCCGGGTGGTGGATGCGATAGAGCGATGTGCAGGCCTGGAAGGCCGCGAGGTCGTCGGACCCGATCTGGCGTAGTTCGCGATAGGCGGTCACCACGGCCCGCTCGCAGCTTCGCGCGATGCGGTTGAAATCCTGGCCCATCTTGGCGCACGCTCCTCAGTTGCGAATCATTCGCAAATACAGAACGGATGATAAGCGGCAGGCGACGGCTGAGCAATACGGAGTTCGCCGTACGCCTCTGAATTTTCTGCGGAAACAGAAACAAGAAACTCCCACTCCCCTTGAGGGCTTGAGCCGCTTCGCGGCTCAAGCCCTCAAGGGGAGTGGGGAGGACCTTGTTTCTTGCGCGCCCCGGCAGGCAGCCACCAGTCGTCATTGCCGCGAGTGGAGCAACACAGCAATCTCCACCTGAGGGACGGCAAGTGGCCGCCCGCCTGGCCGATAGCGATGGGAGATAGCGGCATGGACGCAATCGTGGCTGCCACGAACACCGAATTCTGGTCGCGCGCGCGGCGCCACATGCTGCGCTACGGCGGTTCGTTCGTGCCCTTCGTGCCGGTGCGCGCCGAGGGCTGCTTCGTCTACGACGCCGATGCCCGCCGCGTGCTGGACTTCACCTCCGGCCAGATGAGCGCCATCCTCGGCCACTGCCATCCCGAAATCGTCGCCACCGTGCGCGACGCGGCCGGCCGGCTCGACCATCTGTTCTCGTCGATGCTGAGCGCTCCGGTGGTGGACCTGGCCGAAGCCCTTGCCGCGCACGTCCCTGCCCTGCCCCGCGTCATGCTGCTCTCCACCGGCGGCGAGGCGAACGAGGCGGCGATCAAGATCGCCAAGCTGGTAACCGGCGGTTGGGAAGTCGTCGGCTTCGCGCAGTCGTGGCACGGCATGACTGGCGGCGCGGCGTCCGCGACCTACAAGGCGGGGCGGCGCGGCTATGGACCCGCCGCGGTCGGCTCCTTCGCCATTCCGGCACCGAACGCGTTCCGCCCCCGCTTCCCGGGTGTGTCGTGGCAGGCCGAACTGGACGACGCGTTCGCCCTGGTGGACCGCCAGAGCACCGGCAACCTCGCCGCCTTCATTGCCGAGCCGGTCCTGTCCAGCGGCGGCATCATCGAACTGCCGGAGGGCTACCTGTGCGCGCTGCGCCGCAAGTGCGAGGAGCGCGGCATGCTGCTGATCCTCGACGAGGCGCAGACCGGGTTGGGCCGCACCGGCACGATGTTCGCGTTCGAACGCGACGGGGTCGTGCCGGACATCCTGGTGCTGTCGAAGACCCTGGGGGCCGGCCTGCCGCTGTCCGCGGTGATGACCAGCGAGGCGATCAGCGCGACATGCGACGAGCGCGGCTTCCTGTTCTACACGACGCACGTCAACGATCCGCTGCCGGCGTCGGTCGGCCTGAAGGTGCTGGAGATCGTGCAGCGCGACCGCTTGGCGGCGCGTGCCGCGGTGATGGGAAAGCGGCTGAAGGAGGGTCTGCGCGCCTTGCAGTCGCAACACCCCTGGATCGGCGACGTGCGCGGCCGCGGGCTATTGCTCGGGCTTGAGTTCGTGGACGAGGACGGGGGGCAGCGGCGGTCGGCGGCGGAGCTCTCGGACACGGTCACCGACCGCGCCCTGGAACTGGGGCTGAGCGCGAACATCGTGCGTGCTGGAGCTTCGGGTGGCGTGATGCGCATCGCACCGCCGTTGACGGTGCGGGAGGAGGAGATCGACCTCGGGCTGGAGCTACTGGGTGAGACGATGCGGATCGTTGCCGCCGCGTGAGGCAAGGCCGGCGCTTCTCCGGCCGACACCTCCCTGCTCCCCGTCATGCCGACCACCGGGTCAGGCGCCCGGTATGCCGTGAACCAGGTCAGCGCAACGATGTGTCGTCGCCGCTACGCTTACGCGATTTACGATACACCCTGGCGAAACAGAGACGGTCCAATCTCTACGCGCGCAACAGGGGATCGAGATACCGGCTGACGATGCGGTCGCTCAGGCCGCCCGCCCAGGACCAGCGCACGACGCCGCCGCGATCCACCAGGAAACTCGAGGGTAGGCCGTATAGCCCGAACGCATCCCCTGCCCCGCCCGACCTGTCGCACCCGATTCGCCGGTACGGATCGCCATTGCTTTGCAGGAAACCGGCCGCGTCGTCGGGCTTGTCGCGATAGTCGATCCCCCAAACCGCCAGTCCGCCATGTGCCAGCCGCAGCAGCACCGGCATCTCCTGCACGCAGGGAACGCACCAGGAGGCAAAAAAGTTGAGCAATAGCGGTCCCTGGGCGGCCACGATGTCCGCGCCGGCAAAGCCGGGCCGGGCATCAAGTCCCGACAACGAGAATGCCGGCACCGGCCGGCCCACCAACAGGTTGGGCAAAGCCTCCGGCGCATCGCTGTCCTGCCGCTGGCGTTCGCGCAGCACGAGCGCCGCGGCGCCACCCAGCAGGACGGCGCCGGTCGGGGCAAGCAGAAGGGCGCGGCGCGGCAGCGTGCCGGTCATCCCCCGGGGTGTTTGACGGCCATCGCGTCCCAGGTCGAGGCGGGCGGCGGCGGACCGGATGCGGGGTCCCAATGCCCGGACTTCTTCAGCGCGTCGGCGACCTCTTTCGGCATGTAGTTCTCGTCGTGCTTGGCCAGCACCTCGGAGGCGTGGAACGTGCCGCCCGCCTGCAAATTGCCGAGCACGACCACGCCCTGCCCCTCGCGGAACAGGTCGGGCAGGATGCCGCTGTAGTTGACCTTGACGGTGTTGTTGCCGTCGGTGACGCCGAAGCTCGCGACCGGATGGCCGTTGACGGTCTCGCGGTGGACGCTGCCCTCCTTCACCAGGCCGCCCAGGCGGACGCTGCGGCCGTTGTCCGGTTGCTTCGCCAGGTCGGAGGGAGAGACGAAGAACACCAGGTTGCTGCTGAACGCCGACAGGGTCAGCGCGGTGGCAGAGCCGAAGCCGACGCCACAGGCGACCAGTATCCAAAGCCGGCGGCGTTTGCGGGTCATCATGGCGTGGCCCCCGGCTGTCAGGCGCCTCTGCCGTGCGGCGCGCGCCGGCGCCCGGCCCCTTGTTGCGCGGATCGATGACGGCGAGCCGCCGCCGCGCCGCGCCGAGCCGCAGCCAGGCGGACAGCGCGAAACCAGCCGGGACGAGGATGCCCAAGGCATACGACCCGGCGATGAACGGCAAATGGGTCATGGTGCCGCCTCCTGCGACGAGGCGCGTGCCATCAGCAGGCCGCGGATGCGACGTTCCATCACCGCGGCGCGGGTGCGCGCCAGCACGATGGCGGCGAATGCCAGCGAATAGCCCAGCGTGGAGAAAGCCAGCGGCCACAGCATGCCCAGATACATGCTGGGTGCGCCGGTGAGGGTGATGGTGTCCGGCTGATGCAGGGTGTTCCACCAATCGACGCTGAACTTGATAATCGGCAGGTTGACCACGCCGATCAGCGCGAGGATGGCTCCGGCGCGATAGCCCCTGACCGGGTCGTCGAACGCCCGCACCAGGGCGACGTGACCGAGATACAGGAAGAACAGCACCAGGACCGAGGTCAGCCGCGCGTCCCACACCCACCAGGCGCCCCACATCGGCTTGCCCCACAGGCTGCCGGTGGCCAGGCAAAGGGCGGTGAAGCCGGCGCCGACCGGACCGATTTCCGCCGCCGCGAGATCCGCCAGCGGGTGGCGCCAGACCAGCGACAGCACGGAACAGATCGCCAGGCCCATGTAGCCGGCGGAAGCCAGCCACGCGGACGGCACATGGATATACATGATGCGAACCGCGTCGCCCTGCTGCCAGTCGGCGGGAGCGAAGAACAGGCCCCAGACCAGACCGATTCCGGTCAGCACCAGGGCGCCGGCCGATACCCATGGCAGGACCGCGCCCGACAGGCGCAAAAACTGCCCCGGGTTGGCGAAACGATGCAAAGACCGCCCTGCGCCGGCAGGGGGGGCTGTCAAGGATTGCGCGTCCACTCGATCAACCTACCGCATGCGCGCCGCAGTTTGAAGGCGGACGGCATTGCCTTAGTGTTGGAAACCTTCCCGGCACCCGGGAGAGCCCTGGAGGAAAATTCATGCTGGCGATGATCGTCGCCGACCGGACGGTTCGCATTGAGCTAGGTCAATCGCCCCTTTCCCCCTCCCGCTTGCGGGAGGGGCCAGGGGAGGGTGTTTCGTGGCGCACGGTGCACCCTCCCCTAACCCCTCCCGCAAGCGGGAGGGGGAAGAGATTGCCATGACCCGGTCCTGGCTGGTGAAGTCGGAACCCGACGCCTTCTCCTGGGACCAGCAGGTCGCCCACGGCGTCGAGCCCTGGACCGGCGTGCGCAACCACTCCGCCAAACTGAACCTGAAAGCGATGCAGCGCGGCGACCGGGCGTTCTTCTACCACTCCAACGAAGGCAAGGAGATCGTCGGCATCGTGGAGGTGGTGCGCGAGGCGTACCCCGACCCGACAGCGGAAAAGGGCGATTGGGTAAGCGTCGACATGAAGGCCGTCGGGCCGATGCCGAAGCCGGTGACGCTGGCGGCGATCAAGGCCGATCCGGACTTCGCCGACCTCGCGCTGGTGCGGCTCTCGCGGCTGTCCGTGGTGCCGGTATCGAAGCCGCATTGGGACAAGATTTGCCGCATGGGCGGATGGAAGCGGTGATCAAAGCGGACGAAGACCGGGCGCTGTGCCGCCTGCAGGACATTCCTGACGGCGGCGCCAAGGGTTTTCCTCCGGCGCCCGGCGGGTTCACCGGGCTGATGGCGGTGCGCCAGGGCGACGCCGTGTTTGTCTACGTCAACGCCTGCCCGCATATCGGCACGCCGCTGGACTGGACGCCCGACCGCTTCCTGTCAGCCGACGGCAGCCGTATCATCTGCGCCACGCACGGCGCCGAGTTCCAGATCGCCGACGGGCTCTGCATCCGCGGGCCCTGCCGCGGCGACCGGCTGGAGCCCGTCATGATCCAGATCAAGGACGGCATCGTCTACGTGCCCAAAAATGCGGGACTTTGACCTGACAGTCACGAATGGAGAGGAGTGCACGTCCATGCCGGATACGGTGCAACACGTGGGAGAGATCTTTCCGGTGCGGCCGGAAATCGCCGCGAAGGCGCACGTCAGCTGAAGCGCGCTACCGCGACATGTACGAACATGCCGCGCGCGATCCGGACGGGTTCTGGGCGGAACAGGCGCGGCGCATCGCTTGGATGAAGCCGCCGACGAAGATCAAGAACACCGGCTTCAGCGGCAACGTGTCGATCAAGTGGTTCGAGGACGGCACGCTGAACGCATCCGCCTCCTGCCTCGACCGGCATCTGGCGACGCATGGCGACCGCGTGGCGATCATCTGGGAAGGCGACGATCCGGCGACGTCGAAGCAGGTGACGTATCGCGAGTTGCACGAACAGGTTTGCCGGCTGGCCAATACGATGAAGGGGCTGGGGGTCAAGCCGGGCGACCGCGTCACGATCTACCTGCCGATGGTGCCGGAAGCGGCGGTCGCGATGCTGGCCTGTGCCCGGATCGGCGCGGTCCACTCGGTGGTGTTCGGCGGGTTCTCGCCTGACAGCCTGGCCAACCGCCTACAGGACTGCGGGTCGGAGATCCTGATCACCGCCGACGAGGGCCGCCGCGGCGGACGTACCGTGGCGCTGAAGGCGAATGCCGACGCGGCGCTGAAGTCATGCCCCGACGTGAAGAACGTCATCGTGGTGCAGGTCACCGGCGGCAAGGTGACGATGCAGGAGGGCCGCGACCACGACTATGCGGCGCTGTGCGCGGCGGCCTCGGCGGACTGTCCGCCGCGCGAGATGAATGCCGAGGACCCGCTGTTCATCCTCTACACCTCCGGCAGCACGGGGAAGCCGAAGGGCGTGCTGCACACCACCGGCGGCTACATGGTGTGGGCCAGCTTCACGCATGAATACGTGTTCGACTATCAGCCGGGCGAAATCTATTGGTGCACCGCGGATGTCGGCTGGGTGACCGGGCATTCGTACATCGTCTATGGCCCGCTGGCGAACGGCGCGACGACGCTGATGTTCGAGGGGATTCCGAATTATCCCGACAGCTCGCGCTTCTGGCAGGTGGTGGATAAGCACAAGGTCAACATCTTCTACACGGCGCCGACGGCGATCCGGGCGCTGATGCGCGACGGCGAGGGGCCGGTGCGCAAGACCTCGCGGAAGTCGCTGCGGATTCTCGGCAGCGTCGGCGAGCCGATCAATCCGGAGGCGTGGCTGTGGTATCACCGCGTGGTCGGCGAGCATCGCTGCCCGATCGTCGATACGTGGTGGCAGACCGAGACGGGCGGGATTCTGATTTCGCCGCTGCCGGGGGCAACGGCGCTGAAGCCGGGCTCGGCGACGCTGCCGCTGCCCGGGGTGCGGCCGATGATCGTCGATGGCGACGGGCACGAGTTGCACGGGGCGTGCGAGGGTAATCTGTGCCTGGCGGATGCGTGGCCGGGCATGATGCGCACCGTGTTCGGCGACCATGAGCGTTTCGTGCAGACGTATTTCTCGACGTTCAAGGGGCTGTACTTCACCGGCGACGGGGCTCGGCGCGACGAGGACGGGTATTACTGGATCACCGGGCGGGTCGATGACGTGATCAACGTGTCCGGCCACCGCATGGGTACCGCGGAGGTCGAGAGCGCGCTGGTGTCGCATCCGAAAGTGGCCGAGGCGGCGGTGGTCGGATTCCCGCACGACATCAAGGGCCAGGGTATTTACGCGTACGTGACCTTGAAGCTGGGCGAGGAACCAACGGACGAATTGCGCAAGGAATTGGTGGCCTGGGTGCGTAAGGAGATCGGGCCGATCGCTTCTCCCGACGCGATCCAGTGGGCTCCGGCGCTGCCGAAGACGCGCAGCGGCAAGATCATGCGGCGGATCCTGCGCAAGATCGCCGCGAACGAGACGGACAGCCTGGGGGATACGTCGACGCTGGCCGATCCTGCGGTGGTGACCGAGCTGGTGGATAACCGGGTAGGCTAACCTCTCCCGCGGGAGCGGGAGAGGTCGAGACGCGTAGCGGCGAGGGTGAGGGCGATCGGGTCGGCACGCTACGCTCTACCTGCTACGTGCCGACCCGATCACCGTCACCCTCGTGCGCTGCGCGCCCTTGACCTCTCCCGCTCCCGCGGGAGCAGTTACCTCGCCGGCCAGGACGGGACCGAACCTCGCCGCGATCTGCGCTTCGGCGAGCCGCGCGGCCCGAGCAAACTGGCGAAGAGCACGCCGAGGACACCGGCCAGGAAAATGCCATCGAAAGTCCCCGCACCGCCAATCGAAGCGACCGGTGCGCCGAGGCCCTGGATTTTGTCGAGATTGAGAAGATCTGCCCCGAGCAGGGTGCCGAGACTGCCGCCGATGTAAGCCAGCGGCGCGGCTTGCAGCGGCGACAACACCAGCGCGACGACCGTCGCTGCGATAGGTGGCACGAAGGGCGGGATGGCAATGCCAAGACCGTGGACGGGATACGCCACATAGTGACACAGCGCCGCCACCAGGGCGACGGCCACAAGGCCGCGGCCCCAGATTCGATTCCTGGCGAGCAAGTAGAGCGACAACGCAGTGGGGATGACCGCCCCGCCGATGTTGACGGCGATCACCGTGCCCGGCCATTCCGTGACCGAGGGAATGACATACTGCATCCCGTAGGATGTGATCACGTGGCCCGAGCTGACCACGCGTTCCGGCAATTGCGCGACCGGAATATTGATATAGCTACCGAATAATGAGGCGAGCAACAGCAGCATGGCAGCTCGAGAAGCTGACACCGACCCGAAGGTAGGCATAGCGCAGCGCGCGGATTTCGATGAACACGACGAATGCGACGAACACCGCCACCAGGGCAGCGAAGAATGGCAGCGTCAGGGGCAGATAGTTGAGCGGGCCCATATCCGGTACTGACTGGTCTCCGCATGGTGGGTAGCTGGTTTGCAGGCAGAAACGGAGCTTGCGGCGATCGGGCCGGCGGCACGGGCCGCACGCTACATTTGAGATTGATGGCGGCAGGCGGTTTCGCCGCGGGATCACGGTATCGTGATCATGCAGCTTGGACAACGTCTCCTCTGATCGAGGATTATAGAAGGCCAGTCGCTTGACGGTGACGTACGGACGTTGTGGTGCGCTCCACCCGTGTCATGGCCGCTACGTTGAGGAATCTTCTCCCGCGGGAGCGGGGGAGAGGTCGAGGTGCGAAGCACCGAGGGTGAGGGTGATCGGGCCGGCACGGTCCCTCTCATCACGCGGACACGAAGAAAGAGCGTGCCGACCCGATCGCCCTCACCCTCGACGCTTCGCGTCTCGACCTCTCCCGCTCTCGCGGGAGAGGTTGCTGGATCAGAACGTACCCAGGAAGTCCCGCTTGCCGATCTCGATCCCGCGGTGACGCAGGATGTTGTACGCGGTGGTGGTGTGGAAGAACAGATTGGGCAGGCAAAAGTGCAGCAGATAGGCACGGCCCTTGAAGGACATTTGCCGTGTCCCGGCGGTCCAGGAGATCTCCTTGTCTTCGGTGCCCTCGATCTGCGCGGCAGCAAAATCCTTGACGAACGCCAGCGACTTTTCGATGCGCGTCTTCGCTTCGGCGAAGCTGGTATCGTCGGTGGCGGGAAATTCCGGCAGCGTCACGCCGGCAAGGCGGCCCGGCGCGTTGCGGGCAAAATCGGTCGCCTGGCGGATCTGCCGGCCGAGCGTGAACATGTCCGGATACAACCGGTCGGCGAGCATCACCGCCTCGTCGAATTTCTTCGCCGCGGCCTGTGCCGCGGCCTTGTCGATCACGCCGGCAAGGCCCGAGAGCATCTGCGCGCATACCGGCACGCAGGCATCGTACATCGAGAACGCCATGTTGTGTTTCCTTCTATCGTCGCTGCGTCTCCGGGGCGGGTCAGCGCTGGGCCAATAGCGGGCCGAGCACGTCTTCCACCCCGATGATCAGAATCTGCACGCCGATGCAGAGCAGCAGGAAGGCCGATAGCCGGGTGACGGTGCGGCTGCCGCGGGGCCCCATCAGGCGCGAGATACGATCGGCCGAACGGTAGGTGATCCAGATCACCGCCGCCAGGGCCACCGCTGCCGCGGTCATTCCGAGGAAGAACCACACGAGTTGCTCGGGCTGCCGCGGATGGCTGGAGCCGAGCGCCACGGCGACCGATATCGTTCCGGGGCCGGTGGTGAACGGGATGGTCAGCGGAAACATCGCGATGTCGTCCACGCCGGCGGTCGGCGCCGCCTGCTCCTGTTTCCTCGCTTCGTGGCGTTCAGGGCTGTTCAGCAGGTTCCACCCGCTGATCGCCACGACGATGCCGCCGGCGACGCGCAGCGCCGCCAGGGTGATGCCGAAGATCGCCAGCACATACGACCCGGCCCACAGCGCCACCATCATCACCACGAGGGAATAGAGTGCGACCTGCCGTGCGATGCCGGCGCGATCCTGGGTGCGATCGGCGGTCACCTCGCGAAAGATGAAAGCCCCGCTGATCGGATTGACGATGGAGAACAGTGCAGGGAAGCCGAGGAGAAAGGCGTTGAGTGCGTGGTTCATGCCCGACATGCTGGTACTCTAAAGCCAACCACCCACCGTCGGTTCAGCGTAGCGGCCCCTTTGTCATGTGCCGCCGCAACGCTTACCGCGTAACGGCGTTGCCCTTGGAGTCGCCACAGTGGCACTCGGTTCCGGTGACGACGTAGGGTTGGTCGAGCGCACACGTGGTGGTGGGCGTGAGGCATGCTGTCGTGGGGCCCTGGTTGCAGGATGCGAGCCCGAGCAGCAGCGACAGAAGGACCGTGCGGCAGCCAAAATCCGAGTGTGCAAGGACGCGATTCTAATTGATGTCTCCTGGCTCGCGAGATGGACGGCGCGTCCAAACGTGCAAAAAAGCGTAATCCATCATCTTGGCCTTTGGCAACGACCATACTGCCATACCGCGCCGAATTTGGCACCGCGCAGGGCAGTCACCCGAGGCTCGGCCGCTTATCGGCCCAGGGTTGCGCTTGCTCGAATGCCGCCGACGCTTGCAGTACGCCGAGATCGTCGAAGCGCCGGCCGACAATCTGCAACCCCACCGGCAATCCGTCCGCGGTGAAGCCGCAGGGCACGCTGGCTGCCGGGTTCCAGGACATGTTGAAGGGGTAGGAGAACTCCGCCCAGCTTACCCAGTCCCACTCGTGCTGCGGCCAATGCGACGGCATCAATTGCTCTGCCGGGAATGCCGCGACCGACACTGACGGCGTCAGCAGGAAGTCCCAGTTTTCGAACCAGCGATGGA
Source organism: uncultured Alphaproteobacteria bacterium (assembly GCA_963762885.1). Classification (GTDB taxonomy): domain Bacteria; phylum Pseudomonadota; class Alphaproteobacteria; order Acetobacterales; family Acetobacteraceae; genus JASHVB01. The sequence goes on from CAVXNH010000056.1 coordinate 171,660, forward strand.
TCGCGGCGATATAGGCCATCTTGCGCTCGCGCATGGCTTGATATTCGGCGACGGAGTAATTCTGTGCCGCCTTGATGCAGGCCACCAGGCCGGGGTCCATCTGCGATTCCCATTTCGCAAGATGCGGCGCCAGGCGCGTCATGTGGGCAGCCCAGAAGAAGCGGATCATTTCGGGGCCCGCAGCGGCCCAGGGGGTTGGTGCTTCCTCGACATGCGCGCCAAGTTCGGTGAAGCGCTGCGCTGCGGCTTTTACCAATGTCGCAACGTCGGGATCGACCCGCGCAAGGCCGAGATCGGGGCTGAAGGCGATGCGCTTGCCTTTGATGCCTCCGTGCAGGCGCAACAGGTAGTGCGCGGGGCCGGCCTCAAGCGAGGTGTAATCGAGCACGTGCGGGCCGGACATCACCTCCAGCAGCAAGGCGCTGTCGGCCACCGTGCGGCTCATCGGGCCGGTATGCGAGGTTAAATCGCCGACACCCACCGGATAGGACGGCACGCGGCCGAAGCTCGGCTTCAACCCGAACACGCCGCAGAAATGCGACGGCATGCGGATCGATCCGGCGCCGTCGCTGCCCTGGTGCAGCGGACCGAAGCCCGCGGCGGCGGCGGCGCCCGCGCCGGCCGAGGAGGCGCCGGCATTGTAGCCGTGCTTCCACGGGTTATGCGTGATGCCGGTCAGCGGGCTGTGCGACACGCCGGTCCAGCCGAACTCCGATGTGGTGGTCTTGCCGAGAATGATCGCACCTTCGTCCTGACATCGCGTCACGAAGGGTGCGTCCTCGGTCGGCTGGTGGCCGGCGAAAATCTTGCTGCCGTGCTGCGTCGGCATGGCCTTGGTGATCGCAAGATCCTTGATGGTGACGGGGATGCCGTGCAGGCGGCCGATGTGCTCTCCGCTTAGCAACACGGCTTCCGCCCGCTTCGCCGCGTCCATCGCCGGCCCGGCGTCGAGATGCGCGAATGCGTTCACGCGGGGTTCGTAGTGTTCGATCCGCGCGAGCAGGGATTGGAGGTATTCTACGGGGGAAAGCTGTTTGGTGCGGATCAGTTCGGCGATCGTGACCGCCGGGGTGAAGGCTAGCGTCTCGGCATCCATCGTGGGTTCCTTGCTCAATACGTTGCCCGGCCGCCGGAGATGTCGAATGCCGCGCCGGTGGAGAAGCTGCATTCCTCGCTGGCCAGCCAGCAGACCAGCGCGGCGACTTCATCGATACCGCCGAACCGGCCGATGGGAATTTTCGATAGCATCCAGTCGATCTGCTGCTGCGTCATCTGCGAGAACAGCGGCGTCTTGACGGCTGCCGGGGTGACGCAGTTGACGCGGATTTCGGTGTTGGCAAGTTCCTTGCCGAGCGCCTTCGTCAACGCGATCACTCCGGCTTTCGAGGCGGAATAGGCTGAGGCGTTCGGGTTGCCTTCCTTGCCGGCGATCGAGGCGATGTTGACGATGCGGCCGTAGCCGGCGCTCTGCATGAACGGCACGACGGCGCGGTTGCAGTAGAAGACGCCCTTCAGGTTGACGTCGATGACGCGGTCCCACTCGGCGACGGGATAGTCCCAGGTCGGGTGGTTCGGCCCGGTGATGCCGGCTGATGTAACCAGGATATCGATCTTGCCGAGCGTCGCGGCGGTTGCCTCGGCGGCGCGCTGCACGGCGGCGGGATCGGTGACGTCGAGCGCGACCTTGTGCGGGGCCTCGGCCTTGGCGAGCGCCGCGGCGTCGCGGTCCCACAGGCTGACACGGGCGCCTTCGGCCGCCAGGCGCTGGGCGATGCCCTCGCCGATCCCCGAGACGCCGCCGGTGACGACGGCCGAGCGTCCTGCGAAACGAGTGGTCATGCCCTGCGCTCCTGGTTCTGCCCCTTGGGGCACATATCAAGGCGTCTGTCGCGGCTTCCGGCAAGGGCGGCGGCGTCCCGGGCGCGGCCGGCGATGTGTCTCGCACGCGTGAAAATCGCCGCTACTATGCATACATGACGGACGGATCGAGCGAGGAGTGCAAAGAATGAAGCGGTTGTTTGGCGGTGGCCACGCGGAAGCGGGGGAGAAATTTCCGGTGCAGCACAGCGAGGAGGAGTGGCGGCAGAAGCTGACTCCGGCGCAGTTCGCTGTGCTGCGCAAGCACGGCACGGAGCGCGCCGGCACCAGCCCGCTGAACCAGGAGAAGCGGAGCGGCGTGTTCGTCTGCGCCGGCTGCGGCCAAAAACTGTTCGCGTCGGACACGAAGTTCGAGAGCGGCACCGGCTGGCCGAGCTTCTACGCACCGCTGGAAGGCGCGGTGGACACCACCGAAGACCGCAGCCTGTTCATGACTCGCACCGAGGTGCATTGCAGCCAGTGCGGCGGCCATCTGGGGCACGTCTTTCCCGACGGCCCGCGCCCGACCGGACAGCGCTTCTGCATGAACGGCGTGGCGATGGCATTCGAACCGCCGGAGTGAGCAATCACCTCGCCAGCATGTCGCGGACGCCGCGCAGGGCGAGGTAATAGCCGGCGATGCCGAACCCGGTGACCATGCCTCGGCTGACCGTTGCGGTATCCGACACCGGGCCGCGGCGCACGGGGTTGGACATGTGCACTTCGATCGTCGGGAACGCCACCTGGTTGATCGCCGCGACCAGCGCGGGGTAGCCACGGGAGAAACCGGCCGGGTTGAACAGGGCGGCATCGAAGCCGCGGTCGTTGGCGTCGTACAGTTTGTTGACCACCTCGCCTTCGATATTGGAGTGGAAGATCTCGATCTCCACGCCGAGTTCGGCGGCGTAGCTGCGGATGCGCTCGTCGTATTCGGGGAGTTTCATCGGGCCGAAGATGTCGGTCTGCACCTTGCCGCGCATGTTCATGCCGGCGCCGTGGATGATGAGGACTTTGGGCATGGGAGGGTTCCTCGCGTTTGGGTGCGGTGACTGGGGTGTTGGTGGCTGAAGAAAGCAGAATTCACCACAAAGACACAAAGGCACGAAGATATGGCTTGACCGTGTGACGCCTGAATCTTCGTGCCTTTGTGTCTACCATGGAAATAGCCCGAACCGAGCGGCCTGTCTCCCGCGCGAGCGATTTCGAGCCATGGGGATGCGGCCGCGGCCGCTGGCTAACTTTGTGGTGAATTTGCTTTCTTGCTTGCTTACGCCACGCGGAACTCGGCCAGCGATTCGTGGTTCGGATCGGCGCCGATGCCGGGCACGTCGGGCGGGCTGACCGTGCCGTCGGCGTTCAGTTTCAGCGTGTGGTGGTAGACGCGCCCCCACATCGGATCGACGGTGTCGCGGTAGAACTCCAGGATCAGCCCGTTGCTGATCGCCGCGACCAAATGCACGTGAATGTCCTGCGAGCCGTGCGGCGCGATGTCCAGGTCGTTGGCCTGCGCCAGCGCCGCCACCTTCATGAACTCCGTGACCCCGCCGAGCACTTTCGCATCGGCATTGAGGATCGCGGCGCATTCGTGCTTGATCAGGTCGCGGAAGCCGTAGCGCGTATATTCGTTCTCCCCGGTGGCGATCGGGATGCTGGTCGCCTGCGCCAGGCGACGGTGGCCGTCGTAGTCGTCCGGCATCACCGGTTCCTCGAACCAGAAGATGTCGTATTGTTCGATACGCTTGGCAATCTGGATGGCTTCGTAGCAGCGATACGCGCAATTGGCATCGACCATCAGCTTGACGTCGGGACCGATCGCCTCGCGCGCCTGGCGCACGCGCGCCACGTCCTCGGCGATGGAGACGCCGCCGATTTTCATCTTCACCGCTTTCGCGCCCATGCGCAGATTGGCTTCCATCTCCTGGGCGAGTTCGCGCAGTCCCTTGCCCTCTTCGTAATAGCCGCCGGCGATGTAGGTCGGCACGCGGTCGCGGAAGCCGCCGAGCAATTTGTAGAGCGGCAGGCGGGCGTATTTGGCGCGGATGTCCCACAGGCCGATATCGATCGCGGCGATCGCCCGCGTGGTCAGGCCGCGGCGGCCGACCAGCTTCGGCACCCACATCTTGTGCCACAGGCGCTCGACGTCGATCGGGTCCTCGCCGATCAGCAGCGGGGTGAGGTGTTCGATGGTGGCGCGCTCGATACGGCCGGCGCCGCCGAGGCCGACGCCGGTGATGCCGTCATCGGTTTCGATCTCCACCACGGCGAAGTTGACGTGCGTGTAGGTGTGCTTGCCGTTGGCGATCGGCTTGTGACGGGGCCAGCGGTATTCGCGGGTGCCGATCTTGGTGATTTTCATGGGTGGGTTTCTCCGGTGGTGGTGGGCGAAGGGTGGGAGTGGACTGCGTGCGGCCCGATCACCCTCACCCTCGATGCTTCGCATCTCGACCTCTCCCGCTTTCGCGGGAGAGGTTTATTGTTACGCCTCGTATGCCAGCGGCAATCCAGGTTCGGGCCAGTCCATGGCTACCAACTTGCCGCTGCCTGACAGTGTCATGTAGGCGGTGCGCAGGTCAGGCCCGCCGAAGCAGATGTTGGTGCAGAACATGTCGGGCATCGCCACCTGCCGCAGCAATGTCCCGTCCGGCGCGATCACGCTGACCGAGCCGTTCACCAGCGTGGCGACGCAGATGTTTCCCTCGGCGTCCACCGCCAGGCTGTCGAAGCGCTGGAAGCCGCCGAGCCCGGCGATGATCCGTCCGCCGTGCGGCGATGGGAAGCCGGCTTTCTTCACCACGCCCGGAGATTCGATATCGAACGCCCACAGGCGCGCGGTTTCGGTCTCCGCCACGTATAGCACGCGACCATCCGGCGACAGGCCGATGCCGTTCGGCGTCAGGACCGGATGCGCCACCTCGACGATCTTCGAGCCGTCGGCCAGGGCGTAATATACCCCGCCCCAGTCGCGATCGCGCGCCCGCGCCTTGCCGAGATCGGTGAAATAGAAGCCGCCCTCGGTATCGAACACCAGGTCGTTGGGGCCGAGCAATTTGTGCGGCCCGCAATGGTCGTACAGCTCGGACATCGCGCCGGTCTTCGGGTCCACGCGTTCGATCCGTCCGCCGGTGTAGTCGGGCGGCACGCCGGCGGGGCGGAGCATGTTCATCTCGGTGCGCCACAGGAAACCGCCGTTGTTGCACACGTAGAACGCGCCGTCCGGTCCGACCGCGAGCCCGTTCGGCCCGCCGCCCGTGTGCGCCACCACCGTCACGGTGCCGTCCGGTGCGACGCGGCTGACGGTCTGGCGCTCGATCTCCACCAACACCACGGAGCCGTCGCGCATCGCGACGGGCCCCTCTGGAAAGCGCAGCCCGGTGGCCACCACGCGGATGTCGCTCATGCCTGTTTTCTCCCGTTTCCTGCCCTGGCCAGCCTAGCCGATCAGCGCCGCGTGGGAAGCCGCGCAACCTTTGTCCCCAAAGTCCAAAGCATGAACGTTTTCTGTCGCGCGCGCCGTTTTTGTTGAATGCGGGTTGGCGTGGTGTTACCCCAGCGTCCAGGCGCGTGCTTCGCAAGCCACCGCCCGGCCGCGATGATCGGCCTTCCTCGCGCCAGGAACATCCGACGTGACCGAACTGCACTGGCTGCCGACGATCCCCGACTGGCGTGCCCGCTTGCGCGCCCTGGGCGGCGCTCCCGACACCGCGTGGAACGAGGCCGTTGCGCTGGCCAATGCGCGGTTGAACTTCGTGCTGACCAACGCATTGGACGAAACGGTGCGGCGCGCATTCCCGGTGCAGCCTGCCGGCCTCGCCACCAAGCCGGTGCGGCTGGCGGTGCTGGGCTCCGCCACGCTGACGCATCTGCTGCCGGCCATTCGCGTCGCCGGACTGCGGCGCGGCATCTGGATCGACACCTATGAGAACGACTTCGGCCAGTACGCGCAGGAACTGTCCGATCCCGATTCGGAACTTTATGCGTTCAAGCCGACCGCAGTGCTGCTGTCGCTGGACGGGTATCACCTTGCGGCCGGCGTCACTGCCGGGCTGGACGCGGCCGGCGCGGACGCTGCGCTAGATGAACTGAAGGACCGCATTCGGGTGACGTGGCGGCAGGCGCGCGAGGCTTTTCGCTGTCCCGTCATCCAGCAAACCGCGCTGCCGGTGCATCCGTCCGTGCTGGGCAACAACGAGCATCGCCTACCCGGTTCGCGCGTCCGCTTCCTGGCGCGGCTGAACGAGGCGCTGCGCGAGATGGCCGACGCAGAGGGGGTCGATCTGCTGGCGGTGGACGACTACGCCGCGCGCAGCGGCATCGAGCGCTGGCATGACCAGGCGTTGTGGCACCGTTCCAAGCAGGAGATTTCGCCGGTTGCCGCGCCGCTGTACGGCGACCTGGTAGGGCGCTTGCTCGCCGCCAAGCAAGGGCGTTCGTTTAAGTGCCTGGTAATGGACCTGGACAACACGATGTGGGGCGGCGTTATCGGCGATGACGGCATGGAGGGGATTGCGCTCGGCCAGGGAAGCGCACTCGGCGAGGCCTATGTCGCGTTCCAGGATTACGCGCGCGAACTGACACGGCGCGGCGTGATCCTCGCGGTGTGTTCGAAGAACGACGAAGCGAACGCCATCGAGCCGTTCGAGAAACACCCGGAGATGGTGCTGCGCCGGGGCGACATTGCGTCGTTTGTCGCCAACTGGTCGGACAAGGCCGGCAATATCCGGGCGATCGCGGAAGAGCTGAACATCGGGTTGGATGCGCTGGTGTTCATCGACGACAACCCATTCGAGCGTAACCTGGTGCGGCAGGAATTGCCTGTCGTGGCGGTGCCGGAAGTATCGGACGATCCGACCTACTATCCTCGGGCGCTGGCCGATGCGGGGTATTTCGAGGGGCTGTCGGTCACCGACGAAGACCGTGAGCGGACCTCGCAATACCAGGGCAACAGGGCGCGCGATGCGCTGAAGGCGTCGGCCACCGATCTGCCGAGCTACCTGCGCGGGCTGGAGATGCAGCTTGTCTGGAAGCGCTTCGATCGTGTGGGGTTGCAGCGGATCGTGCAGCTCATCAACAAGTCAAACCAGTTCAACCTGACGACGCAGCGCTATACGGACGAGGACGTGCTCGCGGTGATGGCCGATCCCGATGCCTTCGGATTGCAGCTTCGGCTGCTGGACCGGTTCGGCGACAACGGAGTGATCGCGATCATCGTCGGGCGGCTGCGGGAGAACCAGGATCTGTATATCGACACCTGGCTGATGAGTTGCCGCGTGCTGGGCCGCCAGGTGGAACCGACAACGCTGAACCTGATCGCGCAGGAGGCGCTGAAGCTGGGGGCTCGACGGCTGGTGGGCGAGTATATCCCGACCAAGAAAAACGGTATGGTGAAGGACCATTATGAAAAACTGGGCTTCACCGTGATGGACCGCAACGAAGCCGGGGGCAACCGCGCCATGATCGAGCTGGCGAGCTTCCGGCCGGCTGAAACCTTCATACACGTGACCGAGGGCTGACCCCTATGCCGAGCGAACCGGAAATCTACCGCGCGCTGACCGAGATTTTCCATGACGTGTTCATGCGCGACGACCTGGTTCTGAAGCCGGAATTGTCGGCGAAGGAGGTGCAGGGTTGGGATTCGTTCAAGCAGATCGAGATCATCATGGCAACCGAGGAGCAATTCGGGATGAAGTTCTCGACGCGGGATCTGGATAGTTTGCAGAACGTCGGGGATCTGGTGCGGGTGGTCGCGGCGAAGGCGTGAGCGTGGGGATGTAATGAGGGACTGAGGTCGCTGGAAAGCGGATCCGAAGGTCACGCGCGGCACTCAAGGGGCGGCCAAGGTGCGGGCGTTCGAATATTAAGGCGGCACGATGCTGCATGCAGCAAAGCAAGCAAGAATATTTACGCCGATGCAGGCAGATGCACGCAAAACACGCGGATGGCCCTGAGTCCGGCATGAGCCCCCGAGGAGCCGCGCTGCGGCAATCGCCCCGTCCTATCTGCGTGCTTTGCGTGCATCGGCTTGCATCTGCACTGCTAACCTTAAAAATCCCCGCGGATTGCGAAGATTCTATTCACGCTGCCAGTTTCGTCAGTTCCTGCGTGCTGGCCCGTCGTGCGGTGATCAGCGCGGTAACCGCAATGCGGCCGGCATCGGTGAGAAGATAGCGGTGGGTATGCGGGACCTTGCGGATCAGGTGATGCGCCCGCAGCAATGCCAGCTTGCGGGAGATCGCCGCGGCCTGGCGGCGTTGCTCGGGCTTTGACACCGACGGACGGGTGAATAGCAACTGCCGCACGTCACGGTTACGGAAGCCGTTGATGCTGAACTCGCCCCGGCCGAGTGCCTCGATCAGCGCAGCGTCGGCCGGCGCGTGCGGGTTCAGCGGGCGTACCTCGGCGGCCATTGCGCTTTGTCGGCCGGCACAGCCGGGCGGTCAGTTCGCCGAGCGAGGTGGTGTTCTCGACCGAGGCCAGCGCCTGGAGATACCGATCGTTGGCAGCCTGCGAGACTTCCGTGCGCCGGTGCAGATCGGCAATCCCCTTGCGCATGCCATGCCAACCCTGCGGTGCCTCCGGCTTGCCCTCAGGTGTACGGAATGACTTGAAGCCTGCCGCATCGTTGATCGTGGTTTCCACCCGCAGCACGCTGCCTTGCTTGTCGTACATCTTGATTGAGTTCTCTCCCAGCCGGTGCTTGATCCGCACCCCCTCGTGCCGCCGCTTCAGGTCGCTGACCACTTCGGCGTTCAGGTGCGGCGGCAGCTTGCCGCTGGGTGGAATGGCGCGTCCGAGGAAACGCATCACGTCCGGGCTGAGGAAGCTGGTCAGGCCGTGCTGCACCAGCGTGGGGTACAGCCGCGCCAGGCTGGCGCTGTTGCGGAACAGGATGTCGGTGGCCCATTCGCTCTGATAGGTGGACCAGTAGTAGTGCACCGGAAAAGCCTGGAACATCGCCTCATGCTGGGGGTTCAGGCTGCGTGCGATCCCGTTCAGCAGGTCGGGCCAGGCAGCCTGTACCTGCCGGTCCATCAACCGCTGTGCCGCGACGGGATCCACCAGCCTGGTGAAACAGTTGTCCCGCCGCACATAGCCCAGGCCGGCCGCGTCCATCGCACGCGCCAGCCACTCCCGGCCGTTCAGGCAGATCTGGATGGCAAAGGGAAACCAGGTCTGGATGCGTGCATGCATGAAGCCGAAGATCGGATGGATCTGGTAGTGGTAGAGGTGCAGGCACCTGCGGTGGCGCGGCCGCAGTTGCAGGTGTTTGGACGCGCGGTCGCGTATGATGTCGTACGACAGGCACGGTTCAGTGGCCGTGAGGATGCAGATCAGGCCTTGCTCGATGCCGTCCCGCCGGGCAATCGCCCGGGCTTGGTCTTCCTTGCTGGTGGCGCTTGACGGCAGGAAGACGATCGGCCGGCTGGTGCTGCGGGCTTGCGCCTCCGATGCCTTGCGCAGCTGCTCTGTCACGGCCTCAGCGTGGCTGGCGAAGTCCTTCAGCAGCACCTGCATCGCCCAGAGATACCGTTGCATCCCCAGGTGGTGCGCCAACATCCGCAGCGTGCCGCGGAACACCAGCCGGTCAAAACCTGACAGCACGCCAATGACATCACCCGCGTGCTTGCTTACAAATGCTTCCACGGCGTTCCCCTCCTGACTGTTCTGGTAGCTCTCGCAGGACCCAGTCTAGCCAGCTCTGAGGTGGAACGCCGTGCTCTTGTTTGGTTGCGGCCGGATGGCTGCGCTAGGTAAGGATTTTTGCTTGCTTTGCCGCGCGCCGCACCCTGCCGAGACAGGGCTCGATCGCCGAGCACCCGAACGCGAGAGCGTGGCGGGCGCGTGGGAGGCAACACCATCCAGCGTAACGAGGACGAGGTGGGGTGGAAATGGAGCAGGGTGTGTGCCGACCCGATCACCCTCACCCTCGATGCTTCGCATCTCGACCCCCGGGTCAAGCGCCCGGGGGCAGGCTCTCTCCCGCTCCCGCGGGAGAGGTTTTCAGGGGGCTACCCCGCCAGCGCCGCCTCCACCCCGGCGGCGATGCTGAACAGCCGGGCGTCACCCAGGGTCTCGCCCATCAGCATCAGCCCGACCGGGGCCTCGCCCGGCGTGTGGCACGGCAGGCTGATTGCGCAGCGGTCGAGGAAATTGCCCAGCGCCGTGTTCCGCAAAATCAGCAAGTTGACCCGGTTGTACGCTTGCTCATCGTCCAGATCCGTGACGCGGGGCGGCACGATCGGGACGGTCGGCATCACCACGCAGTCGGTACTCCCGTGTGCGGGCGTCGAAACTCGCCACCAGCCGTGCCCGCGCTGCCGCTACGTCGAGGTAGTCCGCCGCGCTCATCCGTTCGCCCCGGGCGATGCGCACCCGGATGCGTGGATCGTAGCCGTCGCCCTGTGCGGCCAGCAGGCTCCGGTGCCAGGCATAGGCCTCGGACGCGGCGAACCCGCCCTTGGCATTGACCACCTGGATCTCGTCGAACTCCGGAAAGCGCGCGTGCACCAGCCGCGCTCCGGCGCGTTCCAGCACCGACAGGGCATGCGCGAAGGCGGTTGCGACCGCGGCATCGATCCCGTCCAGCACCAGGTTCTCCGGCACCGCCAGGCGCAACCCGGCGAGCGAGGCGACCACCGGCGGCCGCGCAGCCTCGCCCGCCAGCACCGCGTCGATCACCGCACAGCAGGCGACGGAGGGCGCCAGCGGCCCAACCAAGTCGAGACTCGGGGCCAGCGGCAGCACTCCGGCGATCGGCACACGGCGGGCGGTCGGCTTGTAGCCCACCACGCCGCAGAACGCCGCCGGGATGCGGCAGGAGCCGCCGGTGTCGGTGCCCAGGCCGGCTACCGCCATGCCGTCCGCGACCGCGACCGCGGTGCCGGAGGAACTGCCGCCGGGAATCCGTCCCGCCGCACGGTCCCAGGGCGACAGCGGCGTGCCATAATGCGGGTTGATGCCGAGGCCGGAAAAGGCGAACTCGGTCATGTTGGTGCGGCCCACCGGAACGAAGCCCGCAGCCAGCAAGCGCTGCACCACCGGAGCGTGGGCGGTCGCCGGTGGGGCATCGGCCAACACGCGCGATCCGGCCGGGGTCGGCTGGCCCACCACGTCGAACAGGTCCTTGAGCGCGACCGGGATGCCGGCGTAGCGGCCGGGCGTGCGGCCGGCGCGGCGCAGCGCGTCCATCGCCTCCGCCAGGGCGCGGGCCCAGTCTGCATCGGTCTTGATGAAGGCGCGGGCCCCCTGCCCCGCCGGATCGGCAATACGCGCCAGGCATTCCTCCACCAGTGCGCGGCTGGTCGTGCTGCCTTCCGCCAGGGCGTTGGCGGTTTGCTCGAGCGTGCGCATGATGTCCCCCATCGGTCCGATAAGGAGACAGCATGCCATGACCGACGCCACTGCCAAACCGGCGCCCGCAACAACGGTGCTGCTGACCGGCGCGTCCGGCGCGCTGGGCCGGGTGCTGACGAAGTCGCTGGCCGCGGAGGGGTTTTCGCTGCGGCTGACCGACATCGCGCCATTCCCCGATGCACTGCCCGCCGGCGCGTCGTTCACCCAGGCGGACCTGAACGACGGCGTGACGATCCTGCGCCTGGCGGAGGGCTGCGGCGGCATCGTGCATCTCGGCGGGGTCTCGGTGGAGCGGCCGTTCGAGGAGGTACTGGGGCCGAAGATCCGCGGCCTGTTCCACATCTACGAGGCGGCGCGGCGGGAGGGCGCGCGCGTGGTGTTCGCGTCGTCCAACCACACGATCGGCTTCCACGAGCGGTCCGAATCGGTCGGCGCCGACACGCAATTCCTGCCGGATGGGTTCTATGGCTTGTCGAAAGCGTATGGCGAGCTGATGGGCCGGCTGTACTGGCACAAGCACGGCGTGGAGAGTGTGTTCATTCGCATCGGCTCATGTTTTCCCGAGCCGCGGGACGCGCGGATGCTGGCGACGTGGCTGTCCTATGCCGACCTGTCGCGGCTGATGGTGCGCTGCCTGGCGACGCCGGACGTTGCTTGCAGCGTGGTGTGGGGTGCGTCGGACAACGCACGCATGACCTGGTGGCGGGACGATGCGCGCGAGAACCTGGGCTGGACGCCGCAGGACAGCGCCGATCCGTTCGCGGCACAGCTCGCCGGGCAGGTCAGCGGCGATCCGGTGCAGGAACGCCACATGGGCGGAGGGTTCTGCGCCATCGGCTATTCGCGGCAGCGAGACGTTTGAAACCCATGCCAATTTTAGTCTGCAAACAGAACCGTAAGCCGCAGGCGACGGGCAGCGATGCTTGTATGGGGGGCGAATCGAGCCCGGAGACACATTATTTAACCTTCGGTAGGAGGACGCCGGTGTAGAGTTGCACTGGGATTACATATGCTACACGGCGAACACGAAGGATTCCGGCCATGCGTCGCGTAATAGTTCTTGTTGGTCTGGCCTCTACCCTGGCGCTCAGCGCCTGTGTGGTGGCGCCGCCCCCGGGGCCAAGCGTGATGGCGACGCCGGGCCAGGGCAAAGACTTCGAGGCCTTCCAGCAGGACGATGGGTTCTGCCGGCAGGTGGCAACGCAGCAGGCCGGCGGAATGTCGCCGCAGATGGCGGCTAACAACAGTGGTGTTGCCAGCGCATTAACCGGTACCGCGCTGGGTGCGGCGTCGGGTGCGGCGATCGGGGCTGCGGTCGGCGGTGGACCGGGCGCCGGTGCGGGTGCCGCGATCGGCGCGGCCACCGGATTGTTGGTTGGCAGTTCCGCGGGCGTCGGCGCATCGCAGGTTTCGGGCGCCGCAGCGCAGCAGCGTTACGACATGGTCTACGCACAGTGCATGACGGCGAGGGGCGACACCGTGCAAGGGCCGCCGGCCGGGTATGCCGGCGGCTACGGTGCAGCACCTTATGGCTACGGGGCGCCGGCGGCCTACGGCTACCCAGCACCCTACTACCCGTACGCCTACGGCTATGGCCCGGGCTACTACGGTCCGGCGGTGGCGATCGGTTTGGGTGGCGGCTGGGGTTGGGGTGGCGGCTGGGGTGGCGGCTGGCACGGCGGCTGGGGCGGCGGCGGCGGCTGGGGCGGTGGCTGGCACCGCTAACGCTCGCTCAGCGCAGTCCAGGGTGATCGGCTGGCCATAGTCCGTCATTGCGGATCACGCTGCGGCGCAGCAATCTCTCTCCGGGATGCCGCGCCGCGATGCTGTCCGCAACGAGACGCGGCCGTCCCGCCGAAGGGAAGCCAGCCGCACCATGATCCTGACGTCCGCCGAAAAACCCCGCCGCAAGCTGCGCTTCGGCGCATTCATGAACGTGCCGAGCTGCCATCCGACCGGCTGGCGTCACCCCGACGCGGTGGCGGAGACCGACCTGAGTTTTCCATTGCTCGCCGAGCTGGCGCGGCTGTCCGAACACGGCAAGCTGGATGCGATGTTCTTCCAGGACAGCGCCGCGGTCCCCGGCAGCGCCGGGCTTTACGGGGGCAAGCCATTCAATCCGCGCAGCGGGCGACAGGCGCATATCGAGCCGGTCAGCGCGATTGCCGGGCTGGCGGCGATCACCTCGCATATCGGGCTGATCTCGACCTGCACCACCAGCTACAACGAACCGTACAACGTCGCCCGCCGCTTCCTGACGATCGACCACATCAGCGGCGGCCGCGTCGGCTGGAACCTGGTGACGTCGCAGGCCGAGGACGAGGCGATGAACTACGGCCTCGATGCGCACCTGGACCACGCGCTGCGTTATGAACGGGCGGCCGAGTTCCACGACGTGGTGGTCGGGCTGTGGGACAGTTGGGAGGACGACGCGTTCCTGCGCGACAAGGAAAGCGGCGTGTGGTTCGACCACCGCAAGATGCACATGCTGCATCATCGCGGGAAGCACTTTACCGTTCGAGGCCCGCTGAACGTCGCGCGCTCGCCGCAGGGGCGGCCGGTGATCGCGCAGGCCGGCTCGTCCGATGTCGGGATGGAACTGGCGGCGCGCACCGCCGACATGGTGTTCACCGCGCAGGCCACGATCCCCGAGGGCCGCGCGTTCTGCGCCGAGATGCATGATCGGGCGGCGCGCTACGGCCGTGCGCCAGAGCACTTGCGCATCTTCCCCGGCCTGATGCCGATCGTCGGCCGCTCCGCATCCGAGGCGCACGAAAAATACGAAGAACTGCGCGAGCTGGTGGATGACGAGGTCGGCCTGCGCGGGGTCGCGCGGCTGTGCGGCGGGCTGAACATCTACGACTATCCGCCGGATGGACCGCTGCCTCCCCTGCCGCCGAGCAATGCCGCGCGGGCTCGGCAGGACATGATTGTCGAGATGGGGCGGCGCGGCATGAGCATCCGCGAGATCGGCCGCGTGCTGGGCATGTCGCAGGCGCATCGCGTGGCTTATGGCACGCCCGGCGCAGCTCGCCGATGACATGCAGGAATGGCTGGAGGCGGATGCCTGCGACGGCTTCAACCTGCTGTTCGCACACTACCCGAAGCCGGTGGAGGAATTCGTCACGCTGGTGGTCCCAGAGCTGCAACGCCGCGGCATCTTCCGCACGGAGTATGAGGGCTCGACGTTGCGTGCCAATCTCGGTGTGCCGGTGCCGGCTAATATGTTTGCACGGGACGCGGTGGCATGAGCGCGACGCTTCGATCTGCTGTCATTGACGTGGTGACACCTCCGTGCGCAGGCACACCGGTATCGTGTCATGGCCGGCGAAGGCCGGCCATACGTCTTAAGGTGCGACGAGCGGCAAAGACGTGGGTGGCCGGCCTTCGCCGGCCATGGAACACGGAAGCGCTGATCCGTTACGGATCGCCAGCTCATGCGTAAGCGCATGCTCTCGCTGGGCGGGTTCTTCAGCACGCCGGGTAACCATCTTGCCGGCTGGCGGCATCCGAACGCGGTGCCGACGGCGGACATGGACTTTCGCATGTACGCGCACATCACGAAGGTCGTGGAAGCGGCGAAATTCGACACGATCTTCTTCCAGGACACCGCGGCGGTGAACGGCAGCCGGGCCTTGGCGCGCGGCGACATGACTCGCACCCGCCTGAGCCGCATCGTCAAGTTGGAACCCACCACGCTGCTGTGCGCGCTGGCGGCGGTAACGACGCATATCGGGCTGATCGCCACCGCGACCACGACCTATAACGAGCCGTACAATATCGCCCGGCGCTTCGCCTCGATCGATCATCTCAGCGGCGGACGCGCCGGTTGGAACCTTGTCACCTCGCAGATCGAGGACGAGGCACAGAATTTCGGTTACGAGGAACACGTGGACCACGCCCGGCGTTACGAACGCGCGGCAGAATTCTATGATGTGGTGGCCGGGCTGTGGGACAGTTGGGAAGACGGCGCGCTGCTGCGCGACAAGGCCAGCGGCGTCTATATGGATCGCGACAAGGTGCATTTCCTCAATCATGTGGGAAAACACTTCAAGGTGCGGGGACCGCTGAACGTTGCGCGCTCGCCGCAGGGGCGGCCGATTGTGGCGCAGGCGGGCTCGTCGGAGGCGGGGCGGGAGCTGGCGGCGAAGACGGCCGATGTGATCTTCACCGCGCAGACGCAACTGCACGAGGCGCAGGCGTTCTATGCCGATGTGAAGGGGCGGGCGGCGCGTTACGGGCGCTCGGCGGACGATATCCGGATCATGCCGGGAATTACGCCGGTGCTCGGGCGCACCGAAGCCGAGGCGCGCGAGCGCTACGAGGAATTGCAGGCGTTGTTGCCTGACGATCTGGCCGTGCAGTCGATGTCGCATATTTCCGGCGGGCTGGATCTGTCGAAGTTCCCGCTGGATGGTCCGCTGCCGGAGCTACCGCCGAGCAATGCGGCGAAGGCTCGGCAGGAACTGGTGGTGCGCACGGCGCGAGAGCAAAATATGACGCTGCGGCAGATCGCGCGGCATACGGCGGCGGCGATGGGACATCGCGTGCTGGTTGGAACCGCGGAGTATATGGCGGATGAACTGGCCACGTGGCTCAGGGCGGACGCCGCGGATGGGTTCAACGTGATCTGCAACTATTATCCTGGACCGTTGGAGGAGTTTTGCCGGTCGGTGGTGCCTGAATTACAGCGGCGCGGAGTATTCCGTCGCGAGTACACGGGCCGCACGCTGCGCGAGCATCTTGGATTGTCCGTGCCGGCGAATTGCTATACGGCGCAACGGCGCACGGTAGTGGAAGCGTCGTAGCGAGCGATCTGAGTCTCGCCAGGCGGGGGATTGTCGCGTCGCTGCGTTCCCCCGTGTCATGGCCAGCCCTTGGGTCAAGCGCCCGAGGACAGGCTCCGGCCGGCCACCCACGTCTTTCTGTGTGGCACGAGGGAAAGACGTGGGTGACCGGGCCAAGCCCGGTCGTGACACATTGTTGCAGCGTCGCCTTACTCACCGACGACTGAGTCATGCCAGGCGCCTTGGAGTTAGCCCATCTTATTCACCGGATAATTCGGTCTCCGACCCATAACGGCAACGTAATACTATACGGCGCGCGTCGCCAATGCTGGTTGACCCGCATTTCAGTCCGTATCTGCGAGGCGCCAGGGGTTGATCAGCAGGGGTTGCGACGGGGCGTCCGCCCCATCCTTCACGTCGGGCGCAGGATCAGTGCGCCAACCAGGTCGCGGAACAGCTCTGCATCCGGGCAGTTGGCGGCAAACGCCAGCCGAACCCTGCTCGCGGTTTCCCTGATCCGGACGGCAACCTTCAACAACCTCAGTCGGATGGTGGAGAACTCGCCGCTGGCCAGCGGCTGCGGCTTGGGAATGGTGTCACGTATCGTCCGCATCAGCCAATAGGCCGCGGTGTGCAGGATCAGGCGCATCTGGTTGGCAAGTGGCGAACGGCAACTGGTCCGGTCCGAGGCCAGTTGGCTCTTGTGCCGCTTGATCAGGTTCTCCGCCTGTCCGCGGGCGCAGTAGAGGTCATCATAAAGCCACGCCGCGTAGCCGTAGCTGATGTTTGTGACGACGTAGCGGACGTCGAGGCCTTTCCGCGTCACCTCAATTCGCGCCACGACGCGGCGGGGATGGGACCAGGATTTGGCAGCATAGCGGGTCGCGACGTAGTCGCGCACCACGTCGAGGTTGCCGGTCGCGCGCCGGACGCACACCGCATCCGTCTTAGTGAAGACCTGAGCGGCCAGCACCGCGTTGGGAGCCAGTCCGAAGATGTAGCGGACGCCGTTCCGCTCGCACCATTCCATCGCTTCCTTCCGGCCATAATGGCTGTCACCGCGGAAAGTAATGCGTGTGTTCGGCCAGTGCCGCCGGATGCGCCGCACCAACCGGCGCAGATGGGCCCGTACCTCCTTGCCATCAGGGGTTTTGCCCGGGCGCAGGATGGTCAGCACGCAGTGGCCGGTGTCGGCGTCATATATATGGATCGGCAGGAAGCAGCGCTCGTCATAGTGGGCATTGAACAGCGACAAGCTGCTGATGGCCGTGCACGGTGTCGGCGGAGTCGTCGATATCAAGTGTGATGGCCTTGGGTGGGCGCCAGTAGCTGCCGCACCACAGGTCCACCATGGCGTAGGTCAGCCGGATAAGAGTGCGAACATCCGGCGCGTTCTCCCAGCGCGACATCGTCGGTTGCGAGGCCAGGTCGTCGCCGCTTTCCGGTAGCCGCCCACAGGCAAGTTTGAAGGCCGGGTCCTTGCGCAGATCATCCAGGTCGTCTGCATCCGGGTAGCCGCAAGCGATGGCCAGGATGCGCGCGCGCAGGATGTCCGACATGGTGTGGGTGATCTGGGTCTGGTCGCGGTAGTCGGGGATGACTGCGGCCAGCGTGTCGACCAGACCAAGCCGCTTGTCAGCGCCGGCTAGCAGCAGCACGCCGCCGTCGGAACTGATCAGGCCGCCGTCAAAAGCCGCAGTGACCTTCTTTTGGCAGATGCTTGGCAGCGAGAACGGCAGAAGCGTATCGTCATCGGTGGCGGGCATGGCAGATTCTGTCCGGGTGCTTGGGTTGGCGTCAGCACCCAATCTCTAAGCGATTCCAGCCGGTTGTACCATGCCCGTCAGCGAATCCCTGCTATGCGATGAATAAGATGGGTTAGACGTACGGCACGAACCGCCCCAACCGGAGTCAAACTTTCAGCCGCCGATACCCGCACCGTCGCAGGTGTTCGATATAGCTTGCGGTGAACGCGCCGCGCCGGTGTGCAAGCTGATGCAGATTCAGGTCGCCACCGAAATTGAGTTCCATCACGACGGGTCCGCCGCCGGTCAAGGCGATGTCCCAGGATTGCGTGCGAATGCCCGGGAACATCGCGGCGGCGAACCGGCACAGGTCGCTCGCCTTTTGCCAGTCCGGCACACGCAGCCCAACCAGTGTCGCGCCGGTATCGGGGTGGTCCGCCACCTCGCGCATCGCCAGGCCGACCCCGGTGATCGCCCGGCGCACGGTACCCGTGCCGTCCAGCGCACCGATCATATTGCCGTAACGCCAGTAATTGTCGGCGGAATTGCACCCCAACGGGATCTTCAGGACGGCGCTCTCGATCGCGGCCCCCTGCGGCGACAGCAGCACGAGAAAGCGGATCGTGGACAACGTGCCACCGAACGCCTCGCGAAATACCGGGTGGGGATCGAGGCGGCGTTGCAGCAGAAAACCGTCGCCGCCGAATTCGGTGATGAATCGAACCACGTCGTCGAGGTTCGCCACTTCGCCGGTAACTGAATCGGACCCACCGGCCGTCCTGCGCCGCGAGGCTCAGCGCGCCGACGCTATAGATCCCGTCGATCGGCTTGACGAATAACGGATAGTGCTCGTCTCGTTGCAGAAAAGCAGCAAGCTGTTGCGACGTGCGCAACGTCTCGGCGGCGAAGGCGCGCCCGCCTGGTGCGTAAACCGCCAGCGTCTCCGGTGTCGGCAATCCGGCACCGCGCACCGCGGCATAGAACAGCGCCTTGTCGTGTGCGGCAGCGTGCCAGCTTGCATCGTTGCAACGCGTATGGAACCGGCGTTGGCGCGCCTTGCCGACGAAGCGCCGGATTTCGTCGCGAGGCAGGTTCGGATCGTCGAGCCGGTAATAGAAATACTCGTGGACCGTGAGCCGGCCTGGCCCGAACATGACCTGGCCCAGTTCCCGCATCAGCGGCCGTGTCCGCTGTCCCGCGGCCTTGGCGACCCTCGCATGCGCCCGGATATCGAGGTGCGGCGGGGCATCGAGCAGGGCGATCTGGGACTTCGCCGCGGCAACGTCCAGCACCGCCGCGTCGTGTTGCACCGTCTCGTCGTTCCGCGCCGGCTCTATATCCATGCAGAGTTCCGCCGTCTCCGATTGCTCGACGTCGATCATGCCGAGCCAGGAGTTGGCGTCAGAGCATGCCCTCCCTGGCGGCAAGCAAGGCAACGCGGCGATTTAATACCGCATTCCGGAGGCCAGCACGCCAACCCCACCCACGAGAGGCCAGCGTTGCTGCGCATAGCGCAATGACACGCGAAAGCGAACGTTTCCAGCGATGGTTGAACTGTTTCTCCGGCAGTAACCGATTTGTGATCTCACCGTGCCGCAAGCCCGGCGAGGAAACTGTCCATCATCGCATTGGTCTGCGCAGTCGCATCGAATTGTGGGAAATGGCCGGTTTCCGGGATGATCTCCACGCGGGCGGACGGGACGCTGGCACGGATCATCTCGAGGTACGGCGTGGCCTGACCACTGTGCATGGTCCGCCGCTCGCGGTTCTCATTGTTATACGTGCATTGCAGAACCATGACGGGAACGCGCAGCAGTGCTAACGAACCCGGCAGTCGCCCGACATCATAGCGCTGCATGTCGGCCAGCATTTTTTCCCCGATCGTTCGCGGCAATCGTCCGGCGCGTTCGATGACCGATGCGACGACGGACCTGTCGCTGCGCTCGGTGAACATCTGCCGGAACAGGCTGTCGACCAATTCCGCGTAGCCGTTCGGCATGGCGAAACGCTGCCGCAACACGGTTTCCATGGCGGCGGGAAACTGGCTGCCGTCCACCAGGATGGCCCCGGCGGTCTGGGCCGGCGCCTGCAAGGCCGCCTCGATCGCGACCCGGCATCCCATGCTATGGCCGACCAGCACGGCAGGCGGCAGGGCCAGCGCGCGCATAACCTCGGCCACGTCGGCGCCGTAGCGTTCGATAGAGCAATCCGTAGCGGAGCCCGGACTGTTCCCGTGTCCGCGCAGATCGACGGCGACCGTCTGGTGGCGCGGCGAAACATGCGATACCTGCGCGGCCCAGTCGGTATGCGAACAGCCAAAGCCGTGCACGAACACAATCGGAGGGTGGCCGATGCCCGTCACGACGTGATGAATGAGCGCCATTGTCAGTCCCCGCGAAGCCTCCGCCGGGGCGCTGTCATAGCGCGTTTCCGCCAGGGCTGGAATCCGCCGGCACCGCATGCTTTTTTGGGCCGCCCTGGCGGAGAATTGTACCGCCTGCAAACAGTCCCTATCGTCGCAACTGCTCGGAGGAGACCGGCCCATGCCCGACGGCAAGCTCTACATCGGCAACCGCCGCTACTCGTCCTGGTCGATGCGCGGCTGGCTCGCGGTGCATGCGGCCGGACTGGATGTCGAGGACGTGCTGATCCCGTTCGTCCGCCCCGGCCCAACACCGGCGATCGTCGCGCTCTCGCCGAACGGCCTGGTGCCGTATCTCGAACATCGTGGCGCACACGTTTGGGAATCGATCGCCATCTGCGGCTATGCCGCCGAGTATGCACCGGCGCTGTGGCCGCAGGATCTTATTGCGCGCGCCCACGCACGCTCGATCTCGGCCGAGATGCACGCGGGCTTCCGCGGGTTGCGCCAGGCGATGTGGATGAATCTCGGCCGCGACTTCGCCGGCCTCGGCCGCACCCCGGGCGCGCTGGCCGACATCGCGCGGATCGAAGCGCTGTGGGCAACCACGCGGCAACGGTTCGGTGCCGGCGGACCGTACCTGTTCGGAGCCGACTTCACCGCGGCAGACGCCATGTATGCGCCGGTGGTGGCGCGCTTCCTCACCTGGAAGCCGGACCTCACACCGGCAAGCCGCGCCTATTGCGAAGCGATCCGCGCCCATCCCCTGGTCGCGGCATGGTACGACGCCGCGGCCGCGGAACCCGCCGAATGGCTGGTCGCGGACTACGAAGCCACGCCATGAGCCAGGCCCTGGCACTGGACCATGTCGGCGTCGTCGGGCGCGACGTGGCGGTGCTGGCAGCGGAATTCGAGCGCGTCGGCTTTGACCTGACCCCCTTGGCGCGTCATGCGGGCGGCCGCACCGGCAATCGCAACGTCATGCTGCGGCGCGGCTATATCGAATTGCTTTCGGTCGTCGATGGCGGGCACAGCGCGACGCTCGATGCGTTCCTGGCGCGCTATGCCGGCATCCACATCCTCTCGCTCGCCATCACCGACGAGACCGCGGTGCTGGCACGCCTGCGTCGCGCGGGATTCGAACAGGCCGCCGTGTCGCACACCGATCGCGCCGTGGACGATGCCGACCCGGCCGGAGCGCGGGCGCGTTTCGCACTGATCGCCACGCCCGACGCGCCCGAGGCCCGGATCCACCTGATCCGCCATCTGACACCGGAAGCCTTGTGGCAGGAGCGCTTCCTGCACCATCCGAACCATGCGGTCGCGCTTGAGGAGGTGGTGCTCGTTGCCGCCGAACCAGCCGTGACCGCCGCGCGCCTGTCGCGCCTGGCAGGCCGGCCGTTGGCGCCGGATCCGGTGGGCGGCTATGCGCTACATCTGCCGCACGGACGGGTGCGAGCACTGCCGGTGGAAGCGCTCGCAGCGGTATTCCCGGGCGTCGCCGTGCCGACATCGCCATGGATCGCCGGCGTCACCTTGGCCACCGACGATGCCAACGCGGCGCTGCGGCGAGTGTTGCAGGATCGTGCGATCCCTTTCCGCGCCGTGGGCCATGCGCTGTCGGTGCAAGCTGGCGGAGCTACGCTGCGTTTCGTTCCGGGCTGATGCGAGCTTACCCAGGGGTCATCGCTTCGCTCGCAATGACGGGGTTGGCCGCAAGCTCAATGCGACGCGCGTGCCGCCCCGCCGGCGTATTACTTCCGCGCTGCACCGGCGATGCCGACCGCGGCCGAATGCGCCGCGTCGAGCAGCGGCCTTCGGCGATCCAGCACCTCGCGAACCAACTTGTCGCCGGCGACTTCAGGCTCGCCCGCGTCGAAGGGCAGTTTCGGGGCGTATTCCAGCACAAGCTGGATGCGACGCGCGGCCTCCTCGTCCCGCAGAGCAGCGGTGAGGGTCAGCCCGAAATCCAATCCGGCCGTGACCCCGCCGCCGGTGATGCGATTGCGATCGACGACCACCCGGTCCGGGGCGACGGTCGCGCCCATCAACGGCAGGAGATCGCGGACATACCAATGCGAGGTGGCGCGATAGCCGTTCAGCAGGCCCGCCGCGCCGAGCGCCAGCGAGCCTGTGCAGACGCTGGTGACGTAGCGCGCGCGGGCACCGCGATCGGCGAGGAACTCCAGCACCTCCTTGTCCCGCATCAGCGCCACGGTGCCCTTCAATCCACCGGGCACGAACAACACGTCGAGGTCGGCGGGACAGGTTGCGAAAGTCGTGTTGGCGCTGACGGGTAGGCCGACATCGGTCGCCACAGGGTCGAGGTTCTTCCAGACCAGATGGATGTCGGCCATGGCGATTGACAGCATCGTCTGCGGCCCGACAAGATCGAGTAATATCATGTCAGGATATACCAGCATCGCAACCTTCGGGCGCGGCGGCGCTGTGATTGCGCTGGTGGCGGCCGATTCCGCGGGCAGGGCAGCGAGCGCGGCGTGGCGTCGCAGCCCAGCCGCCAACGCCGCGCCGCCCAGGGCCACGCCAAGTTCACGTCGGTTCATGTTCGCGTCCTTATTGCTCTGATGCTTGGGCCTCGCCCCGAGATGCTCTATTGGGCTCGGCGTTACAGCGGGCAATTGGCGGCTTCGCGCAAGCCGAAGCCTCATGTATCCTGGTCCGACGCAATGACCCAACGCCGTATTCCCGCTTCCGGTCTGTTTCTCGTGCTGCTGGCGCTGGTGGTGCAGCTTGCCTTCGGCGCCGTCGTGCCGCGACCGGACATTGCGATGGCGTTGAACGAAACTGGTGTCATCTGCCGTGCCGCCTCGCCGTCTGACAGCACGACACCTCCGGCGCATCACCACCACATGCCGGACTGCCAATTCTGTCCGCTGTGCGTGTCACTCGCGACGCCGGGAATCGTCCTGCCGGGCGCCGCCCCACGCCCGCCCTTGCCGCAGATCGTCGCATTCCGGCGTCCCGGTCTGCCGCCGCCCCCAACGGCGCCGCCGGTGGTGGCACTGCTGTCCGCGCCGCCGCGCGGTCCTCCCTTCCTGACCTGAGTTCCCGGTTTGCACCGTAACGCGTGGCGCCGCGTGCGCCGCGCGACTCATGTTCAGGAGGTTTCCATGCGTATAGTCACCATGACAGCCGCGTTTGCCGTGACGGCCGCACTGCTCGCCCCGCCGGTCTTCGCCCACTCCTATCTCGAGAACGCTTCGCCACCGGTGAACAGCACCGTCACCGCCGCGCCAGGCGCAGTCACCATCGTATTTACCTCAGCGATCGAACCCCAGTTCAGCACGATCGAAGTGACCGGCGCAGCCGCCCAGCGCGTCGATAGCGGCGAGCCGCACCTGGTTGGCGACGACACCAAGCGCCTCGCTGTCGGACTGAAAACTTTGCCGCCGGGCATCTACACCGTCGCCTGGCAGGCGACCTCGGTCGATACCCACAGGACCAATGGCAGCTATCAATTTACGGTCGCCGCCGCGGATGCATCGGACATCAGCCTTGACCATGTCTGGGCCCGCGCCACCGCCGGCAACGCGACGACAGGTGCGGCCTATCTCACGGTCACCGATAACGGACATCCCGACCGTCTGGTTGGCGCGAGCACGCCGGTCGCCGCCACGGCTGAGCTGCACGAGACGATCAACGACGGCGGCGTCATGAAAATGCGGCCGGTTGCGGGAATCGCATTGGAGCCAGGCAAGCCGGTCACCTTCGCGCCGGGCGGCTATCACGTCATGCTGATGGGACTGAAAGGCCCCCTGAAGGCAGGCGACAGTTTCCCGCTGACCCTTACGTTCGAACACGCCCAGCCGATCACCGTTACCGCGACTGTGCAGGCCGTGAGCGGCGCGGCCATGGAGCACGATCATGGCGGCATGAGCGGCATGGGCATGTCGGGGCAAAGCGGCAGTATGCCCGGCATGTCGGGCCAGATGGGCAACAAGCCATGACGGCAGCGGCGGTGCGCTTGATGGCACCGGCCGCATCCGACCTCATCGCCGCCGATCACGCCGCGCGTCACTGGACCTGGCCGGTCCCGGGCGCATTGCCGATCGGCAGCGACGGCCACCGGGACGCGGTCTGTCGCATGTTCCATGAAACCTTCAATCCCTATCGGCCGTCGGTCATCGATTGGCCAATGCTGCCACCGGACGCACAGGCGCGGCTGACCGGCCTGCCAATCTGGGACATCGCGGTGCAGACGGAAGGCAAGGCGAGACTTCGCATGCACGCCTATGGGGAGAGCCTAGCCGACCCGGCTTGGCGGGAGGCCATCGAGCGCAACGCCTGGGAGGAAAGCCGGCACAAGGAAGTGCTATCGAACCTCGTCGCCGCCTATGGCATCCAGCTTGCGCCGGAACCGCCGTACCACGAGCCACGCGATCGCGAATGGGCCTACCTGGTCACCGGCTTCTCCGAATGTGTCGATAGCTTCTTCGCTTTCGGCCTGTTCGAGGTGGCGAAGCGGTCCGGCTTCTTCCCACCGGAACTGGTCGACACATTCGAACCCGTCATTCAGGAGGAAGCCCGGCACATCCTGCTGTTCGCCAACTGGCTGGCCTGGCACCGGCGATGCCTGACGCTCTGGAGACGGGCGTGGTTTGAGGTGCGGGTTGCCGCGGTCTGGATATTCCTTGCCTGGGAACGCATCGGCATCGCGCGCGGCATGGGCGCCGCCGATGCCCCGCCGCCGGACAACAACTTCACACTGACCGGCAGCAAGTCGGTGAGCGATGTGGACATTGGCCCCGTAGCGCTGATGGCAATCTGCCTGGCGGAGAATGACCGGCGCTTCGCCGGCTACGACAGCCGTCTTGTGCGTCCAACTACGACGCCGGCTCTGGCGCGTCTGGTGTGCCGGTTCGCCGGTCGCCGCCGTGCCACGCAAGGGGGCGACCAATGAAGATCAAGGTTGGTTCCGAGGCGCACAAGGAACTGTTCTGCCGGCAGTTCATGGAGACGCATGAACTCTACGATCCGGCGACGTTGCCCTGGCCCGAGCTCGACGATGCGCAACTGGGGCGGCTGCGTTCGGTGCCGTTCTGGCAGGAAGTCTATCATACCGAGCGCCGTGCGGGCGCGATCGTCGCCGCCTTCACGCCCATGGTGCAGGACCCGTTGGTGCGCGACGCCGTCGCTCTCCAAGGCATGGAGGAGGCGCGGCACGCCGAATTGCTCCGCGTCATGATCGATCGCTATGGACTGGATGCCACCGAACAGCCGCTCGAGAGCTTCCCTGCGAACCTGGAGACGGCATTCATCGATTTCGGGTTCGGCGAGTGCATGGACAGCTTTCTCGGCTTCGGCGCGTTCAAGACGGCGCGCCAGTCGGAATTCCTGCCCGAGGCGATGTTCCAGATCTTCGACGTGCTGATGTTCGAAGAGACACGCCACATCGTGTTCTTCATCAATTACATGGCATGGCGGGAAGTGCAGCGCGGCCGCGGCATCGCGCCGTTGCGCGCTTTGACATCCGCCTGGTATTACGCAAGAGCAATGAGTCGGTTGTTAGGGATGGTTAGAAGGGGGAAGGACGCGAATGATGGGAGGGATTTCGCGATTACCGAAGCGAACGTTTTTTTGGAAGGGTTCAGCTTCCGCCAGTTCGTCGAGGATTGTTATCGCGAGAATGCCCGCCGCATGAGCGTGTTCGATCCGGCCTTGCTGCAACCTCGGCTATTGCCGGCCATCGCGGACATGGCGGTAGCGGGACTGCGTCTGTGGGACCGGCGGCGGCCGCATCTGCGGGCCTCCGGCATGGCTGCAAAACCCTATGACGGAGCACCGCCCAATCAGCGTTCCGGTGGGACGTGATGGACCTCGCTTTGTCCCGTTCCGCCGTGCCCGGTCAGGCGCAAACCGGCTGTTCGGTGGTTCGCGCGACCGGACTTGCCAAGTATTTTACCGCGCCGCGATGACCCGCCATCGCATCCCCGCTTCCGGTCTCCTCCTGGCACTGCTGGCGCTGGTGGCGCAATTGGGATGGAACGCGCGCCTGCCGGACCTGCCGCGCATGGAGCTGGCGGCACTGCTGCGCGACGGCGGGGCGATCTGCCATGTCAGCGGTGGCGCCGGCGGGGAGAAGAGCCCGGCGATGCCCGACCGGGACTGCCCGATGTGCCCGTGCTGTATCGGCACGGTGCTGCCCGCCGCACCGCCGGTGCCGATCGTCTGCCTGCCACTGCCGGAGGCAGTCTCGACGGCGCAATTCGCCGTCACGCCACCCGCCATCGGCCCCCCGCCGGTGCGCTTCGCCATCGCGCGACCACGAGGACCACCTGCTCAGGCCTGACCCGATCCGATCCGGCGCCACCAGGCGCCGACCGACATGTTCAGCCCTGGAGCAAACCAATGATGTTTCGAGTCATCCGAGTTCCTGACCCTGTGCGCGGCAGGCCTTCTCGCCCTGCCGGCCGGCGCGCTGGCCCACGCCGTGTGCGGCGAACGTGTGTTTCCCGCGACGCTCGGCATCGACGATCCCGGCGTCAACGACGAAATATCGATCCCCACCCTCGCCTACCAGCCTCCGAGTTCCACCGGTGGGCAAGAGTTCGATCTCGGTGCGTTCAGTTGGTCCAAGACCATCGTCCCCAATGTCGGCATCGTGTTTTCTGACGGATGGACGTGGACGCGGCCCGGCGGATCCGGCTGGGATCCGCTGAACACCGAGCTGCAATGGGGAAATTTTTGCTCCGCGGAGCATGAGCTCATGGCCACGGTCAGTTTCGCCGTTGGCTGGGGCGGCACTGGAACAGGCATCCAGACCCAGCCCTTCAACACCTACCAACCCGTGATCGATATCGGCAAGGGCTTTGGCGATCTGCCGAAGAGCCTCAAATATCTGCAGCCGGTGGCGATGACGTTCGAGCTGAGCGAGACGTTCCCCGGCGCAGCGTGGACGAACGGAAACCCGAATTCCACCACGGTGAATGGCGGCTTCACGATCCAATACAGCCTCGCCTATTTCAATTCGCATGTCCGCGGAATCGACAACGATTTCGTCAATCATCTGATTCCGCTCGTCGAGTTCACGTTCAGCAAGCCGGTTTCGAATTTCGCGCCGGGAACCAACGGGACGACCGGAACGATCCAGCCGGGCATTGTCTATCTGACCACCCATTATCAGGCCGCCCTCGAAGCGGTGTTGCCGCTCAACAGCGCCAGCGGCCGCGGCATTGGGGTGATCTTCTCCATCGACTGGTATCTCGACGACCTGTTCCCCAATTCGCTCGGCAAGCCATTGTTCGGAGGTACGCGGTGATGAAGCGGCTGCTTCACGCCTTCTGCTGCCGCGTCGTGCCGATGTTCCGGCGGTGAGCCAAATGCGATGGCCGCAACTCCTGCTGCCGGTGCTGCTGTGTGCGGCACCGCCGGCTTTCGCCCACGCCTTCCTGCAACGTGCCAGCCCGCCGGTCGGCAGCGAGATCCCTGTGCCGCCCGCCGCGGTAACGATCACCTACACCGAGGGCGTCGAGCCTGACTTCAGTACGATCGAGGTGCAGAACGCCCAGGGCGTCCGCGTCGACAAGGCCGATCCGCACTTGCTCGATGGTGAGCAAACCAAGCTCACGGTGGACCTGCCGAAGCTGCCCCCGGGCGAATACACCGTGGTGTGGCACGTCACCTCGGTGGACACCCACAAGACGGAGGGACGCTTCACCTTCAGCGTCGCACCCTGACCGATGGGCACGCAGGCCATCATCCTGGCATCGCTACGCGGTTGCCATCTGCTGGCGCTGGCGTCGCTGTTCGGCACTCTGGTTTCGCTCGCTCTGATCGCTCCGGCGGGGCTGAACGAACCGGGCGTGGAAAACGCCGTCGCCTCAGCGGCGCGACAGCGTCTGGTCCGCCTCGCGCGGTGGTCGGATGGGTTGGCATTGCTGATCGGCCTCGGCTGGATGGTGTTGCAGTCGGCGGTCATCGCCGGAAGCAGCACCATCGGCGGAACCCTCGCGGCGGTGGCGACGGTGGCGCACGGCACCCAGTTCGGCCACCTCGCACTGCTTCGCTTGCTGCTGCTGGTTGTCGCATTGCCTCTGCTGGACGGACGGCGTTGGCGTCTGGTCCTGGCGCTCGTGCTGTCCGGCGCGGGACTGGCAATGCAGGGCGGCGTGGGCCACGCCGGCGCGACCGGCGGCACCGAGGGTGTCGTCCTGCTGATTTCCGAAGCGCTGCACTTGCTCGCGGCGGGCGCCTGGCTTGGCGGCCTGCTGCCCTTGTTCTTGCTCGTCGGATCGCTGACGCCGCGCGCGGCGTCCGCTGCCTGTCATAGTTTCACTCCGGTCGGACTATGCGCAGTGCTGCTGATCGCGTGCACAGCCGTGGTGCAGGCCTGGCAGTTGATCGGCGGTATCGGCGGCTTGTTCGGCACCGAGTATGGCCGCACCGCACTTCTCAAACTTGCATTTTTCCTCCTGTTGCTGGTCCTCGCGGTCGTCAACCGCTTCGTCCTGGCCGACCGGCTGCACGGCAATGCGCAACCGGTCACCGTTGGATGGCTACGCACCTCGCTCGCGGTCGAGACCGTGCTCGGCATCCTGGTCATCCTGGTCGCCGCGTTCCTTGCATCGGGCACGCCCGCCACGCACGAGACGCCGATCTGGCCGTTCAGCCGCCAGCCTAGCCTGGAGCTGGTGTACGACTCCTTCGGTCGGGTCCTGCTGCTGCAAACCGTGGCGCCCAGCCTGATTGCCGGAGCGCTCGTGGTGGTCGGCCGGTTCTGGCGCCCGCTGTTCTGGCCGGCACTCGCGGGATTCGCCGTGACGCTGGTGTTCATAGTTCCCAACCTGGCGTCACTACTGACGGTCGATGCCTATCCCACCACGTTCGTGACCTCGCCGACCGAGTTCGCCGACAGTTCCATCATGCATGGAGCGACGCTGTTCGCGGCCAACTGCACGGCATGCCACGGCACTGACGCGCGCGGCGATGGACCCGCGGCAAAGTCCCTGCCGGAGCCGCCCGCCGACCTCACCGCACCGCATTTCTGGGGGCACACCGAGGGCGATCTGTACTGGTACATCTCGCACGGCATCGATGCACCATCCGGCGCTCCGGCAATGCCGGCGTTTGGAGGTACGCTGTCCAGCGGTGACATTTGGGCGCTGATCGACTTTCTGAAGGCGCACAACGCGGGATACACCATGCGCACGACCGGGCATTGGAGTCAGCCGATCCAAATGCCGCAGTTCGACGCTGTCTGCGCCGACGGTTCCGCGATCAACCTCGACGATCTGCGTGGCCGCGTCGTGCACATCGTCGCTGCGTTCAGTGCCACGCCCCTGCCGTCGTCAGGTCCGATAGCAGTAGATGTAGCGACCATTGTACTGGCGCGCGATCGCAAAGTGAAACCCGTCGGCAGTGTGTGCGTCACCGTAGAACAATCGACGTGGGACGCGTTCGCGCTATTGCTCGGAGTGACGCCCGATACGCTGGCAGGCACGCAAGCGCTGGCTGACCAGAACGGCTGGCTACGTGCCCGCTGGCGTCCCGGCGATCCCGGCGACTGGAACAATCCGCAGGTGCTGACGACGATAATTCGCGATATCGCCGTGCATCCGCTCGCGGTCAGCGCAGCGGGGCACGCGCATCATCATTGAGGTACGACCCGCCGCCACTGTCATTGCGAGCGCAGCGAAACAATCTCCACCGTGAGTTGATGTGACATCTCGGGGAAATTGCTTCGTTGCGCTCGCAATGACAGCGTTGGCCACAATGCCGCCCGCAGCGTTCCGCGCAAGCCTGTTCGCGCTCACCACACAACACGCGTTGCCGCTGTCAGCCCCGCTCCCACAGCCGCTTCGCCATGATCCCGACCTTCGCCTCGATGGCGGCTGCGGCGTCCAGGCAGACGTCCTCGCGATAGCGCGACCCGATAAGCTGCACGCCGACCGGATTGCCGCCCACCAGGCCTACCGGCACGACCGCCGCCGGCAGCCCCAGCACATTGATCGACGACATGAATCGCAGATCGTTCCAGAACAGCGAATGGACGCGTGCATCGCCATCGAGATCGGCCCGCGCCTCCGGCGTTCGCTTGACGCATAGTGGCGTCAGCACGACGGGATACGTCTCCAAAAACGTCAGCCAGTTGCGCAGCACGCCCGAACGGCGAGCAATCGCTTCCATATAGGCGCGGCCGTCGAGGATGTTCGCCATCTTCAGAAAACCGTCGATCGTCTGGCGGAAATCGGCACTGCCGAGTTCGCGCATTTGCGCTTCCTGCATCACCGATAACTCGGTCATGATCAGGTCGCACCAGATCCGCCAGGTTCCCGTAAGGTCGGGGACGTCGATCTCGGTGATATCGTAGCCCGCGGAAGCCAGGTGATCTGCTGCTGTCCGCACCAGCGCGATAACCTCCGGATCGGTGTCCATATCGTCGGGGATGCGGGCCAGCGCCACCTTGATCGGCTTTGCCAGCGGCGGCCCTTCCAACGGCGCCGGCACCCACCACGGATCGCGCATGTCGCGCTGGCTCATCACCTCCAGGCCCAGGCGCACGTCGCGCACCTCGCGGGCCAGCGGCCCCTGCGCCGACATGAACTGCGCCATCAGCGGACGCTCCGCCTTGGCGCTCGGATTGAACGCCGGGATGCGGCCCTGGGTCGGCTTGATCGTCGCGATGCCGTTGCAGAACGCCGGCCAGCGCAGCGAGCCGCCAATGTCGTTGCCGTGCGCGATGGTGCCGATGCCGGCCGCGATCGACGCTCCCGCGCCGCCCGACGAGCCGCCGCAGGTGATCGCTCTGTCCCACGGGTTCATCGTCGCGCCGTGCAGCGGATTCTCGGTAAAGCCGCGCATCGAGAACTCGGGCGTATTGGTCAGGCCGATGATGATCGCCCCCGCCTTTTTCAAATTAGCGGTCACCGGCGAATCGCCCGGCGCGATGTTGTCCTTGAAGGCAACCACGCCGTTGGAGTTCGCCTGCCCTTCGACATCGATATTGATCTTGATCGTCACCGGCACGCCATGCAGCTTGCCAAGCGGCCCGCCGCTCGCGCGAGCCCGATCTGCGGTGCGGGCGGCCTCGATCGCCGGCACGCCCAGATCGACCACGATCGCGTTGAGCGCGGGGTTGGCCGCGTGCATGCGTGCAATATGCGTCTGGATGACTTCCTCCGAGGTGACGCGACCGTCGCGGATCGCGGCCGCCGTTTCGACCGCAGACCATTGCCACGTTGGTGTCCGCATCGCGCGCTCTCCTTCGAACCGGATGCAAGCCTACGCTTGGTGCCGCGTGGTGAACAGTTGAGGCCTTGCAGCAGTCCCGTCGGCATCTCCTGTCATTGCGAGTTGGTCTCCGGCCGGTGTTGAAGGCGCCGGCATTGATGCACTTCGATTGCCAAGCCGATGATCTGTTCGGTCATGACTCTTGCCAGAAGCATGCGGCACTCCTCTG
Source organism: uncultured Alphaproteobacteria bacterium (assembly GCA_963762885.1). Classification (GTDB taxonomy): domain Bacteria; phylum Pseudomonadota; class Alphaproteobacteria; order Acetobacterales; family Acetobacteraceae; genus JASHVB01. The sequence goes on from CAVXNH010000056.1 coordinate 203,181, forward strand.
TGATCCCCTGGTCCTCCGCGCTGCCTCCGTGCGAATCAAAAATAATTTGTTGTCGCACGGGCCGTGTGGGCGGAAGGCACGGGGGGTGCTCGCGGCCCACCGTGGCTCTCAACGATCCGATCCTGCGCGCCGTTGCGTTTTTGTTTCGCACGGAGGAATGGCAGAGGACCACGGGGATCGCGGAAGGAGAGGTTCGCACGGCCGGCGGTTCATCAGGCGCCAGGTTGCGCCGGCGCTCCGCGCCCCGCAATGACGGGCGCAGTCACGACGCTTGCAGTCTGGCCGGGACGTGCCGGCGCCAACACGCGACCTTTGGCAATCCGCGGCAGCGCGGCGCGAAACATCGACGGCCGCATTGCCGAAGCCGGTGTTCGGCCCTTACACCATGACCAGTCGTCTCGCCGCGATGGGCATCATCCCAGCCGGCGCGGCGCCAGGGCATCGTCGCGCACCGACCATGGATATTGCCACCATCCTGTTGCCCCTGCTGCGAGGGGCGCACCTCGCAGCCCTGCTGTCGCTGTTCGGCACGCTGCTGTTCGCGGTCGTGGTGGTGCCGGCCGACTGGCGGGCGGCGGCGACGCAGGCCGATCCCCTGCAGGCAGCGTTGACCCGGGCGGCACGGCTCAGCCTGTATCTCGCGCTGGCCCTCGGCGCCGCCTGGTTTGCCGCGCTGCCCGGCATGGCATTCGGCGCCCGCTTCGAACAGGTCCTTGGGCTCCGCCTCGTGCTGCTGCTGGCCACGTTGAAGCTGCTGCCGAGGACACCCGCAGTCGCTGTCGTGGCGGCTGGCCTGGCGCTCGCCTTGCAACCCGCGCTCGGCCATGCGTGGGCGCTGGCCGGTGGCGTCGGGGTCATGCTGATCGGCTCCGAAGCGCTGCACCTGCTGGCCGCAGGTGTTTGGCTCGGCGGCTTGCTCTCGCTGCTGGTGTGTTCTGCACGCCTCCCGCCGTCGCAATCTGCCCAGGTCTGCCGGCGGTTCGCCCCGCTTGGCCTTGCATCGGCCGGCATCATCGCGATCACCGCCGCGCTGCAAGGCGGCCAGCTTGTCGGCAGCGTCCCTGCCCTGATCGGCACCCACTACGGCCGCACGGCATTGCTCGTGCTGGGCCTGTTCTCCGCGGCGCTGCTTCTCGCGGCACTGAACCGCCGGCGCTTCACCCCGGGACCGGCCGGCGGCGATCCGATCGTCGCGCAGCGGCGCCTGCGCCTATCGATCGGCGCCGAGGCAGCGATCGGCCTTGCAATCGTGTTGGCCGCTGGCTTCCTCGCATCGTTGCCTCCCGCCGCAAAGCAACAGCCGCTGTGGCCCTTCGCGTGGCGGCTGAGCTTCGCCGAGATGGACGATCCGGCCATCCGGATACGGGTCGCGCTCGCTCTGGTCGCGGCGGGCGTCGGCGTGGCGAGCGCGGTCCTCGGATTGCTCTGGCGACGCGCCCGCACCGCCCTGGTGGCCTTCGGCGCCTGCCTGCTGGTGGCTGCAACGCCCACGGTCCGGCTGCTGCTGGTCGAGGCCTACCCGACCAGCTATTATCGCTCGCCCACCGGCTTTGCCGCGGCGTCCATCATGCACGGGAAGCAGATCTTCGAAGCCAACTGCGTTATCTGCCATGGCGCCGAGGGGCGAGGTGACGGACCGTTAGCCGGCCAACTCCCCCTGCGGCCGGCCGACCTGACCGCCGCGCATCTCTTGGGCCACAGCGACGGCGAGTTATTCTGGTGGGTGAGCAATGGACGGCAAACCATCGACGGAAATCCGGTCATGCCGGCGTTCGCGCCGATCCTATCGGACGCCGACCGCTGGAGCGTGATCGACTTCGTGCGCGCCAACAACGCCGGCATCGGCGAGCGCACGGCCGGAGCCTGGGTGGTCCCGATCGCCGCTCCCGCACTGCCGGTCGTCTGCGCCGGCCTGCCGGCGGACGAGATGCAGGAACTGCGCGGCAGCGTTGTCCGCGTCGTCGCCGATGGCGATGAGGAGGGAGTCAGCCACCCTCCGCCTGTTCCCCCACAGGAAGGCTACAACATTCTGATACTGCACCTTAATCGGACCGATCCCGCGCCGCTGCCGGCGGGCGAGTGCAGGGCGGCGGCCGCGGCGGCGTGGGGCGCCTACGCGACGCTCGCCGGGCTGCGGCCGGAAGCGCTTCCCGGCGCCGAGTTCCTGGTTGATCCCAACGGCTGGCTGCGTGCCTCCTGGCTGCCCAATTCGGGCCGTGGCTGGAGCACGCCGGACGAGCTGATCGCCCGGGTTCGGCAGATCTGCACCCATCCTATCGCCAACGACACTGGAGGCGGACATGAGCACCGGCACTGAACGTAACACCGGCCGGTCAGCCAGGCCTCGCCCTCCCGTCACATTCGTCTATGCCGTGGTGGGTCTGCTGGTGGCAGTATTATTGCTCGGCACCGGCGGGTTCCTTTGGCTGACCGGCAGCGCCGGCGGGCCGACGATCGGCGGCCCGTTCACTCTGGAGGACAGCGCCGGCAAGACCGTCACGGATCGCGATTACCGGGGCAAATACATGCTGGTGTATTTTGGTTACACTTACTGCCCCGATGTTTGCCCGACGACGCTGAACGCCGTGGCGGACGCGCTGGACAAGCTGGGACCGAAGGCGAAGGCGCTGCGTCCGATCTTCATCACGGTCGACCCGCAGCGCGACACCCCCGATGTCATGAAGCAATACACCATGGCGTTCAGCCCGGCCCTGATCGGCCTGACCGGTACGCCGGACCAGATCGCGCGGGTGGCAAAAGAGTACCGCGTCTACTATGCGAAGCACGTGACCGGCCCGGGTCCGAACGATTATTCGATGGACCATAGCTCGATCATCTACCTGATGGGTCCGGACGGGAATTTCATCGCCCCGATCCGTGCCGATCAATCGGGCGACGAAATGGCCGCCGCCATCGCCAAGCTGGTAGGTTGACGCTCAGAAAAAACCTCTCCCGCGGGAGCGGGAGAGGTTGAGACGCGTAGCGTCGAGGGTGAGGGTGATCGGGTCGGCACACTACGCTCTACCAACACCGTGCCGACCCGATCACCCTCACCCTCGGTGCTCCGCACCTCGACCTCTCCCGCTTTCGCGGGAGAGGTTTTCATCCCTCAAACGGCGCAATCGTGCGCAGCAGCAGCTCGAGCTGCTCGCCCCAGCGCATCCCCGCCATGAACCGCGCCGCGCATGCCCCGAGCGCTTCGGCCGCGGCCCGGTCACGCCAGACCGCTTCCAGCGCCGCCACCATCTCCTCGACGTCGCTCTCGCCCCAATCCGTCGTGTCCACACCCGCCTTCACCGGCGTTCCCTGCCGCACCAGCGGCATCGCGATGCCATGCCGCAGCAGGTCCAGATGGCCGGTATTCGCCGACAGGATGGTCGGGATACCGCATGCCAGGCACTCCATTGCCACCAGGTTGGTGCCGCCCTCGCAGCGATTGGGAAACAGCGCAACGTCCGCCTCCCTGATCACGTGGGGCATCGCGATATTGGCCGAGTGGCCGACCGAGACGATGGCGTCGCCCGGAATGCCGTTGGCCACGGCCCATCCCACCACGTCGAGCGTCCCGTCCGCGCCCCGCGCGGGTGGCGTTATCCCCGGATGCCCCACCGCCTTCTCGGCAAATTCCGACCAGGGCGAGTGCCAGGCGGTGAGCAACAGCGCCTCGGGATGATTTTGGCGGAAGGCGCGGAAGGCGGCGAGCACCAGATCCTGTCCCTTGCGGAACTCCAGCTTGCCGCCCGAAAACACCACGAACCGGCCGGGAAACAGATTGCCGCGCGGGGCCGGGTGGAACAGCGCCGTGTCCACCCCTTGCAGCACCGTCGCGACGGACCGGATCCCGTTCCGGCGCAACACCGCCTCGTTCCAGCTCGATCCGGCGACGATCAACGCGAACCGATCCGCCCGCCGCCGCGCCTCCAGGCTCAGCGTGGCCTGGGCTGTGAACAGGACACCGATCGATGGCTGGCCGAACAAAACCTTGCCATGCGCGGCGGTAGCGCAGTCGAGATCGTCGCCCATCCCCATCAGCAGCGTATGCGCGACCTCTGCCTCGCCGCCTTCGATCGTGCCGAGCGCGTTCCACAGAGGTGCCGAAAACTCCGCCATGGCGGCCAGCCGGCGGTTGCGCAGCGGATCGACCACCACATCGCCCTGGTCGAACGGACTGGCGCAGATCGGCACCACCCCCGCATGCTCTGCCAGGTGCAGCATGAGGTTGAGGCCGTAGATCCCCCAGCCGAAAAAACTCGACACCCCCCACGAAAACACCAGGGGCTTGCGGCTGTCGGCACGGGCGATGGATATGCGGGGAAGCTTGCTCATGGGCCGGCAACCGTCTTGCCGCAAGCCCGCGATCCGGGCAACGTCCGCATCGCCGACTGGGGAAAGGGATCGTCATGCGTCGTCCGTTGCTCGCATTCATGCTTGTGTGCGTGCCGCTGCTGGGCGCCGCGCCGCCCGCGTCGGCGGACCAGAACGGCATCGCGGTGTCCGATGCCTGGTCGCGGGCTGCGATGGCGGGCCGCACCGGCGTGGTCTACCTGACCATCACCGATGCCGGCGCACCGGATCGGCTGACCGGGGCGAGTTCGCCAGTGGCCGCCACCGCCACCTTGCACGAGAGCATCGATGACCACGGCGTCATGAAGATGCGCCCGGTGGCGGCCGTGCCGGTGCAGCAGGGCGAGCCGCTGACGCTCGGCCCCGGCGGCTTCCACATCATGCTGGAGGGGCTGAAGGAACCGCTGCAGCCAGGCCAGACTTTTCCGGTGACTCTGACCTTCGCCAATGCCGGCCAGATCACCACCACCGCCGTGGTGCAAAAGGCCGGCGCGGGCATGACGATGGACCACGGCGCGATGGGCGGCATGGACATGGGTGCCGCGCACCCGGCGGCCTCGACCATGCCCGGCATGAGCATGGGCACCGCGCCGCAGCACTGACGACAATGGCTTAGGCCAGGAGGGAGCGTCGCACCGGCGCCCCATCGTCATGGCCGGCCCTTGACCCGGCCATCGATCGCGGCACTGTCCCGCCACGGATCGTCTGGCCGCGACGAATAGAGGCATCCTATGAAGACCGTGTTCGTGCTGTTCGATTCACTCAACCGCCATCTGCTGGGGGCGTACGGCGGCACGCGAATCCCGACTCCGAACTTCGACCGCCTCGCCGCGCGCAGCCGCCGCTTCGACCGGCACTACGTCGGCAGCCTGCCCTGCATGCCAGCCCGTCGCGACATGCTGACCGGCCGGCTATCGTTCCTGCACCGAAGCTGGGGCCCGATCGAGCCGTTCGACAACGCCTTCCCCGAACTCTTGGCCAGTGGCGGGATCTATAGCCACCTCGTAACCGACCACTACCACTATTGGGAAGACGGCGGCGCTACCTACCATAACCGCTACGACAGCTACGAATTCGTGCGCGGCCAGGAGGGCGACAGTTGGAAGGCCATGGTGCAGCCGCAATGGGAGCGGTTGCGCGAACTCTACCATGCCAACCAGTTCAGCAGCGACCGCCGCAACCGCAAGGCCCAGGACATCATCAACCGTGAGTTCATCCGCGACGAAAAAGACTTTCCCTCCGTGCAGTGCTTCGCCCACGGCTTCGAGTTCCTCGACCGCAACAGGGATGCGGACGGCTGGCTGCTGCAACTCGAAACCTTCGATCCGCACGAGCCGTTCTATGCGCCGGCTCAATTCAAGCAGAAATTCGCTACCGGCTGGACCGGTCCGATCCGCGACTGGCCACGTTACGGGCGCGTCGACGAATTGCCGGACGAATGCGAAGAGCTCCGCGCCAACTACTACGCCGTCGTCGCACTCTGCGATTTCTTGCTCGGGCAGTTGCTGGATTATTTCGACGCGCACGATCTATGGCAGGATACCGCCCTGATCGTCACCACCGACCACGGGTTCCTGCTGGGCGAGCATGACTTCTGGGCCAAGAATCGCATGAACCTCTATGAGGAGATCGTGCACATCCCGCTGTTCGCGCACGATCCGCGGCATCCCGCGCCGGGCGCGCAAACGGCCGCGCTGACCCAATCGATCGATCTGGCGCCGACGTTCCTCGATCTGTTCGGCGTCGCTCCGGCGCCCGAGATGCAGGGCCATTCCATCCTCGGCGCCGCACTATCGGCGACGCCGCTGCGGGATGGCGCGCTGTTCGGCTACTTCGGCGGCGCCGTCAACGTCACTGACGGACGCTACAGCTATCATCGTTTCCCGCCCGATCTGCGCACCCAGGAGATCTATCAATACACTTTGATGCCGACGCATATTGCATCGCGATTCACCCCGGAGGAACTCTCGCAGGCAAGCCTCAGCGACGCGTTTCCGTTCACCAAGGGCGCCAAACTGCTGAAGGTGCCGGTGACCGAGCGATCGCCGATGTACAACAATTACGGGCCGGGTGCGTTGTTGGAGAGCGATACGCGGCTGTACGATCTGGTTGCCGATCCCGGCCAGACCGCGCCGCTCGCCGATCCGGCGATCGAGCGCCGCATGGTGGCATCGATGGCGCACCTGATGGCCGCCAACGCGGCGCCGCCCGAGGCATTCGCACGGCTTGGAATCGCACATCCCGCGGACGCATCGGCTGATCACGCGGCATCCTGACTTCCATGTTCTTCCGCGGCCTTATAGCAACCCGCTGAATGATTGACCCTCGACCGTTTCGCACGGACCGCCCCAACCGTCATGGCCGGCCCATGGCCCCGGGCGCTTGTCCCGGGGCCATGGGCCGGCCATGACGGTTAGGGATGGCCGTTGTTGTACGTCAATCGTTTTGCGGGCTGGTATAAGTGCGATCAGCCACCGCTACAGTACGTGCAGCCGGCTTCCTGCGCGCGATTCACCCCCCAGGTGCCCGATGGGATGATCGTGATCCCCGGCACCACGTTTGCGGCCCACTCCTTTGCGGCGTCGTCCGCGCTGACGCCCGCATTGCCGGCAAGCATCTTGCTTTGAACGTGCAGCGCCACGTTGCAGGCGCCGAAAATCGTGCCTTTCTCCAGCAACCGGTCAAGGGCTATGTCGTCCACCACCAGAACGCCAGGCTTGGGGTGCAGGAAAGGATTTTTCACAGCCGGGGCCTTGGTCTCCGGATCGACGATCTTGAATAATTCGCCAATCTTGTATTTTGCCCACATCGCGCTGTTCAGCGCGATCGGGAACGCCCCATGGCGCAGCACGACGATGGCAGTCGCCGTACCCGGCGCATTCGGCAACACGAACGTGTAGGCGAACCCAAGTGGGAATCCGTCGTTGACGGCAAACGCGTCAACCACTTGGCGATGACGCCCCTTCAACTTGCCTGGCCAGCTCGCAGGATCGGATGCCGCAGCTTCCATCACTGCGCCTGAAGGCGTGGGCAGCAGCCCGGCGAGCCCGACTGCCGCCGCACCGGCAAGCCGGCCAAAGAAACGCCGGCGCGGTGCGCCATAAGTCGTATCGCGTGCTAAATCGATCATGTGCTTCTCCCCTTGTGTGCCTGGTTCGGCTTGATGCGTCGGCGATGCGTGTTCTGCTGGATTGCCGAGCCGCGGATGCACGGTTCCCCGCGGCCACGGATGGACATTCCGATATCAGGATGGACTCGCCGCGTAACATTGGCAAGCCGGTTCGCCATCGAGACCACCGCAGGCGACATCGTCAAACGCGCTACGTCATCAGGCTGCGGTACAGCATGTAGCCCGCGACGACGACCAGCATGCAGCCCAGCACCCGCGTCAGCGTCTGGCGCTGTGCCGCGAGCAATTTCGCAAGCCGGGCACCGGCCCATCCGCCGGCAACTCCGCCCAGGATGAACAGCAACGCGACCGGCCAGTCCACCAGGCCCGATACCGCGTAGTTCACTGCCGTCGTCATTCCGAACACGCCGACCGCCACCAGCGAGGAGCCGATCGCGGCGATGGTCGGCATGCCGGTTGCCAGGATCAGTCCGGGCACCACCAGGAACCCGCCGCCGATTCCATAGAAACCGGCCAGCATGCCGACCGAGAGCCCGATTGCCTTGAGTTCTCCAGGGATATTCTTCCCGTATCGCGCCAGACGCGGCGGTGTCGGCTTTGCGCCCTCGCAGCATCAACGCCGCGATGACCAGCATGAGCAGGGCGAACAGGATCAGCAGTTTGTGGCCATCGACGATCTTGCCGATAGAGGAACCGGCCAGCGCTCCCAGCAGCCCGGAGACCGCGAAGTTCAGCGCCGGCCGCCAGCGAACATGCCCCTCCCGCGCGTGCGGAACCAGATTGGCGAACGCATTGACCGCAACCGCGAGCGCGCTGGTACCGATGGCCAGATGCGGGTCCGGCATTCCCACGACGTACAGTAACAGCGGCACCGCCAGGATCGAGCCGCCGCCACCGACCAGACCGAGGGTGAAGCCGACGATGACCCCACTCCCGATCGCCGCGATCGTCTGGAACGGGTCCACTGGCGTCCCCTAGCCGCGCGTCGCCGGAGGATCGCTGCGCAGGCTGCCCGCGTTCGTCTTCATCCATTGCTGGATCGGTTGCCACGGTCCGGTCAGATGCTGCGACGGCGGGAACGGACCGACGAACGGCGGGTACGTCGCGTCCACCGGCTTCAAACTACGATCCGGAAAATCCTGCTCATTGCCCTGGCGATGCGGCCTTGGCTGGCTCTCGATGAACGCGGCGACATCGAACGCATCCTGCGCACTCAGGACCGGATGTGCGTAGTCGGTGCCGTACGGCATGTTGGCGCGGATGAAATTGGCCGCCGTGATCGGCCGCGCCATGCCGGCGCCGTCGTTGAAACTGTCCGGACCCCACAACGGCGGATATTGATAGCGATGGCGTTGCGCCGCTTCCTCCGGTCCCCAGCGTTTCCCTTGGCCATCGGCCTGATGACACACAGCGCAGTTCGCCGCGAACACCTGCGCGCCATGTTGCGGATTGCTGGCGACCAGAGGCAGCGGCAGCGGCGGTGCGCCTCGACCATCGGCACTTTTCCCGGTCGGCACGCCGCTGCTGATGAAGCGGATATAGGTTAGCATCGCCTTCATCTGCGGACTGTCGGACGGCAGCGCGCGGCCGTTCATGCTGCGCTCCATGCAGCCGTTGATCCGCTCCTCCAGCGTCCGCACTTCATTTTCGCGGGCGATGAACAGCGGAAAGACGCCCCACACGCCCGCGAGCGGCAGAGCGAATTTCCTGGTGCCGGCATCCAGATGGCAGCTTTGGCATTCCAAACCGTTACCGGAGAAACGCATCGCCGGATCCGGGGCATCCGGTCCGATGGTCGCGGCGGTGTGGGCGATCAGGTCGCGGCCGGCACGCACCGTCTGGCCGAACGCGTCCGCCGGCAGAGCGTCGACGTCCGGAACGGTCCACTCCTGCGCGGACGCGCTCGAGAGCAGCCCACCGCAGATCAGTGCGATCGTCGGCAGGAGTTTCCAGGCAATGCCAAGCATCGCGTCGCCATCCCGGTTATCCTGCGAGCGTGGGCATACCTCGTTTCGGTGTCAATCGTGATTGTCCGGCCGCGTGGCGTAACGTGGGTGGCAAAACGGACGTTTGGGACATACGCCACGATCCCGATGGGCGGCAGCATGATCGCCCGGGCGTGCATCGCCGTAACCATTCCTTATCCATTGTTCCGGTATAAGGGTAACGGCTTCGGCGAAAGGCAACTCAAACCCCGCCCTGCGCGAGCCAACCCGGCGGGAAGTGTTGACGCAGGTCAATGCAACATTACGGCGGCCGCGCCACCAATGGCGCATGACACACAAGTTCGCAGGCCTGGACCCGGTTGGCATGGACGGCGGCATCGAACATGGCCGGGAGAAATATCAGCGGTTGCTGACCATGGCGCGCCGACTGCCGCCGGTTGCCACCGCGGTGGTGCATCCCTGCGACGAGGTGTCTTTGGCCGGCGCCATGGAGGCGTATCGCCTCGGCCTGATCGCACCGATCCTGATCGCTCCGCCGGGGCGGCTGGAAGAACTCGCCAGGAAATACAACATCGACATTTCGGGCGTGCCGCTGGTGGCGTCGGAACACAGCCATGATTCGGCGGAAAAAGGCGTCGCCCTGGTGCGGGAGGCAAAGGCGGAGGCCCTGATGAAGGGCAGCCTGCACACCGACGAACTGATGGGCGCGGTGGTCGCGCATGGTAGCGGCATGCGCACGGCACGGCGCGTCAGCCATTGTTTCATCATGGATGTGCCTGGCCACGCGGCGCCGCTGATCATCACCGACGCCGCCGTCAACATTGCGCCGACTTTGGAAGACAAGGTCGATATCGTGCAGAACGCGATCGACCTCGCCCACGCCATCGGCATTGAGCGCCCACTGGTGGCGATCCTGTCGGCGATGGAGACGGTGAACCCGAAAGTGCCGTCCACCGTCGAAGCGGCGGCACTGTGCAAGATGGCGGATCGCGGCCAGATCACCGGCGGCGTGCTCGATGGACCGTTGGCGCTGGACAATGCGATCAGCCGGGAGGCGGCGGCGATCAAGCACATTGTGTCGCCGGTCGCGGGACGGGCCAACGTCCTTGTCGTACCGGACCTGGAGGCGGGCAATATGCTGGCGAAGAGCCTGTCCTTCCTGGCCGGGGCGGAAAGCGCCGGGATCGTGCTTGGCGCGCGCGTGCCGATCATCCTGACCAGCCGCGCGGACACGCTGATCTCGCGTATCGGGTCCTGTGCCGTGGCGTCTCTCGTGGCGGCCCGGCGGCGGGAAACCTCGGACGGCGCGATCCAGTAGAAAGCTACCTCTCCCGCGGGAGCGGGAGAGGTCGAGACGCGTCAGCGTCGAGGGTGAGGGTGATCGGGTCGGCACGCTCTACCTGCTTACGTGCCGACCCGATCACCCTCACCCTCGGTGCTGCGCACCTCGACCTCTCCCGCTCCCGCGGGAGAGGTTTTAAGGAGTGGAGAGGCTTTAAGAACCCGGACCTGTCCGGCGGCGCGCCTTGCGCGCTTCGAGTTCCCTGCGGGAGCGGTCGATCATCAGCGCGGTGCCGCTGCGCTCCGAGTTGAAGCGCACGCGGGCCCTGGCGTGCATGTTCTCCAGCACGCCCAGCAGATCCTCGGCAGAAGCCAGGTCGCCACGTTGCAAAGCAGCGCGGAAGACGTCCTCGACCGTGTCTTCCAGCCGGCGCCGCAACCAGTTCTGCACTTGGTAGGGCGGGGGCACATGCCCCGGGTGCTCTTTCTCGCCAAACGGGGTCAACTTGACCCCCTTGCCAAGCTTAAAGGACATACGCGACATCCGGGCCTCCGCCGTCAGCGTTTGGCCAATCGGCGGGCGGTCCGCAACAGAAGCTGGCGGTCTTCCAACGCACATTCGCGATACAGGCGCAGCAGGGCCAGCTCGTCGCCGGTGCCCGCCTGCATGTTCGCGCGCTTTTCGCGCCCGTGGGTCAGATGCTCGATGCCGACAGATAGAACCTCGGCTATGCGTGAGAGGTTGCCGGTGAGCTGACCGGCACGCCCGGTCTCCCACTGCGCCACCGCGCTGCGGGACACGCCAACCGCTTCCGCCAATTGTTCCTTGAGTCCACCCGCGCTCCTGTCGGGCGGCGCGGATCCGTTCGCCAATATGTACCGGGTCGCTCATAGCGCGATAGTAAGTCAGTTCCGCTAACCAGGGAAGCGGAATTACGCGGCTTCGACAATGAGCCTGCCGCGCCGCCGCGGCCGCCGACATGCACGCGCCGGGCGCAACCTCAGAGGCGGGCGCACGTCAGTTATTTATATTGACGTTTATAGTCACTTGGACTAACGTATCTGCTGGCTAGAGCAAGCAGCGGAGCGACTGTCCCATGTCACGCAAACTCGCCTGGACCGATGCCCAGGATATGCAAATCCGCCGGCGGCGAGCCGAAGGCGCGCCCTGGGAAGCCATCGCCGCCGATCTGGCGTTGTCGCAATGGGCAGTGACCGAACGTGGCCGCCGCATCGGGGCCGGCCATCCGGACTCCGATTTCGTGTCGGCGCCGGACGATCCACAGCGGGAACCCCTGCCAGCCGGCCATCCCAGAACCTGGAACACCATCAACACCGGCACCGTCCTGGAGGGTGCGCCTTATCCGTGGCGGATTTTTAGCCACTGACCGCGGACCAACGCTCCCCGCGTCCACAGCATGCAGCAAGGAGTCACGCGCATGGTTTCGACCACCAAGGGCGCTGCGCCACACGCGCCCCCCTACCGTCCCGCGCATGTGGACACGCCGGACGGCCTGCCGGTCGACGCGGACTTCGTGATCGCTCGGCTGGAGGAAGCCGGTGCGACGCTGCTTGCGCTGCCGGGCACCGGCTGGACCACCAAGCTACGCATGTCCTCCATCGAGATCGTGCGCACCGCGCTGGAGAACTACGGCTGGACCGAGGAGCGCATCCGCCCGCCGGTCCCGTCCGCCGAGAAGATCACCCGCATGGATGAGGCAATGGGCTGGATCGGAGTGATCCCGCTGGATCGCTTCGTGCTGCGCCGTATCGTCGGCGCACGCAGCCTGGTGCACCCGGTCACCGACAAGCGCCTGTTTCCCTGGCGGCGTCTCGCTGCCGCCCTGGGCGCCGACCACAAGGCTGTGCAGCGCTGGCATGCGCAGGGGATCGACATGATCGTCGCTGCCCTGAACCGGACATGACGCACAAACAACAGGAAACCCCGATGCCCCGAAGTTGGATACCCGTATTGCTCTTGAGCATTCTCGCGGCTTGCTCTCCCTACGTTTATCCGCAGGAGATCGCCGGGTTCGGCACCGGCGTCGATGCCGTCGTCGCGGGCTATCAGACGGGCCGGCAAGCCGTCGATAGCATCGTTGCCCAGCAGCAGGAGGCCGCAGACGCGGCCGTGCGAGCGCGTCTGCTGCTGTTGCCCGGTTGCAATCAGATGGACCCTGTCGGGACTTCGCCCAGGCTACCCGACTGCGCCGTCGTGGCGTTCGGTGCGACGGCAAGTCCCGGCCCGACCGCGGCACAGCAGGCCCTGGCGGACGCAGCGCCGGCGTTCGACGCACTCAAGGCCTATGCCGCGGCGCTGACCGCGGTGACCGCGGCCGGCGACGAAACGAAGCTGAACCAGGCTACGCAGACCCTGACCACGGCAGCTGGCGGCATGATCCGGGAGATCGGCAAGGTGCGGCCAGCCGCTGCTCCCACCCGCGCTTTGGACGCGCCGGCGGGCGACCTGTTCGGCATGGGTCTCACGCTATGGCTCGACCAGCGCCGTCTGGCGGTGCTTCGCCGCACGGTTCCGGAGGCCGATCCCAGCGTGCAGCAGCTTGGCCAGACGGTCGAAGCCGCGCTGGCCGACATCCGCGCACAGCAAGTGCGGCAACTGGGGTCCTTGCTGCGTAGCGATGCCGAGGCGTTCGAGGTTGCCGCCGTCAGCCTGCTCAGCATGACCGACTACCGGGACAGGCGCGCGGTGCTGGAGGCGGCGGTCGCAACGTTCAACCAGGCTCGTGCCGCGGATCCGGCGGCAACGGTCGCCAAGATGCTGACCGCGCATCGTCAATTGGCGCAGGCGTTACGGGGCGATACCGGACAGGCGGCGGCGGTGCAGAGCGAGGTGCAGAGCTTCATCGCGGCAGCCGAAAATTTGAAGGACGCGATCGGGACGGCGCCAACGACGCCGGTCAAGCGGCCGAGCTCGGCGCACAAGTGATGGCGTCCCGGACGCCGCCGGACAGGGATCATTATCAAGGAGATTTTTGGTGGCTTATGTAAATCCGAACGACGCCGTTGCGGGGGCCGTGCAGGCCCTGCAAAGCGCAATAGCCAGATTGGATGCGCTGAAACAGCAGCCAGACGCAGATTTCGCTCGGATCGATGCGGAGATCGACGCACTGCAAGCCCAGCAGGCCGCCTTGCGCGACCAGGCGCTGCACTCGATCGAGGCTTCGAAGGCCAACCGGCAGGCGATCGTCGCAGTGATGGCTGCCACAGCCGGTCTGAAAACCGAGGCGGCGACCATGCAGGCTACCGCCACCGACCTCACCAGCGTCGCAAAGGTCGTGACGGCTGCGACGTCATTGGTCGCAGCGCTGGCGCCGTTCATGTGAAGGAAGCAAGGCCAAGGGCTCTGCCCTTGGCGGGAGTCAAGAGGGCAGAGCCTTCTGGTGGGGTCCGGGGCAAAGCCCCTGGCCTTGCTTCGCGTCCTATGGCTGCTTGTGGATCGGGTCCACCCAGAACACTGCCTCGGGCTTCTCCACCGGCTCGATGTCGAGGTTCACCACGACCGCCTCGTTGTCGCTGCGCACCAGCACGCATTCCAGCGTCTCGTCCGAGCTGGCATTGATCTCCTGATGCGGGACATAGGGCGGCACGAAGATGAAATCCCCCGCCTCCGCCTCGGCAACGAATTCCAGCTTCTCGCCCCAGCGCATCCTAGCCTTGCCGCGGATGACGTAGATCACGCTCTCCAACGCGCCATGGTGATGCGCGCCGGTTTTCGCGTTGGCATGAATGTGCACCGTGCCGGCCCAGATCTTCTGCGCGCCGACCCTCGCGGCGTTGATTGCCGCGGCGCGGTTCATCCCCGGGGTCTGCGCGGTGTTGGTGTCGAGCTGGTTGCCCTTGATCACGCGCACGCCGTTGTGCCGCCAATCCACCGTGCCAGGCGCCGGCGCCGCATGCGGGTGATCGTGGTCGTGGCTGTGGCTCATCGCATTGCTCCGCTTACGTCGCGCAACACCTTGCCCGCGTGGTGGGAGAGGTCAAGGGTGACGAGGTCGGCGCGCGGCGCCATCGATACCGTGCCTGCGCACCAACCACACCGTCTGCGCCGCGGCGAACACCGCGAGTTGACCCGCGGTCGCCAGGAAGGCCAGGCGCCACGAGCCAGTCATTGTCACCAGCACCGAGAAGGCCGCGGGTCCGGCGACATAGCCCAGGAACAGGAATACCGTGCTGCCCGACGTGGCGACCGCCACCTTTTCGAGCGGCGCCAGCCGCGCCACCTCGGCCATGACGATGCCGTTCCAACTCGCCGCCACGAACCCGACCGCGCCCGCCAGCGTCGCGATCGTCGGCAGCGACGCCGTGTCCGGCAGGCAGCCGAATGCCGCGACCAACACCGCGGCGACAAAGGCCTGCACGGTCAGGTTGAGCGCCGCACTCCCGGTGCGGTCGGCCAGCCAGCCGAGGAAGATGCGCGCGAACACGCCCGCGCCCTGCATGCACGCATATGCAATGCCGGCCTGTGCCAGCGTCAGTCCGCGCGCCGTGGCCAGATAGCTGACGCTGAACGAGAACAGGTTGCCCTGCACCACCGCGAACGACATGCCGAGCAATGTGATCGGCACGAGCAAGGGATCGGACAGCAAACTGGCGGCCGGTTCGCGGAGCGTGCGCCAACGGAACAGCGCGCGCAGGCCGATCGGCAGCGTCGGATCGCGCTCGACATCCATTCGATCGCGCAGCGGCGCAATGACCACTGCAGCCGACACGCCGACCAGGACACCGATGCTCAGGCCGGTCTCCCAGCCGAACCGGCCGGCGATCGGCGCCACCAGCAGTCCGGCGAGAGCGCCGCCGGCGGGTGCGCCGGCCTGCTTGATCGAGAAGATCAGGGTGCGGTGGCGCGCGGGCACAGTGGCGGCGAGGATGCGGCTGCCGGCGGGTGGCGTGGGTCCGTAGCCGACGCCGAGCAACAGAGCAGCACCGAGCAATGCCGGCCACCAACCGCTGGCGCAGATCGCCAGGCTTGCTGCGCCGAGCAACGATCCCGCCTGCAACATGCGCACCGGTCCCATCCGAACCAATATTGGCCCGCCGAACGTCAGGAACAGCACGGTACCGGCGGACGTCAGAGCAGAAATGATGCCGATCGCCTGGGTCCCGACACCAGCTTGAGCCGTCAGCAATGGCGCCACAACAGGCAGGCACTGGCCCATGAAGGAAGCGACCGACTGCATCAGCAGCGTCGCGCCCAGCGCCATCATCCATGTGACAGGCTGCATGGGCTCGTTTCGTCCGGTCGGCCCCGGGAGGGTCAATCGACGCAGGCGAGCCAAAAAACCCTCTGACCTGTGAGGCACTTCACAGCCTCGGTGTGACGCTGACCACTACCCTAGCGGCAAAATGGGGGACCGGCGATGGATACCATCCGTGCCGAACAGGGGTTGCGACTGAGCTACCTGCGCTATCCGTCGAGGAGCGAGGCATTCGATCCGTGCCGAATCCTCGACGACGTTTGCCAGGACGGCACGACCGGCGCGATGCTGCCATGGCAGAACGGCCTGCGCATGGCCGAAAGCGACCATCTGGTTGTCGCCGCCGGAGCCAATGACGGCCGTTGCTTCGGGGTCCTCGCCGCGACCGACCTGGCGACGGAACGCGAACCGTTCCTGTTCCTCGACGCGGCGTATCTGACGCGAGCGGCCCGCGCCTCCAACCTGCTACAGCGCATGCTCGCGTTCACCGTCCTGCGGGTTGCCGGCAATGCCGCGGTGCCGAACGTGATCGCTGCCTGCGTGCAGACACCGTGTTACGCAAGCAGCCTGTTCGACTTCGCACAGCGCTTCGCCACGGCTTCAATGTATCCGGTGACGCCGGACGCGGTCGTCATCGACCTTGGTATGGCGTCGCTTGCCCGGCGGATTCTGCGCACCGTCCGGCCGACATCGTGCCACGCGGCGGCGGGGATGTCGCGCTATGCGGCCGGTGCCGCACATCATCAAGCTGGCATTTCCCGCATGGAGGAAATGCTGGTCGTCGTTGATTTGGGTACGGCCGACGACGCGACAATCCTCGATGAAGCACGGAAGCTGTATCGGGCGCGGCAAAGAAACGGCGCGCGGCGTGGCTTCGGGGATGCGATTGCCGACGATACAATGCAACCGCGGCGCCAGTTGTCCGACGCGACCGCGGTCTGATCAGTCGCTGCGGCGCGGCACGAAGCGTCCGGTACCGGGCGTCGAGAGCAAGCGCGCACCATCCCAGATCATCCGGCCGCGCAGGAATGTCGCCGCGACGCGGGCGCGCATGCGACGGCCGTGGTACGGCGACCAGCGCATCTCCGGCCGATCCAGGATTGCTGCCTGGTCGAACGCATAGTCGCCGGGCTGCAGCACCAGCAGATCGGCATCCGAACCGACACGCAGCGCGCCTTTGCGCGGCCACAACCCGTGCAGCTTCGCGCTGCGCTCGGCGCAGTAGGTCGCCATCAGCGTCGGTGACAGGCCGCGTTCCGCCAGCAGCGAGAACATCAGCGGTGCGAAGCTCTGCAATCCGGTGAGGCCGGCGCCGCAAGCGAAGATGTCCGGCAGCATCTTGCGCTCGAGCGGCCACGGCGCGTGGTCGGTGGAGACATAGGCGATCTTGTCCGCTTGCAGGCATGCCCACATGCGCTCCACCTCGGCGGCGGTACACAATGGCGGATTGCACTTGGCGAGACCGGCGAGGCGGACGATGTCGTCCTCGGTCATGCACAGATACTGGATGCAGGCTTCGCCGGTGGTCTGCGCGCCCATGTGGCGAAACGTTTCGGCGATCTCGAACCCACGCGACAGCGACGAGTGGGCGATGTGGACGTGTGCGCCGGTCTCCAGCGCCATCTCGAATATTTCCAGGTCCGCCATGGTTTCCGCCAGCGGCGGGCGGGTGCGGCAGTGCATGATCGGCTCGATGCGTCCCGCCGCGCGCGCTTCGGCGGTCAGCGTCTCGACCAGTTCCTGATCCTCGTTGTGGATGGCGACCGGCAGGCCGGTTTTGGCGATCTCGCGGAACGCGGCAAGCATCGTCGGGTGGTCGATGCGCGGGAAGCGTATCGCGTCGTACTCATATGTAGAGAGCTTGAACGCTGAGATACCCGCCGCGGCGAGCCCGGCGATCGCATCGATGCCGCCGGTTTTGCGGATCGTGCCGTACAGCGCCATGTCGACATGCGAGGTGCGTTCGACCCAGCCGATCTTGTCGGCGAGGATCGCTGCATCGGTCACCGGAGCCGGCACGTCGTATGGCATGTCGCAGCAGGTTGTAACGCCGCCCGCGGCAGCGCAGCGCGATGCACTCTCGATGCCGGGCCAGCCGGTGGAGGACGAGGTGTGCATGTGGCCGTCGACCAGCCCCGGAAGGATGAAGTTTTCCCCGTAGTCGATGGTTTCCGTTGCCGGTGGCAATGCACCTTCGCCGATCGCGGCGATTGTTTCGCCGCGGATCGCAACGTAGCCGTGCTGGATGATGCTGTCGGCGGTGACAACGGTGCCGACGATGACCCGATCGAATGGTGCTGACACTTATATATGTATCCTCTGCTGCGACGGGTACACCTCTCCCGCTTCGCGGGAGAGGTCAAGTCGCGCAGCGACGCGGGTGAGGGTGATCGGGTCGGCACGCTCTTCCTTCAATGCAGCGTGCCGACCCGATCACCCTCGCCCTCGATGCTTCGCATCTCGACCACCGGGTCAAGTGCCCGGTGGCATGCCTCTCCCGCGAAGCGGGAGAGGTAATGGAACCGCGACGCGGGAGAGGTTTTGTGGGTGCGCTTGCCGATGCGGCTGCACGCTCCTACGAAAGCGCGTGTGAAGGCCAGAACGCGCGCGAGAGCCCAGTCCCCGCGCCCACCGGAGGAACAAATGATCCTGCATGACCTGAGGGTGCATCCCTCGAAGGACAACCTGAAACGCGAGGACCAGCTTGCCTGGAAGTTCGCCCTGCTCGCTGCCGACAAGGTGCCGGTGGAGAAGGACGTGGTGGAAATGATCGTCAACCGCGTGATCGACAACGCCGCGGTGGCGGCCGCTTCGGTCAATCGCCACGCGCCGATGTCGGCGCGCGACATGGCGCTGGGTCATCCGCGACCGCGCGGCGCGGCGGGCGCGACGGTGTTCGGCGTCGCGTCGGGCAAGACCGTCAGTCCTGAGTACGCGGCATGGGCAAACGGCACCGCGGTGCGCGAGCTGGACATGCACGATACGTTTCTCGCGCAGGACTACTCGCATCCCGGCGACAACATTCCGCCGATTCTCGCGGTGGCGCAGACCATGGGGAAATCCGGCCGCGACCTGGTGCGCGGCATCGCCACCGGATACGAGATCCACATCAACCTCGTGAAGGCGATCTCGCTGCACAAGCATCGAATCGACCACATCACCCATCTCTGCCCCGGTCAGGCGGCCGGCATCGGTACGCTGCTGAACCTGAAGCCGGAGGTGATCTACCAGGCGGTGCAGCAAGCCGTGCATGTCAGCGTCACGACGCGACAGTCGCGCAAAGGCGAGATCAGTTCGTGGAAGGCCTACGCACCTGCGCATGCCGGCAAGCTCGCGGTGGAGGCGGTGGATCGCGTGATGCGCGGCGAAGGCGCGCCGAGCCCGATCTATGAAGGCGAGGACAGCATCATTGCCTGGGTGCTGGATGGGCCGCAGGCGCACTACCAGGTGCCGCTGCCGGCGCCGGGCGAGCCGAAGCGGGCGATCCTCGACAGCTTCACCAAGGAGCATAGCGCCGAGTACCAGTCGCAGGCGCTGATCGACCTGGCGTTCCGGATGCGGGCGCAGATTGCGGACCTGGAGGCGGTGGAGAAGATCGTCATCCATACCAGCCACCACACCCATGCGGTGATCGGCACCGGCGCCAACGATCCGCAGAAGATGGATCCGAAGGCCAGCCGCGAGACGCTGGATCACTCGATCATGTACATTTTCGCCGTCGCGCTACAGGACGGGCGCTGGCACCACGTGGACAGCTACGCACCGAAGCGGGCCGCGCGGGAAGATACCGTGCGGCTGTGGCACAAGGTTGAGACGCGCGAAGATCCGGAGTGGGAGCGGCGCTACCTGTCCACCGATCCGAACGAGCTTGCGTTCGGCGGACGGGTCGAGGTGACGCTGCGCGACGGGACGACGCTGGTGGATGAGATGGCGGTGGCGAACGCGCATCCGCGCGGGGCCAAGCCGTTCAAGCGGGAGGACTACGTGCGGAAGTTCCTCACCATGACCGACGGCATCATCACGGCGCGCGAGGCGAACCGCTTCCTGGAGGTGGCGCAGGCGTTGCCGAAGCTGAAGGTGGAGGAACTGCATGGGCTGAACGTCGTGCTGCCGGCGGGCACGCTGGCGGTCGGCAAGCCGGGGATATTCTAACGGTGATTACCTCTCCCGCGGGAGCGGGAGAGGTCGATGGTGCGATAGCACCGAGGGTGAGGGTGATCGGGTCGGCACACTACGCTCTACCTGCTTAGGTGCGGCCCGATCACCCTCACCCTCGATGCTTCGCATCTCGACCTCTCCCGCTCCCGCGGGAGAGGTTATCCCGCGCGGAGCGCGGGAGAGGTTTCTTGCAACAAGGAGCACACTCATGAGTGAAACCGCTGCCCTTCCCAACCGGGCGAAGAAAGGCGTCGGACTGTCCGGCATCACTGCCGGCAACACCGCGCTGTGCACCGTGGGGCGCACCGGCAACGACCTGCATTATCGCGGCTACGACATCCTCGACGTCGCCGAGACCTGCGAGTTCGAGGAGATCGCCTTCCTGCTGGTCCACGGCAAGCTACCGACTCGCGCGGAACTGGCCGGCTACAAGGCCAAGCTGATCGCACTGCGCGGACTGCCCGCCGCGGTGAAGCAGTCGCTGGAGGCGCTGCCTGCGGCCTCGCATCCGATGGACGTGATGCGCACCGCAGTGTCGGCATTGGGCTGCGTGCTGCCGGAGAAGGACAATCAGAACCAACCGGGCGCGCGCGACATCATCGACCGGCTGATGGCCTGCCTGGGTCCGGCATTGCTCTACTGGTTCCACTACGCACACAACGGCAAGCGGATCGACGTGGAGACCGACGACGACTCGATCGGCGGCAACTTCCTCCATCTGCTGCATGGCAAGCCGCCCAGCGCGGAGTTCGTGCGCGCCATGCACACCTCGCTGATCCTCTACGCAGAGCATGAGTTCAACGCCTCGACCTTCACCTGCCGCGTGGTGGCGGGCACCGGGGCGGACATGTATTCGGCCATCACGGCGGGTATCGGCGCGCTGCGCGGGCCGAAGCACGGCGGCGCCAACGAAGTCTCGTTCGAGATCCAGAGCCGCTACGACACGCCAGAGGAGGCGGAGGCGGACATCCGCAAGCGCGTCGCCAACCGCGAGGTGGTGATCGGCTTCGGCCACGCCGTCTATACGATCGCCGATCCGCGCAACAAGGTGATCAAGGACGTGGCGCGGCGGCTGTCGAAGTCGGCGGGCTCGATGAAGCTGTTCGAGATCGCCGACCGGATCGAGGCAACGATGGCCGACGCCAAGCAGATGTTCGCCAACCTCGACTGGTTCAGCGCGATTTCCTACCACATGCTCGGCGTGCCGACGGCGATGTTCACGCCGCTGTTTGTGATTGCGCGCACCTCCGGCTGGGGCGCCCACGTGATCGAGCAGCGGATCGACAACAAGCTGATCCGGCCGACGGCGAACTATACGGGGCCGGAGAATGTGCCGTTCGTGCCGATCGACAAGCGGCGCTGACGCGACCCGGGGTTCTTCAAGCAGCCGCCGCGGCAGCAATGCCGCGGCGGTTTTTGTTTGCGGGGAACGTCGCCTAATACCAATCCGCAAAGCGATTGACGTACGACAATGGCCGTCCCTAACCGTCATGGCTGGCCTTGTGCCGGCCATCCACGCCTTTTGTCGCATGCACGAAGGCAAGGCGTGGATGGCCGGCACAAGGCCGGCCATGACGGTTGGAGGCGGTCCGTGCCGTACGTCAATCGATTTGCGGGTTGGTATAAGACCTGGGAGCAAGCTCAGACGTGCATCGATTCGACTCGTCGCGACGGGTCAGAGTGTCGGTGATCGAAGCAATGCAGCGCGCGTTTCGCTGCACCCTCACCCGCAGTGCTGCGCACTGTGACCTCTCCCGCGAAGCGGACGAGGTTATAAATGTGTGGCATGGATGCATCGCATCGGACGACGTGTGAAATATTTTGCATCGTTGTCGTTGAACGACGTGGCTTTTTGTTGACATGCGCATGCGAGACGATGAATAGCGACTCCGGTATGAGCGACTCCGATTCGCACAACACGTCAAGAGTATCGGAACGCACATCCAGAAACGGAAGGACGGTCTGATGGACCGCAGCCTCGTCCAGGCGAAGCAGAGCCGATCTCTTGCCAATGCGTCAGGCAGGATCGCACAGGGACCGGTGAAGACCGCGGTGCACGCATGTCGCACTGGTCTGGTTCGCCACGCGTCGGGACGTTTGCGGCCATGGCGTGCGCGGGAACAAGCGCAGATCCGCGCCGGATATGTCGGACGGCTACCATGCTCGATTAACGCGTTCGCGCTGGCATGGCGCGCGAGTGCTGCTCCGATCGCTGCCCTGACGTTGCCGGTCTGTCCGCGCGAAAGCGATGCGACGGCAGACAGAGTGTGGAACCGGCTGCACGGCCTGCCGTGAGTCACCCGCTGCAACAACAAACGACCAGAAGGAGCTTCAACACGTGAGCAACGAAGAGACCGACGAAAAGCCGCGCGCCCAGGCGATGGCGGTACGGGCTGCGAAGAAGGCGGCGAAGAAGGCTGGCAAGAAAGCCGGCAAGAAAGCCGCGAAGAAGGGCGCGCCGAAGAAGGCAGGCAAGAAGGCCGCTGCGAAGGGCGCGAAGAAGACTGCCGGGCGCAAGGTTGGCGCAAAGAAGAAGGCAGGCGCGAAGAAGAAGGCCGCAGCCCCGAAGAAGGCCGGAGCGAAGAAGAAGGCCGCCAAGAAGGCCGCACCTAAGAAGGCGCGCAAGGCTGGCGGGCGGAAGAAGAAGGCCGCTGCGGCACCTGCACCGGCTGCGCCGGAAACGCCTAGCGAGTCGATGAGCTGACAACGCGACCTCTCCCGCAATACGGGAGAGGGTGCGATGCGTGAGTATCGAGGGTGAGGGTGCCGCAAGACGCATTAAGCGTCTCGTGGCACCCTCACCCGTTGCTTTGCGGCGACCCGCGAGTCAAATGCCCGGAGACATGCCTCTTCCGCTGACGGCGGGAGAGGTTTTCTTATCGAGGCCCTTCCACCTGCGGCGGGGTTAGCAGCCGCGGGTTCGTGTGGCGCAGCATCAGAAAGAGCTTCGCGGCTTCCTCCAATTTCTCCGCGGCGTACACCGCTTCAGTCAGCGTCTGGCCGGACGTCACGGACCCGTGGTTGGCCAGTAGGGCGCTCGTCCATCTCATGCCCCGAGCATTTCGAACGCCTTCAGGAAGAAATCCGGCGCACCGAAGTTGCCCGACTTGAGCGCCATCAGCAGCGGTTCGCCGCTGCCCTGCGCATAGGTCCACGGCACGCCGGGATCGATCTCCGCGCCGATGCGCAGGCTGCTGACGCCGAGGCGCTGCACCACAGCACCGGCCGTCTCGCCACCCGCCACGACGATGCGCCGTGCACCGCGCGCGACGATGCCCTCGGCGATCTGCGCCAGCGCGGCTTCGATCAACGCGCCGGCGGCGTCGCGTCCCAGTTTCTCCTGCACCGCAGCGACCTTGTCGGGCGACGCCGATGCCGCGATGGCGATCGGCGTGTTGCCGAGTTTGTCGCTGGCCCAATCCAGTGCTGCTGCGGCGAGTTGCGCGGCATCCGGCGTGGTGAGCGGATCGAGTTGCCACACCGGAACGTGCGAACGCGCGATGCCAAGCTGCGTCAGCGTGGCTCGAGAGCACGAGCCGGCAAGCACGGCGGCGTGGCCAGTGACGCGCGGAAGCGCACCGGCATCGTTCTCCATGGGCAGCAATCCCGCGCGACGGAAATTCTCCGGCAGTCGCATGGCAACGCCGGAGCCGCCAGTGATCAGCGCGTGTTCCGAGGCCGCTTCGCCGATCGCCAACAGATGCGCGTCGTTCACCGCATCGACGATCGCATAGCGTCGGCCTTGTTCCTTCAGTGCGGTCATGGCGTCGCGGATCGCTCCGCTGCCTTGTTCGACAGTCGCATAGGGGACCAGGCCGACGATGCCGTCGGTCTGACGGCCGAGCACGCGCACCAGGTTGGCGTCGGTCATCGGGGTGAGCGGATGGTGCTCCATGCCGCTTTCGTTCAGCAGCGTGCCGCCGACGAAGAGATGGCCTTGGTAGACCGTGCGCGCGTTGGTAGGGAACGCAGGACAAGCGAGCGCGAAGCCACAGCCCAGCTCGCGGATCAGCGCGTCGGCGACCGGGCCAATGTTGCCTTGGTCGGTGCTGTCGAAGGTGGAGCAATACTTGAAGAAGAATTGCCGGCAGCCGGCACCGCGCAGCCAGGCCAGCGCGGCAAGGCTCTGCCGCACCGCGTCGCGCACCGGCGCGGTGCGGGATTTGAGCGCGACGACGACGGCATCGGCATCGGGCGGTGCCGCGGTGTTCTCGTGCGGCACGCCGATGAGCTGCACGGTGCGCATGCCGCCACGCACCAGCATGGAGCAAAGGTCGGTGGCGCCGGTGAAGTCGTCGGCGATTGCGCCCAGCAACATGGTTTCCTCCTTGGTTCGAAACCTCTCCCGCGGGAGCGGGAGAGGTCGAGACGCGTCAGCGGCGAGGGTGAGGGTGATCGGGACGGCACGGTCTACCTGCTACGTGCGGCTCGATCACCCTCACCCTCGACGCTACGCGTCTCGACCTCTCCCGCTCCCGCGGGAGAGGTTTTCTTTAGCGGGAGAGGTTTTCTTGCAACCGCGCCGCTTGTGCTTTCCAGTGTGGCAGGTTCTGGCCGATTTGCCATGCGACCTCGCCCATCTCGGCGCGCAGCGAGGCACTGAAGATCAGCCGTCGCAACGCCTTCGACAGTTGCACCTGGTCGCCCGGCTCGCACACCACGCCAGATTCCGGTTCCACCAACGTTGCCGCCGCACCGCCCGCACACACCGCGACCGGCACGCCACGCTTCAGCGCTTCAGCGATCGCCATGCCGTAGCCTTCGAACCAGGTGGCGAGCGCGAACAGATCGGCGCCACGCCATAGTTGTTCCAGCGCGTCGCCAGTCACCTCGCCGGCGAAGCGCACGCGGGGCGCGATGCCCAGTTCGTCGGTCAGCGCGACCAGCGCTTCGGCGTGGGCGGGATGGCGGTGCGGCGAGCCGGCGATCGTCAGGCGCCAGTCGAGGTCGAACAGCCGCGCCAGCGCGCGCAGCAGCACGTCGTAGCCCTTGCGCGGCACAAGTGTGCCGATCGATAGGAGCTGACATCCCAGACCGCCAGAGCCGGTGCTGCGCGGCGCGTCGTCGGTGCCCGGAGTCACCACGGCCACCCGCGCGCGATCGACGCCGAAGTCGGTGACAAGACGCTCGGCGGTCAGCTCGCTGGTGACGATCAGCCGATGCAATCGCCGATACAGCCGCTGTTCCATACCGCGCAGCGAGTCGCGTTCGGCTGCGGTGAAGCCGGTCTCCAATGCGGTGGGATGGTGGATCAGGGCGATGGCGCCGCGCGCGGCCAACGCATCCTCCATGCCCGCGAAGGCCGGCAGCGCCAGGCCGTCGATGACCGGCCGGGTCGCGTCGTCAAGGCGGTCCCACGCCGCACAGGCTGCGTCGCGCGCGGTGTCGTCGGCGAGGGGGAATTTTCCCCCGAGTTCGACGACGCTCACATCGTCACCGGCGGCGCGCAATTCCTCCACCATGCGGCGATCGTAGCCGTAGCCGCCGGAAACCTGGTCGAACGGCGCCGGGACGAGCAGTGAGATGTGCGTCATGCGATTCTCTGACCGGATCGGGCGCATCTGTCGTTGGCTTCCATCGCGTCGCGGGCGGAGTTCCGGTGGCGCGCCACGCCGTCGCCGTCACCGCAAATGCGGGCGGTCGAGTCGCAGTTGCATAAGTTGTTACTGTACACGTGCCGAGCCACTCCGACGGGGCAAGCACATTAAGGCGACGCCCAACAATTGACGAATCGATCGATGGCGCGACGGGCCGTGTTCCCCGTCATGCCGACGGAGGTCGGCATCCACGACTATGGTGCGGGACGCAAGACAGCCGTGGATGGCGGCCCTTCGCCCGCCATGACGGGGTGGGCTTGGTCCGGGCCACACTCGAAGCAGCTATCGTTGGGCGTCGCCTAAACGGAAGTCGCGGGAGAAGCTCAAGCCGATGAAAGCGCGCGCTCGGCCGCGGCGTTGCGTCGCGCCAGGCCGGCACCCCTGGCGTCCTCGCGAGACGATGTCACGGACGCGTGGGAATCCACCGCTTCTCGATCAGCACAGGCGTCTCCGCCTCCGCGGGTCAGGATGTCCGCGCGTTCGATTGCTCGAGCATGGACGGTGGCAGCCAAATGCGCGTGACCTGCCAGGTCGCGTCCTTCAGGCTCATCTGCAACCGGATCGGCTCGCGCTGTCCGGACGCGTCCACGCTGACGATGAAATCGGTCGGGTTCTGGAAGAACGCCCAGTTCACCCGCATTGCGCCACGCAGTGTCGCCATGGCTTCGGCGCGAGGACGCGTCATGCTGACCAATCCTTCGGCGGTCACCTGCTGATCCACCGCGTTGGCGGCAATACCCCGAACGAACGAAGTGCCAAACGCAGGCAGTTTGCCGCCGGCCGTCGTTTCCGGATCATCCGCAACGTTGTCGCAGATATCTTCCTTGATGCCCTCGCGCACGGCGGGCCAATCCACCAGGGTTCGTAACGTCGCCGCGTCTCCGGTGTGGATCGCGTTGTCGAGACGATACAGCGTTACGTAAGGATAGGCGGCATACCCTACACCGATCGCCAGGAGTGCGGCCAGCATCGGCTTGGCGGCGAACATTGTCGTGCTCCATGTCAAATGCGGTGTTGCGCTCAATAACGCTTGGCAACACGGCGATTTCCGGGCTCGGCGTGTTCAGTACCGGTACAACTGGTTGAGAAATCGCTAACCATGCCGTGATTGTGCAGAATTGGCGAAAGCGCAGGCACTATTCTCGTAATGTTCCGGATCTGTTGCGCCATCCGGGAGAACAGCAGTGCGCGGTTATTCGTGCCGGGTCAACATCACGCCTGTGTGTGATGGCCACCAGTGGTGCGCCCATGGAGTGAGCGCGGATCACATGATGCGGCGGGCTTCCGTTATCTGCCCATGGCCATCGATGACCTGCGTATAGAGGCGCCACCCATTGCCGCCCTTGTCCACCCCGATGATCGAAACCCAACTGATGGGCGTGACCTGCGGATCCGGATAAAACGGATTGCCGCCGCCGGGAACCGGCGCGTTGCCAGCGCCGGCGCCGAATACCGTCAGCGGGGTGTTGTTGGCATTGACCATGGTGCCGCTCGCCATCTCGGCCAACGCAACACCGTTGCCGCCGCCGGGAAACACGCCGACCCCGCCGCCGGCGGGTGAAATGTGGCTGGCCCGCAGCACGCCGCCGTGGCTGGCCCATGAAAACGCGCAGCCGGTGAACTGGGTCGTCACCATGAAGTTTGCGCCAACCAATTCGCAGCCTCGGACGCCGGCGAAACTGTGCCCTGGCCCTGGGACAAGGTTGACATTCGGCACGTTCGACCAATGCACTGCCGGCACGCTGACGGTCGCGAAGGCGTGGTCCGCACCGTATTGCGGAGTGATCCCGCCGCCCAGCACGAACCGATCTTGTCCTGCATCGTATTGAAAATGGAAATTGAGCACGTTCTGGTAGTTTCCGGTCGGTGCGGTCGAGAAGCGCTCGCGGCCGTCCGGCAGACCAGCGATGAAGATCTTGTGCTGGGTGAGGAAGCGTACCGGGTGCGCCTCCAGCTCCTGCAAAACGAACTGGCCGCCGATCCCCGCGGCAACCACGCTGGCCTTACGCATCGCGTCGGCAAACACCGCGTTCAATCCAGCGGTCGGCGTGACCAAGGCGTGCTGACGAGCGAGCGGTGCAATGAACATGTCGATGCCCTGCACCCTGCCGATAGTTATCCAGAGCAGGTAGATCGCGCGGCGCATCTCGCGCTGTGCAGCATTGCCAGGGGCAACGCCGGCCCCGATATGGTGCTTGACCGACATGTCGCCGGATAGCTGATTGTAGACGTCGCGGTTCTCCGCCGTCAGCCTCGGGAAGGCATTGTTGACCATCGTGACGATCTGCTGGCGGATCATCATGGTCAGTTCAGGTGCATTCTGAATCATGGCGAGCGTATCATTGATACGCTGCTGATTGCCCTTGCCGAAGATTGCCATGTTTGCTTCCCCCTTCGGCGAAACAACATCGATTGCTGCGTAGCCGGGAGCAAGTGAAATGATGCGGGCTGAGTTCCGGCCTTTTATCTCTCGGACCGTCGGATCTTGGACCTTTACCGGAATGATTATTCCAATTTTCATAGGATTCTGTGGATTTTTGGCGAGGCGCCTGATCAGTCCGGTCGGCGGACCAGCGGAGCGACGGGTCGTTTGTCCGCGGTGGATTTCACAATCGATTGCCATGTAGGTAACGAGATTGTTACGAGGTGACGGATAGCGCGGAGTACCGGTCGGCGACCGAGACCGCGATCAGGGCATTGCTGCCCCACGATTCGATGGCCCTACCGGCGCAACGGCCAGGCGTAGCGCTCGTGCTTGTCTGTCCATTACGCTGGGGCCCTGACCCGTGAGGAACCGACCCATGCCCCATCCCACTCGCGTGCTACTTTGGACCGACACCCCCGGCGCTTACCTGGAGGCGATCGACGCCGCCGGCCTGGGCGAACGCGTCGCCGTCGAGGCGTTGCCCCGCAAGGATACGCCGACGCAGGCGCAGCGCGCCGACACCGAGGCGATGCTGGCCTGGGGCTCCCCGCCTGGCCTGCTGCCCGACATGAGGGCGCTACGCTGGGTGCAGGCGCTGACCGCGGGCGTGGAAAGCTGGATGGCGCTGCCGGACCTGCCGCCGTCGCTCACGTTGACCTGCGCGCGTGGCACGCATCGCGAGTCGATGCCGGAGAACATCCTGGGCGCGCTGTTCCATATCACCAAGCCGTACGCCGCGATCGTCGAGGACCAGAAGCAGCACCGCTGGACCCGCCGCATGGCGACGCCGCTGAATGGCCAGACGCTGGGCATCCTAGGGCTGGGCGAGATCGGCCAGGAGGTTGCGCGGCTTGCGACCGCGCTCCGCATGCGGGTCATCGGCACCAAGCGGCGGGGCGCGTCGGTCGCTCATGTCGAGCAGGTGTTCTCCCCTGAGCAGACCGATGAGGTGCTGGCGCAGTCGGACTTTGTGCTGCTGCTGCTGCCGGCGACGCTGGAGACGGAGAACTTCATCAATGCCGAACGGCTGGCGAAAATGAAGTCGTCCGCGTGGCTGTTGAATTTCGGCCGCGGGCACCTGATCGCGGACGCCGACCTGATTGCCGCGGTGACGGGCGGAAAGATCGCCGGGGCGGTGCTGGACGTGTTCCGGCAGGAGCCGTTGCCGGCGGATCATCCGTTCTGGGGCACCGACGGGATCCTCGTGCTGCCGCATATCGGCGGTGGCCATCCGACGCGCGATAAGATCGTGGCGCGGCTGTTCGTGGATAATCTGGCGCGGTTCCTCGATGGGCAGAAGCTGAAGGAGGTGGTGGATCGGGCGGCGGGGTATCGAGGGACGCGACCCTTGCCGGGCGTTGTAGTGGCACCGTGCTACATAGATGGCCGGGTGATCCCCGGGTCAAGCGCCCGGGGACTTCGGCGGGCCATGGCGGTTAGTTGGGGCCAGAGGGTGCTGCCCGTATTGGCAACCCCGGCGGCTGACGCAGGAACAGCATCAGCAGCAGCACGGCAATCGAGGCAAAACCGATGACCATGAAGCCATCGATATAGGCCAGCACGTTGGCCTGCACCTCCACCGCGTGCGCCAACAGCGCGGTGGCGCGCGCATTGGCCTCGGGCTGGCCGACTGACCGCGGCGCCACGGCCGCCGCGTAATCCTGCAACCGCTGGTCCGTCGCCAACGAACCGGTGGTGACATGCAGCCCCACCAAATTCGAGTAAACCTGCTCGCGCATCCGCGTGAACGTCTGCACGAAGGCGGCGCCCAATTGCGCCCCGAACAAGCGTCCGGTCTGCAGCACGCCGCCGAAGGTAAAGACCTCGCTCGGCTCCACATGATGCAGGAAGAACCATACCAGCGAGGTCAGCCCAAACGACTGGCCCACCGCCTGCATAATCTGCGACGGCAGGAAGTCGTCCCCGGTCCAATCCTGGGTGAGCTGGCCGGCCATGAAACAGGCACAGCCGATGAGCGCGAAGCCGAACGCCAGAGTGAAGCGTGGTTCGACGAAACGCAGAATGGTCGCGACCAGCGGTGCAATCAGGAACTGCGGCAGCGCGATGTACAGCAGCACGCCGCCGACCTCGATCGCGCGATAATTCTGCACCGTCGTGAGGAATTGCGGGATGATATAGGAGGTCGAAAGAATGGTGAAGCGGAAGAAGGCAACCAGCAGGAACAGCAGCGGAATGTTACCGCTCGCGGCATAGCGCAGATTGATCCATGGCCGGGGCGACGTCAGCTCCTGCACCACGAAGGCGACGAGCAGCAGGCCGCCGCCCAGGAGGAGTCCGTTGATCAGGCCGGAGTTCAGCCAGTCCAGGCGATTGCCCTGGTCGAGCGCAGCGTACAACAGACTGAAGCCGAGCGACGCGTAGAAGATGCCCGACCAGTCCGCGGTCTTCAGCAATGCGCGGTTGATGGGGACTCGGGGCATGCCGAAATGAATGCAGACCAGCATGAGCGGCGACATCAGTGCCGTATCCCAGAAGATCCAATGCCATGACCAGTTGTCGCAGAACCAACCCTCGACCGAGGCGGCGACATTGAGCGACAATTCGAGATTCATCGAGTAGGCGGCAACGCCATAGACCACCATCTTGGGTGGCAGGTTCAGCAGAACGAAGCCGATCGTCAGGGGAATGAAGGTGCCGGAGGACAGGCCGCTGATCAACTGGAACGCCAGCACGCAGCCGAGATTGGGCGAGAATGGCAGCAATAAGTTGGAAATTCCGAAGACGGCGGCGGAGATCATGAGCACGCGGCGGGGGCCGAAGACCGCGCCCAACCACGCCGAGGGCGGCCCGATCATCATCTGGCCAACGGTGAGTGCCGTGGTGATCCAGGCCCCCTCGTCGAAGCCTGCGTGGACGCCGCCGCGCAGATCCGCGAGCCCAAAGGTGGTGATGCGGCTGTCGAGCGTCGCGATGATGGAGCCCAACAGGACGGCAAGCACACCGATGTAAGGCCGCGCCGAGATCAGCTGTCGCGGGTGCGCCGCCTTGTCGGCGGCATGACAGAGCCCATCGTTTGCGGCCGGAGTTCGACGCCACGCGATCCGATTGATGAAGCCTCGGGCGCCCTCCCAGGTTACGCTCATTGCGCAGCCGGGCGGGTATCCGGCGGCGGCGCGGGCGCATTGGTGTCGATGGTGGCGATCACCGACATACCCGGCCGCAGCAGGTCGCCCACAATCGGATCGCGATCCAACACGATCTTGACCGGAATGCGCTGCACGACTTTGGTGAAGTTGCCGGTCGCATTGTCGGGCGGTAGCAGCGAGAACTCTGCGCCTGACGCCGGTGACCAACTGTCCACATGGCCGTGCAGCACGACGCCGGGAAATGCATCAACCGTGAGGCGTGCATTCTGGCCGACGCGGATGCGGGTCATCTGCGTCTCTTTATAGTTGGCGATGACCCATACATTGGGCAGCGGCACCACGGTGCTGACCAGAGTGCCGACGCTGACATACTGGCCGGGCAGCACCGGACGCCGGCCGACCATGCCGTCCACCGGTGCGATGATGCGGGTGTAGCCAAGATTGATCGCCGCCAGGTCGCGCGCCGCAATCTGCGCGCCAAGCGCCGCCTGCGCCTGCTGCTCCTGGCTGCCGAGCACATTGAGTTGCTGACGCTGTTGCTCGAGCTGTGCCTCGTTGAGCGCGAGTGTCGCCTCGGCGTGCTTCTCGTTGTCGATCGCCTGTTCCGTGACTTGATGCGTGCCGGCGATGCCGGTGGCGAGCAAATTCTGTTGGCGCACTTCTTCCAGGCGATAGCGGGTCAGGTCTGCCTCGCTGGCGTCAATCGTCGCGTCCGCCTGCGCGATCAGCGCGTTCTGCAAGAGCTTCTGCTGTTCGATGGTGTCGATGGCCGCCTGCGCCGCGGCGACATTGGCCTGGGCCTGGGAAACCTGGGCGCGGTAGTCGTCGTCCTCGATCTGGACCAGCAAATCGCCCGCCTTGACCATCTGGAAGTCCTGCACGGGCACACCGCGGACGTAACCGGGAACCTTTGCGGCGAGCGGCGTGGTGTCGGCCTGGAGGTAGGCGTCGTCCGTGGATTGCAGCACCGCCGAACCCACCCACCAGTCCCATTGGTAGGCCAGCACCGCCACCAGGCATGCTGCCAGAACCAGTATGAACAGCCTGATGCTCGTCGCGAGCCACGGGGATGCGCGTGGCGGCGCCGCAGGCTGGGACGCTGGGGCCACCGCGTCGTCCGCATGCGCCGCCGGCATTTCAACGATGTCGGGCTGATCGTTCATGGCGCTTCCGGCGTAAGCATGACTGATCTATCGGCTGCGCCAACAGGGTCGGGCAGACGTCGCGTGGTCACGTCGGCGCGACTCTGGCGGATATCGCGTGCGGTGGATTGAACAAGCCTGCACCGATTGGTCGGTTCATGCCGCAAGGCGATCGGCGGCGGCAGGAGGAGGTACGGTAGTGCGGGCAAGGATCGCATGGGCGTGCGCCGGAGCGCGGCTGTTCCGCGCCGTGCGCCATTGGCGAGCGTCGCTGGCCTAACCAGGCGTTCATGCCGCTGGGCTATTCTGGTTGGCCTGATGGTCGTGCCAATCCGAGGACGCCGCGGACCATCCGCGGGACGAGGCGGGCAATCGGGCGCGCATCAGCCGGCCGCACCGCCGCGCAGGTTGCCGGCCTTCCCCGGCGCGCGGCTCGCCAGGCCAAAGGCGCGCAAGGGCCATACGCTCCGGACACGCTGGGTCGAGCCAGACGGCGTGTTCTATGAATGGGACTCGAGGCATGGCGCCGTTGAAAAATATGACGCCCGGGGGCATCATCTGGGGGAGTTCGATCCTGTAACCGGCAGGCAGCTCAAGCCTCGAAATCCGGATTATCGGGCGGTGCCATGACCATGCGCCATTACCTGCTGGGTTTCGACAAGGCCTCTGGCGCGGTGCGTCAGGAATGGCGGATTCCACGGAATTGCGAGCCGGTTGTTGCCCACATCCTTCGGGTTGATGCAAATCGCCTGGCCGTCGTCGATCCCCGCGCATTAACGCCGCGACAGGCGATGCGGGTCGGCACGGCGATCGGGCAACGGGTCGAGACGGGAACGCACGACTATTTCGTTCAGGCATTCGACGAAGCGGCGGTGGCCGCTGCACATCGGCACGAAGCGGCGGAGTAGCTGGTTCCGGCGTCGCTTGGCTGCTGTCATGCCGCGGGGAGTCCGGCAGTTTGCAACAAGCCCTGCTTGGCGGCGCAGCCCAGTTACGTCGCCGGGCGTTCCGGGCCGGATGTTGGAGATGGGGGGTTTCTGGTGGGTTAATCCTGTGGCGCAGGAGCGTGTTGGCGGCTGGTGAATTTATGCGCAGAGGAAGGCCGAGACGCAGAGGCCGCAGAGAAGATTTTATTGATCCGTGCTGGTGGGTTGGTGCGGGGGTTGCCTCGCGGGAACGGTGGTCCGGATTGCAGGATAGCATCGTGCCGGCACACGGATCCGGGGATCGCTTGATATCTCAGCGATCTCTGCGTCTCTGGCTTCCTTTGCGATAAATTTACCGGAAACGAGCAGCACCTGCGAGACCAACTCACCCCGGCTCCGTCACTCCGTCGGCACAGCGTCGTCTGGCCGAGGCTGCTCGGTACCAACCCTCGCCATTAAGCGGTCGAGCGCCTGCAAGTCGGCACGTTGGCGACGCGATGCTAAGTATTGCTGCGTCTTCAGCGCGGCGATTTTCTCCATGACGGCACTGGCGACGAATTGCTCGAGTGGGGTTGCGGCCTGGGCAGCCCATCGCCTCGCCTCGGTCACCACAGGAGGCGGAAGGCGGAGCGTGTCGTCATCGACAGTCGCCATGTTAGTCTCCTCAGCAAATCGCCCGGGCGGCAAATATCGATGCCCAGCGGCATAGTCCGATCGTCGACTGGTAGATAGGTTGCCGGGCTTGCCTCGTCGGCGGCGCACGGCACGGTTCGACCCTGGGAAACCTACTATGACCGCATCGATCATACCGCTTGTGCGTGGACGAACGCTGATGGCGTGATGATCGGGATGCCGCGGAACATATCGAGTGTCAGGAGATCGGCGTCGCCGGATATGATCACATCAGCACGGCCGCTGATGGCAGGTTCCAGGAATTTGTCGTCCTTGGGATCCCGGCAAGCGGTCACGCGCTCAGCGATCGTCACAAGCTCGGCGCCGGCGAACAGCGTGCGAAGGTTGTTGAACACGAACCGCGCGATTTTGGGAGCGATCCGCGGCCGTTGCAGTACCGCCATGAGCTCCTTCTCGGTATCCGCGGCCTTGAGCTGGCCACCATCGATGCCGAACCAGCGGATTGTGGCACCCGGCGCCGACGCCTGCTTGAGCACCGCGCTTACGAAGACATTGGTGTCAACGACAAGCCTCATCCGAGGCGCGGCTGCGCGGCCTGACGTTCTTCCTCGATGATCCGATCGATGTCCGCGTCCGACCAGCCTTCGGCGATGACCTTGGGTCGTGCAAAGCGCCTTGCCTTGGCGATCCAGTCATCTGGTTCCTCAGGCTCGATCGTGATTGTCACCCTCTGATCCGGAGCAACACCGCGGCGCGCCAATTCCGCCACTACTTCTCCGGCGGTGCTTTCGATGAACTGCGGTGCCGCAAGTTTCGGCATGGTGTCCTCGCGATCGGGCCAGCGGCTCCGGAGCGCGACTGGGCCACATCCTCCCGGCCCGGTGCCTACTCCGCCGCGGATTGCGCAGGCGCGGCCGGTTGGGCCGAGCGCATGCGCTGGCGGACGCCCAGCACCTCGATGCCAATCACCTGACCGTCTCCATCGAAATCCAGCATGACGCCAGGCGCGGCTTCCTCGGTCGCTGCCGCGACCACACCGGGGGCGGCGAACCAGACCGACATCGCATCCGCCTCCGGGTCATAGGTGGTCTGGATCATCGTTTGGCTCCCCTGTCGAAATGGGCCGTGATCACCAGCATATCGTCTCCGTCCGGCCGGTGCACCACCCGAAGCACGCGGCTGCCGAACGCGGCGATGGCCTTGAAGGATCGCATCAGCCTCGGATCGCGCGGGTCCGGCGCGGTCCAATCCGGCGTGGCGATTGTCGCTTCGACCCACGCAAGTGCGATGGCGCGCCGGCGGAGTTCGCGTTCGGCATGATCGGTCAGGCGTAGCACGATGGGGAGCCGCAGCCGGAGGGGCGTCGCTGAGATGGTGCGGGAGTTGGCATACCGCCAGGTTATGGCGGGCCCGGATTGCCGAAGCGTTAACTCCGCAGGCCATACGCCTGATCGGTCCGTCTCAGTCGTTGTTGCGGATTGACGGCAGGGAGCAATCGGTATCTGCAGAGGCGCTTATCCCGGTTCCAGCCCCGCCTCGCGCCACAGCGCGGCGAGTTCGGCGTCGATCTCCACCTCACCCTTGCCTATTGCGGCGAGCAGGCGGCGGTAGTTTGCGATACCCGCGTCGCAGTGTGGGTGGGCGGGGCCCGTATCGCGCTGGGACGTGAGAAAGATCGCAAGATGGCGACGCATCAGCGGCTCCGCCTCGCTGAGCCAGTTGGTGGTTTGCATCAACATGGCGAGGTTGTTGAGGTCGATCGCGACCTCCGGATGATGCTCGCCGTAGCTTGGCGCGTCGATGGCGAGCACGCGGCGCTTCAGCAGTTCCGCCTCGCCGAGCCGGTCGGGAGCTTGCAGCAACGAGCCGGCGTAGTCCGCGGCCTCGGCTGCCGTGGGGAAGCCCGCGCCGCTGCGGCTGCCGATCACGCAGACGACGGCGGTGCAGTCGCGGATGTGGTTCTCCAGCAGTTGCAGCAGCGATTGGGCGCCGGTGAGGTGGCTCAGCTCCTCCTGCGTTGCCACATACATGCGGCGGGTGCCGAAATCGCGCCGCAGCTCGCGCCGCGCCGCGCCGAACTCACTGCTCACCGCCGAGAGGAAGACCCGCGCGCCCATCTGCGCCGCCGTGCCCCACCGTTACGCCGCCGATCCTGCCACAGCGCGGCGGCGCTTGCCCACCGCAAAGCACGCGGCGGGCCGGGCGCGCCCCATCGCCCGGGACGGCGCGTTGGACACTGACGCCGGCTGGCCCCCACGGTTCGCCGGCGATGCCGGAAAGTCGCGTCCGCGCAACGGGCGAGGCCGAATCGCTCGCGGGCGCCGAGCGCTGGGTTGCCGGACGGGCACCGGCACCCGACCTGGGATGCAGGCAGGACCACGACCAACCGGAGCGCGCCATCGCCGATCGAGCCACCACATGCGAACCAAGCGATCCTGCGCAGCTGCACCTGGTTGTGACGGCCGTGGGACGTGATGCCCGGCCACAGGTGTACGCGGCACGGAACGCAGGACCTCATGCACCTGGGCGCTGGGCCGCGAGCAGCCGCCCGCACGCCTGTGGCGAGCGCGAGGCGACAAGAACCCCCCATGCACCTATTCGCCAGCGAGACGCCACCGCCTGCCGGAAGCTGTTGCGAGGCAACACCCAATGCATCGTGAGACACGTCGCGGCTGGCCGAGGTGCGGTGCCATACCGCAACTCTGCATGGCGGAACCGTGCGGCATGCGAGGAAGCAAGCAAGAAATTTGCAACCGCAGATGCACGCTGATGGGCCGGAGTCCGGCGGGCTCGTTCACAGCCGACACCCTACAACCGAACTTGATCAGCCGTGCCGATACGGAGGGCACTGTCCGATCTGCGTGCATCTGCGTGCATCTGCGGTTGCAAATTTCTTGCTTGCTTTCTTACATGCCGCACGCCGCGGCATGGGTCCCCAAGCCCAACCTGCAAGCCAGCAGCCCCGGTACCACGCCCAGGGCCCGCAGCTTCAAGCGATGCCAAAACCCTATGCACCAATTCGCGCCGGCGCCGCAGCCCGCAATCGGGATACAGCAACCCGGCGCTCCCAGGGCGCGCCGACGGCGATGGACGGCAGACACGCGGCAAGACCCCATGCACCAATTCAATTTCTCACTCGACGACGCACAGTCTCCCTCAGCGGGAAGCGAGACGTTCACGAGACGGAGCAGCGGCGGGCGATGCGGGACCGCATCGGACGGCACAGCGAGGGTGCGCAATCGGGCTGCGGGCGCTGCGTCAGTTTGGCAGTGCAAGACCCCAAGCACCAATTCGAGATCTCACGTGTTGATGCACAGTCTCCCCCGGCAGGAAACGAGACGCGCATGGGACAGAGCGACGGCGATCGATGCGGACCGTGGTGTGGCGCCTTCGGGGTCTTCAGGCGGGCAACACCCATGCACCGTGAGGCTGGCCGTGCACCTATGGCGCTACGCGCCGCCGTGGCAAGTTACTGCTACGCGTAAGAACAAGAAGGGCACCCACCATGCAGATCACCATCCTCGGCGGCGGCGGCTTTCTGGGCCGTAAACTCGCGGCGCGGCTGGCGGCCGATGGGGAACTCGGCGGCCAACCGGTCACCGGCCTGACCCTGTTCGATCTTGCCAAGCCGCCCAAGCCAAAGGGCGCACGCTTCCCGGTCAGCACGCTGGCCGGCGACATCGTGGAGATGCCGACCGATGTCATCCCGCCCGACACCGACGTGGTGTTCCACCTCGCCGCCGTGGTCAGCGCGCAGGCCGAGGCCGACTACGACCTGGGCCGCCGGGTCAACCTGCGCGGCACCGACGCCGTTGTGGACGCCTGCATCCGCCTCGCCGATACGGGGGGAAAACCGCCGCGCGTGGTCTTCACCAGTTCGGTCGCCAGCTTCAGCGGCACCCAGGATTCGGTGCTGGCCGACGACGCGCGGCAAATCCCGGGCAACAGCTATGGCGCGCAGAAGGCCGCCGCCGAACTGATCCTGGCCGACGCGTCCCGTCGTGGCTTCCTGGACGCGGTCTCGATCCGGCTGCCGACCATCATCGTTCGGCCGGGGCGGCCGAACCGCGCCGCGTCCTCCTTCCTGTCCGGCATCATCCGTGAGCCGTTGCTCGGGCTGCCGGCGGACCTGCCGGTGCCGGACGCCTTCGCCGCCTGGGTCGCCAGCCCGCGCCGGGCGGTGGATTGGCTGCTGCACGCCGCCGTGCTTGACACCACGACCATGGGGCTCGACCGCGGCGTCAACCCGCCCGGCATCAGCACCACCATCGCGCATCTGCTGCAGGCGCTGGACGCGGTGCGGCCGGGTGCCTCGGCCCTGGTGCGGCGGATTGAGGATCAGGCGATCGCCGCCATCATCGGTACCTGGCCGCCGGCGTTCGAACCGCTGCGCGCCCGGAGCCTGGGGTTCAGCCCGCACGAGCCGGTAGCAGACGTGATCCGCGCCTTCATCGAAGACGATCTGGCGGCAACACGGGCCGAGCGTGGTCTCGCCGGCTGACATGGGTCTGCAATTTTCCGGACGTCCAACGACTTTTTTATCACAGGTCATGCCAAAACTGCCACACAACGGTTGAATGCTGCGGCGCGGCGTTCCAAAAGGGGGCTCGGTTTCCTCCCCGCCCCCCTGGACGTCGCTGATGTCGACTCTTCCTGGCGATTCAACTATCGCGGGCACTGCTTCCAGCCCGCACGCGGGGAGAGATGCGTCTGCACGGAGGGCCGCTGCGCGGGCGGCGGTGCATCGCCATCGCCGCCCGCTGGGGGAAGCGGTGCTGCACGCACCGCAGACGCTGCGCGCGCTGGTCCGCGCCGACGAAATCTGGCTGGTCGCGCTGTCCGCGTTCGTCGGCTGCGGCGCCGGCATCCTGGTCTGGGGGATGACCGAGACCACCCAACTCGTGCACCAGGTGCTGTTCGGCATCGGCCGTAACGAGCGGCTCAGCGCGATGGTGGAGCTGAACCCGTTCCGCACCGTGCTGGTGCCGGCGTTCGGCGGTCTGGCGCTGGGGCTGGTGGGGTTGGGCATCGCCATGTGGCGGCAGCGCCGGGCGGTGGACCCGATCGAGGCCAACGCGTTGTATGGCGGGCGCATGTCGCTGAGCGACAGCCTGGTCGTGGTGCTACAAACCATCATGTCGAATGGCGTCGGGGCGTCGATCGGGTTGGAGGCGGGCTATACCCAGATCGGCGCGGCGGTCGCGTCTCGGCTAGGGCGGATGTTCCGGGTGCGGCGCAACGACCTGCGCGTGCTGGTGGGATGCGGTGCGGCGGGTGCGATCGCCGGCGCGTTCAATGCTCCGCTGACCGGCGCGTTCTATGCGTTCGAGCTGGTGATCGGCACCTATACGCTGGGCACCTTCGCCCCGGTGGCGGTGTCGGCCATCGTCGCGGTGTCGGTGGTGCATGCGCTGGGCGGCGGCATCTTCGACCTGGACGTGCAGGTGCCGAGCAGTCTGGACGCGCTGGATTATATCCCCATTTTGGCGCTGGGGATGGTGTGCGCTCTGGTCGGGGTAGCGATCATGCGTGGCGTCACGCTGACCGAGGAACTGTTTCGGAAGAGCCGCGTGCCGACCTGGATCCGCCCCGCCGTGGGGGGGCTTGCGGTGGGGACACTGGCGCTGGTCACGCCGGCGGTGCTGTCCTCTGGCCACGGAGCGCTGGGCATCGTCATCGAGGCACCCTACACGCTGACCCATGTCGGACTGCTGGTGGTGCTGAAATCGGCGGCCTCGGCGATTTCCATCGGGTCGGGCTTCCGCGGCGGGCTGTTCTTTGCCTCGCTGTTCCTGGGGGCGCTGGTGGGCAAGACGTTCGCCGGCGCGTTGGCGGCGGTCAGCACGGTGCATGCGGTTTCGCCGGTCGTGTGTGCTCTGGTGGGCATGAGCGGGCTGGCGGTCGCCATCATTGGCGGGCCGCTGACCATGGGGTTCCTGGCGCTCGAGAGCACCGGAAGCCTGCCGCTGACGATCGCCGTGTTGGCGGCCTGCGTGATCTCATCGCTGACGGTACGGCGGACGTTCGGCTACTCGTTCGCGACGTGGCGGTTCCATCTGCGCGGCGAGGCGATCCGCAGCGCGGTGGATATCGGTTGGATGCGGAACCTGACGGTGGGGCGGATGATGCGGCGCGAGGTGCGGACGGTGCGCGCGGGCACGCCGCTGGCGATGTTCAAGCGCGACTTCCCGCTGGGGGCGACACAGCGCGCGGTGGTGCTGGACGACGAGGATCGCTACGCCGGCATAGTGTTTCCGCCCGAGGCGCACGCCGACGCCGAGGACGAGCACAAGGTGGGCGACATCCTGCACCACATGGACACGATGCTGCTGCCGCAGATGACGATCAAGGAAGCGGTGGCGATGTTCGAGAACTCGGAAAGCGACGCGCTGGCGGTGGTGGACGGGCCTGAGACGCGGCACGTGATCGGGCTGCTGACGGAACAATACGCGCTGCGGCGGTACAGCGAAGAGCTGGATCGGCGACGTAAGGAGTTGTCGGGCGAGTGATAGGCGAAAACCTCTCCCGCGCCCCCTAACCTCTCCCGCTTCGCGGGAGAGGTCGAGGTGCGAAGCACCGAGGGTGAGGGTGATCGGGTCGGTACGCTGCGCACGGCGCCCCCGGCAGACAAGATATAGTGTGCCGACCCGATCACCCTCACCCTCGACGCTCACG
The DNA here is from genome assembly GCA_963762885.1 of uncultured Alphaproteobacteria bacterium. Taxonomy (GTDB): domain Bacteria; phylum Pseudomonadota; class Alphaproteobacteria; order Acetobacterales; family Acetobacteraceae; genus JASHVB01. The sequence continues at coordinate 243,761 of CAVXNH010000056.1, forward strand.
CGTCTCGACCTCTCCCGCGAAGCGGGATAGGTGGTAGGGTCGCGTCATGACCTCGTTCCAATTCCTGCACGCGGCCGATCTGCACATCGACAGTCCGCTGCGCGGGCTCGAGGCGGACCCGGACGCGCCCGCCGAGCGCATCCGCACCGCTACGCGCGCGGCCTACACCAACCTGGTGGATCTCGCGCTGCACGAGCAAGTGGCGTTCGTGCTGATCGCCGGGGACCTGTTCGATGGCGAGTGGCAGGATTGGCGCACCGGCCAGTTCTTTGCGCAGGAGACCGCGCAACTCACGCGGGCCGGCATTCGCGTGTTCTGCATCCGTGGCAACCACGACGCCGCCAGCGTCGTCACCGGGCGGCTCGCCCTGCCCGAGGGCGCGCGCATGCTGCCGACCGATCAGCCCGCATCGATCCGTCTTCCGGAGTTCGACGTCTGCATTCACGGCATGGGATTTTCTGCCCGCAGCGTCACCGAGAACGTGGTGCCGCGCTATCCAGCGCCGCTGGCGGGCCACCTCAACATCGGCATGCTGCACACCTCCGCCACGGACAGCGGGACGCACGAAACCTACGCGCCATGCACGGTCGAGCAATTGGTCGCGCACGGCTACGACTATTGGGCGCTCGGCCACGTGCATGCGCGGCAGGAACTGGCGCGCACACCATGCTGGGTGGTGTTCCCCGGCAACACCCAAGGCCGGCACATCCGCGAGACCGGACCGAAGGGCGCCACGCTCGTTACGGTGCAGGACGGGCGCATCGTGGACGTGAGGCATCGCGATCTCGACGGCGTTCGCTGGGCGCTGCTGCCGGTCGATCTAACCGATGCCACGACCGAGGACGACGCATTCGCCGCGGTCCGTGCTCAACTCGACGCTTCACTCGACGCCGCCGGCGACCGACTGCTCGCTGTGCGTATTGTGCTGCGGGGCGCGACCGTCACCCATCCCCTCTGGTGCGCGACCTCGGCGCGACACGCGACAAGCTGCACGCCGAGGCGGCAAGCTGCGCCGGCGCCGGAACGATCTGGCTGGAGAGCGTGGAGGTGCGCACGCGCACCACGCTCGATCGCGAGGCAATGCGCGCACGGTCCGATGCTGTCGGTCTGCTAGTGCGTGAACTCGACAACGCGATCTCCGGGCCAGTTCGCCACGGACGTCCAAGCCTACTGCGCCAGTCTGTTGAATCGCGCACGGCTGCTGCGCGAGGCACTCGGCGACGATCATCCCGCGGGTCCTGGCCGCCGGCGGCAGCATTTCGCCGGACCTGCTGGAACGAGCGCGCAACCTGTTGCTTGCCCGTCTGGCAGAAGGCTGACCGATGCGCCTGCTGTCGCTGACGCTGGAAAACTACGGCATCTTCGAAGCGCGGCGCATCGCGTTCGATCCGACGCCTGGCCGCATCAACCTGCTGATTGCTCCCAATGGCGCGGGAAAGTCGATCCTGCGCAACGCATTCTGCGACCTGTTGTTCGGCATCCATGGGCAATCGCCGATGGGATTCCGTTACGGCTATGGCCGCATGCGGCTGATGGCAGAGGCGGTCGGGCCGGATGGGGGGAAACTGGAGTTCGGCCGGCGCAAGGGGCAAGGCAACACGCTGATCGACGCTGCCGGCGTGACGCTCGATCCCGGGGCGCTCGCCACCGTCCTGGGCTACACCGATCGCACTCTGGTCGAGCGGCTGTTCGCACTGGATACCGAACGGCTGCGCGAGGGTGGCAGGGAATTGCTGGCATCGAACGGTTCGGTCGCCGATGCGTTGCTCTCGGCCGCCGGTGGCTTGCGACGTGCGCGGCAGGTGCATCAAACGCTGGAGCGTGCGCGCGATGCCCTGGCGCCGTTGCGCAGATCGCAGGGGCGCCCGTTCTACCAACAGTTCGATCGCATGCTGGAAGCGAGGCAGCGCCTGTCTGCCACTTTGCTAAAACCCGAGACGCGCGAAAAGCAGGATATCGAACTCAGGCATCTGGAGGCCGAACAGGAGCGGTGCAACAAGCTGGCCGGCGCGGCGTCGCAACGCATTGCGCGGCTGGAACGGATTCGCCGTGTGGTTGGCGTGCTGGCAGAGCATGATGCGGCCGTCGCGTGGCTCGAAGCGCATCCGGACGCGCCCGAATTGCCGGCCGATGCAGGGGAACGGCTGACACAAGCGCAGGACGCATTGCTGCGCGCGGAGCAGTTTCTGGAGCGCGAACGCCGCAACCGCGAACCGATGGCGGAACAAATTGCCCACATCCGGTTCGACCAGGAACTGCTGGCGCAGGGCGATGCCATAGAGCAATTGGTCGATCGGGCGGGCGCAGCGCGGCAGGCGGTGTTGGATATTCCGAAGCGGGAGGCCGAGCTTGCGCTGACGACAGAACGGGTCGCCGCCATCCTGCGGCAACTCGGTTCCGTGCTGCCAGTGGAACGCGCAAGCGAGGCGGTGCCGCCTCGCGCCTCGGTGCTGCACGCACGCCGGCTTGCCACGGAACATGCGAAGCTGCGCGCTGCGCTGGCGCGATTGCCGGCGGACCTGGCGCAAGCCGGCAAGGACGTGGCAGCGACCGAGGCGGCGCTGGCAGAGCACCCGCCGGCGATCGATACGCGCGGCCTGGTGCGGCTGCTGCGTGAAATCCGCACGGCCGGCGAGCCGGATCGGCGTGCGCAGGAGCTACAGCAGCTCGTCGCCGACCGGCACGCGAAACTTGCCAACGCGGTGGCGCGGGTGCGCGGTTGGAGCCAGGGGGCGGCGGCGCTCGTTGCGCTACCGGTGATGCCGGTCGAAACCTACGAGCGGCTGCACGCCGCCTTCACCGCCGCACAGGTGGCGCTGACCAGCAGTGCCAAGGATGTTGCCGAGTTGCGCAGTGCGATCGACGCCGACCGGCAACGGCTGGAGGACATTGCCGGCGGCCAACCGATCCCCGATCAGAGCGCCATCGCAGCCGCGCGCGAGCATCGCGAAATGGGCTGGCGCCTGATCTATCGCCGCGCCTTCACGGCTGATCCGCCTGACACGGCGCAGGAAAGCAGTTGGGCGAATGCGCAGCCGCTGCCCCTGGCTTATGAACGTGCTGTTGCCGCGGCCGACGAACTCGCCGATCGCCGCAACCGCGAGGGGGAGCGGTTGGTGCAGGCGGCAGAACTGGGTCGTCGTATCGCTGCGGCGGAAGCTCGGATTGCAAATGCTGAGGCGGTACATGCAACTGCGGCGCTGCGATGCGATGCTGCGCGTGGTGCGTGGCAGGAAGCCTGTGCGGCGCTCGGGCTGCCGGTGGAAACATCGATTGTCGAACTGCGCGCTTTGCTGGGCGGCCGCGATCGGGTGATCGATGCCGAAGGCGAATGCGCGGCCGCGTCGCGCGAACAAGCAACACTGGAACAACGCCACGCAAGTTGGGCCGGCAAACTTGCGGTCGAAGTTGAACATATAGGGGAAACCGACGCGGCCGATCTGCCGCAATTGCTGGCGTTGGCTGACGAACGGATCGAAGCGAACAAGCGTGCCCTGGATGCTCGGGTGCGACTGAACGATCGGCTGACAACGCAACGTGGCAATCGCGACGACCAGGCGACGCGTTTACGCGCCGCCGAGGCCGAGCTGGAAGTGATGATGGGGGAATGGGCGCAGGTGCGGCAGGCACTGCAACGTCCCGATAGCGAAGATCCCACCACAACCATCGAGTTGCTCGACTTGCTCAATGAGCTCGACAACGCGCAACAGTCCAGTGCCAGGCTGCGGCTCCGGCTGCACGAGATGCAGAGCGAGATCGCGGTGTTCAGCGCAGCGGCGGGGGGGCTTGCCGGGCGGCTGGCACCCGACCTGGCGACTGACGATGCGTTCGCGACGGTGCAGGCATTGCGCGCGCGGCTGAACGAACACCGCGCATTTGCCAAGCAGCACGAGACGCTGGCGGCAGCGCTGAAGCGCGCCGACATGACGCTGGAGCGGCAGCAGAAGCAGCGGGACGATGGCCGCGTCGAACTCGAGACGGTGCTGGCAATGATCGGCAGCGAGTCTGTCGAGGCCGCGCAGGCCCGCGTGGCGCTGGCGACGGACCATGCGCGGATGGCGGAGGCCATACGCCGCGGCGAACGCGACCTGCACGAAAAGGGCGATGGCCGCCCGCTGGCGCAGCTGCGCTCGGAGGTTGAGTCGATCCCGGTTGACGAGATCCCCGGTGCGATCGAGACAGCGCAGGCGGAACGCGACGCGGCCAGCCGCGATGCGCAGGTGCTGGCGGCGCGCGTCGCTACGACGAAGCAAGAGATGGACGCGCAGGCGTTGGAAGACACCGCGACCCAGGCGGCGACCGATCAGCAGTCGGCGATCGCAGCGCTGCGGCGCATCACCGAGGAAGCGACGCTGATGCATCTCGCCGCTTTGCTGCTGGATGCGTCGCTGACCCAGGTCGAGATTGCCGGCACATCGGGAATGCTGTCGCGGATTGCCGAGATGTTCCACACGATCACCGGCGGGACCTACACACGTCTCGAGGTCGATGATCCAGGCGACGGATCGGCGGGGCTGATCGCGGTGCAGGGCGCGTATCCCGATGAACGCAAGAAGGTCACCGACCTGTCGGAGGGCGAGCGCGACCAGCTCTTTCTCGCGTTGCGGCTGGCGGCGATCGAGGATCACGTGCGTGCCGCTCCACCCTTGCCGTTCGTCTGCGACGACATCTTGCAGACGTTCGATGACGAGCGGGCGATGGCCGCGATGCGGGCTCTGGTGCAACTCAGTGAAAGCGTGCAGGTCATTTTGCTCAGTCACCACCGCCATCTGGCGGTATTGGGGCAACGTCTGGCGCCGGAGCAAATTCATCTTTGCGAGATGCAGGGGGTTTAGAACTACACCTCTCCCGCGGGAGCGGGAGAGGTCGAGACGCGTAGCGTCGAGGGTGAGGGTGATCGGGTCGGCACACTACGCCCTACCTGCTCACGTGCCGACCCGATCACCCTCACCCTCGTGCGCTTCGCGCCCTCGACCTCTCCCGCTCCCGCGGGAGAGGTATTTGGTGCGCACGCCCGGCCGGGCCTACAATCGCGCGACGCAGAACGGAGGAAACCCATGGGCGCGAGCCACATGCGATCGGCGTGCCGCCGATGAGCCGCAACATCAGCGTCTCCGGCGTCACACTGGAGATCGAGGAACGCGGCACCGGACGGCCGCTGTTGTTCCTGCATGCCGGCGAGGGATTGCAACCACGCCATCCATGGTTCGAAGCGCTCGCCGCGCGGTTCCACGTCATTGCGCCGCACCATCCCGGCTTCGGCGAATCCACGCTGCCGGACTGGTTCGGTACAGTGGACGATATCGCCTATCTCTACCTCGATCTTGCGCGGTCGCTGGGGTTGCAGGACGCCGTGCTGGTCGGCGCGGATTTTGGCGGCTGGATCGCGGCCGAGATGGCCGTGCACAACACGCAAGGTTTTGCGCATCTGGTGTTGGCGGCGCCGCTCGGCATCAAGTTGGGCGGCGTGACCGATCGCGACATCGTCGATATGCACGCAATTCCTCGCTCGGAATTCATGCGGTTGGCCTGGGCCGATCCGCAACGCGGCGAGATCGACTACACCGCGCTGCCGGAAAGCGAGCTGGCAGGGATCGTGCGCGGGCGCGAGGCCTTGGCGCTGTTCGGCTGGAAGCCCTACATGCACAATCCGCGGCTGAAGCGCTGGCTGCATCGCATCGATATTCCGACGCTGCTGCTTTGGGGCGAGCAAGACCGCATCGTCACGCCGGCTTATGGCGAAGGCTGGTGCGCCGCCATTCCCGGCGCTCGGATAGAGCAAATCCGCGACGCCGGACACTTCCCGCATTGGGAGCAGCCGGCGGCTTTCGTCGAACGGGTCGCGGCTTTCGTCGGCCGGCACTGAAGGAAACATCCGATGCGATCCTGGTATTTTTCCGAGATGGCGTATCATCCGGCGTGGCAGGAAGGCCTGAAGCGCGGCTCGCTACGGGTGATCCTCGCAAACGAAAACCTCGATCCCGCGGAGGCGCACAAGCTGCTGCACCGCTACCTGGACGAGTTCGCTTTGTGCGACGAGGTCGGGCTCGACATCATGGTGAACGAGCACCACAGCACGGCGACGTGCATGACGGTGTCGGTGCCGATGGCGCTGGCGGTGATCGCGCGCGAGACGAAGCAGGCGCGATTGCTGACCTTGGGCAACCCGATCGCCAACCGGCCCGATCCGGTGCGTGTCGCCGAGGAAATGGCGTGGCTGGACGTGTTGTCCGGCGGGCGGTTGGAGATGGGGTTGGTGAAGGGTGCGCCGTACGAGATCGCACCGGCCAACTCGAATCCGGCGCGACTAATGCGACGCTATTGGGAAGCGCATGACCTGATCCTGAAGGCGCTGTCCACCACCGATGGGCCGTTCAACTGGGAAGGCGAATACTTCCATTACCGCAACGTCAACATCTGGCCGCGGCCGATTCAGCAGCCAACGCCTCCAGTTTGGATGACCGGGATGAGCGTGGACAGCGGGCGCCTGGCGGCGGAACGCGGCCACGTTATCGGGACGCTGCTGTCCGGCGGCACGGCGAAGCCGATGTACGACATGTATCGCCAGACCGCGCGCGATCTTGGTTGGGAAGCGGGGCCGGATCGCATGGCGTACGCCGCGGTGGTCGGCGTCGGGCATACGCGGGATGAGGGGCTGCGGCGCGCCGACCAGATCGCCGACTATGTGCGTACCGCGCCTGTCGTGGCGGAGCAATTCACCAATCCGCCGGGGTATAACTCGGTGGCGGCGAACGTGGCGATCCTGAAGGCGGGACCACGCGCGCATCGCATCGTCAAGGATCGCCAGGGCAACATGATCGATCACCGCAAGGCGTCGGTGCAGCAGTTCATGGATACCGACACGGTGTTCGCCGGGACACCCGACGACGTGTTCGACCAGATCAGGGAATTCAATGTGCGCATGGGTGGAGTGGGACACCTGCTGTTCTTCGGTCAGGGTGGCTATTTGAGTCATCAGGACGCAATGGAGAACATCACGCTGTTCGGGCGCGAAGTGGCGCCGCGGCTGCGGGAGATGAACTGAGGGGTGGTCCGGCCCGGCGAGATTGTTAGGCTTGGACCCGGCCACGACGACTAAAGCACCGCACGGGGGAAAGTGTGGCGTATCTCGTCGCGCAATTGGCGTGCTTCGTCTTCGCTGCGCCAGGGTGCGCGATAGCTGAAGTCATTGACCAGAGAATGGGCAAGCACCAGGTTCCGCTCCGCCTGCGCTTCCTTCGCTGCTACGACAGGCGGCACTTGGTGAAAGCCTATGCCACCCCAAAGCAGTTTGAAAAAAGGTCCAGGCTGGCCGTTGACGGGTTCGACCGTGCCGCCATAGCCCATGCGCAGCAATCGCCCCGAATGCTCGACATGCTCGTGGCCGTATTCCCGGAAGCGCGTGTCGAAATAGCCGCCGAACAATAATGCCTCACGCGAGAACACGGCGCACTGGGCGGTGAGGCGGTTGCTGTAGATTGGATCCTGCACCGTGCCGGCGCCGAAGCCGGGAGCGAGGTGGTCCGCGATCCATGGCCCGGCTACGTTGGCATGTCCCCATTGCACCGCTGCATTCATCCACTCGAGTTCCCAATGGTCACGCGATGGATACGCATCATCCTCCAGCAGCACCACGACATCGCAGCGCACCAACTGGGACAGCAGGAACAGGGCACGGTTCTTGTTCCACGCAATGCTCATGTTGCGCCCGGTCACGGTCAGCACCTGCCGCGCTCGGAGCATCTCCAATGTGCCGTCGGTGGAGCCGTCATCCGCCACGACGACGATGGTCCGAGGATGCCTGGTGTGCCGTTGCACGCGGTCCAGCGTCTCGCTCAAAATCGCGCACCGATTATAGGTGATAATGCCGATGCCGAGCAGTAGCGGTATCGGGGCTGGAGTGGGGTGGGACTGAGTGGGAAGCGGCTGCGCAGGCAGCGGTTGGATCGGGCGGGGCTGCGCCGCCAGTGAGGTGTCGTGAAGCATCGCCCGTAGGCGCGGGATGAAACGCAGGATGCGGCGATCCGATACGGTCGCTGACGTCTGCAAATTTAAATCGACGCGGGTCGGCGCTTGAACGGTGGTTGGAACGGGGTAGCAATTCACAACCAGTACGTCGTCGCAGCCTTGTGCCGGCGATGCGTCCGCCGGTACAGGCTCACCGCGCGCGTTGCACATGGGACCGGTCAGATCGAAGCCAACGGGCGTGCCGGTTGTACTGCGAAGATCGGAGGTGCGCAGCAGCGTCGGCGCGGCACTGTCCCGTGGCAATGCGTCGGCGTAGCGAGTGGTGCAGTGGCCGATGACGAGCTGGCCGGGTCGCGTCTGGTGGCCCGGCGCGGCGAAGGTCAGCCGGCGCAGAAGCACTGCCGAGAACCCGTCGAACCGCGGCAACAATGTCCGTATCGAATCGGTGTTGAGCGGGTGGATGAACGCGTCGGTCTCAGCGATAATAGCCCAGGTGAAACGGTTGGCGTGATTGGTGACGAAATCGGCATGCGCAGCCGTCTGCCCGCCGTTGTGTGCCCAGTCGATCACGGCGGCCCAATGGCCGAAGCGCGAGCGCGCGATCAGGGCGGCGGTGCCATCGGTGCTGCCCTGGTCGTACAGCACGAAACGATCCACGCCGATCAGCCGATGGAACGCGATCCATTCGAGAATGCGGGGCGCCGCATCCTGAAACGCGGCGCAAAGGACGATCGTATCCATGCGCGGTATCTTGGCATAATAACGCACCGCACGCGAAGCGGGGGAAGCCGGGCCGTGGCGGTCATTCGAGGTTAGGACATTCGCACCGGGTGCCCGCTGACGCGTTCCGCCCGCACTGTGCCTGAGACAGCGCCGCGTCCCCGGGCGGCGTGGCGCAACAGCGCAAATGTGCTGCCGATCGCCACGGCGAGCACAGCGTCGGTGATTTCGGCCGGTCGGCCCGGCAGCCAGCATTCGATATAATTGACGGCCAAAAGCAGCACTGCTGTCACGAACGTCCCGATCGGCAGTCCGGCGCCCGCGCGACTGAGCAACCAGATCAACCCGCCGAATTCGTAGAAATTCGCGGACAATTCCTGCACCGCCGGGCCGACTGCTCCGCGCATCAGGCTGGCGAATGGAACCCATCCGAAACCCTGCGCCGCGGCGCCAAACTGGAACGGCAATAGCCGTTGCACCACGATCAAGCCGGCCAGCGCAAGCGCCACAACGGCAAACCGCATCGGCATCCGGCGCAGCAGCACAACCCAGATCAGGAAGGCTGCGGCTGCGCCGACCACATCGGTGAGCGTCAGTGCATTGTCGACGATCAGCACCTTGCCGAGGAACTCGCAACCACAAACCAACGGAAACAGCAGCATGGAGCGGCGGTAACCGTAAAGCGAGTGAATAATGGCCGCGATCACCAGCCACGTAATCGTATGACTTGTCAATTCGCCCAGCGGCAGGCTTGGCGCGGAAAGCATTGGGCGCACCGCATGCCAGTATTTGTGCATGTCGATCATCGGCACGTAGGGGTAGAGCCGAGAGCCAAAAAACGACATCAACAGCAGCGATGCCGTGGGGTGCGTGCCAAGTTCGCGCATGAATGGCCAGCGCATGGACGCGCCAATCACCACCGCTGCCAGACCGCCCACGCCGGTCCCGATCGCGTTGGCATAGACGTCGCCCATCGAGGTTACCCGATCGCTGTCGTGGAACTGGGCGATCTCCATGCAGCAGGACAGCACGATGCCGGCGATCGTCATCACCAGGACGCGCCGCAACGCAGGTAAGCGCGATGGCAGGACGCCAGCGCCAAAAAATCCAAACGGCAGGTACAGCAGGATGTTGGACAGCAGGTCGCCGCGGTGGTCCCACTCCAGCCAGGTACTCAGCAGGTAGAGCACCGGCCCGCCGGGATAGCTTCGCTCACGGTACTCGAACGGAAACAGCGAGCCATAGACAATGAAAACGGCGATCAGTAGCAGCACCACGGCGTAGGCACGGCGCGAACCTGCCACCGCATCATGGCCGGTGACGGTGCGATCGGACCCAGGATCGATCATCGATGGCTGGCCGATCGCCGGAACGTTTCGGTTATGCGCCAAGCAGTTCGCGCGCCAGCAATTCCCATTCGGCGTCCAGGCTCACCGTCGGCGGCACTCGGCCGGCGCGCTTGTACCAACCGGCGGCATTGCTCATGTCGCCCTCCTTGCGATGCAGGTAGGCGTGCACGCTGGAACCGGTGCGCTCTCGATCCTCCTGCGCGCAGCCATGCGCACGGTCCCAATCGCCCTTGGCATCCCACCACAGAGTTTGCAGCGCGTAGCTGAGGCCTTGAGGAGGTGCGGCTTCGGTGATGGTGGCGCGAAATTCTTCCAGGGTCATGTCACGCTGCCTTTGCTGCCGGAAGCAACAGACGCTTCAGTTTATGCACCGCGGAATCCGGTGTTGTGAGCACTGTCTTTCCGGTGGCCTCGGCGACCAGCGGTGCGGCGCGCGCCAGGCTGAACTGGCCCAGCACCACAATGTCACAATCGCGCAGCGCGGTCGCCGTCTGTGCCGCGGCACGATCGTGCGCGACCGGATCGCCCCGGTCCAACGCCGGCAGAGCCTCTGCCGCGAAGCAGGGCACCACCGTCACACGCGGCGCCACTGCGGCAAATTCCGCAGGCATGGACGCCAGCATCGGCGCAAACGTCGCCAACAGCCCGATGCGGGCAGAGGGACCGGCCAATGCCACCGCCTCCTCGATCATCGCTTCGTTGGGCTTCAACACCGGCAGCGGAGCAAGGTCGCGCACGCAGGCTTCGATACACGGACCGAACGCGGAACAGGTGAACAGGATGGCATCGGCGCCGCAATGCTTTGCATAGCGGGACAGCGTCAGGAAACGCTGCGTCATCGCCGGTGTCAGTGCGCCGTCGCGCGCCAGGTCGGCGGACAAGGAATCGTCAAGCAGGTTGGCCAGGGTTGCTTCCGGCCAGTCGCGGCGAAAGGCGGCGGCGATCGCCGGCACCGAATGACTGAGCGCATGGATCAGGGCAATCCGCATCGGACCGAGCCTCACTCTGATGTTATCGCCGCGGACTTGTACACGCAACACGCGGTGACGCCACCCCGCCGTGGCTGGCCGCCTTCTTCAGCCGAAAGTTCTGGATGTTTGTCAATCTTCGTCGCATCCTGCCCGCATCGGGGCGCAGAACCCGAACCTGGAGGATACGACGATGACGGATCGTGAAACCGCCGTCATGCGCAAGGTCGCATGGCATCTCGTGCCGTTTCTCAGCCTGGCCTACCTGATCAACGTGCTCGATCGTTTCAATATCTCATTTGCGGCGCTGACCATGAACAAGGCGCTCGGCATGAGTGCGACGGAATACGGCCTCGGCGCCGGCGCGTTCTTCTGGAGCTACGTGCTGTTCCAGGTGCCTGCCAACATGGTACTCGCGAAGTTGGGAGCGCGGCGCTGGATCATGCTGATCATGCTGTTCTGGGGGCTGTGTTCGACCTGCATGGCGCTGGTCACCGACGTCACTACCTTCGTCATCGTCCGTTTCATGCTTGGTGTTGCCGAGGCCGGCTTCTTCCCCGGTGTGGCATTCTTCATGACGCGCTGGTTTCCATCCCGCCATCGCGGCCGCGCCATGGGCGTGTTTTACGCGACCGGCGCTTCGGCTGGCATCATCGGCGGCCCGATCGCCGGGCACCTGCTGGCACTGAACGGCTGGCTCGGTGTCGCAGGGTGGCAATGGATCTTTCTGGCGGAGGGGTTGCCGGCGATGCTGTTCGCCGCCGCCTGCCTGATTCTGCTGCGCGACCGTCCGTCCGAGGCCCGTTGGCTGCGCCCAGACGAATGCGAATGGCTGGAAGCGAAGCTGGAGGATGAACGCGAGGCCGCCGCGGGCAAGCATCTGCCCTTTGCCCGCGCCGTCATATCGCCAACCATCATCGTCCTGATGCTGGTCTATGTGCTGGTCGGCTTCGGCGTGTACGGCAAGGCGTATTTCCTGCCACTGATGATCAAGAGCCTTGGTTTCAGCGACATGAATGTCGGCTACCTGACATCGCTCCCGGCGATCACCGGGGTGATCGGGATGATCTTCTTCTCGCGCAGTTCGGACCGCACCGGGGAACGCGTGTGGCACTTGATCATCCCGTGTTTGCTGGGCGGCATCGGTCTTGTGCTGGCCGGCTTGTTCCTGAGTGTCAGTCCCGTGCTGGCGATTGCCGCGTTCTGCGTGGCCAGCTTCGGCATCTCCGGCGCGCTGCCGGTATTCTGGAACTTGCCAACCGCGTTCCTTGGTTCGGCGGCCGCGGCGGGCGGTATCGCGGTGATCAACTCGGTCGGTAATATTTCAGGCTATGCGGCGCCACAGCTTGTCGGGCTGCTGCGCGACCTCACCGGCAACTATGAAATTCCCATGTTGGTGATGGGGGCGCTGGTGCTGCTGTCCGGCATGCTGGTGCCGCTGGCGGGACGCGTGCATGTCGGCGTGGCGGCGCCGGCCTATGCGAGAGGAGCAGGGAACCGGGGCTAGAAAAGGGCGGGGCTCAGGGACAGCACGCGACGTTTGACGGACCGCCCATGGCGCTTCGTGCCTGGCGTCCTCGGTGTCATTGCGCGCGAAGCGAAGTAATCTCCCGCGGGAGATGGCGCGATCTCTCCGGGGAGATTGCTTCGCTGCGCTCGCAATGACAGATCAGGACGCGGGACCGATACGCCAGGGTTAGAGCACTACGGCAGCCGCTCCCCCTGATACCGCCGCCACGCGCTCATTTGGATCGCGGACGTCAAACAGTGCACCACCACGGGCTTGGTCTTCACCGCGAAGGCCCGGGCAATCCCGTCCGCCACCTCGCTCTCCTCCCGAATGGTGATGCCCTCCGCACCGAACGACCGAGCCCAGGCGGCGAAATCCGGATTGGTCAGCTTCGTTCCGCCCATGAACGGCCGGTCCGGATAGCGCACGTAGCTGTGCATGCCGATCGTTCCGTACATGGCGTTATCGGAAATCACCATGATCGGATTGCCGCCATACTGGCTGGCGGTGGCGATCTCGTTTCCCATCATCAGCGCGCCGCCGTCGCCCATGAACGCCACCACCTGCGTGCCCGGCCGGCGCAGCGTCGCGGCGACTGCCATCGGCATGCCGGAGCCCATCGCCCCGACGACCGATGACAGGAACACCTGGCCCGGCCTGAAGCCGATATAACGATGGATGAACGAGCCGAAATTGCCGGCATCCGACGTCACCGTCGCGTCCGGCGCCAGGTGCTTGTCAACCTCGCAGACGATGGCTGCGAAGTTCACACCGTCGTTGGTCGGTTCCCAGGTCTTCTCCAGCAGTCTGCTATGGATCGCATGCAGCCCGTCCACCCACCCCTTGCGCTTCGAAGCGCCAGCGGGAGCGCCACGTGCCAGCAACGCCCGCAGCACCTCGTGCGGGCTGGCGGCGATCCCCAGATCCGGGCGGAACACGCGGCCGACCTCGTTGGCATCCGGCCAGACATGCACCAGTGGCAATTGCGGCTGAGGCGCGGAGGGAAAACTGTACGACTGGCTTACCGTGTCGGTCAGCCGCTCGCCCAGCGCGATCATCAGGTCGGCGCGCTTCATTTCCTTGATCAGATCAGGCGGAACCCGAATTCCCACATAGCCGCCGTAATGCGGATGCCGGGCGTCGAACAGCGTCGGACGCCGATGCGTCGGGTTGATCGGCAGCATCCAGTCCTCGGCGAATCGCCGCAGGTCGCCGTACACCGCGTCGTCGTACAACGCATCGGCCAACATCGCGCCGCCCACCAGCACCAGCGGCCGTTCCGCTTTCGCCAGCATGTCCGCCAATTTATCCAGGTCGGCGGCGCGCGGTCCGGCCAGCACCCTGGGCCGCGGAAGATCCGGCTCCACATCTGTGGTTTCGTCAAAAATGTCCTCGGGGAGAATGACTGCCACCGGCCCTGGCGTGCCGCTCTCCGCGATATGGAAGGCACGCGCGATCGCTTCCGACGCCTGTTCCGGTTCGTTCACCTCGATGACCAGCTTGGTAACGTCGGCCAGCAAGCGGGAATAGTTCTGTTCCTGTAACGCCAGGCGGCCGAAATCCTTGCGCTCCACCTGCCCCACCAGCATCACCATCGGCGTCGCATCGTGATAAGCCGAGTGCAGCGAGACCATCGCGTTGGACAGGCCAGGCCCACGCGAAACGATGCAGCAGCCGGCGCGGCTGCGCAGACGGCCGTCTGCCACCGCCATAAAGCCCGCACCGCCTTCATGCCGGCACACCACCATACGGATGGTGTTCCGCTGCAACACCGCGCTGGTGAAACCGACATAGCTCTCGCCGGGAACGCAAAAAATCTGGTCTACGTCATGCGCTTCCAGGCTCTCCGCCAGCAGGCGGGCAACGGTGCGGGTCATTGTTGGGGCATCTCCTCGGTATTGGCCGCGCCCGGCGTTAGTGGGCGGTGCAGCGGATCAGCGGAAACGGAAACTCGGTGCAGCCGGGGAACGAGATCTCGTTCTCGCCGCGCCGCTGCACCGGCAGCATGTTCGGATCGGGACAGCCGAAGCTCTCGCCGGGTATGGGCGCCAACGTCGTTGGCAAGAGCCGGACTTCAAAGCCGCCGGCCGTGGCACGCGCTGTATCGACCAGGCGCTGCGCATAGGCCGGACTCGTCATCACCGCACGCATCACTACGTCACGCGTGAAGATGACCATCGGCTGCGCCAGGCACTCCTGCCCGTTCAAGGTTACCGGTGGAGGAAATATGCCGCCGATCCAGGCGCCGAACAGCCATGCATGAGGCGGTCCCGAGGGAGCCGGCGCCTGCGCTGTGAGCGGGCTGGTCAGGCCCACCACCAACATGGTGGCGACTATGGCGATTCGGCGCATGCGGCATCCTCAAACAGTGGCGACGGGCGACGATAAAGCCGGCTTTCCGGCGTGACCAGACTGCCGGCCGCTGCTAGAAGGCCTCATGCTTCGTAATCTCTATGCCCGCACCCTGACGCTGGCCGCCTCGCCTCGCGCCCCCTGGTGGCTCGCCGTCGTCGCCTTCGCGGAGGCGAGTTGCTTCCCGATTCCGCCCGACGCGCTGTTGATCCCCATGGCGATCGCGCGGCCGCGTGAGGCCTGGAGGTACGCGGCGATCTGCACCGTCGCCAGCGTGGCGGGCGGCGCGCTGGGGTATTTCATCGGCTACGCAGTGTTCGATCAACTCGCACAGCCGCTCATCCGCCTGTACGGCTATAGCGACCGCTTCGCCGCATTCCAGGCGCTGTATGCGCAGTACGGTCTGTGGGTTATCCTGATCAAGGGATTGACGCCGATCCCGTACAAGATCGTGACCATCGCCTCCGGCGCCGCGCATTTCGATTTCTGGGTCTTCATGGCCGCAAGTATCGCGACCCGCGGCATGCGCTTCTTCCTGGTAGCGGCACTGCTGCGGGCCTTCGGCACGCCGGTCCGCGACTTCATCGAACGGCGCCTGGCACTGGTGACTGGCGCACTCGCCGCCGGCATCGTCGGCGGCTTCCTCCTGCTCAAACTGATGTAAAGCCCGGGCGGCGGCCTGTCCGGCGCCGCAGCAACAACTTCCGGTGATCCAACGCTGCACTGCACGATATTGCCGCTATCTCGCGGTGTCTGTTGCTGGTGGCAGAGAACAGGGAGGCGCCGGTGCGTCGTCGCGAGGTCTTGTGTGGAGGGGCGTCCTTGTTGCTGGCGCTCGGTACCAAAGCCGCGGCGGCCGACGAGCAAGGCACGCCGTTTGATAGTGACTCGGTGCCGGCAATGGCGAAGCAGCTTGCGGCGAAGCCGTACAAGGCGCCCGATTCGACACTGCCCAAAGAACTGAGCAATCTGGAATATCCGGTCTACCAGACGATCCGCTTCAAGCCGGACAAGGCGCTATGGCGCGGTCAGAACACCAACTTCACCGCGGAGTTCTTCCATCGCGGCTACCTTTATAAGGACCGCGTGGACATCTTCCAGGTCGTCGATGGCCACGCCACGCCGGTGACGTATAATCCGGACCTGTTCACCTGGGATAAGCTGACACCACCGAAGGACGACATCGGGTTTGCCGGGTTCCGCTTGCAATATCCGCTGAACCGAGTGGACTACTTCGACGAGATCTGTGCCTTCCTCGGCGCCAGCTATTTCCGCGCCATGGCGCGCGGCCAGGGCTACGGCTTGTCGGCACGTGGCCTGTCGATCAAGACCGCCGACAGCTCCGGCGAGGAGTTTCCGCTGTTCCGCACCTTCTGGCTGGAACAGCCCGCCGCCGGCGCCGATGCAATCACCATCCACGCTTTGCTCGATAGCCCGAGTGCCACCGGTGCATTCCGTTTCGTCATCCGCCCCGGCCAGGAAACGCTGTTCGACACCGAGGCCAAACTTTACCCGCGCGTCGATATTGCACAGGCGGGACTGGCGCCGCTGACCAGCATGTTCTTCTTTGGACCGAACGATCAGGGCGCCGCGGACGACTGGCGCGCCGCCGTGCATGATACCGATGGCCTTGCCCTGCGCACCGGCCATGATGAGCGCATCCTGCGGCCGTTGATCAATCCCAGGAACTTGCAGATCAGCGCATTTTCCGACACCGGTCCGCGCGGCTTCGGCCTGGTGCAGCGGGCGCGGAAATTCACCGACTATCAGGACCTGGAAGCGCTCTACCAGAAGCGCCCCTCGCTATGGATCGAGCCGCAAGGCGACTGGGGGCAAGGCGTCGTCGAACTGGTGGAAATCCCGTCCGACAAGGAAGTGAACGACAACATCGTCGCATTCTGGCGACCGCACGATCCGCTGAAAGCCAACGCCGAATTCAAGCTCGACTACCGCATGCACTGGTGCTGGTCGGTGCCGGAGCCGGGTCCGTTCGCCCAGGTGATCCAGACCCGCAGCGGCAAGTCGTGGAACGGCGACAACCGGCAGTACGTGATCGATTTCGCCGGCGCCGCTCTCGACTCCTGGAAAGCCGAGACGCCGCCCGCACTCGATGTCGGCTGCGACAAGGGAAAGATCGTGAACGCCGTCGCGCAGCCCAACCCCGACCTCGGCGGCTGGCGCGTCAGCATCGAATTCGACACGCAAAAACAGCCGGCTGTCGAACTGCACGCACGCCTGATGGACGACGACAAGCCTCTCACCGAGACATGGATCGGCCGTTGGACAACATCCTGAAAAACACCGCGCCGTTCCGGGCTCTTCCGGATGAGGCGCCACTGGCGATGCCGACGCAGTCGCTGAGCACCACACCGCCGCGCCACGCCACGCCAATAACGGAGCCACGCCTGATCCTGACGCGGCGCGCGCTGGTGATCGGCAGCGCCGTGGCCATGACCGTCGTGGGCACCTACGAGATGTACCTCGTCCTGGCGGTGAACGGGCCAACCGTCCTGGCCATCGTCATGCTGGCGTTGTTCGTCGCGCTGTTCGCCTGGATCGCATTGTCATTCACCAGTGCGTTCGCCGGTTTCTTCGCCTTGCTCGGCGGCGGCGGCTGGCGTCTGCTGTCGCACGACCTCAGCGTGCCGACGACGCGCACCGCGTTGCTGATGCCCACCTATAACGAATCACCGCAACGGGTGACCGCCGGATTGCAGGCCATCTGGGAATCGCTGCAAGCCGCCGGGCCGGCCGCCAACTCCTTCGACATCTTCATGCTCAGCGACACCACCGATCCTGACACCTGGATCGAGGAGGAGGCCGCGTTCCTCGCACTGCGCGCCCGCACCGGCGGCGAGCACCGCATCTTCTATCGCCACCGGCAGCGCAACACCGCGCGCAAGGCCGGCAATATTGAAGACTGGGTCAAGCGGTTTGGCGCCGTCTACCAGCAGTTCCTGATCCTCGACGCCGACAGCGTAATGGCTGCCGAGACGCTTATCCACTTGGTAAACGCGATGGAACGCCACCCCGGCGTGGGGCTATTCCAGACGCTGCCGCTCGTCACCGGCGGCACCACGCTGTTCGCTCGCCTGCAGCAGTTTGCCGGCCGCGTCTACGGCCCGCTGATCGCGCATGGCATCGCGTGGTGGCACGGCTCGGAAGGCAATTACTGGGGCCACAACGCCCTGATCCGCACGCGCGCCTTTGCGGAATCCGCCGGCTTACCGGAGCTGCGCGGTCCCAAGCCGTTCGGCGGCCTGATCATGAGCCACGACTTCGTCGAGGCTGCGTTGATGCGCCGCGCCGGCTGGGCGATCCACATGGTGCCCGCGCTGCCCGGCAGCTACGAAGAGTGCCCGCCGTCCCTTACCGACATGGCGATTCGCGATCGCCGCTGGTGCCAGGGCAATCTGCAACACGCCGCCGTGCTGCCCACCCGTGGATTGCGCCCAATCAGTCGCCTGCATCTGCTGACCGGTATCGGTTCGTACATCACGGCGCCACTGTGGCTGTTGTTCATCCTGTGCGGCATCCTCATCGCGGTGCAGGCACGCTTTGTACCGCCGAACTATTTCCCAGCG
Source organism: uncultured Alphaproteobacteria bacterium (assembly GCA_963762885.1). Classification (GTDB taxonomy): domain Bacteria; phylum Pseudomonadota; class Alphaproteobacteria; order Acetobacterales; family Acetobacteraceae; genus JASHVB01. The sequence goes on from CAVXNH010000056.1 coordinate 262,212, forward strand.
GGGCGCTCGCTGTTTCCGCAATGGCCGGTGATCGACCCGGTCCGCGCCATGTGGATGTTCGTCGGCACCATGGCCCTGCTGCTGATCCCCAAACTGCTCGGCGCAATCGCAATGAAACGCGCCGATCGCCGTGGCTGCGGTGGCGCGCTGCGACTATTGATAAGCCTGGTGTTGGAAACCGTGCTGGCCGGATTGATCGCGCCGGTGGTGATGCTGACACAGTCGTTGCACGTTGTTACCATCCTGGCGGGGCGCGATTCCGGCTGGAACGCGCAGCGGCGCGACGACGGCAGCGTGCCGTTCCGGGTGACCGCGGCACAATACCGTTGGCACACCGGCCTGGGGCTGGTGTTGGCCGGCACCGCGTGGGCGGTATCGTCCTCGCTCGCGTTGTGGATGACGCCTGTTTTGGTGGGTCTGGTATTGGCAATTCCGCTGGCGGCCTTCACCGCGCGCCGCGGCGCCGGCCAGGCATTGCGGCGTGTTGGCCTGCTGCGCATCCCCGAGGAAGTGCGGCCGCCCGACGTGCTGGCCGCCGCCAACCGCCTGATGCGCGAGATGGCCACCGAACACGCGTCCGCACACGGCATGCTGCGATTGCTGGAAGATCCGCCGCTGATGGAAGCGCATCGCCGCATGCTGCCGAAAAAGTCGCCGGTGCGCCCCGATGCGATCGACACTGCGCTGGCGGTCGCACACGCCAGGCTCGATCTTGCGCAATCTCCAGCCGAGGCGCTCGCGGCGATGAGCCCTGCAGAGCGATCGGCCTGCGTCTCGGATCCCGTGTCATTGGACAAACTCGTGGCGCTGGCCGCACGCGAAACGGCGCCGGAGGCACAGCCGTCTTATGCGCGTGCCTGACGCAGTGGCAGCGGCTGGCCCCCTCGCCGCGGTCGCGCTGCGGCAAGCCGGCGGCTGAGGAACGCGGTCACCGCCGCTTTTCAGTGTCGGTTAGCTTCGAGCCATCAGGATTGCGGTAGCCAAACCCTTGCGCCGTAGGTTCCCGCCGAATTCCCAATATGCGATCGCTGACATAACCGCGGCTTTGCTGGCTTTGCCGCCAGCTTCAGTAGCGCGGGGGATGACGCGGCGCCAGACGGCGCCGAGGTCGGTATCGCGTACGACATCGCCTTGCCCGACGATTCACCCCGCTGCGCCGAGGGTCGGCGCGGCGGTCACGCCGGCGCCCGCTCGGTTTCCAGCGCGGCGGCCGGTTCGGTTTCAGGATTGGCGACCGGAATGGGTTGTTCCGCCATGTGCCGGAAAGCTTCCAGCGCGCGCCGCAGCCCGATGGAATGTTCCGTCTCCGGCTCCAGCACCAGCAACAGGAACGAACGCCCGGTCACCGCGTATTCGTCGCCCGACTGGAACCGCTTCTGGCCTTCGACCTCGGGCGCATTGGTATCCACCAGGCAGCGCCATACGTTGCCGCCGACCACCTCCGGCAAACGGAAATTCACCACGTCATGATGCGCGTTCAGGACCAGCAAGGCCGTCGCATCCATCGCCGGCCTCCGGATGCCTGTCGCCTGCGCGCGGCCATCGATCAGCATGCCGAAGCAGCGCGCATTGCCATCGTGCCAGTCCTCGATGTCGGTCGCATTCGGCGTCAGCCAACTGACGTCCTTCACATCGAGATCGGCATTGTATTCGCCGGTCAGGAAACGTGAGCGGCGCAGGATGGGAAACGACTTTCGCAGGGCGATCAGCTTGCGCACGAATTCCGCCAGTTCCGTGCCGCCCTCCCCGATGCCCCAATCGATCCAGCTGATTTCGTTGTCCTGGCAATAGGCATTGTTGTTGCCCTGTTGCGTGCGGCCGAATTCGTCGCCCGCGAGCAGCATCGGCGTGCCTTGCGCGAGCAGCAGCGTGGACAGCAGATTGCGCTTCTGCCGGTCGCGCACAGCGCAGATCTCTGGATCGTCGGTCGGTCCCTCCACGCCATGATTCCATGAACGGTTGTCGGAATGCCCGTCGCGGCCGTCCTCGCCGTTCGCGTCGTTGTGCTTCTCGCTGTAGGAAACTAGGTCCTGCAAGGTGAAGCCATCATGCGCGGTGATGAAATTTACACAGGCCCACGGCTTGCGTCCGCGCTTCTTGAAGCAATCCGCGGAAGCGGCCAGGCGCGTCGCCATTTCGGCAAGCTTCCCCTCGTCGCCCTTCCAGAAGTCGCGCACGGTGTCACGGAACTTGTCGTTCCATTCGGCCCAGCCGGGCGGAAACTCGCCAACCTGGTAGCCACCCGGACCGATATCCCAGGGCTCGGCAATCAGTTTGACCTGCGACAGCACCGGATCCTGCAAGCACGAATCGAGGAAGCCGTGACCTTCCTTGAATCCGTCATGTTCGCGAGCCAGAATCGTGCCAAGGTCGAAGCGAAACCCATCGACGTGCATGTCGCACACCCAGTAGCGCAGACTGTCGGTGACCATCTGCAGCACCCGCGCATGGCTCATGTTCAGCGTGTTGCCGGTGCCGGTATCGTTGATGTAGTAGCGCGGCTCGTCCGGCATCAGCCGGTAATACGACGCGTTGTCGATGCCGCGAAACGACAGTGTCGGCCCGCGTTCGTTGCCCTCCGCCGTGTGATTGTAAACCACGTCCAGGATCACCTCGATACCGGCGTCGTGCAGCCGTGCCACCATCTCCTTGAATTCGGAAAATACGAATGCAGGGATCGCCGAGATACCGTGGATCGGGCGCGAAGAAGCCGATCGTGTTGTAACCCCAATAATTTGTCAGCCGCTTGTCCAGCAGGTAGCTGTCATTGACGAACGCATGGATCGGCAATAATTCGACCGATGTGACGCCGAGCGAACTGATGTAATCCACCACCTCCTTGCGCCCCAGCCCGGAAAACGTGCCGCGCAACTGTTCGGGCACCGCCGGGTGCAGCTTGGTAAAGCCGCGCACATGGGTTTCGTAAATGATCGTACGATCCCAGGGAACACGGGGCGCCCGCTCGCGACCCCAGGTGAAGGCCGGGTCGATCACCCGGCATTTTGGCACGAACGGTGCACTGTCGCGCTTGTCGAAGCTTAAATCCTCGTCCTTCGCGCCGATCGTGTAGCCGAAGCAGGCATGATCCCAACGCAGCGCGCCGACATGCGCCTTGGCGTACGGATCAAGCACCAGCTTGTTCGGATTGAATTGATGGCCGTTTTTCGGATCGTAGGGACCGTGCACACGATACCCATAGATCGTGCCGGGCCGAGCGTCCGGCAGGTAGCCATGCCAGATTTCGTTGGTATACTCTGGCAGTTCGACACGTTCCAGTTCCCGTTGGCCGGAATCGTCGAACAGGCAAAGCTCCACCTTGGTGGCATTGGCCGAGAACAACGAGAAATTGACCCCGAGCCCGTCCCAATGCGCGCCGCGGGGGTCGGGTGAGCCCTCGCTCACCCGTGACTTCTGGATCGCAGCCGACATGCGTCAATCTCCCCCGTCGATCTGGCCGGCGCGCCGCGTCCTTAATTCGATCTGACAACGGTCGCGCGCCGGCCGTGCCCGACCGGGTATCCGTGCCAAGAGGTTGACGCGTTTACTGTGTCAGGCTGTCAGGCGGCCGAGAATGTAGCCGATGCCGACCGCGATCGCCGCGGCAACCAAAGGCTGCGCCTTGATCGCACCGCTCACCTGGTCGGTGGCGTCCTGCGCCTGGCCCCACATTTGCTGCGCTGTGCCAGCCGCCTGGTTATACAGACCATCGGCCTGTGTCTTGGTATCGCCGACGGCCTCGCCGACTTTGCGCTGCACACGGCCGCCCATTTCGCGAGCCGCGCCCTGCAAACTGTCGCTCATGCTGAACTCTCCTGCCAGGATCATGGGGTGTATCACGTGAGAACGACCCAGGGCCGGCGCAAGTTCCGTAACGACAACATGAGCGACGGTGCAGTGGTTACGCGTACTGCAGCTTCAGACCCGGCTCCGGCCATGGCATCACGCCGAGCCGTCCGCTATCCGACAAGGTGATATAGGCAGTGCGCAAATCGGCTCCGCCGAAGCAGATGTTGGTCGGATAGGTGTCCGGCATTTTTACTTGCTGCAGCACCACGCCATCAGGCGAGATCACGGTGATGTGCCCGGTGTTCAAGGTGGCGACGCAGATATTGCCACTTGCGGTCACCGCGAGGCTGTCGAACCGGGCGTGGCCGGTAATGCTGCCCAACAGCCGCCCGCCATGCGCGGCGTGGGTGGTGTCCTTTTTCACCACGCCGGGCGAAACGATGTCGAACGCCCACAGCCGGGCACTCTCGGTGTCCGCGACGTACACGGTGCGATTGTCCGGAGACAGGCCGCAACCATTCGGACTCAGAATCGGATAGGCGATTTCCATCACTTTGGATCCGTCCGGCAACGCATAGTACAGCCCGCCGTGATCGCGGTGCCGCGCGTAGCGCTTGCCCAGATCGGTGAAATAGAAGCCGCCATGCTCGTCGAACACCAGGTCGTTTGGCGCCGACAGGCGATGGCCGCCGGCCTCGGTGTAGAGGTGGCGCGTTTCGCCGGTCCTCGCATCGATACGTTCGATCCAGCCGTGCGTGTAGCCTTCCAGCGGGCCCTGGCCCATGGACGATCCGGCCACGTAGCGGCTGCCGCCATTGTTGCAGCCATACAGCGCACCGTCCGGGCCGATCGCCAGTCCGTTCGGTCCGCCCCCGGTATCCGACAGGGTCGTTACCGTGCCGTCCGGCGTGATTCTCGACACGCGCCGGTTGCGTATCTCGGTCAGGATCACCGAGCCATCCGGCATCGCCACCGGTCCCTCGGGAAAGCCCAGGCCCGTCGCCATGATCCGCACATCCGCCATTGCCGTTTCCTCCTGGCTTGCTTGTCGGGGCCTATCGTGTGCCGACGGACGCGCGCGTCAAGGTTTCCCCGCCGCCCGCTTCGTGACAAGCTGGAACCATTGTGACGGGAGGAAAGCGCCATGGCGACCGTGGGCAACGGCGAATATACCTACGAACCGGTTCTCGACTGGGCGAAGCTGCCGCCGGGCTGGTCGTTCAAGGAGATCGGCTCGGTCGGCGTCGATCGCAACGACAACGTCTATGTGTTCAATCGCGGCGAACACCCGATGATCGTGTTCGATCGCAACGGCAATTTCCTGCGCTCCTGGGGCGAGGGTCTGTTCCCGCGCGCGCATGGCGTTTTCATGGCGCCGGACGACACGATCTGGCTGACCGATGACGGCGACCACACGGTGCGGCAGTGCACGCTGGAGGGAAAGGTGCTGCTGACGCTTGGCATCCCCGGCAAGCCCAGCCCGTATATGAGCGGCGAGCCGTTCCATCGCTGCACCCATACAGCGATGTCGCCGCAGGGCGATATCTATGTGTCCGACGGCTACGGCAATTCTCGGGTTCACAAGTATTCTCCGAATGGCAAGCTGCTGATGTCATGGGGTGCGCCCGGCACCGATCCGGGAGAATTCAACATCGCGCACAACATCACCTGCGATGCCGATGGCTGGGTCTATGTGGCGGATCGCGAGAACCACCGCGTGCAGGTGTTCGACGGCAACGGTCGTTATGAAATCGCAATGGAACAACCTGCATCGCCCGTGCGGGCTGTACATGCCGCCGGGCAAATGTCCGGTCTGCTACATCGGCGAACTGGGCTCGGTGCAGCCGGTCAACCGGCATCTGCCAAATCTCGGGCCACGGGTGACGATCGTGGACAATACCGGCAAGCGGATTGCGCGGATTGGCGGGCTGGGACCAGGGCTGGGGCCGACGGAGTTCGTGGCACCGCATGGACTGGCAGTGGATTCGCGCGGCGATCTCTATGTCGGCGAGGTGTCGTGGACCAACTGGCCGCAGCTCTACCCGGACCAGCCGATGCCCGACAACCTGCGGTCGCTGCATAAGTTCCGGAAGGTTGGGTGATCCGAGTTTCGGCCCCCGTCGTGGGAATGGCGCGACGGGGGTGGCTGCCGCTTTATGAACCGATGAGATGGCAATCCGATATATCCTCGGCTCCTTCAGTATTGTCGACCAGTTCGGGATACACGTGGCCGACAAAGAATCCGACACCGATGGCCAGCCTCACATATCGAACCTGACCGGGCGCCAAAGTGAGACTGAGCGTCCGGGTCACCTCAGTCGTCGTGCTGATCGTGTAGTCGCCCGCGGGCCGATCCACATATATGAAGCCGTGCGGTACTGCTGTACCAATCACCACGTCGTTCAGCTTGACCGAGGGCTGTACCGCCATTCCAACGACTGCGTTACGGTAGAGAAAGATGCGCCCTTGTCCCGCGGCTGGTGGCGCCAGCTTCGGCTGCAATTCCGTGTAGGTCGCGCCGGAGGTGGCACATCCCGCCAGCAGCACCGCTGCAAGCAGCGCTATCAGGAACCCCGGCACCGCCCGCATCCGCTGGACAGGTCGATTTATTGTTTCCCTCCTGTGTCACTCGGCAGTGTTACCGGGTTGGTAGCGGCAACGAAGCTATGCTCCACCGGCAGATAAAACCCGACCAACTGCGTGCCGCGCAGCACCACCATTGCTTCGAAGATGTTCGCGCCTTCGACTGTGACGACCTGGTCACCGGTCCGGTAGACGTCGCCTTGCGGGATATGCCCGGCAAGGTCCCAGCGTGTTCCGGCCTTGAGTTTGGTCGGAAAACCTGAGCCAAAGCCAATCGATTGGTCCTGTCGCAGCGTCCAGCCCGGGCCCGCCGGCATGCTCGCCTGAAACTCGGTCGGCACGCGGTCCACATGACTGATATCGAAGGCGCAACCGGATATCCCGCACACTATGCATGCGCCTACGACAGCCAGAAGCCTCCGGCCAGCCAAACCATCGCGGACCGGCGCCGCACCGCGCAACAGTTGCATTTCCCCCTGTACTCCGACGGCCCGCAATTCCTGTCTGGTTGCGGAACGTGTCGAAGTCGTAGGCCCCTTCTGACGGGAACGCAACATTCCCGCAGTGTCACGGCAGCACCGTCCGCACAGCCCGCTTTTACCGCCCGATCGGCACCCACCGGTCCCCGCGCTTGCGGTAGCTCCGCTTCACCGCCGCCCAGGCGATCCGGAACGCGGTTGCCTCGTCGCCGCCATGCTGCTGCCAGGCGTGGTTGAACGCCTCGCGGAAAATATCCTGCGCGTGCGGCGGCAGATGATCGCCGACCGACGGCGGCAGCTCGTCATTGCTCGCATAAGGCATGGCGCGGCCAGACTACCCGGCCGCGCCATCCTCCGGCAATGCAAACCGCGGCGAAGGCTCAGGCGACGACCAGATCCGCCACGAGCTGCTTGCCCTTCGTCTCCGGCCCCACCAGCAACGCCAGGACATAGCTGAGCGCGAAAATCATCGTCCCGATCAGCATCGGGATCGCGTAGCCAAGCCCCCACGAGGTGGCAAAGTAGGCGATGATCGGCGCCACCAGGCCACCCCAGATCGCCCCCTGGTGATAGCAGAAGCCGCTCGCGGTAGCGCGCACCTCGGTCGGAAACCGCTCGTTGAGGTAGGTCGCCATCTGGCCCTGCATCCCGCCGGCGCCGGCTGCGCCCTGCAGCACGAAGCCCCACCAGATCAAAGAGAAGTCGTGGCTCAGCAGATACATCGGCGCCAGCGGTATCGCGATCAGCGCCGGAATGATCATCGACGCCCGGCGTCCGATCCTGTCCGCCAGCCAGCCCCACAACGCACTGGACAGGAACGTCACGAGGTTGGCCGCCACGCCGACCTCGCCGATCGCGCCCGGCGACATATGCAGATCGACCTGGAGATGCGTCGCGAACAGCACGGTGACCGAATAGTACGTCACGAACCCGCTCGCCATCCACCAGCACGCGGTCAGCGTATTGCCGATCATGCCGCGCTTGAAGATGCTGAACAGCGGCGCCTTGCACTCGCGGTTCTCGGCTTTCTGGAGCCGGCGGTTTTCCACCCAGACCTCGGGCTCCTTGACGAAGAAGCGCACATAGACCACCGCCAGCGCGGGCAGCACGCCGACCATCAGCATGCCGCGCCAGCCGATCGAATTATAGAACAGGCCGTAGATCGCGAACGACATCAGGAAGCCGATGCCCCATGATCCTTGCAGCACGCCGCCCATGAACCCACGTGAACGCTGCGGCCAGGTTTCCATCGCCAGCGCAGACCCGGCCGGCCACTCCGCACCCATGAACAGGCCCAGCACGGCGCGTGCGACAAACAGGAACGTGAAGCTTGGCGACAGCCCGGCGGCAAAGTTGCACAGCGAATATCCCAGGATCGCGATCATCAACGGCTTCTTCCGGCCGATCCGGTCGCCGACCCAGCCCGATGCCGTTGCCCCCAACAGGCGCATCCACAAAGTGATCGTGAACACGAACGTCACCGACAGCATCGAAACATTAAAATCCTGCGCAATCGCGTGCATGATCAGTAGGAATACGGTGAAGTCGAACGCGTCGAGCGTCCATCCCAGCCAGGCTGCGATGAACGCATACCACTGATCCTTGGTGGGTTCCTTCCACCATGGGACAGACGGATTACTTCCGGTGGCAGCAGACATTACGGAAACTCCCTGTTGATTATTTAACTTTTCGACCTTGTCGCGATTGTTTTCTGTATAGCCCAGTAACGGGACAGCGTTTCCGCCATCCCGTTGCCTCGTGCGACAAGTAGCGGAACCCTATGCCCGACCGCCAACTCGCGTCAAAGTTTTTCCTGACACGTGTAGGGTATTTCCTGACATCAGACCGGCAGCCGCCACCGCGCCCCGGTCCGGCCCGCCAAAAAAAGGCCACCGCGGCGACCGCGGTGGCCTCTGCTGCCTCCCCCGCCCGGGTGGGCGGGACAGCCGGCAGACTCTCTCAGTCGATCGCGGCGTGCACCAGGTTCGCAACCCGATCCAAGCGCATCGAATGCCAAGGATCCGGATATACGAAATTCGTCAAATACGTAAACGAAACCCCACTGCTCGGATCCGCCCAGGAATACGACGAGCCGACGCCGCCATGCCCGAACGTCACCGGCGCGCCGATCGTCCCCAGCCCGCGAATGCGGTCGCTGTCGCCGCGCACATGCGGCCCCAGCCCGCGATGCATCGGGATCCCATCCATCTGCGCGTCGCCGCGATCGCCGGTATGGTTGCGCGACACGTAAGCGATCAGCCGCGGCGAGAACAGCCGCACGTTGCCCAGACGCCCGCCGGCCCCCAGCATCTGATAGAACGCCGCCATGCCACGCGCCGTCGCGAAGCCGCCGCCGCTCGGCAAACCCGCAGCGCGGAACTCGGGCGAGTTGTCGCGTGGCTCCGGCGCATAGGTATCGGCGCAGCGGTTCTGCTGTTGCGTCGGCACACCCACAAAGATGTCGTTGCCGAGCCCCAGCGGTTCGATCACGCGGGTCCGGATCACGTCGCGATAATCCTGGCCGGTGACCGCCTCGATCACCATCGCCTGCACCAGATGTGCCGCCTGCCCGTGGTATTGCAGCTTCGAACCCGGCGTCCAGTCGAGCGAAAAGTCGCAGACCTCGGCCCGCATCCGCGCATGATCGGTCCAGGTCGCCTTGGTGATATTGTTATTGGGAAACCCGCCCTGGTGCGTCATCACCTGTTCCAGCGTGATGTCGGCTTTGCCGCGCGCCGCGAACTCGGGCAGGTGGTCGGATACCTTGTCCATGAAGGACAGCTTGCCCTCTTCGACCAGCGTCCACACCGCGGAACTGGTCAGCACCTTGGTCTGGCTGAACAGCAGGAACAGCGTGTCGTTCGCCGCCGGCAACCGCGATGGCTCGGTCTTCGCATTGCCATAGGTACGGAACAGCGCCAGTTGCCCATGCCGCGCCAGGGCGATCTGCGCACCGGGATAGCGGCCTTCCTCGATATGCTGCTGGATCAGCCGGTCGAGGTGCTCTATCGGCTTGGCGCCAAAGCCCAGGCTGGCAAGATCGCTGGACGGCAACGGATAATCGCTCGACATGACGCTGGTTCCTCTCTGCGCTTTGTGGCGTCCAGGTTAGAACCGGAACGGCGCAATCACCAAACCGGGCGAGCGCTGCTCTCTTGTCTCGCCTCAGCGGATCGGGTCTGATCCGCCGCGCCCGGCGTCGCGCGAGGACAGTATGGCAGAAATCCGCACAGCACCCCTGTTCACTATGACACTTCAGGTGTCCGGCATGCAGCCGATCGGCGCTACGCCAAACGGCAATCGCCGCGTCGGGCTGGTCGCCGGCGGCACGTTCGAAGGTGCGCGGCTCAAGGGCATCGTGCTGCCCGGCGACGCCGACTGGATCATTGCGCGGCCGGACGGCGCGACGATCGGCATGACCTATCGCGGCATGCGGCACGGCCCGGCCGCGGTGATGGACCGGCTGAACCGCGGCGACATCGTCGATCCCGCCGAGTATTACTTCCGGACGTCGGTGGCGCTCGAAACCGCCGCGGCGAAATCCGACTGGCTCAACCGCATCATTGCTATCGGCACCGGCCGGCGTCCGCCGGAAGGCCCGGTCTACGACGTGTTCGAGGTACTGTAAATCATGGCGACCATCGGTTTCATCGGTCTGGGCAACATGGGCGCGCCGATGGCGGCGAACCTGATCAAGGCCGGTCATCAGGTCACCGGCTACGACCTCAGTCCTGCTGCGCTGCAGCAACTTCTCACCGTCGGTGGCCAGGTTGCCACCAGTGCCGCCGATGCGGCGCGCGGTGCGGAGTTCGTCATCACCATGCTGCCCGCGGGAGAGCATGTGCGCGAGGTCTGGCTGCATCAGGGCGGCCTGATCGAGGCGGTGAAGGGCGGGAAGCCGTTGCTCATCGATTGCTCTACCATCGACGTCGAGAGCGCACGCATCGTCACCGCGGCCGCGGAACAGTCCGGGTTGCAGATGCTCGACGCGCCGGTATCCGGCGGCACGGTCGGCGCGGCGAACGGCACGCTGACCTTCATGGTGGGCGGCACCGAGACGGCCTTCGAACGCGGCCTGCCGATCCTGCATGCGATGGGCAAGAACATTTTTCTCGCTGGCGGACCGGGCGCCGGCCAGGCAGCGAAGATCTGCAACAACATGATGCTGGCGATCAACATGGTCGGCGTGTCGGAGGGCTTTCTGCTGGCGCAGAAGCTGGGCCTCGACTGGGACAAGCTGCACGCCATCACCAGCACGGCGACGAGCCAGTCGTGGGCGCTGAGCAATTACTGTCCGGCACCGGGCCCGGTGCCCGCGGCGCCATCGAACCGCGACTATGCGCCCGGCTTCATGGCCGCATTGATGTTGAAGGATGTGAAGCTGTCGCAAGCGGCCGCGGATGCGACCGGATCGCCGACCCCGCTCGCTGCGCACGCCTTGTCGTTCTACCAGGCGGTGGTTGATGCGGGTGACGGCAGCAAGGACTTCTCCGTGGTATTCCGCTGGCTGGCGGGACAAAAACGATAGCCTGCCAGTATTCCCCCTCCCCTTGAAGGAGGGGGTTAGGGGGAGGGGTCCGAACGGCAAGAACCCCTCCCCCTAACCCCCTCCCTCAAGGCGAGGGGGAATAGTACGAAGCGTAACAATTACATCCAGGGAGGCAACAATGGGTGCGGAAGCGTTCAAGGCGGCACGCGAATTCCTGTTCGCGCATCGCACCGACTATGCCGCGGCACACGCCGAATTCCGCTGGCCACAGCTTGAGCATTTCAACTACGCGCTCGACTGGTTCGATGCCGAACTGGCGCGCGGCGTGCTCGCCGACCAGCCTGCCCTGAAGATCGTCGGCGACGGCGAGGCGACACGGACCTTCGCCGAACTCTCCGCTGCCTCCAACCAGGTGGCCAACGGCCTGCGCGCCCTCGGCGTCAAACGCGGCGAGCGCATCTTGCTCATGCTCGGCAACGTCGTCCCATTGTGGGAAGTGATGCTCGCAGCCATGAAGCTGGGCGCCGTCGTCATCCCCGCCACCACCTTGCTCTCGCCATATGACCTCAAGGACCGGTTCGAACGAGGCCGCGTGCGGCACCTTGTCGCCAACGCCGCCGACGCGCCGAAATTCGAGGGCCTGGATCCCAGCGTGACGCGCATCGCCGTAGGCGACGCCCCAGCCGGCTGGCACAGTTACGACACCCTGCGTACCGGATCGGCGACCTTCGCCGCAGACGCGCCTACGCACGCCACCGATCCGCTGCTGCTGTATTTCACCTCCGGCACCACCTCGCGCCCAAAGCTGGTAGAGCACAGCCACCAAAGCTATCCGGCCGGCCACCTGGTCACGATGTACTGGATCGGCTTGCAGCCAGGCGACATGCACCTGAACATCTCCTCGCCCGGCTGGGCAAAGCACGCCTATAGCTGCTTCTTCGCCCCCTGGAATGCCGGTGCAACGGTGTTCATCGCCAACCAGCCGCGTTTCAACGCGCGCGGCATGCTGGAAGCGATCGCTGCGAACAAGGTAACCACGATCTGCGCGCCGCCGACCGTCTGGCGGATGTTCGTGCAGGAGGACATGACGCAATATCGCACGGCGCTGCGCGAAGTTCTGTCCGCCGGCGAACCATGCAATCCCGAAATCATAGAGCATGTGCGCAAGGTCTGGGGCCTGACGGTGCGCGAGGGCTACGGCCAGACCGAAACCACCTTGCAGATCGGCTGCTTCCCGGGTCAGGCCGTCAAGCTCGGCTCGATGGGCCAGGAAGCGCCCGGCTACCGAATCCGACTCCTCGACGCGGAGGACAACGCGGTGGAGGAAGGCGAAGTCTGCATCGACTTGAATCCACCGCCGGTTGGCCTGATGCGCGGCTACCAGAACGATGACGGCTCGTTCGTGCCACTCGGCCGCAACGCCTATCGCACCGGCGATGTCGCATCGCGCGATGCGGATGGTTACTACACTTACGTCGGCCGCGCCGACGACGTATTCAAAGCCTCCGACTACCGCATCAGTCCGTTCGAACTGGAAAGCGCGCTGATAGAGCATGTGGCGGTGGCCGAAGCTGCCGTCGTGCCGGCGCCGGATGCGATGCGGCTGGCGATTCCGAAGGCTTATATCACGTTGACCGCCGGCACGTCCGCCGATCGTGACACAGCGCTGTCCATCTTCCGCCATCTGCGGGAGCGGCTGTCGCCATTCAAGCGCGTGCGACGGATCGAATTCGCCGACCTGCCGAAGACGATCTCCGGCAAGATCCGCCGTGTCGAATTGCGGCAGACGGAAGAGACGCACGCCGCACAAGGCACCAGGGCGGCCGGCGAATTCCGCGAGGAAGACTTTCCGGAGTTGTCCCGCTCCTGAAATATCCGCGCGATGGCGGTCTTCTCGGATAAATTTACCAGGTGCCGATAGCACCCGCACTAAGCGACGAGCGATGGTCGAGTGGCCATGGCCGTTGACAGGGCCGTAGCACTGGCGGTAATTAGCCAATGGGTTAATTAACTAGTAGGTTTGCAAAGCCATGGCCGGCGACCGGCTCACCGTTGTCTTCGCCGCGCTCGCCGATCCCACGCGGCGCGCCATACTGGCGCGGCTGGCGGCCGGCGAGGCCTCGGTCACTACGCTGGCCGAGCCGTTCGACATGAGCCTTCCCGCCGTCTCCAAGCATCTCAAGGTGCTGCAACGCGCCGGGCTGGTCGCGCGCGGCCGCACGGCGCAATGGCGGCCGTGCCGGCTGGAGGCGGGACCGCTCAAGGACGCCGCCGATTGGCTGGAGAACTATCGCCGCTATTGGGAACAGAGCCTCGATCAACTGGAGGACTACCTTAAGGAGTTGCAAGGGAAGGAGGCGCCGGATGACCGCAAGCGGCAGTAGCGGTTCCGGCGCGGCGGCCCTCGAACTTGTGGTGACGCGGCTGATCGATGCGCCGCGCGCGCTGGTGTTCAAGGCGTGGACGCAGCAAGAGCATGCGGCGCGGTGGTGGGGCCCGCAGGGCTTCAGCATCGTGTCGTGCCGGCTGGACGCGACGCCTGGTGGCGCCTACCGCGTGTCGATGCGCTCACCCGAAGGCACCATGCACACCAAGCGCGGCGTCTATCGCGAGGTCGTTGCGCCGGAACGGCTGGTCTTCACCTATGCCTGGGAGGATGCGGCCGGCAAGACGGGTCACGAGATGCGCATCGTCGTGACCTTCGATGCGCAAGGTGAGCAAACCTTGCTGACGCTGCGACAGACGGGGTTCGAGGCGCTGCCGGACCGCGACCATCGCGCCGGTTGGACAAGCTACTTCAAGCGCTTCGCCGACTATATGGCGACGGTGGCGTCACAATGACACCGCAATCCGCTGGGCAACACGGAGAGTAACGCCAACCCTGACGGGAAGGAGAACAGAGACATGCACAACCCGGTCGTATCTCGCGAAGAGTGGCTCGCAGCGCGCAAGGCGCTGCTGGCGAAAGAGAAAGCTTTCACCCGCATGCGCGACGAGATCACGGCCGAGCGACGCGCGCTGCCGTGGGTCAAGCTGGAAAAGACTTACGTGTTCGACACGCCGGATGGACCGCGGACGCTCGCCGATCTGTTCGACGGACGCAGCCAGCTCGTCATCAAGCACTTCATGTTCGGTCCGGACTGGAACGAAGGCTGCGTTGGGTGCTCGTTCGAGATCGACCATATCGATGGTGCGCTGGTGCATCTGGAACATCATGACGTGACCTACATCGCCGTGTCGCGGGCTCCGCTGGCAAAGCTGGAAGCGTTCCGCCGTCGCATGGGCTGGCGCATCAAGTGGGTGTCGTCGTATGGCAACGACTTCAACTACGATTTCCATGTATCGTTCCGGCCGGACGAACTGGCCAAGGCCGAGGCTTACTACAATTACGCAGTGCGGCCGGGGGTCATCGACGAAATGTCCGGCCGCAGCGTATTCTATAAGGACGAGGCGGGCGACATCTTCCACACCTATTCGTCGTTTGCGCGTGGGGGAGAATTGAACCTCGCCAGCTATGCGGTGCTCGACGTTACGCCGAAGGGCCGCAACGAAACGATCAACGGCAACCTGACGGATTGGGTGCGCCTGCACGACCGCTACGCCGGCGGTGGTCCCGCGGAGGCCGCGTGCCATGACGGTGCGGTTGAGGCTGCCGACGATTGCTGCCACGCCGCCGCGGTAAGAACCTGACTGTCGCAACATTGGTCATGGCTGGGCCTGACCCCATGCGCATCAGGATCAGCGGCTGGCCAAAGGTAAAATGGTGTCATGGCCGGCGAAGGCCGGCCATGACACAAAAAAAACGACACCAACGCTCTCCCGGGGATAAGAATTCTCCCCGACCGCGACGCCCGCTATTGCGCGCGCACGGTCTTCATATGCATCGCCGCGGCGTAGCAGCGGTTGACGAAATAGGTTGGGTCGGCGGTCAGACCCTGGAAGAACATGTCCTTCCGCACGTACAGCGTGCGTCCTTGCACCCGCACGATGGGCAGTGTCACGTCAGTGTCCGGCCCCTTCTGGTCGGGCCAGGCCCGATGCAATTGCGCGAGGTAGCGCAGGTCCGGAATCACGACGGCCAAATGAATGCCGGCAAGCAGCAGCACGATCGCCAGCCAAAGCCGGTTGTCCCGATCCGTTACCGGACGCTGGAACACCAGGGTGGCGAGGTAGCCGGCGAGAAAGATGCTGGCCGGCAGCGAGACCCTGGCTCCGGCTACGGACCGTGGCAGAGCCAGCAGCAGCAGCATGTAGATCAGCGCCAGGACAAGAAACACCCAACCGCGGCCTGCGCATAGCATTGTGCCAATGCCTGGCAATCCGTGTGGGGCGTCGCGCGTGCGAAGGTGCAATGCCAGGACGACGATCGCCACGGCGGGAAGCCAATAGACGTCGAACAGGCCGCCGATACTTCCCAGCAAGCCGTCGAGCCGATCCGATAGCGGACTGGGCGGCAACATATCGGCGCGGACGAAATTGCCGGGCGCGACGAGCAATACGATCATGCCAAGCACGTGACCGGCGGTCAGTGCAATCGGTGCCGGCCTCCGCTGACGCCAGCGCCACAAACACTGCAGCACCAGCAGTGCGGAAACCAGCGCCGAGATGGTTTCCAGGAATGTCGCTATTATAAAGGCGAACACCGCGCGCCAGGCGCTGGGGGTGAAGGTTCCCGCTAACATCCAGCGCAGCACCCAGAGCTCGCCGGTCACCGCCCAGAGATAGTCGATCGAGCCGGTCTTCCATAAGGCGACTTCGGCGATATCCCGCGGCACCCACCACAGCAGCAACGCGACCAGAGCGATATCGGCGGCCGCCGCCAAAGGCGGTCGATCGGCTGTTGCAGAGTGCGGGCAGAGCATGCGTGCGAGGGCAACGACATTACGGACCAGGCAGACGAATATCGCGGCATTGGCGATGTCGAACGGGATCGCCGGCCAGACCGGATCGGTCGAGATGGCGCCGTAAGTGATCGCGGAGACGAAGAGCCGGCCGGTCCAGGTGAGGTAATCGTGCCAGGCCAGGACGAGCGGCTGCAGCCAGCCGGCCGCGATGGCTTCGCAGTAATCGTCGCCCCATAGCGGGGTTTCTATATTCGCCCAGACCAAAAACGCGAACAGAATGGCCAGGCTGATGGCCGGGCTGTGGCGTCGAAGCAGCCCGGCCAGGGCTCGGTATGACGGCATCGAGCGACCGGCGCCGCGGCGACGGCCGTCGTTGCGGGGTTTATTCCGCGGCCTGTAGCGCCATGGCGGCGGTGACGCCGGTGCCCTTGATCGAGGTGCGGCGCAGATCGCGCACGTCCTTCAAATCGTCGAAGCGGCGGGCGCGGTGCATGACCGTGCGATTGTCCCACATCACCAGTTCGCTCACGCGCCATTTGTGCGAATAGACGAACTCCGGCTGCGTCGCATGCTCTGTCAGGTCGCGGATGAAAGCGCGGGCCTCCGGCACCGGCCAGCCGACGATGCCGCCGATATGCGACGACAGGTACAGGGATTTGCGTCCGGTCACCGGGTGGGTCACCACCAGGCGGTGGCGCACCGGCCGCAGCTTGTCCGCGTTGCCGTCGGACTCCACCGCGAAGCCGATCTGTTCGCGCGAAAAGACAATCGAGTGTTCGCAGACCAGGTCTTCGATCTCGGCCTTGGTCGCGGCGTCCAGCGCATCGTAGGCGGCGCGCATGTCGGCGAATTCGGTGTTGCCGCCCTTGCTCGGCACGATGCGGGAATGCAGCAGGGTGTAGCCGGCGCCGTGCGCGCGGAACGATGCGTCGGAGTGCCATAGCCGGTTGGCCAGCGCATACATCCGCTTCTCGTCGTCGCGGGCGCGCAGCTTGTTCTTCGCATCGAGATTGGAAATGTCGCCGAGTTCCAGGCGGTCGCCGAGACGGCGCTCTTGCGGCTTGCTCAACTGGCCGATCAGGGTGACTTCCAGCTCGCCGAAATCGCGGCTGAACTCGCATTGCTGTTCGTCGGTCAGTGGCTGGTCGGGGAAGGCCAGCACGGCGTAGCGGTCCATGCCGGCTTCGATCGCGGCGACAGCATCGCGCGACAACGGGCGGGTGATGTCGATGCCGGACACCTCGCCACCGAAATGCGGGTGCAGCGGGCGAATGCTGATGCTCATGGGTTGTGGCCTCCCCTCGATCGGATACTGGTGAGTATAACGCGCGATCGGGGGTGGGCACCAGACTGGGGCGGTCGCGCAACTCGCCAAGCGGGGGGTTGCCGCGTCGCTTGCTACACGCGGCGCACGCCGGGCTGCGACGGGTCGCTGAGCGCGTAATTCACCGGTCCCATGCCGCAGATGGCGATGACGGCCGGTTCGGGGTGGCCTCGGATGACGCCGTCGTAGTGCGGGCGTGCCGGCGACCCGGCGGACGAAGCTGCCGGCCGTCACGGGGACGCACGAGGCGGGGTCGAAATCGGCTCCGCTGCTGCACCACCATGTGCCGGAGACGACGACGCAGAACCGATCGCTGGTGTAGTGGTGCGGGGCGCTCATGAAGCCGGGCCACCAGCGGATCAGGGTGTAGTAGAGCCCTGGTTGGGTGGGATCTCCGGCAAGCACGCAATTGTCGACGCTGGGCTCGGGGTAAGCGGGGTTCGGCTTCCAGTGCAGGTCCGCGGGCGGAGTGATGATGGTTTGCTGCGGGTTCAGCGGGCTTGCCGCGGCGGCTTGGGCGAAGGCGAGCGGCAGGGATGCCGCGAGCGCGGAAAGCATTACGTCGCGCCGCAGCGCAGTTCGGTCCATGATATCCTCCCGGTTTTGCGGGAGCGTATCCGGTCGGGGCGGCGGTGTCTTCTCGTGACATTTCGGTGCACGCACGGCAACGGCGATTGCGGCGTGGTAGGATGAGCAACCGGCTACCACCTTATGCGAACCATTGCGGAGCGTTTGCCATGCCAAACAAGACCTGCGGGTTCCAACCAGCCGCCGCGCAGCGTCGCGTCTGACCGGTGCTGCCGCCTCATACAGGAGCAGCGGGTCCGCTCGTTCTGATTACCCGGCCGGAACCTGGCGCCAGCGATACGGCGGCGCGGGTGATATCGCTGGGGTTCGAGCCGGTGCTCGCGCCGGTGATCCGGATCGACCGGGTGCCGGTGCGGCTGCCGGCGGCGGCCTCGCTGGCGGCGGTGCTGATCACCAGCGGGAACGCGGTTGCGGCACTGCCGGCCGCGTATCACGCCGCGCGGCTGATTTGCGTCGGCGACGCGACGGCGGAGCGGGCTCGCTCGATGGGGTTCGCACAGGTGCTAAGTGCGGCGGGCGACGCCGAGGCATTGGCGGCGTTCGTGATGCGCCGGCAGAGTCCTCGGGATGGCACGCTGCTGCTGGCGACCGGGCACGGGCAGGGTCACGCCCTGGCTGCCGGGCTGCGTCAGGCGGGGTATCGCGTGGCACGGCGGGTGGTGTACGGGGTTCAGCCAGCGCGCGACCTGCCCCAGGCCGCGGTTACCGCTTTGCAGGGGGGACGGGTGCATGCGGCGCTGTTCTTCTCGGCCGAGACGGCGCGGCAGTTTGTCGGGCTGGTGCAGCGAGCCGGGTTGGACCAGACGGTGGCGGGAGTAGAGGCGATCTCTATCGGTCAGCCGGCTGCCGTGGCATTAGAACCGCTGCCTTGGCGCGGCCTTCGGATCGCGGCGCGGCCCAACCAGGACGAGATGCTCGCACTGCTGCGATGACCGAACCCGACGCACCACCGACACCACCGTCATCGTCACCGGCCGAAGAACCGGTCCCGGACGCGCGCGCGCCGCGGGCGGACGCGGGGGAGTTGGGGGAACCGGCGTCGCCAACTGGGTCGCGGCCGGGGCGCGATGCGCTGCTGCCGTGGTTGTGCGGGCTCGGGTTCGTGGTGCTGGCGGGGGCGATCGGAGTGGTATGGTGGTCGGCGTCGCAGGCGCCGCAGGCGCAGGCTCCGTCGGATCTTCAGGCGCTCAAGGATCGTGTCGCACGCGTGGAACAGCGGCCGGCGGCGACCCCGGTCGATCTGGGTCCGTTGACAGCGCGGGTGACGGCGCTGGAGCAAAGGGCTGCGCCCGATCTGGCGCCGCTACAGGCGCGGATTGCCGCGCTGGAGCAGAAGGCAGGCGATAGCGGCTCGGTGGCGGCGCGAGTGGATGCGTTGTCGGGCCGGGTGGATGCTTTGGCTGGGCGCGACCAGGGCGCGATCGGCGACCTCGGGCGCCGGCTGGATGCGGACGAGGCGCGGCTGGCGGCACTGGAACGCACCGCGGCGCAAATGACCGCGACGGCAGCGCAGGCGGCGCGGCTGGCGCGGATCGAGGTGGCACAAGCGGCGCTGGCCGCAGGCCAGCCGCTGGGCGATCTGCCGAATGCGCCGCCGGCAGTGTCGCGCTTCGCTGTTGTCGCTCCGCCGACCGAAGCGTCATTGCGGCTGGCGTTTCCGAAGGCAGTGCTGGCTGCAAGCCATACGCAGGTGGAGGCGGGAGATACGTTCTTTGCCCGGATGCTCGGGCATGCGGCGGACCTGGTGACGGTGCGGCAGGGCGATCGGGTGCTGGTAGGCGATCCGGACTCAGGGGTGCTTGCAAGGGCGCGGACCGCGCTGGATGCGGGCGATCTGGCGGGGGCGGTGGCGGCGGTTTCCGGTTTGTCCGCCCCCCCCGCGGCGGCAATGGCAGCATGGCTTGCGGATGCCAAGGCCCTGCTCGCGGCTCGTGCGGGGCTGGCCGACATGGCTGCGCACGCCTGATGCGGCGGGTTCTGTACGTGCTGGTGGCGTGCGCCCTGGCGATTGCGGTCGCCTGGCTGGTGGCGGGACTGCCGGGCCAGGTCACCGCGGAGATCGGCGACCTCACGATCGAGATACGGACGCCGGTCGCTGCGCTTGCGCTGCTGCTGGCGTTCGCCGTGCTGTACGGCGTGTTGTGGCTGCTGGGCGGACTGTTGCGGCTACCGGGAATCGCGGTCCGTTGGGACGCCGAGCGCGACCGCAGGCGCGGCGATGTGGCGGTCGGCCGGGCTCTGGTGGCTCTGGCGGCGGGCGACAAGGCGGACGCTCGGCGGGAGGCGGGGCGGGCTCGGCGGTTGCTGGGGGATACGCCGCAGACGCTGCTGCTGGCGGCCGAGGCAGGGCGGCTGGCGGGGCGTGACGACGCGGCGGAGGACGCGTTTCGCCGGCTGGCGGAGCGGCCGGATGCCGCCTTCCTCGGGTATCGCGGGCTGATACGCCAAGCGCTGACGCGGCAGGACTGGGCCGAGGCGACGGCGTTGGCGCGGCAGGCGGAGGCGGCGCATCCAGGTGCGGAGTGGCTGCGCCACCAGCGTGCCCGGCTGGCGATCCAGAGCGGAAATTGGGCCGAGGCGCTGGATCTGGTGGACACCGACGCGGAGCGGGCGGCGATGGCGGCGGGCGCGGCGGAGGCAGAGCAAGAGCCGGCGCGGGCGACGAAACTGGCTCGGCTGGGATGGAAGGCGGATGCGAGCTTGGCACCGGCGGCATTGGCCTATGGTGCGCGGCTGCGCGCGGAGGGGCGGGAAGCTCGAGCGCAGGCGGTGATCCGGCATAGCTGGGCGTTGGCGCCGCATCCGGATCTGGCGGCGTTTGCGCTGACGCCAGTGGTGGATCGGCTGGCTCGGGCGAAGGCGGCGCAGCGGCTGGCGGAGGCGAATCCGGAGCATGCGGAGAGCAGATTGCTGCTCGCCCGGACGGCGCTGGATGCGGGGCTGACGGGGGAGGCGCGGCACCAGGTGACGCTGGCCCGGAGTGCCGGGTTGAACCAGCGGCGGGTGTGGCTGCTGGCGGCGGAGATCGAGGAGGCGGAACACGGAGGATCGGAGGCCGGGGCAGCGGCGGCGCTTGAGGCACTGCGGCGGGCAGCTTCCGCGGGTGCCGATCCGGAGTGGCGGTGCGGAGTGTGCCACAGCGTGCATGCGGCCTGGTACCCAGCGTGTTCTTCGTGCGGCGCGGCGGGCGGGGTGCGCTGGGTCGACGGGGGGTTCCCGCTGGCGGTGCGGGGAGAGGGGGGGACCGAGTTTGCGGGCGGGATCCTCACCCTCGGTGCTGCGCATCTCGACCCACGGGTCTAGCGCCCGTGGGCATGCCTCTCCCGCTCTCGCGGGAGAGGTTAAGGGGGCGCGTTATTTGTCGCGGCGGCCGGGGCCGGGGTCGGGGGCTGCGGCGGATTCCACGGGGGCGGCGGCGGACTCCAGCGGTTCGATGGGAGGTAGAGTCGGGCAGGCGGCGAGGCCCAGATAGGGCTTTGGGTCTACGGCGCGGCCGTTCAGGCGGACCTCGAAGTGGACGTGGGCGCCGTGGGCGCGGCCGGTTTCGCCGATCTGACCGATGACCTGGCCGGCGCTGACCGGGGCGCCGGGGGCGATGCCTCGGGCGAACTCGGACATGTGGGCGTAGCGGGTGACGATCCCGTCGGCGTGCTGAATGTCGACGATGCGGCCGTAGGCGAAGTACCAGCCGGCATACACAACTGTGCCGCCGGCAGCGGCGCGGATGGGCGAGCCGTAGGGCGCCATCAGGTCGATACCCGAATGATACGCGCTGAAACCTCGAGAGATTTCCCTCAGGTTGGCGGGCGGCATTGTCATGGTACCGCAGAATGAGGCGGCCTGGGCCGGGGCGGCGAGGCAGAGGGCGAGGAGGAGGAATGTTGCGCGCATTCCTCAGCGATAACCGAAAATTGATTAAGAGTCGATTACGATTGGCTGTTGTATTTTCGCAACTTAGCCCCATGGCGGCGTGTTAATTTGGCCACGTCGTCGGGGTGTGTGCGAACATTACAGGGGAAATCGCTTCGCTTCGTTTGCAAAAGACTGGTGGCGCGGCGGCTACGGGACCAGGGCGTAGATCCGGGTTGGCGGGAGTTTGCCATCCGCGGCCAGGGAGTCGGAGGGGTTGCGATGGGTGGCAGCGCACTGGCGTAGGCGCAGATAGGGCGCCGGATCGACCGGATGGTCGCCAACGATCATGCCGAAAAACAGGTGCATGCCGTAGGTGACGCCGGAGTCGCCGACAACGCCAAGTTTCTCGCCGCCGTAGATGGTGCGCTGACCCTCGGCGATGTCGGGCGCGACCATGCCGAGGTGGCTGTAGATGCCGATGAAGCCGGGATGCTGGACCAGGATCTCCAGCCCGCCGGGGCCTCGGTGCTGGACGCGAATCACCTCGCCTGGGGCGATAGCGCGGACCGGGGCGCCCGCGGGGGCGGGAAGGTCGATGCCGTTGTGGAATGTGCCGGCGAGCGGGCGGGCAGGCAGGATGCGCGGTCCGAATGGCGAGGATACGCAGGCGGGGGTGACGGGGTCGAGCAATTGAGTGGTTTGGATGACGAGCGCGGTGGCGGGGCGGAAGAAATCCGATAGTAACAGAAGCGCAGTGAATAGGGGGATGAAGTAGATTTTGGTTCGCACGACAGTGTCCTGATGTGGCAATTGGGATTGGATCGGGGATTGGCGATGCGGCGTCTATTCAGAATGCTGTGGCGGGAGCCGGTAGGAGCATGACAACTGGGTGAGCGAGGGGAGAGGTCGAACGCCATCGATGCGGTCCGCGGCATTGTTCGCTCGCGGGCCGCTGGGGCGGTGCGGGGTGCGAACGGGTCAGCCGATGCGGGTGCTGCAGACAGCTGCAAATTTATCGTAGAGGACGATGAGGGACACAGCGGCCGTAGAGACGATCTCTGGCGGTGTGCCAGTCGGGCCACGGCAAAGGCTGCGGGTGTGGTTTTGACAGCGTTGCCCACGTTTTGCATCGCAGGTGCCGTTGAGGAATTTTGAGACGCACGTGGGACACCGCCGTGCTCGCGGGGTACCGATGACGGCACGGGGCTGGCTTGACCTTCCCATGCATGCTCGCATTGTCGTGGGTGAGTGTCCGGATCGGGACCGGTCGCGACGGCGGCAGGAGTGGGGGTTGGCATGCAGATGACGGCGGCGGTGTTACGCGCGCAAGGCAAACCTCGGCCGTATGCGGTCAGCCAGCCAATGACGATAGAGCAAGTGACGCTCGATCCGCCGGGGCCGGGGGAGGTGCTGTACGAGATTGTCGGGGCCGGATTGTGCCACTCCGATCTTTCCACCATCGAAGGGCTGCGGCCGCGCAGGCTGCCATCCATTCCCGGCCATGAGGCGGCGGGCATCGTGCGGGAGGTCGGGCCGGAGGTGCACGGGCTGCGGCCGGGCAACCATGTGGTCAGCGTGTTCGTCACCAGTTGCGGTGATTGCCGCTACTGCAACGGCGGGCGGCCGAACCTGTGCCAGGGCTCGTTCGCGGCGCGCGCCGAGGGCACGCTGATCTCCGGCGCGCGGCGGCTGTCGCTGAATGGGGAGCCGCTGTACCATTACAGCGGACTGTCGGTGTTCGCGCAGTACGCCGTGGTGGCGCAGAATGCGCTGGTGAAGATCCCTGACGACGTGCCGCTGGAGGACGCGGCGATCTTTGGCTGTGCTGTGGTGACCGGCGTCGGGGCCGTGCTGAACACGGCGCAGGTGCCGCCGGGGGCGCAGATGGCGGTGGTCGGGCTCGGCGGGGTGGGGATGAATGCATTGCTGGGCGGGGTGGTGGCCGGCGCGGAACGTATCGTCGCGGTCGATCTGAGTGCCGACAAGCTGCGGATCGCTCAGGAGTTGGGCGCCACCGACACGTTCCTGGCGGGCAGCGCCGACGTGGCGGCGGAGGTGCGGGCGGCGACCGGGGGCGGGCTGGATTACGTCATCGAGACCGCGGGTGCGATCGAGGCGATGAACCTGGCCTACGCGATCACGGCACGCGGCGGTATGGTGGTCAGCGCCGGCTTGCCGGCGGTGGACCGGATGTTCTCCTATCCGCATTCGGCGCTGGTGTCGGACGAGAAATCCATCCGCGGCAGCTACATGGGAAGCTGCGTGCCGAAGCGGGACATCCCTCGGTTCATTGCGCTGTATCAGCGCGGCAAGTTGCCGGTGCAGAAGCTGCGCAGCGGGTTCATCGAGTTCGCCGAGATCAACGCGGGGTTCGACCGGCTGGCCGACGGCGCGGTGCTGCGGCAGGTGCTGCGGCCACATGGGCAGGACGGTGTGCGGTTGGCCGGAGGAGGTGGTTGACATGCAGGAGGGAAGTGGGTTGGAGCGGCCCGATCACCCTCACCCTCCCCGCTTGCGCGTCTCGGCCTCTCCCGCGAAGCGGGAGAGGTAGATGGCGCGGGAGAGGTAAATGGGGACGTATCTCGTCACTGGCGGGGCCGGATTTATTGGGTCGCACCTGTGCGAGGCGCTGGTGGGGCGCGGCGATACGGTGCGGGTGCTGGACGACCTGTCTACCGGATCGCGCGACAACCTGCCTGACGGGGTGCTGCTGATCGAGGGGGACGTTGCCGATCCCGTGGCGATGCAGGCCGCCGTCGAAGGGGTGGATGGCGCGTTTCATCTGGCGGCGATTGCCTCGGTGGCGCGGGGAGTGACCGATTGGCTCGGGTACGCACCGTGCCAACCTGACCGGCACCGTGACGCTGTTTGAAGCAATCCGGCGGGGTGGCCGGCCGGTCCCGGTAGTCTATGCCTCGTCGGCCGCGGTGTACGGCGATTGTGCTGTGGTGCCGATCGATGAGGATACGGAACGGCGGCCGCTGTCGGCGTATGGCGCGGACAAGTATGCGAGCGAGTTGCACGCGCGGGTGGCGAGCCATGTGCATGGCATTCCGACGACCGGGTTGCGGTTCTTCAACGTGTATGGGCCGCGGCAGGATCCTCGATCGCCGTATTCGGGGGTGATCTCGATCTTCTGTGAGCGAATCGCGCGGGGCGCGCCGATCGATGTGTTCGGCGACGGGGAGCAAACGCGGGACTTCGTGTATGTCGCCGATGTGGTCGCGGCTTTGCTGGGTGCGATGGAGCATCCGAGGGTAGACGCGCCGGTGTTCAATGTCTGCACCGGCGCGCCGACCGGCGTGCTCGAGCTTGCGGGCGTCATCGCCGATCTGGCCGGCACGGTGCCTGACGTGCGGCACCAGACGCCGCGCGCGGGCGAGATCCGGCACTCCACCGGCGTGCCAGAGCTTGCCCGTCGCGCGTTAGGCCTGGGTGAGCCCGTGGCGCTGCGCGCCGGGTTGCGCAAGGTGCTGGACTGGCTCGCGACCGGTCACTAAACCGGTATAGCTCTCCCGCTCGGTGTGAGAGGTTCTGCACGGGGGAGTCCGGCGCTGAAGGCTTTGCTGGTCCTGATGCTGCTGCCGCCTGTGAACCTGGTGTTCGCGATCCTGCTGGGCGTGGCGTTGCTGCGGCGCTTCCCGCGATCGGCACGATGGCTGATCGGGGTTGCCGCCCTGCTGCTGCTGGTGCTGGCGATGCCGGCGGTGGCCGGCGGCATGCTGGTTGCGCTGGAGCGCGACCTGCCGACGACCCCGCCCGCCGACAAGCCTCCGGGTGCGATCGTCATTCTCGGTGGCGACGTCACCCGCACAGGGGGTGTCGAGCCGGGTGCGATCGCCGGGCATCTGACGCTGGAACGGCTGCGCGCCGGTGCGGCACTGCAACGGAAGACCGGTTTGCCGGTGCTGGTTTCCGGCGGCGAGGTTGGCAAGGGTGCCCCGCCGGTCGCCGTGCTAATGCGGGAGAGCCTGACCCAGGACTTCCAGGTGCCGGTGCGCTGGACCGAGGACCGCTCGAGCGACACCTGGCAGAACGCACGCGACAGCGCGGCGATCCTCCGCTCTGCCGGCATCAACTCGATCTACCTGGTCACCAATGCCTGGCATGAGCGGCGGGCGCTGATGGCGTTCGCGGGTACGGGGCTCACGGTGACCGCCGCGCCGACGCCGCTGGACCGGCCGGCAGGGCCGATCCCATCGGACTTCGTGCCACGGGCGTTGGCGTGGGAGATCAGTTCTACGCCCTGCACGAGTGGGTCGGCTGCCTTTGGTACACGTTGCCATGAGCGTCCGGCTGGAGGAATTCCGGTCGGTCGATGCGTTGCCCGCGGAGACCGAGTTCGCTGTTTGCTGACTCGCCCGGGTTGTTCGGCAGCCGCGCCTGGTGGCGCACCGTCGTGTCCGCCGGGATGCCGGAGGGGACGCTACCCTGCTTCCTGCTGGCGTGGGCCGGCGCCACGCCAGCGGCACTGTTCCCGCTGCGCCGGCCGGTATCGGGCGGGGCGCTGGCGAGTCTGCACGACTCCCTATACCTGCGAGTACGCGCCGCTGCTGGCGCGGGGTCTGTCCGCGGCAGCGCAGGGCGAGGTGTTGGCCGGGTTTGCGCGGTTCTGCCGCGGCTGGGCAACGACCCGACTCGATGCTCTGCCGGAGGACTGGCCCGGCCTGCCGGCCTGTGTGGAGGGAGCGCGCGCGGCCGGGCTGGTGGTGGTGCGGTTCGCCCATTTCGGCAATTGGCACGCGCCGGTGCGGGGGCTGGACTGGGCCGGCTACCTGGCGGGTCGGCCGGGCGCCTTGCGCGAGACGGTGCGGCGCAAGCTGCGGCGTGGCGAACGGCGTGCGGATGCGGGGTTCGCTGTCGTGACGGGGCGGCCGGAGCTTGAGGCCGGCATCGATGCGTTCGATCAGGTCTATGCCAGGAGCTGGAAGCAGCCGGAGCCGTTCCCTCGGTTCAATGCGGCGCTGATGCGGGAGGCCGCCGCGACGGGGCTGTTGCGGCTTGGCATCTGGCGGATCGGTGACGTGCCGGCCGCGGCACAGCTCTGGATCGTGGAGCATGGCACCGCGACGGTGCTGAAGCTGGCGCATGACGAGGCATTCCAGGCGGAGTTGCCGGGGACGGTGCTGACGGCACTGATGCTGCGGACGCTGCTGGACCAGGAGCATGTGGCGGAGATCGACTTCGGGCGCGGCGACGACGACTACAAGCAGGGCTGGGCCGGCCAGCGGCGGCAGCGCATCGGCGTGGTGCTGGTCAATCCGCGGCGTCCCGCCGGGCTACGGTTTCTGGCGCAGCACGCTCTGGGACGGGCGCGGGCGCGGTTTGCGTCTTCGGGGCGGCCTGGACGGGGAGCGCAGCGAACCGAGATGGCGCGTGCCGGCGGCGGTGCTGTGGGTAGCGGGGCCTGAGGCATGCGCATCCTGTACAGCCATCGTGTCGGGTCGCGCGACGGGCAGAGCGTTCATATCGAGGAGCTGGTCGGTGCGTTGCGCAGCCTCGGGCACGAGGTGCTGGTGGTCGGCCCCGGCTTCTACGAACAGGCGCATTTTGGCGGCGAAAGCCGGCTGGTGCCGTGGATCCGCGCCCGCTTGCCGGCGGTGGTCGGGGAATTGGCCGAGCTGGCGTAGAACGTGACCGCGTGGTGGCGATTGCGCTCGGCCTTCCGCCGGTTCCGGCCGGACCTGATCTACGAGCGCTACAACCTGTATTACCTGGCCGGGACCTGGGTGGCGCGGCATAGCGGGGTGCCGCTGTTTCTCGAGGTGAACGCGCCGCTCGCCGAGGAGCGCACGCGCTTCGGCCAGTTGCGGCTGCGGCGGGTTGCCGGCGCGTTGGAGCGCTATGTTTGGCGGTCCGCGTCGAGGGTGCTGGCCGTCACCGGCGTGCTGCGGCAGGCGGTGATTGCGGCGGGCGTGCCGGCGGAGCGGATCGCGGTGGTGCCGAATGGCATCGATCCGGCGCAGTTCTCCGGGTTGCCGCCGCGCGAGGCCGGAGCGGGGCCCCTGGTGCTGGGGTTCGTCGGGTTCGTGCGCGACTGGCACGGGCTGGACGCGGTGATCGCGGCGATGGCGGCGCAGCATGGCGAGCAGGAGTTGCGACTGGTGGTGGTGGGCGACGGCCCGGCGCGTGCGGCCTTGGAGCACCAGGCGGCGTCGCTGGGGCTGGGCGATCGGGTGACGTTCACCGGGGTAATGCCGCGGGAGGCGATCCCGGAGCTGGTGGCCGGCTTCGACATCGCCTTGCAGCCGCTGGTAGTGAGCTACGCCTCGCCGCTGAAGATCTTCGAGTATATGGCGGCGGGGCGGGCGATCGTTGCGCCGGACCAGCCGAATATCCGCGAGGTCCTGCGTGACGGCAAGACGGCGGTGTTATTCGATCCGGCGGTGAGGGGAGCGATGTGGGGCGCGATAAGCCGGTTGGCGGGGGACGCGGCGTTGCGGCGCCGGCTGGGCGAGGCGGCGCGGGCGGAGATCGCGCAGCGCGACTATACGTGGCGGGGCAATGCGGCGCGGGTGGTGGCCTGGGCGAGCGGGGAGGGCGTCGTCTGCGAGTCACCGGCACCGGCGCCAGAATGAATCACTGCGCGGCAATGTCGATATGCTGATACTCTTGCCGGAGCAATTTGCCAATCGCGACGAATGACAAACCATAGATTTTATAGACTACGGCGTCGAACTGGACGGACGACGTCGATCGAAAATCTCCACACTGCTCCTGCTGGACGCAGACTGCCAAAAGCAAATTCTTGAAACACGGATTTCACAGATTAATACCAATCCGCCTAAACTTTGACGCACGGACGACCACCTCAACGTCATGCCGACGAAGGTCGGCATGACGAGGTGGGCACTGCCCGTGCGTCAATGTTTAAGCGGGCTGGTATCATGCACAGAACATAATTAAATTTCTGTCTGCGCCTTAATCTGTGAAATCTGTGTTTCAAAACTTTTGCCGCCAACCGCGCCGGCCGTGCATTGACAAATCATGTGGTAGCCGCGGTTGCCAAGCAAGACGAATTCCTCTGGCGCTAGGACCAAAGCGCCCGCAGGCGCTTTGCCGTGCGGCGTCCCAATGCGACCAGCGACCGGCCCTCGCCGACGTCCAGCCAATGCAGCGGCGTTACCTCGCCTGCCAGGCTGCGCTTGTAGCGGTCCTCGCCGGCGAGCAAATCGTAACGGTTCAGGCCGGCAGCGGTCGAGAAACGGATCGCCTGGTGATGGCTCGTCAGGCCCGGCTTCTGGTGACGCCCGGCGCTGATGTAGTCGAACCCTCCCTGATAGGCCAAGGCGCTGCCTCGGTAGCGAAAGTTGTAGAGCATGCCGACGAGGTGCGCGCCGGCGGTGACGCGCAGCAGGTCGATCTCGTGGCGCGGCAGGCCGCGGTCGATTAACGCATGATGGAACCGGGAGAAGAACGGCCGGGCGAAGGCACCGGAGTGACCGCGCGCGATCCAGGTCGCCTGGTGCAGCGCGGCAAGCTCATCCAACCAGCCGTGCGCCTCTTCCGCGGTTGCCGCGCGCTTTACCCTAAGTTCCCCAAGCGCGGCATACGCGCGGTCCGACCGGCGCAATTGGTAGCGGGTATTGGCGCTTAGCCCGTCGAGGAACTCGCCTCCGCTGGCCGCCAGCTTCGACAGGTCGATGGAGCGGGATTGCTCGGTGCGGCGGATCGCTATCGGGCCGGCGGCACGGGCGGCCTCGAGTGTCGCGTCTTCGACGCCGCTGAGCACCAGCCGCCGCGGCAGCAACGGCCGAACCGTGTCCACCGGCAGCCGCCGCGCGGCACGCAGGCAGTCGCGCAACGCAATGGGAGCGCCCCGCGCCAGCAACACGCCGTTGTACTCGATGAACGGCGTGTCGCGGATACGGTCGCCGGTCTCGCCCAGCAACAGCGTCTCGCGCAGCAAGCGGCGGCGGTTGAATAGCGCCAGGGCGACGGTCGCGCCGTTGTGCCGAGCCTCCAGCAGCACAGGCTCGGGAAAGCGTTCTTCCGCCAGGCAGCCGGTCCAGGTCCAGCTTTGGAAGAACGAGCCATCGGCTTGCGCTTCCAGTGCACGCCAGCGTTCGCCCAGCGCGCCGAAGTCCGTGACACGCGACAGAGCGATGCCGGTCACACCGGGCTCGGTGCACGGTCATTGTGCCACAGCGCGCCATAGGCCCGGAACATCGCCGCCTCGTCGAACTCGGCCCGCGCTTTGGCCTGGTTGGCGGCACCGATCCGCGCGCGCAAGGAGGAGTCGGTGAGCAAGGCGGTCAAGGAGGCGGCCAGATCGGCATCCTCCAGCTTACCGACAAAAGGCGCGTTTTCGCTGGCGAGCATGAGCGCTACGTCGCCCACGTCGGTGGTCGCCACCGGCAGCCCGGCGGCCATCGCCTCGATCACCGACAGCGGCATTTGCTCGGTATCCGACGATAGGGCGAACACGTCGAACCCTGCGTATAGCGGCGCGGGATCGTCGATATGCCCGGCGAACCGCACGCGGTCGCCCAGTCCGAGCGACCGCGCAAGACCCTCGAGTGCCGCGCGCTCCGGTCCGTCGCCGACGATCATCAAACGTGCCGCCGGGGCAACGGCGGCGAAGGCGCGCAGCAGGCGGGGGAGGTTCTTTTCAGCGCGCAAGGCCGCGACGGTGCCGACCACGGGGGGCGTGTTGCCGGCGCCGTCCCGGGCATGCGCGGCGGCGAAGCGGTCCAGGTCGATGCCGTTCGGGATGTAGCGCACCCGCGCCGGCGGCAGGCGCCAGATCGTCGTGGCAATGCGCTGGAGATTGCGCGACGGCAGCACGACAGTGCTGCGCGCCAGCACCAGCCGGCGGACCAATGCGCGCCGCGGGAGTTGCGTGTCGCGTTCCTCGGGGCCGAAGCCGTCCTCGATATGCACGTGGCGGGCGATCGGCAGCAGGTTGGCCATCGCCCACTCGATGGCGCCCCAGTTGTTGGTCACCAGCAACGCCGGGCGCCAGGCGCGCAGCAGCCGGCGGTTATATAGTGCGTTGGCGAAGGTCGCCTGCTTCGGCGC
Source organism: uncultured Alphaproteobacteria bacterium (assembly GCA_963762885.1). Lineage (GTDB taxonomy): Bacteria > Pseudomonadota > Alphaproteobacteria > Acetobacterales > Acetobacteraceae > JASHVB01. The sequence continues at coordinate 293,178 of CAVXNH010000056.1, forward strand.
GTCCACCTGTGGGAACGTCACGTCGAGGTCGGGCCGCAGCCGTTCGCGGCAGCCGAGATTGCCGTCCAGCGACACCACGATGTGGCGGAAGGAGACGCCGAAATGGTTGGCGACGGCGGCAAATCGCACCTGTGCGCCGCCGACCCCGAAGCCGGGAAACACGTGCAAATCAGCGGCGCGGCCGCGGTGGATTGTTGTGCGTCGCCGGTCAGACCTGCCACGTTGATTTCCGGCCTCCGAGCCCGGACCGATGGCTCACGTGGCGGCACTTGTAACGCAGGTACTTTCACTGCCGCAACGCTTACCGACCAGCATAGCTAGGGCGGACAAATGGCAGAGACGGCTAATCACGCCAATACTGCGATTTACGGCATTGCCGGGCGATTGGTCAGCCGGCCGCGTGTTCCTGGGCGGTCAGCACGGGGTGTGCGTGGTTCGCCGCCGACTCGCGCCGGTCAGCGATGGCTGCCATGCGAATTGCCAGCAATTCGAGGCCTCGCTTTGCCACCGGCGTTCGGGCGGTAGCTGACATTTGCAGATACATCTCACCCTGGGCTCTGATTTCCCGGGCAGAGCGTTGGCTGAGTGGAACATGGTGCTGCATTCCCTTTTATGTGGCTTTCCGGACGATTCCCACAACCTCCATTTGTAATTTATGATCACTTATACGCGAGAATAGAGATATTCATTGGTTGTGTTACAACCTGATATCAGCTTGTGCCAGTCCGCTGAGCCGCAGCGTTCCAATGACTGCTGATCGCGCGACCATCATGCCCCCGCGTGCGACGATCAGTCGCCCGATCGAAACCCGCATGGTGGGCGATATGCACAGCCTGTGGATATACCGGAGCCAATTCGTAATTCTCTGATCGGTGTGTTTGCCGGGAAGCGCTGTGGTGATGCGCCGGCCCTTCGCGTAGCGCGGATCGGGTGCCAGCGGCGAAGGGTGCAACGAGATATTTGCCAAGGGTGCTGCCTGGCGATCTTCGCGTCTTGGTGGTCTTCACTGATTGATTTACATGACGCGAACTGTTCCAGCAGTGCCTGAGCACGCATCAACGTCGGGAGAGCACCCCAGGCGAAGAAGCGCGGAACGCCTGCCTGTGCGCCGAAAGGGACCGCAAATTCGCGGCCCCTGACAGGCACTACCGCGTGAGGTTCCGCCGGGCCGCGACAAGCCCGAACAGACCGGCGCCGAACAGCGCGAGCGACGCAGGTTCCGGAGCGGGGCTCGGCGGGTCCTGCGCTGTCATCGTGCCGTTGTAAGCATTATACAGCGTGTTGCTCGCGACGAAGCCCGTATAGGCGGTCGGACTGTCCGACCAAAGGTTGAAACCGGTGTCGTTGGGACCGCCGACCAGGAACACCAGACCGTTGTCGTCCACGATCGGGCTGGCGGTGTAGTCGATATAGGTGTCGCCGATCAGATCCGTCCCGCCGCCGAAGCGGTAGGACAGGTTGCCGCCGCCCAGATTGTGGACGCCGGGCGTTGCCAGTGTCACCAGGGTCAGGGTTTGGGTCCCGCCCAGCGCCGGTCCGGTGATCGTGCCGGTTCCGCTGATGGCCTGGGTTCCGGATACAACAAGGGTTCCGCTGGCCGTCAGCCCATCGGCGGAAAAGTCGAACGTGACCAGCGTGGCGTGGGCAACGCCAAACATGAAGGCCGTCGCGATAAGGAAGACGGTGGTGAACAATTTTCCGCGCATTGTCTTATTCCTGACCCGATAGGCGCTGAATATGACCCTTCCGGCCCAAGAATCAACCAGGAATTTCCATTTGATAAATCATCTGAGGGCATTGCTGGCCCGCAGCGCTGTCATGTGTGACTATTTTTACGATCTTTGTATTAAATATGACATAGCACATGCTCCCGTTGAGACGCCTCTCGCGCCGCAAGTCCATCCGGGGCCGGCCTGCCGGCCCTGACGACAGGCTGCACGCAAACGTGCCGCCGCCGCACCCTCTGGACAGCAGCCAAGTCGGTCAGCGACGATACCCGTCGGAACGTCCCGGACCACAAATTGTGGGCCGCAACGCCGTCACCAACCGCTATATCTTGGGCTGAAGCCAAACTCGGGGCTACCGCCCCACGCCGCCCGGTGGTAATCTCGCGGTAACCAAGCCACGGAGGATTCGCAGCATGGATGGAACGGCCCAGACCGCCGACGAGCACCCGGTCCGCTTCGACCTGCTGACCGAAAATCCGGTCTACAAGCCGTTTCGCTATCCCTGGGCCTACGAGGCCTGGCTCACCCAGCAGCGCGTCCATTGGCTGCCGGAAGAGGTGCCGCTCGCCGACGACGTCAAGGACTGGCACCGCAACCTCAAGGACGCCGAGCGCAACCTGCTGACGCAGATCTTCCGCTTCTTCACCCAGGCCGATGTCGAGGTGAACAACTGCTACATGAAGCACTATTCGCGGGTGTTCAAACCTACCGAAGTGCTGATGATGCTGTCCGCCTTCTCCAACATCGAAACCGTCCACATCGCCGCCTACTCGCACTTGCTCGACACCATCGGCATGCCGGAGCTCGAGTATCAGGCGTTCATGAAATACAAGGAGATGAAGGACAAATACGACTACATGCAGTCCTTTAACGTCAACTCCAAATTCGACATCGCCAAGACACTGGCCGCATTCGGCGCCTTCACCGAAGGCCTGCAACTGTTCGCCTCCTTCGCCATCCTGCTGAATTTCCCGCGCTTCGGGAAGATGAAGGGCATGGGCCAGATCGTCACCTGGTCGGTGCGCGACAAATCGCTGCACTGCAACTCCATCGTCCGCCTGTTCCGCACCTTCGTGCAGGAAAACCCTGAACTGTGGAACGAAGACCTGAAGCGCGAGATCTACATCACCTGCGCCACCATCGTGGACCACGAGGACGCCTTCATCGACCTGGCGTTCGAGCAAGGCGCGGTGGAGGGACTGACAGCGCAGGAGGTCAAGCAGTATATTCGCTACATCGCCGACCGGCGCCTGGTGCAGCTCGGGTTGAACGCGCTGTACCACGTGTCGAAGAACCCGTTGCCGTGGCTCGACGAGATGCTGAACGCTGTCGAGCACACCAATTTCTTCGAGAACCGCGCGACCGAGTACAGCAAGGCTTCGACCATCGGAACCTGGGAAGAAGCCTTCGACGCTCCGGTTGCCGCGCTGATCGCGGAGGGCTCGCGCAACTCGAACGGACCGGCGCTTGTCTGAATTAAAAGATTGACAGTCCCCACAGCGACATTTCTCTGGTCAAACCCAACTGCGTCGGCTATTGATACACATCGACCCTCAGACGCTAAGGTAACATCCATCGGAATGGCACTTAACTAACGCTTGGTTACCGGTTTTGTGACGAATTCACCGAGTATGCTGGTGCCATTCGTCATCGGTTGGGGTATGAGATGGGTCAGGCTGGGACCAGCGCAGGGCGTACAGGTTGCGGTATTGCGCAGGGTAGCGCACATGTCCGCTGCCGTGCCTCGGTGCCGTTGGTAAATCATCGAGGTCGCGCCAAATGGGGACCACCACGTGGACAGACACCACAGGACATCAGGTGAGCCAGACTGAAGAAGATGTCGGCCGAGAGCAGGGCGGCAGTGGCGGAGCGCCACGCTATAGCCGTCGGCTGTCCGACAAGATCCTGATCGCGTTCCATCATGCCTGCGACCAGGGCGATTTCGAGGTCGCCGAGCAATTGCTGCATATCCTTGAGATGATGCTGACCCGCCGGCCGTTGACGCCAGATGGCACCAGGCGGCGCAACATGGAAAGCCTGGTCGCCGCGCACGAGCGGCTCTGGCACCTGCGCCACCCGCACACCGACGAAAACTGACCGGACCGCCGCACTCCGTCATTCCCCGTGTCACGGCCGGCGCAGGCCGGCCACCCACAATTTCGACCTCGGTGGCACCGCAAGACGTGGTTGGCAGGCCTGCGCCGGCCATGACACGGGCGGGACTGTTTCTTGCTAGTAGCGAAGCGGCGCGGCAATCTCCCGCTCGGTGAGCGAATGCTCATCAGGCAGGGGATTGCCGCGTCGCTCCGCTCCTCGCAATGACAGGTAGCCCAGCGAACTGCTCTCGCCGCGCCCCGGACAAGGTCCGCACGGACCGGCAACCATTGGAGAGCTACGTGGCGATTTCCCCCATCACCTCCCCCGTCCTCGACGCCGACGAGTCCGACGTCGTCACGCCGGCCGCACGCAAGGCGCTGATCGGCAGCGCCGTCGGCTATGCCATGGACGGGTTCGACCTGCTCATCCTCGGCTTCATGCTGCGCGCCATCGCTGCCGGGCTTGGCTTGACGCCGGCGGAGGGAGCCTCGCTGGTGACCGCCACCCTGATCGGCGCCGTGATCGGCGGCCTGTTGTTCGGCATGCTGTCGGATCGGCTGGGCCGGGTGCGCGTGCTGACCTGGACCATCCTGATCTTCGCCGTCTGCACCGGCCTCTGCGCGCTGGCACCCGGATACCTGAGCCTGCTGCTGTTCCGCACGCTTGCCGGCCTCGGGCTCGGCGGCGAGTTCGGCATCGGCATGGCGCTGGTCGCCGAAGCCTGGCCGGCGTCCAAGCGCGCCCGCGCCTCGTCCTATGTCGGGCTGGGCTGGCAGGCGGGCGTCCTCGCCGCAGCCGTCGTCACGCCGATCCTGCTGCCCGTGATCGGCTGGCGCGGGATGTTCGCGATCGGCGTGCTGCCGGCCGCCGCCGCCTTCTTCATCCGGCGCGACCTGGATGAACCGGAACTGTTCGTGGCGAAGGTGAAGCAGGCGGGCCAGGAATCGTCGCTGCGGCTGCTGGTGGCCGATGCCGCGACGGCGCGCATCAGCCTCGGTATGGTGATCCTCTGCGGGGTGCAGAACTTTGGCTATTACGGCGTGATGATCTGGCTGCCGAACTACCTCGCCACGCGGTTCCATTACGGCCTGACGCAATCGTCCGTGTGGACTGCGGTCACCATCCTGGGGATGGGCGTCGGCATCTACGCGTTCGGCCAGCTTGCCGACCGCATCGGCCGCCGCCCAGCCTTCCTCGGCTACATGCTCGGCGCCGCCGTCATGGTGGTGGTGTATTCCCGGCTGACCGACCCGACCGCGCTACTGATCGGTGGCGCGATCATGGGGCTGTTCGTCAACGGCATGCTCGGCGGCTACGGCGCGCTGATGAGCGAGCTGTATCCGACCGTCGCCCGCGCCACGGCGCAGAACGTGCTGTTCAATATCGGCCGCGCCATCGGCGGCTTCGGTCCGGTGGCAGTGGCCGCGATCTCGGTCAGTTTCGGCTTCGACACGGCGATTGCCTTGCTGGCCCTGATCTACGTGCTGGATATGCTCGCGCTCTGGCTGCTGATCCCGGAGCGCCGCGGGAGCGCCCTGGCGTGACCAAGGCGGCGTCATTGCCGCCCGACGTCCGCCCGGTCGGCAGCGCTACCGAGCAATGCGCCGAGGTCGTTTCGAATACGCTGATCAACGCCGAATATCGCCATCTGGTGTTGCGCGCGGCGCCTCCGGCAACCGACGCGGCGCCGGGACAGTTCTTCCAGCTTCTGTGCCCTGCCCCGCCCGGCGAGTCACCCTTCCTGCGCCGGCCCATGAGCGTCTATGGCGCCGATCCGGCAACGGGGGAGATCGCGTTTCTTTACAAAGTGACCGGTGCCGGCACGCTCGGGCTGGCGACGCTGGCGCCGGGCGATTTGCTCGACGTCATGGGTCCGCTTGGTTGCGGCTTCACGCTGGACCCGGCGTGGAAGTCGATCGTGGCCGTCGGGCGCGGCGCGGGGCTGGCCACGTTGGGGCCGCTCTCCGCGGCAGCACAGGCGGCCGGGATTGCGGTCACCGCGGTGCTGAGCGCGCGCCGGCCGGACCTGGTGGTGTCAGACGCGCTGTTCCGGGGTTGCGGCGCGACGGTGATCGCGGTGACGGACGCCGAGGGCACCAGCGGCCCGATGCATGTCGAGCGCCTGCTGCGCCGCCTGATCGCGGAGGGACGGTGCGATGCGTTCTTTACCTGCGGCTCGGCGCGGCTGCTGCGCGTGCAACAGCACCTGGCGCGCGAGTTCGGCCTGCCTGGCCAGGCAGCGATGGAACAGCAGATGGCGTGCGGATTGGGCATGTGCTTCTGCTGCGTGCGGGCGTTCAATGTGGCGGGCGAGATTGTGCACAAGCGGGTCTGCTGGGACGGACCGGTCTTCGACCTGATGGAGGCGTTGGCATGACCGACCTCGCCGTCCGGATCGGTAGCCTGACCCTGGCAAACCCGGTGATGCCGGCATCGGGCACCTTCGCCGAGGGCCTTTCGCAGGTGGTGGACCTGAACCGGCTCGGCGCGCTGGTGACCAAAACCATCACGCGCGAACTTCGCGACGGAAATCCGCTGCCGCGTGTGGCCGAAACCCGGGACGGCATGCTGAACGCAATAGGTATCCCATCGAAGGGTGTGCCGTATTTCCTGGAGCACACGCTGCCGGAAATGGCGCGCTGGGGGCCGCCGCTGGTGGTCAGCATCTCCGCCCCCACCGTCGAGGGATTTGCCGACCTGGCCGCGGCGATGACAGTCCCCGGCATCGCGGCGATCGAGGCCAACATCTCCTGCCCGAACATCGAGGAAGACGGCCGTGCCTTCGCCATGCGCGCGGCGTCCACTGCCGCGGTGATGCGCCGTCTGCGCGAGGCGACGAAGCTGCCGCTCTGGGCGAAGCTGACCCCGAACACCGGCGACATCGCCGAGGTCGCGCAAGCGGCGGAGGCCGAGGGCGCCGACGCACTGGTGGTGGCCAACACCATCCTGGCGATGGCGATCGACCTGACCAGCTTCAAGCCCAGGCTGGGCAATGTCATGGGCGGGCTGTCGGGTCCGGCGATCAAGCCGATCGTGTTGCGGCAGGTGTATCAGTGCGCGCGGCGGGTGCGCGTGCCGGTGATCGGCTGTGGCGGCATCAGCACCGCTGACGATGCGGCCGAATACATGCTGGCCGGCGCCACGGCAGTGCAGGTCGGCACCGCGACTTTCCTACATCCCACCGCGATGCTAAGCGTCATCGACGGGCTCGCCGCGTTCTGCGCCGCGCGCAACATCAAGCGCGTCGCCGACCTGACCGGCGCGCTGCATCGCGAAGAGGCAGACGAAGCCGAAGTAGAATGGCTCGCCCCCTAACCTCTCCCGCGACCGTTAACCTCGCCCGCGATGCGGGAGAGGTCGAGGTGCGAAGCACCGAGGGTGAGGGTGGTCGGGTCGGCACGCCCTTCCCCCACCCACCCTCCCACCGCACGAACTCATCCTTATCCCGGCACAGCGATTGCCCCCCACCATCGCCAGGCCGCCGCACAATCGGCCCCAAGGAACAGACTTAAATGACCGCCACCGCCCCCAACCTGACCGCCGACGAACGCGCCGCGCTCTCCGACGTATCGCTCGACGAACCCTGGTCGCTGGTCGAGTGCTTCGCCCACATGCGCCGCGAACACCCCACCGAGATGAACCGCGGCGGCGAGGAGATCGCCGCCCGCCTGGCCCGCCTCGGCATCCCCTGCACAATGTACGAACCGACGCTGTTCCTGAGCACGCCCCAGCCAAGCCGGCTCGAAGTCGGCGGACTGACATTCGAAGCAAAACCGCCGTCCTTCGCGCCCTCGGCGCCGGACGGTGTGGAGGCGCCCGTCGTTGTCATCCAGGGCGCCCCAAAGCTGATCGAGGGCTACGCGCCCTCTACCGCCAACCTCTTCGGAACCGGGTTCAGCCCGATGGACGGGGTCGGTGACATCGCCGGCTGCGTCGTCGCCTATTTCGGCACGCTCAACGGCGAACGGATCGCCCAGTTCGAGAAGCTGGGCGCCGCGGCGGTCGTCGCGATCAACCCCGGCGAGAATGCCCACTGGGGCGGCGGCTGCGCGTTCTGGGGCACGCCGGACACCGACGACCTGCCGGCGAAGCTGGGCATCCCCGCCGTCGCGGTGAACCGCCATGCCGCCGAACCGCTGCTGCAAGCTGCGCAATCCGGAGCCTCCGCCCGCGTGTTCACGTCGCTGGAAGAAGGCTGGTACCGATGCCGGCTACCGGTGGCCGAAATTCGCGGCACAGAACAGCCGGAGCAATTCGTGCTGCTGCATGGCCATTACAACTCGTGGGATGTCGGCGTCGGCGACAACGCCACCGGCAACGCCGCAATGCTCGAAATCGCGCGCGTGCTTTGGCAGCATCACGGCAAGCTGAAGCGCAGTGTCCGACTGGCATGGTGGCCCGGCCATTCCACCGGACGCTTCGCCGGCAGCACTTGGTACGCCGACAAGTTCGCCATCGATCTCGTGCGCAACTGCATCGCGCAGATCAATTGCGATTCTCCGGGCTGCCGCTGGGCGACCTCTTACGAAATCATCCCCTGGATGGCGGAGAACGCCGCCTTCATCGCCCACGCGGTGCGCGACGCGGTTGGCAAGCCGGCCAGCGGCCGCCGGCCACCCGCGGCGAACGACTACTCCTTCACCAATCTCGGCATCACCGGCTACCTGTCATCCTCTTCCCGCATCCCCGCCGCCGAAGTTACCGAGCGCGGCTACTACTACGTCATGGGTAATGGCGGGAACATCGAGTGGCACACCGTGTTCGACCAACTGGAGATCGCTGACCGCGACATTCTGGGCGACGACATCAAGCTCTATCTGCTGGCGGTGTGGCGCAATGCCAACGCGGTGTTGCTGCCCTACGACTGGGGCGCCCTGGTCGCCGAGTTCGCCGACACCGTGCGCACCTACCAGCACGCCGCCGGCAACCGGTTCGATCTTGACTCCGGCGCAGGACGCCGTTGCAGCGCTGGCCGACAGCGTCGCCCAATTCGAACACGCGGTGCGCACCGGCAGCATTCCTCCAACCGAAGCCAACCGCACGCTGCTGCGTCTGTCGCGGCATCTGGTGCCCCTGAACTACGTCAAGGGCACGCGGTTCCGCCGCGACCTCGCAACGCCGCAATTACCGCTGCCTTGGCTGGCGATCGCCAAGGAGCTCGATCGCTACCCGCCTTCCGCGCTCGGCTTCGCGATCACGCAGTTGCAGCGTGGCTGCAACCATGTCGTCGGCGGCCTGCTGGACGCACGCGACGAGGTAGAAGCCGCACTTCCTGAACCTCTCCCGCAAAGCGGGAGAGGTCGAGACGCGTAGCGGCGAGGGTGAGGGTGATCGGGCCGCACGCAGCAATTTCTCGCTTGCTTCCTCGCCCTTTACGCAGCGTCGCGTCGCTCGCCGCCAGGTGACCAAACGAATGGAACCCCAATCATGACCGCCCCAACATTCAAACGCCGCCGCCTCCTGCACACGCTAACCGGCACCGCCGTCACTGCTCGCGACAGCACGCCGCCCATCCTTCGCGGCACCGGCACCGATCGTCGTCACCTCCTTCGGCGGCGTGTTCGAAAAGACCATCCGCGAAGTGATCGTGCCGGACTTCGAAAAGAACACCGGCGCCAAGGCCCAGGTGATGAGCGGCCAGCCCGAACAATGGATGGCGCAGGTCGAAGCGAACCGCGCGCATCCCCCCATCGACGTCATGTTCAACAACATCGACGGCGCGATCCTCGCCGGCAAAATGGGCCTGGTCGAAAAGCTCGACCCCGCGAAAATCCCTAATCTCGCCGACATCCCCAAGCAACTGACCGACATCGTGCAGGGCTGGGGCGTGATCTTCACCTTCGGCTCCTGGGGCTTCGCCTACCACGAGCGCCTGAAGAATCCGCCAAAAACCTACGCCGAACTGATCGACGGCACGATCACTGGCAAATGGCGCGCGGCACTACCGAACGCCGGCTATACCGGTACACCGGCCGTGCTGATCTGGGCCTTCGCCGACGTGCTCGGCGGCTCCGTCGATAATGTCACGCCCGCCTTCGACGCGATCAAGAAGATGAAGCCGAACACCGCGTTCTTCTCCTCCATCACCGATCCGCTGACGCTGCTGCAAAGCGGCGAGGCGGATATCAGCCTGTATCCCGACGGCCGCACCTGGGCCGCGGTACTGATTCCGGCGCCACCTGGATCAACTTCCTCAACCCGAAGGAGGGCGCGGTCAACCTGCCCAGCATCACCCAGAAGGTCGCCAACGGTTCCGAGCTAGGCTGGAGCTACATCAATTCCCAGCTCGATCCGGTGTTGCAGGCGCAGGTGGTGGACCGCCTCGAATACGGCACCAGCAATCCCAAGGTGCAACTGCCGCCGAAACTCAGGCACAAATCACGCCTTGGCAGGACTGCCGCTGGGCTCCGTTCGAAAAGATCGCCGCGGTCAAGTCTGCCTGGGTGGAGCGCTGGAACAAGGAGATCAACGCCTGACCACCATCCCAACCGTCATGGCCGGGCCTGACCCGGCCATCCATGCAGCAACGTGCCGCGATAGATGGCCGGGTCAAGCCCTGCCCTTTACCCATAACGCCGCGTCGGACAGTTTCTTGCGAGAAGCGGTTTTCCTTCGCTGCCGGCTGGGTGTCGCGAGAGATTTGGCGTGCTCAGTGCGGCCGGTTGTAGATGGCGTGGAAGCTGCGGAACGCAGCGGTGATGTCGTCCATGCGCTGCAGCCCGCGCCAGAGGCTTTGAGTTCCCGGCTCGCCATCGGATTTGCGGCCGAGGAAGCCGCCGAGCCGGGCGACGGCGCGGATCATCTGGCGCAGCGACGGCGGCTCTGCGGGGGGCAGCTTGCGGGTCTGGAAGGCCACGACCGCCTGCCACTGGTCGTCCTCGAAGACTGCCGTGCAGGGCAGGTCCGGGGTGGCGCGGCCCAGGTATGTGAGATGGTGGATGCGCCAGGCGACCACGGCATCGATGGCCAGGCAGGCCTCCAGCCGGTCGGCGGTGCCAAGCTGACGGTCCTCGATGTTGCAGCCGCTTTTCAGCACGCGGTGGAATACCTCGATACCCCAGCGCACGGCATACCACTGCACCCGCTCGATGGCGTCGGCCAATCCGTGCACCGGCACCGAGCTCAGCAGCAGCCACTCCAGCTTCTGGCTTGACCTCCGGCGGCGGGTTGGGTTCGCGCGCCAGCACCACCCAGCCATGCACCAAGGGCAGGTTCGGCTTGCCGGCGGGCGGTTGCAGCGTCACCGGCTGGAAGCGCAGTTCCATCGAGGCGACCCGCGCCGGCTGCTTGCCCTGGCGCGGCACCTGCAGATCGATCGTGCCGGCAATCGGGGACAACAGCAGATGCGGCCACAACTGGTGATGTTCGCCGTGCAATCCTCGCTTCTTCTCCTTGGCGCGCAGCACCGCGTCGCGCCCCTGCTGCTGCGCCGCCAGCATGTATTCGTAGATGTCGGACTCGCGGTCGCTCAGTACCACGACCCGGGTGTTGGGACACTGCGCCGCCGCCTGGCCGATCGGTCCCAGCGGACGCAACCACTTGCTGCTCTCCTTCTCCTCGATTGGCTTGTCGTTGCACTGCGTGCGCTTGCCGAACTCGGCCGGATCGCGCGCCCAGCACTCCATGTGGAGGATGCCGAGCGGCAGGCCCTGTGGGGTGAAGGCGAGCGCGCTGTGCAGCAACAGGCCCTGCGGGCCGTCCAGCTTGTTGGCGATGGGGCCGATGCCCTGCATCCCCGGGCGGGTGGTATAAGCGAGGCTGCTGGTGTCCTGCGCCACCAGCACCAGCGCTTCGCGGCGCATGCGTTCGGCGGTGGCCTGGCGGTGCGGTTCGAGCAAGCTGTCCATGCTGACCCGGTCGTTGTCGAAGAAGCGATAGGCTGCCTTGGCGGCGGCCGGCGAGCCACAGGCCTGCGGGATGTTGGCCTGCGGCTGGGCAAAGAACGCCGCCCCCAGGTCGAGCAACCGGGCCTGCAACCGCGTATCGCCGAGTTTGGCACCGTCGAACTCGCGATGCACCCAGCCCGGGCGGGATGGCGCACGGTTGGGGCACCGCCGCTTCAGGGTGCGCGGCGCCAGCGGATAGAGGAACACCCGCTTGCGGGGCAGGCCGCCCTTGGCTGCGCGGTCCTGCCGGCCGCGGCCGGCGGTCATGCCGACCTCGATCCAGTTGGCCGCGCGGTAGGCGGTGCCGGAACGGGCGGCCTCGACACAGGTCTCCATCAGCCAGGGGGTGATGCCGTAGCGCTGCTGCCAGTCGGGTCCGATGCGCCGGACCAACTGGCCGAGCACGTGCGAGGCGAGATGCTTCACCTGGATGGTGGGCAGAATGAGGAAGCGGCTGTTGCAGACGATGGCTTGCAGGTTGGCGGCGCGTTCGGCGTCGGTCCAGCCCAGCCAGGTGTCGCGCGCGGTGAGCCGCCAGGCGGCAGCGCTGACCGCCAGGCCGCCGAGCACACCGTGGCGGTCGCTGCGGATCAGGTAGCGGAGCTGCGCGCCACACAGCTTGGCCGGGCCGAGCGGATGGTGCTCGGCCATCATGGCGTTCCAGGTCTGGCTGTCGGCTGTGCCGCCGGCGAGCGGTTGGAGGCTGACGGCGCCGAGTTCGGCAAGCGTGCCGGCGAATTGTGGCCAGGTGCGGGATGCGTCGGGCGGCATGGCGCGGGCGGCGGGCGGGCCGCGGCGCGGCGGCGGCAGCACGATGGCGCCCTGCCGTTGCAGGCCGAGCAGTTGCTTGCGGCAGGCCATCTCCTGCGGTCGGCCGGTGCGGTCGCGCCAGTCCAGCCGGGCACAGACCTCCTTGGCCACGCGGTAACGCGACAGCCCAGGCTCGGCCTGCATACGCTCGGCAAGCCAGGCCAATGTGGCGGGATCGGACAGGCGCTGTTGCGGCAGATGGTAGATCATGCCGCAATCGCTACATCAGGCGAGGCTTTGTGTCCAGAGGGGGTTGTGGGGGATGATCAGGGTCAAGCCCGGCCATGACGGTTGGGGACGTTGGCCTGGCCGCGACGATTGGGGACGTTGGCCCGGCCATGACGATCGGCGCGGCCCGTGCAGTGCCGCCGAGAGTCAATCGTTCAGCCGATTGTCATGACCCTCCTCCGCTCCAAGCCCAGCACCGGCGTCCCGATCATCTGGGTAGCACCGGCGGCCTTATTCCTGCTCGCGTTTTTCCTCCTGCCGCTGATCCAGAACGGCGTGCGCAGCTTTTTTCCGCATGGCATCGATGCGGGATTCGATGTCGTCAATTATGCCAAGCTGTTCGCCGATCCCTATTACCTCGGCGTCCTCGGCCAAACGCTATTGCTCAGCCTGCTCGTTGCCAGCGTCAGCGCCGTGATCGGCTACCCCATCGCCTGGTTCATGGTTCGCCAGGCCAGACGCTGGCAGAGCCTGGTGATCTTCATGCTGATCGCGCCCCTGCTGACCTCGATCATCATGCGCACCTTCGGCTGGCGCGTGCTGCTGGCCCGCTTCGGCATCGTCAACATCGTGCTGCACAGCACCGGCCTAACAACTTCGCCGATCGACTTCCTGCGCTGGCCGGGCGTGGCGGTGATAGCGCTGATCCACGTGCTGGTGCCGTTCATGGTGCTGGCCATCGCCGCCTCATTGCAGAGCGTCGATCGCCGCCTGGAGGAATCCGCACGATTGCTCGGAGCCGGACTATTCTCCACCTTCCTGCGCATCACCCTGCCACTGACCCTGGACGGCGTCGCCACCGGCTTCATCCTGGTATTCATGCTGGCCAACGGCAGCTTCGTCACGTTGCTATTGCTCGGCGGCGGCTGGCAGACCCTGCCGCTGCTGATCTTCCAACAATTCAGTGTCACGCAGGACTTTTCACTCGCCGCTGCGATGAGCATGGTACTGCTGCTGGCCGCGGCCGCCTGCATGGCCGTGCAACTCCGCCTGATCCGCCGCCAGGGCGTCCGCGCGACATGAACCACAGCATCCCCGAGCGCCTGGCCCGCGCCGGACTGGCGCTGTTCGTTCTGGCATTCTTCGTTTACCTGATGGCGCCGATCGTGATCGTGGTCGTGGTCTCGTTTTCCTCGCTCGGCTATATCGGCTTCCCAATTCCCAGCTACACGCTGAAATGGTTTCGCCGCGTTTGGGAATACGCGCCATTCCTCGACGGCCTGTGGGTCAGCACGAAACTGGCGATCGCATCCACGGTGCTGGCCGCGATCCTCGGAGTGCCGGCCGCACTGGCACTTGGCCGTGCCCGCAGCGGCTGGGCCAACGCACTCGCAACCTTCCTGTTGGCACCATTGTCGATGCCGATGATCGTGCTCGGCTTCGCATTGCTGTTCTATTTGTCGGCACTCGGCTTCGGCCTGTCCTTCACGCCGCTGCTGATCGCCCACACCGTCATCGGCATTCCCTACCTCCTGCGCACCGTCATCGGAGTCTATCGCTCGCTGCCACCGGATTTCGAGGAAGCCGCGGCGATCCTCGGCGCCGACCGATGGCGCACCATGGTCTACATCACCCTGCCGCTGATCCGCCCAGGCGTGTTCGCCGGCGGCTTGTTCGCGTTCCTGGTGTCGTTCGACAACCTGCCGATTTCGTATTTCTTCGGCACCCCGTCCACCGCAACACTGCCGGTGGTGATGCTGAGCTACATCCAGGACCAGTTCGATCCGTCCATCGCCGCGGTCAGCACCGTGCAGATGGTGCTCGCACTCTTGGTCCTGCTGGTGGTTGACCGCATCTACGGTCTGCGCCAACTCGGCGCACCGTCATGAATACCGCCGCCGAGTTGGTGCTGGACGGCATTTCGAAAAGCTTCGGCAGCACGGTCGCGCTCCGCCCACTGCGCCTGACCGTCCCACACGGAGCACTCGTTGCCCTGCTCGGGCCGTCGGGCTGCGGTAAGACCACCACGTTGCGGATCATCGCCGGGTTCGAGCAAACCGACACCGGCCGCGTGCTGGTCGGCAGCGCCGACATCTCCCGCCTGCCGCCCAATCAACGCCAGCTTGGCATGGTGTTCCAGAACTACAGCCTGTTCCCGCACATGACGATCGCCGAGAACGTCGCCTTCGGTCTGAAGATGGCACGCACCCGAAGCCGCTGATCGCCGAACAGGTCGCCCGCGCTCTGGCCACCGTGCGCCTCGCCGGCATGGACGCGCGCTATCCGCACCAACTTTCCGGCGGACAGCAACAGCGCGTCGCGCTGGCACGCTCTCTGGTCGACCAACCCGAAGGTGCTGCTGCTGGACGAACCGCTCGGCGCGCTCGACAAGAACCTGCGCGAGAGCATGCAGTTCGAGTTGCGGCAACTGCAACAAACGCTCGGCATCACCACGGTGCTGGTCACCCACGACCAGGAAGAGGCACTGACCATGAGCGATCAGGTCGCGGTGATGCGCGACGGACGGCTGGTCCAGTTCGGGCCGCCGTCGGAGGTCTACCACCGGCCGGTATCGCGCTTCGTAGCGGAGTTCCTCGGCGCCTCCAACGTAATGGAGGCGACCAAGCTGCGCCACGCCGACGACCGCCTCGAGGCGCGCCTGGTGCGCGGCGGCGCCACGATCGAGACGCTTGCCTCGGCACAACAATCAACCGGCGACCGGCTCGAGATCGCGGTGCGGCCGGAAAGCATCTCGGTTTCCATGGCGCCGCTGGAAGGGATGAACAGCTTCGCGGCCGTGGTCACCGGCCACGTGTTCCGCGGCACGCATCACGCGGTGCAGGTTGAACTGGCGCAAGGCGGCCAGGAATTGCTCGCCTATGTGCCGCCGCGCGACGTGCTGCCGGGCAACTCGATACCCGTAGCAAGGTCTGGCTGCGCTGGCGGCCACAGGATGCCGTGGTGCTCGGCAGGGAACCCGAAAGCGAAGACGAGTTGCGAAAGTCGCGTTAGCATCAAGGCACAGGCAGTCGCGCCGTGTGCTGACAGCAGTGTGCCGCCCGAACACCCTCACCCTCGGGTCAAGCGCCTGGGGGCAGGCTCTCTCCCGCTCCCACGGGAGAGGTTAAAGGCTCGCGGGGAATAATCAAATCAACGGCTCACGGCGCACGGCTCCCTGTGTCATGGCCGGCGAAGGCCGGCCACCCACGACTTTACTGCTGGCAACAACAGAAAGACGTGGGTGTCCGACCTTCGCCGACCATGACACAGGGGATTGCGGCGCTACTGATTGAAGCACCTATTCCCTCGCGAATCCTTAGAAGGATTATGCCGTTCGGTCGCTTTCCACACCCAGCGCCGCCTGCGCGGCCGCGAGGCGCGCGACCGGCACGCGGTACGGGCTGCAAGACACGTAATCCAGCCCGAGCTTCTCGCACAGCGCTATCGACGCCGGGTCGCCGCCGTGCTCGCCGCAGATACCAAGCTTCAGGTGTTTCTTCACCGACCGCCCCTTCTCTGCGCCGATCCGCATCATCTCGCCGACACCATCTGGGTCGATGCGAGACGAACGGTCTTTCGGAGAATCCCCGGTCTCGATGTAGTTCGGCAGGAACTTCCGGCATCGTCGCGCGACAGCCCGAACACGGTCTGGGTCAGGTCGTTGGTGCCGAAGCTGAAGAAGTCGGCGATCTCGGCAATCTTGTCGGCCGCCAGCAGGCCGCGCGGGGCAGCTCGATCATGGTGCCGACGCTGTACTCGATGCGCTGACCGGCTTCGGCGAACACCTCCTCGGCAATCTTGTCCACCTGAGCGCGCGTGATCTCCAGTTCGCGGCGTGTTGCGACCAGCGGGATCATCACCTCGGGATGCGGCGGATTGCCGGTTTCCTTGGCCACCGCCAGCGCCCCTCGAAGATCGCGCGCGCCTGCATTTCGTAGATTTCCGGATAGGAGATGCCCAGGCGGCAACCGCGATGGCCGAGCATCGGGTTGGCCTCGGCCAGTTCCGCGGCACGCCGTCGGATTGTCTCGACATCGGTGCCCAGGCCGCGCGCCACTTCCTCCATCTCGGCGGTCGCGTGCGGCAGGAACTCGTGCAGCGGCGGATCGAGCAACCGGATGGTCACCGGCAAGCCGGCCATGATGGTGAAGAGCGCGGCGGAAATCCTCGCGCTGGAACGGCAGCAGGCGAGCCAGCGCGGCACGCCGGCCGGCCTCGTCGCTCGCCATGATCATCTGCCGCACCGCCCCGATGCGCGTCGGGGTCGAAGAACATGTGCTCTGTGCGCGACAGGCCGATGCCCTCGGCGCCGAACTTGCGCGCGGTTTCCGCATCCAGCGGCGTCTCCGCGTTGGCGCGCACGCCCATGCGACGCGCCTTGTCGGCCCAGACCATCAGGGTGGCGAAGTCTTCGGACATCGCTGGCTCGACCATCGCCACCGCGCCGACGAACACCTCGCCGGTGGCGCCGTCGAGCGTGATGATCTCGCCGTCACGCACCGTCTTGCCGGCCGCTTGCAGTGTCTGCGCGTTGTAGTCCACGGCGATGCCGCCGGCGCCGGCGACGCAGGGCCGTCCCATGCCGCGCGCCACAACCGCGGCGTGGCTGGTCATCCCGCCGCGCGTGGTCAGAATGCCGCGGGCGGCGTTCATGCCGTGGATATCCTCGGGACTGGTCTCGATGCGCACCAGGATCACCGCCTCGCCCTTCAGCGCGCGGCTCTCCGCCTCGTCGGCGTTGAACACCACCGCGCCGGACGCGGCGCCCGGACTGGCCGGCAGCCCCTTGGCAAGCAAGCTACGCGGCGCCTTCGGATCGAGCGTCGGATGCAGCAACTGGTCGAGCGCCGAGGGGTTGACGCGGCGCACCGCCTCATCCTGGTCGATCAGGCCCTCACGCGCCATGTCCACGGCCATGCGCAGGACTGGCGGCCGTGGTGCGTTTGCCGTTGCGGGTTTGCAGCATGTACAGCTTTCTGCTGCACGGTGAATTCGAGGTCCTGCATGTCGCGGTAGTGGTGCTCCAGCGTTTCGCGCACCCGCATCAGTTCGGCATAGGCCTCCGGCATGATCTCTTCCATCGGCGTCTCGCCCGGCTTGGCGCCGGCCTTGGAAACCGGCTGCGGCGTGCGGATGCCGGCCACGACGTCCTCGCCCTGCGCGTTCACCAAATATTCGCCGTAGAAGACGTTCTCGCCGGTGGACGGGTCGCGGGTGAAGCAGACGCCGGTGGCGCAGTCCTCGCCCATGTTGCCGTAGACCATCGCCTGCACGTTGACCGCGGTGCCCCACTCGGCGGGGATCTCGTGCAGGCGCCGATAGGTGATGGCGCGATGGTTCATCCACGAGCCGAACACCGCGCCGATGGCGCCCCACAATTGTTCCTTCGGGTCCTGGGGGAACGGCTTGCCGGTGTCCTGCGCGACCATCTCCTTGTAGCCGTCCACAACGCGCTGCCAGTCCTGTGCGGACAGCGCGGTGTCCTCGATGACGCCGGCTGTCAGCTTGGCGTGCTCGATGATCTCCTCGAACCGGTGGTGGTCCACGCCGAGCACGACGGAGCCGTACATCTGGACGAACCGGCGATAGGAATCCCACGCAAAGCGCGGATCGTGGGAGGCGGCCGTCAGCCCCTCCACGGTGTCATCGTTCAGGCCAAGGTTCAGCACCGTATCCATCATGCCCGGCATCGACACACGCGCGCCGGAGCGGACCGACACCAGCAGCGGGTTCTTCGGGTCGCCGAACTTGCGGCCCACGGCCTTTTCCACCTGCGCCAGCGCGGCGCTGACCTCGGCTTCCAGGCTTGCGGGGTATTTACGTTGGTTGGTGTAGAAGGCGGTGCAGACTTCAGTGGTAAGGGTGAAGCCGGGCGGCACGGGCAGCCCGATTGATGCCATCTCGGCGAGGTTCGCCCCCTTGCCGCCGAGCAAGTTCTTCATGTTCGCGCCGCCTTCGTTGTGGCCGGCGCCGAAACTGTACACCCACTTGCTCATGACGAACCTCTTTCAGCCTTCGATACGGGAAAAATCGGCCACCCGGTCCATTGTTGTCCGCAGCAGATTGAGAAGACGCAAACGATTGAGGCGCAAATCCGGCTCCGGGGCGTTAACGGTGACGCGATCGAAGAACGCGTCCAGCGGGGCGCGTAGCCGTGCCAGGGAGGCCATGGCCGCGCCGGTACTGTTCTTGTTCGAGCAAGCGGACTACCCCATTCATCGTTCCGAGGGCATGACCTAGATCAATCTCGGCTGGTTCACGGGTACAGCGACGGATCGGGCGGGCCCCGGTGCGGGCCGTCCTTGCGCTCCTCAATGCGCAGGATGTTGGCGGCGCGGCGATAGGCTGTGAGCAGGCTGGGACCGTCTGATGAAGGCTGGGAAGGTCGAGCAACCGCCTCCCCCTGCATCGCTGACCCGATCCCACCTCCCAGCAGCGCAGTGACCGCGTCGGCACGGGCAAGCAGGCGGGTGAGGTCGTCGTCGGGGCCGTGCTCGCCGATGGCAGCGAAGACGGCGGCGAGGATGTCGTGGCGGGCACCCTCGGCACGCAACTGAATGCGCAGACGCTCGGCGAGGAACTCCAGGATCTCCTGCGGTGGCACGGGGTGAATGCCGTGGTGATGCAGGGCTTGGCCGGCGGCCTCGATCAGCGGCAGGAGGTGCAGCCGCAGCTTGTTCTCGCGGATGATGCGGATGATGCCGAGCGCGGCGCGGCGCAACGCGTAGGGATCGCCGGCGCCGGTCGGCTTCTCGCCGATGGCGAAGAAGCCGGCGAGCTGATCCAGCTTGTCGGCGAGTGCCACGGCGACCGAAACCGGATCGGTCGGCACTGCATCGCCAGGCCCCTTCGGCGCGTAGTGATCGCGGATGGCGTCAGCGACCTCGGCCGGTTCACCGTCGTGCAGCGCGTAGTAGCGCCCCATGATGCCTTGCAGTTCGGGGAACTCGCCGACCATGCCGGTGACCAGGTCGGCCTTGGCGAGTTGGGCGGCGCGTTCGGCAAGCGCGCTGCCAGCACCGACCTGCGGCGCGATTTCCGCGGCGAGGCGTTGCAGCCGCCTGACACGGTCACCCTGGCTGCCAAGTTTGGCGTGGAAGGTCACGTGCTCCAGCCGTGGGAGGCGGGATTCCAGCCGGGCCTTGCGGTCCAGATCCCAGAAGTGCCGAGCGTCGGCGAAGCGGGCGCGCAGCACGCGTTCGTTGCCGGCGACGATCGCCGCACCGCCATCGTCGGCCTCGATATTGGCGACGAAGGCGAACCACGGCGCGGCGCGGCCATCGGCGGTGCGTAGCGCGAAATAGCGCTGGTTGACCCGCATGGAGACCTGCATCACCTCAGGCGGCAGGTCCATATGCTCTGCGGCGATGCGTCCGAGCAGGGGGACAGGCCATTCCACCAGCCCGGCGACCTCGTCGAGCAAGCCGGGATCGTCCACCACGCTGAGCTGGCGCGCGGCGGCAAGCTCCCGAATGCCGTCGGCAATAATGCGTTTGCGTTCGTCGGCGTCGGTCAACACCCGGTGGGCGCGCAGCCTGGCCGACCAGTCAGCGCAATCGTGCACGGCAAAGGCGCCCGGTGCGTGGAAGCGGTGGCCCTCGGTCTGGTCGGACGCGGCGAGGCCGTGGCCGTCGTCGTCGCTGTCCCGGAGGTCGAAATTCACAACAGCGTGATCCAGCAGGCAGACGATCCGCCGGAGCGGACGCACCCAGGTGAAGGCGCTGGACGCGCCCCATCGCATCGACTTGGGCCACGGGAAACGGCGGAGCAGCGGCGGGAGCGCCGACGCGATCAGCGATGCGGCCGAAACCGCGGCCGCCGCCTTGTCCACCACCCAATAGTCGCCTTCCCGGCGAAGCTGCTCCCTGTGGGCGCCGTGCTTGCGCAGGAAGCCTTCCAGCGCCTGGGGCGGGGCGTTGGCCCGGGGGCCGCGTTCGGTGGTCTGGCTGGCAGCGACCAGGGCGGCAACCTGAGCAGACAGCGCGATGCGGCGCGGTCCGAACCAGGTCTGCACACAGGACGGAGACAGCGGCGCCAGCGCCTGGGCGGTCAGCCGGGCGAGGTCCTCCGCTGCGCGGGCCTGCATCCGGGCCGGAATCTCCTCACTGAACAGCTCGAGAAAGAACTCCGGCATGCAGCATCCTTCGGTGGCCTGCTACCCCGCCGCGGCGCGCCGGACGGAGATTTGCCCGCGGTCGTTAGCGGCGGGGTCGCGCAGGCTGGTGGCAATCTCGCGCGTGATGGCCATGACCCGGTCCTGCCAGTCGCGGCGGGCGCTTTCGCGCTCGAACCGCTCGCGCAGGGCCGTGACGATGGCCCATTCCAGACTTTCGCCGGTCAACGCGACCAGTTCGGTGGCCAGGGTGCAGGCATCTTCACCCTCGATCCGCAGTTCGGACATGGCCGTTTCCTTCGGAGGTTTGTTGGCGTTGGCGGCGTTCTAAGCCAGCTTTCCGGCCGTGGCTAGAGTGCGCGGGCGATGCTGCAATGCGAAATTGCGGGTGAAGGCTGGTGTGTAACCGCCGCGTGGCAGGTTGCCTTGGTGGGCATGCAACGAGTGGCTGTAGCTGCGAGGAAATTCTCGCTCTGTCGCGAGGTCTGGGAGCATCAGACTGCCGCGGTCAGATCGGTTCTCGGAAAATCGTTGCCCTTGAACAGTAGCGGCAGGCCGTTCGCATCGTAGAGGTCGTCGTCGGTGAATTGTTCCTGGCCTTGCAGCCGTTCAGCGCTTCGGCGCCTGATCGCGCGCATGGCTTCGAACCGGGCCGCAGCATCCGGCCGCACGGTGCGGCGCGCCGGGCCCCGCCCTCGATGAATTCGGCCCCGGACTGCTCTCGGGCGATTTCCATCATCGGAAAATATCACTTGAGAGTCCTATTGGTGGATGTGCACCCGGAATTGCAATCCTGCCGCTTCGATCCGTCGGCCAACACGCGTCATTGCGAGCGCAGCGAAGCAATCTCCCCCGAGAGATCGCATCAACCCGGGCGGGAGATTGCTTCGCTTCGCTCGCAATGACAGCGAATGGCCGGCTCCCATGGCAGCGAATGGGAGTGCCTCACGTCCGGTTGTAGGAGTCCAACTCGTTCTCCGCCCAGTCGAGCACCTGATCCACCGTCTGGCCGCCCGGGCCGAGGCGCTGGATCATCTGCGGCATCGTGCCGTTGTTGTAGATCTGCACTGCGATCTCGGGCGGGGACGGATAGCCGGCGACGATCGGCGTGGCGTGATGCTGCGGCTTGATTGGATAGTTGTAGAACACGCCGGTCGGCGGGCCTTCTTTCTCCCACACATCGAAGTCGGTCATGCTCTGGAACGGCGGAATATCGTAGCCATGCGTGGCGTTGGCCATGCGATGCACCTGCTCGCGCTGCGACAGGTGCTCCAACAGGTCCTTGGCCGCGCTCTTGTTCTGCGCGAAGGTCCAGATGCCCCAGAATTGCGGGTTATACGGCACGAAGCGGCCGGCATTGCCCTTCGGATTGGGAAACGACCAGCAGTTCTCCGCCACGTACGGCGCGTCCTTCTTCGCCACCGACCACGCCGACGGCGCGTCGAAGATCAGCGCCGTGTGACCGGAGATGAGTGCCCGGTTGTTGCCAGCGCCGTCCCAGCCATAGACGGCGGGATCGACGAAGTGCGTCAGCTTGCCGGCGTATTCCAGCACCGACCGCACGGCGTCCGAGCGGACCGTGACGGCGCCCTTGGGATCGACAAGCTGGGCGCCGAACCCGGCAAACAACGAGCCGCACCAGTCCACCGCATCGCCGTTATTCGACAGCGTCAGTCCGAGCGGCATGCCGGCCGCATGGCATTGCTCCGCGGCGCGCAGGAAGGTGTCCCAGTTCCAGTTGTCGGCCCCTGGGGTGGCGACGGGGCGGGCGGGATACATCGCCTGGACGTCGAGGCCGCAGCGGTCGCGGAACACGTCGAGCCGCGCGCAGCTTGCCATGTTCTTGCTCATGGGAGAGCAAGGCAGCGCGCGCCAGGCGCCGTCGATCCTCGCAAGATATTCGAGGATTGCCGACACGTTGCCATACTGCACGGTCAGGCGGCGCATGACGTCGTCCATCGGTTCGAGCTGCGCGGCGTATTGGTGCACCATCCAGGTTGGAAAGGCGCGGATGTCGTGGCCGGTACGCGACTGCGATTCGGTTGCGAGGGTGAGCAGATTCTTGCCACCGGTGCTGGTGACGAATTCGAGCTGCACCTGCACCTTGTTTTGTTCGGCCCAGGCTTCGACGATCTGGCGCATCACGTCATTGCCCTCGATGACCCAGTGGTCGGTGAGGCCGACGGTCAGCTTGCCGGCGGCACCGGCGGCGCGGATGTGTACCAGCGGCAGCGCGGTTGCCGCGGTGGCCATGCCTATGACGTGGCGACGCGTTGTTTTGGTGCGAGCCATGGGTCATTTCCTGTCACGTCCGTTTTATTGGGCGAGACGCCAGTGTTCCGATCCTGGTGCGATCATGACGCTTCGACCCGTCGGACAACCTGTCATTGCGAGCGCAGCGAAGCAATCTCCCGCAGGAGAACCCCCCTCCACTTGAGGGGGGAGAGCCTACTTGTCCTTGGCTTTCGGCTACGACGTAGTTTCCCCTGCCACCCAGGCCTCGCAGCAGCCCTTCGCCAGCGTGCGCACACGGGCGATGTAGCTGGCCCGCTCGGTCACGCTGATCACCCCGCGGGCATCCAGCAGATTGAAGAGGTGGCTCGCCTTGATGCACTGGTCATAGGCCGGCAGTGCCAGCTTCGCCTCCAACAACGCGGCGCACTCATGTTCCGCGTCGGCGAAATGCCGCATCAGCAACGCGGTGTCCGCCAGTTCGAAATTGAACTTGCTGTATTCGCGTTCGGCGCGCAGGAACACGTCGCCATAGGTCACGCCCGAGCCGTTGAAGTCGAGGTCGAAGATGCTCTGCTTGTCCTGCACGTACATCGCCAGGCGTTCCAGGCCGTAGGTCATCTCGAAGCTGGTAGCGTGACCGGGATGCCGCCGACCTGCTGGAAGTAGGTGAACTGGCCGACCTCCATGCCGTCGCACCACACCTCCCAGCCGAGGCCCCAGGCGCCGAGTGTCGGGCTTTCCCAGTCGTCCTCGACGAAGCGGAAATCATGGTGCAGCGGGTCGAGGCCGAGGGCGCGGTAGCTGCCGAGCAGCAGTTCCTGGGCATCGGGCGGGCTGGGCTTCATGATGACCTGGTACTGGTAGTAGTGCTGCACCCGGTTGGGGTTTTCGCCGTAACGGCCGTCGGTCGGGCGGCGGCTGGGCTGCACGTAGGCGGCGCGCCACGGTTTCCCCCCGAGGGCGCGCAGCGTGGTCGCCGGATGGAACGTTCCCGCACCCATTTCCATGTCATACGGCTGCAGCAATACGCAGCCGTGACTGCTCCAATACTCCTGCAAGCGCAGGATCAGGGCCTGGAAACTGGTGTCGTTGCTTGACATGGGCGATGCGGGGCCTCGGTGGTGTGAGGCGGAGGGTAAAGCACCGTGGAGGTTGGCGGGCAAGGAAGCGCTGCATAATCGCGCGCAGTGCAGCGCAGGATGACCCGCGTGCAGCGGAAACTGGGAGCAAAAGACCTGGCGGACGACGACGCGCCGGCGTAACCGCTGCACGCCGATCAGCCAGGCCGTCAACGGTTTGTTTGCCTTTTCCCAGGACACTGGTGTCCGCACGGAGGGCGAACACGTGGGACAGACCTTGGTCAGGACGAGTGCGGCCGTGCTGCAAGCCTATTATCGGCACCTGCCGATAACGGCAGGAAAGCGGTTCGTTTGGTACCATGTCGTCAAACCATTGATGCGGTCTGGCGCAATTTTGCAAACTTGAACCCAATTCGGTGCGCGTATGCTAGTGCAGTTTCCAGATACGATACAAACGTATCTCTATTTCTTCGGTTTGTGGGAACCGGCGATTACCGCGTACCTGGCGGCGACACTGGTGCCGGGTGATACCGTGATCGATATCGGCGCGAATGTCGGCTACGACACCTTGCTGGCGGCGCATTGCGTCGGCCCGGGTGGACGGGTCTTCGCAATCGAAGCCTCGCCTAGAGTGTTTGGCCTGCTGTCGGAAAACCTGGCGTTGAACGACGCAAGGTGTATCGAAGCGTTCAATGTGGCTGTCTGCGCCGATGCCGGCAATGTAACGGTATTCCTGCACGACGACAGCAATCTTGGCGGAACGACCATCGTGCCGGCGGTGGCGGCCCGGCGAGGCGCGGTGCTGGAAGCTGTCGTGCGTGGCCGGCCTTTGGCGGATATCGTTCCAGTGGAAGCCATCCTGTCGGCGCGGATGATCAAGATCGACGTGGAAGGGGCGGAATTCCCAGTGGTCCGCGGATTCCTGCCGCTTCTGCCACGTCTGTCCTGCCGAACGGAACTGTTGATCGAGGTGAGCGCCGAGGGGCTGCACGATCACGGCTCGTCGGTCGAGGAGTTTCTTGGTTTTTTCCGCACGGCCGGGTTTGCGCCGTTCACAATCGACAACCGGTACTCGCTCGACGAGTATCTGGAACCCGTGTCGCATCGGCTGGATCCGCTGGAAGGCTGCGACTTCGAGCAATTGGACGTTTTGTTCAGACGAACACCATGACCCCGTCGCAACGGCGACAAGGCCGGCCGGCCCGGCATTGCGTTTGTCATGGCTTGGGTGAACCGGGCGCAAGACCGTCTGCCTCGCCAGGGCCGAGCCACGGGGCAAGCTGGCGAGGCGTCCCGCGCAAACGAACCTGACCCACTGCACCTGGTATTCCGTATGCGCAATGCTTGACTGGCTCGATCTGCAGGGCTGTGCTGCGCGCAACCGCCCATGGGGAGATACGGCGCGAATGGAACACATCGCCGATCTGCCGTCGCTGCTGCCGCCGTCCGAACGGACCCTGTCACGTATGTTGCGCCGCCAGGCGACACTGTACGGCGAACGGCGACTGGTCGAGATCGATGGCCAGGTCTGGAGCTTTGCGGACGCGCTCGACATGGCAGCGCGGTTCGGCGGCACGTTGCGCGCGGCCGGCATCGAACGCGGCGACCATGTCGCGGTGATGTGCGGCAACCGGGCGGAGCTGCTGCAAGTGTATCTCGGATGCGGGTGGATCGGCGCGGTGACGGTGCCGATCAATACCGCCTCGCGTGGCATGCAACTCGCGCACATCCTGGCGAATTCGCAAGCGAAGCTGCTGGTGCTGCAGTCCGAGCTTGCCCCGGCGCTGGATGGGCTGGACAGCGTCCCACCGTCGCTGCGCGCGATCTGGCTGATCGGCGATGCGGATGTCTCGAAGCGGTGGCCACGCGCGTCGGGGTTTCCTGTGCCGGGGCAGGCGGTGCCAGAAGTTGGCGATCGGACCCGGAGATACCGTGGCAATCCTCTACACCTCGGGCACAACGGGTGTGTCGAAAGGCGTGTGCTGTCCGCACGCGCAGTATTACTGGTGGGGGGTGAATACCGCGTGGTTGCTGGGCTTGACCGCAGATGATGTGCTGCTGACGACGCTGCCGCTGTTTCACACCAATGCGCTGAATACGTTCTACCAGGCACTGCTGACGGGCGCGTCGCTGGTGGGTCCCAAACCGCGCTTCTCCGCATCCGACTTTGCCGCCTCGCTCTCCCGGCACGATGCGACGGTGACCTATCTGCTCGGGGCGATGGTGCCGATGCTGCTGTCGCGGCCGGCCAGTGCGTTGGATCGCGCGCACCGCGTGCGGATTGCGCTGGGACCGGGCGTGCCGGAGCGTTTCCATCGCGAGTTTCGCGACCGTTTCGGCATCGCGCTGCTGGACGGCTACGGCTCGACCGAGACGAACTTCGTGCTGGGCTGCGCATTGTCGGCGCAGCGTCCCGGGATGATGGGTCCGGTGTTCGACGGGTTCGAAGCGCGCGTGGTGGATACGCGGACAACGCTCTGGCCGATGGCGTGCCGGGAGAACTGGTGCTGCGTGCCTCTGAGCCGTTTGCGTTCGCCACCGGTTATTTTGGCATGGCGGAAAAGACCGTCGAGGCGTGGCGCAATCTTTGGTTCCACACCGGCGATCGCGTAGTGCGCGAGGCGGACGGACACTACCGCTTCATCGACCGGATGAAGGACGCGATCCGCCGGCGCGGCGAGAACGTTTCGTCCTACGAGGTCGAGCAAGTGCTGCTGGCGCATCCGGATGTCGCCGAGGCGGCGGCGTTTCCAGTGCGCTCGGAGTTGGCCGAGGACGAGGTGATGGCGGCGATTGTCGCGCGTGACGGATGTTCACTGACCCCCGCCGCGCTGGCGGACTATTGCCAAGGCCGCATGCCCGTCTTCGCCGTTCCGCGGTTCATCGAGTTCGTGGCGGCACTGCCGATGACCGAGAATGGCAAGGTGCAGAAATTCCGGTTGCGCGAACGGGGCGTGACGGAGGCGACATGGGACCGCGCGTCCGAGACGCCGGGGTGACGGAGGGCCAGCAGCCGGACTGTGCTTGATCGCTGCATGGCGGAACAAGGATTTGCCTTGCCGAATGACGATCAGTCGAATGTCGCAGGCTTTAGCGCGTGGCCTCGCAACTCCGGAATCTTTCACCGTCGCGCAGTCCAATGCCAGTGAACCGTGCGGCGATGCGCGTGCCGAGCCCCGGCTCTTGATCCGTCTCCACACCAACCGCTGCGCGCAAAATAGCGTGCGCCTCCTGCGCCACGCTGCGTCCATGGTTGTCAGCGCGGCGGAGCAACCTGCCACCACGCGTTCTTCCAGGTTCCGCAGGATCAGCTCAGCCACCGCAATCCACCTCCGATATCGACGGTATACCGCAATCAGCAACAACTCCTCGACCTCTTTGCCTGACGCCACACCAGGCGCAGTATCCAGTTATGCCGAACGCCGCCTCCCCTGCCCTGCCCGCCCCCACCCTCGCGGCCAACGTCATGCACTTCGCCCGCCTGCTCCGCCGCGCCGGCCTGCCGGTCGGGCCGGCCGAGACGCTCGCCGCGCAGCAGGCGCTGACCCTGATCGACCTCGGCACCAAGACCCAGGCGCGCACGGCGCTGCGCGCGGCGATGATCCACCGCCACGAGCACCAGGAGGTGTTCGACCAGGCCTTCGCGCTGTTCTGGCGCGACCCCACCGCCGCCGAACAGGCCGCCGCGATGGCGCTGCTGGAGGCGCAGAAGGAGAAGAAGCTGGAACGGCCGCCGCCCGGCCTCGCGCCGCGTCGCCGAGGCGATGCAGCCGAAGCGCAACCGCCGCCGACAGCCGAAGGACGAACCGCCGGTGCAGGACGCGGTGCTGACCGTGTCCGAGCAGGAACGCCTGCAGCAGATGGATTTCGAGGCGATGGGCGCCGCCGAGATCGCCGACGCCAAGCGGAGATCCGCCGCCTGACCCTGCCGCTCGACCTGCGCCGCACGCGGCGGCTGCGCGCCCGACCCGCGCGGCCCGGTCACCGACCTGCGGCGCACCATCCGCGCCAGCCTGCGCCAGGGCGGCGAGATCCTGACCATCGCCCGCAACCGCCGCGTCAGACCCGCCCGCCGCCGCTGGTGGTGCTGTGCGACATCTCCGGCTCGATGTCGCGCTACGCGCAGATACTGCTGCATTTCCTGCACGCGGTGACGAACGACCGCGACCGCGTGCACGTGTTCCTGTTCGGCACCCGGCTGTCCAACATCACCCGCCAGTTGCGCCACCGCGACCCGGAGGTGGCGTTCCAGATGGTGGCCCACATCGTGCCCGACTGGTCCGGCGGCACCCGCATCGGCGAGGCGTTGGCCGCGTTCAACCGCTGCTGGGCGCAAGCGGGTGCTGGGCCAGGGCGCGGTGGTGCTGCTGATCACCGACGGGCTGGACCGCGACGGCGCGCATCGGCGCTGGCGGAGAACATGGACCGGCTGCACCGCTCCTGCCGCCGGCTGATCTGGCTGAACCCGCTGTTGCGCTGGAGCGGGCTTCGAACCAAAATCCCAGGGCATTCGCGCGATGCTGCCGCATGTGGACGAGTTCCGGCCGGTGCACAATCTGGCCAGCCTGCGCGCGCTGGTCGATCTGCTGTCGCGCCCCGCGCCGCGCTCGGCTGCGCTGGACGGTATGAAAGGATAGCCGCATGAGCGACTCATGCCGAAGTCGAAGACGTCCTGAGCACCGCCGCCGCCTGGCGCGCTGCCGGCGAGCAGGTGGCGCTCGCCACGGTGACGGAGACCTGGGGCAGTTCGCCGCGCCCGGCCGGCAGCCAGATGGCGGTGACCAAGTCCGGCCGGATGGCCGGGTCGGTGTCGCGGCGGCTGCATCGAGGGCGCGGTCGCCGACGCGGCGCATGAAGACGATGGAGACCGGCACGCCGCAACTGCTGGATTTCGGCGTGACCAACGAACGCGCCTGGGAGGTCGGCCTGGCCTGCGGCGGCAAGGTGAAGGTGTTCGTGGAGAGAGCTGTGCGTGACGGACCCTGCGCACGCGTGCCTGGCGCGGCGCCCTGGCCACCTGTTGCGGCGCGGACGCGGCGCGCTCAAGCCGCCGCACGGTCTCGTCGCGGGATGACCGCCCATGACCCCCGAAACCTTGCCGCCCTGGAGCGGCGAAGCGCGACGCGGCCCGTCGTGCTGGCGACCCGGCTGCCCTCCGGCGAGCAGCGCCTGCTGCCCGACCCGAGCGCCGCCGACTGAACGCCGCCGCGGACGCGCCTGCACGGGACGAAAGCGGCACCGTCAAGCTCGGCGACGAGCGACTGGTTCCTGCACGCCTACAACCCGCCGCTGCGCCTGATCGTCGTCGGCGCGGTGCATATCGCCCAGGCGCTGGTGCCGTTCGCCGTCGCCCTGCGGCTTCGCGGTCACCGTCGTCGATCCGCGCCGCTCCTTCGCCTCCGACGAGCGCTTCCCCAACGTCGAGATTTCCACCGACTGGCCGGACGAGGCGCTGGACGCGTTCGCCCCGACAGCCGCACCGCCGTGGTCACGCTGACCCACGATCCGAAGCTCGACGACCCGGCGCTCGACCGCGCGCTGAAGTCCCAGGCGTTCTACATCGGCGCGCTCGGCTCCCGCCGCACCCACGCCGCGCGGCTGAAGCGGCTGCGCGAACTCGGGCACACCAGGACAACGCACTGGTCGCGCATCCGCGGCCCGGTCGGCCTGAACATCGAGGCGGTCACCGCGCCGGAAATCGCGCTCTCGATCATCGCCGAGATCGTCGCCGTGCGCCGCAACGCCCCGCTCGCCGGCCGAAGCCCGGCCGCCGTGAAATTCGGCGTGCCCCGCTCGACGAGGCCGCGGCGCCATCATGGCGCACAGCCAGAAGGTCGGCGAGCGGATGATCCGCAAGGGCGCGCTGCTGGACGACGCCGCGATCGAGGCCTTGCGCGCGGCCGGCCGCACCGAGGTGATCTGCGCCCGCCTGGAACCCGGCGACGTGCCGGAGGACATCGCCGCCGACCGGCTGGCCACGCCGCTGGTCTCGCCGCTGATCGCCCGGTCGCGCGCGGCCACCGGCCGGGTGAACCTGTCCGCCGAGGCGCCGGGCCTGCTGCGCGTCGACGCCGCGCGGATCGACCGCCTGAACACGCATCGACGAGGCGCTGACCGTCGGCACGCTGCCCGATTACGCCGTGGTGGCGCCGAAAGACCTGATCGCGACCATCAAGATCATCCCGTTCTCCGTGCCCGGCACCGTGCTGACGGTGGCGGAGGCGCTGGCGCGGCAGGGCGGCTCGCCCGCTGACGCTGCATCCGTTCCGGCCGCTGAACGTCGGGCTGGTGGTCACCGAACTGCCCGGCCTGAAGGACAGCGTCACCGACAAGACGATCGCCATCACCGAGGCTCGGATCACCGCGCTGACCGGCACGCTGCTGCCGCCGGTGCATTGCGCCGCATGAGGAGGACGCGATCGGCCGCGCGCTGCGAGGGCCTGCTCGCGCGACGGCGCCGATCTGCTGCTGGTGGCCGGCGCCTCGGCGGTGGTGGACCGGCGCGATGTCGGGCCGGCGGGCATCGTGCGCGCCGGCGGCGAGATCCTGCATTTCGGCATGCCGGTCGATCCGGGCAACCTGATCTGCCTCGGCCGCATCGGCGAGCGGCCCGCGCTGGTGCTGCCCGGCTGCGCGCGCAGCCCGAAGCCTGAACGGCATCGACTTCGTGCTGACGCGGCTGTTCGCCGGGCTGGAGGTGACGCCGCGCGGACATGATGCGGATGGGCGTCGGCGGGCTGCTGAAGGAGATCGAGACGCGCCCGATGCCGCGGGAGAAGGCGCCGGCGCAGCCGCCGCGATCGGGTGCGGCGCCGCGCAGCGCGCCGACGGTCGCGGCGGTGGTGCTGGGCGGCCGGGCGGTCTCGGCGGATGGCGCCGCACAACAAGCTGCTGGTCGCCGACAAGTCCGGCAAGCCGATGATCGCCCGCGTCGTGGACAATGTGCTGTCGTCGGGCGCCCGGCCGATCCTGGTGGTGACCGGCCACCAGGCGGAGCAGGTCGAGCACGCGCTGGGCGGCCGGCCGGTGCGGTATGTGCACGCGCGCGGACTACGCCGAGGGGCTGTCGGCGAGCCTGAAGGCCGGGATCGCGGCGGTGCCGCCGGAATGCGCCGCGGCGGTGGTGTGTCTGGGCGACATGCCGCTGGTGACCGGGCGGATGATCGACCGGCTGCTGTCGATGTACGATCCGGACGAGGGCGGCTGATCGTGCTGCCGACGTTCCGCGGCAAGCAGGGCAACCCGATGCTGTGGGACCGGCGGTTCTTCCCGGAAATTCTGGAGATCGGCGGCGATTCCGGCGCGCGGTTCCTGGTGGGAAGCACATGGAGAGCGTGGCGGAGGTGGAGATGGCCGACGACGCCGTGCTGCGCGATTTCGACACGACGGAGTTGCTGGCGACGCTGCCACCTCGGATGCGCCCTGCCGGTGTCGCCTGACCGCAGGGATCGGAATCTTGCCCGTCAACGTCGGCGCGACATGTTTCTTTTCTTCGTTTTTATCGGCCTGTTCCTCATCCTAGTCATTGTCCTGTGGGTCGCCTACGTCCACAACACCACCCCGATCAATGGAACTTAATCCATTGGGGTAAACACCCCATAGACCTGAGCGGGACACGGCCTGCATCCTCGCCTTGCATTTGGCTTCAAATGATTGCAGCCTCAATTTTTGCGGTTAGTTTTTAGCGAACCAACTTATGGCAGACGAGATAACTGAAATTAAAAAAATCGCCTTCATCGGGGATTATCTTCCGCGCAAATGCGGCATCGCCACATTTACCCACGATCTGCGGACAGCCTTGACGGAGAAATACCCGACGTCGAAAGCTTTGTCGCGCCCGTGAACGATTTGCCGCAGGGTTACGAATACCCGGACGAGGTGCGCTTCGAATTTTGCGAGGGTGATCTCGATGCCTACCGGCGCACGGCCGATTACCTCAATTTCAGCAACGCCGACGTCGTCTGCCTCCAGCATGAGTATGGGATTTATGGCGGCCCGGCGGGCAGTTTCATTCTCGCCCTGCTGCGGGATTTGCGGATACCGGTCGTGACCACGCTCCATACCGTTCTGCAGAATCCCGACACGCAGCAGCGCCGCGTGCTCGAGGAATTGGGCATGCTCTCCTCGCGGCTCGTGGTGATGAGCGAGCGCGGACGCCGAATGCTGAAGGAGATTTATGGCGTGCCCGGCGAGAAAATCGACCTCATCCCGCATGGCATTCCCGATCTGCCGTTCGTTGATTCGAATTTTTACAAGGACCAGTTCGGCGTGGAGGGCAAGCAGGTCCTGCTCACCTTCGGCCTGCTCTCGCCCAACAAGGGAATCGAAAATGTCCTCGCGCGCGCTGCCCGAAGTCGTCAAAAAATTTCCCGACCTGATCTATATCATTCTCGGCGCGACCCATCCCAATCTCGTGCGCGAACACGGCGAAGCCTATCGCCTCAGCCTCGAGCGCCTGGCGCAGGACCTGGCATCAAGCGCCATGTCAGCTTCTACAATCGCTTCGTCGACCTCGAGGAATTGAAGGCGTTCCTCGGCGTGGCCGATATCTACATCACGCCCTACCTGAACGCGGCCCAAAGCACCTCCGGCACGCTGGCCTACGCCTTCGGCAGCGGCAAGGCGGTGATCTCCACGCCCTACTGGCACGCGCAGGAACTGCTCGACGACGGACGGCGGCGTCCTCGTGCCCTTCAACGACTCAAGGCGATGGCGCAGGCGATCCTCGACTTGCTCGGGACGACAACCGAGCGCCACGCCATGCGCAAGCGCGCCTATCTGCTGGGACGCGACATGGTCTGGAGCAAGGCGGCGCAGCACTACATGGCCTCCTTTGAAAACGCCCGCCGCAGCCCGACCAGCCCCTCCATCCGCCGCCTCGGAGTCCGCACGCTGGAGGAAGAACGCCTGGAGCTGCCCGCCATTGCGCCTGGACCATCTCATCCGGATGTCCGACTCCACGGGAATCTATCCAGCACGCCATCTACTCGTTGCCCGATTTTCCCACGGCTATTGCACCGATGACAACGCCCGCGCGCTGATCCTCACGGTCCTGCTGGAGGACCTGGAACTCGAGGCCCGCGAACTCACCGGCTGAGCGAAATCTACGCGAGCGCTCTTCAATACGCGTTCAATCCCGATCTGAAACGGTTTCGTAATTTCATGGGCTTCGACCGCGCGCTGGCTTGAGACCGGTCGGCTCGGAAGACAGCCATGGCGCGCGCGCTCTGGGCGCTCGGCACCTGCGTCGGGCGCGTCCAAGCATCGCGATCTTCAAGCCTGGGCGGCCCAGTTGTTCGAGCGCGCGCTCCCCGCCGTTCTCGACACCACGTCTCCCCGCACCTGGGCCTATGACGCTGCTCGGCATCTACGAATATTTTCGCCGCTTCAACGGCGACCGCGTCGCCGCGCAGAGTGCGCGATACGCTGACCAAACGGCTGATCGATCTCTTCGATGCCAACGCCGACGGAAGACTGGCCCTGGTTTGAGGACAGCGTCACCTACGCCAATGCCGTGCTGCCCCATGTCCTGATCCTCAGCGGACGCTGGGCGGACAACGCGCGCGCCTTCGAGATCGGGCTCAAGTCGCTGCGCTGGCTCATTTCGGTGCAAAAATCGCCGCACGGCCATTTCCGGCCCATCGGCTCGAACGGCTTTTATCCCCGCGGCGGAAAACCGGCCGAGTTCGACCAGCAGCCGATCGAGGCCCACTGTACCGTCTCCGCCTGCCTGGAGGCCTATCGCTCGACCAACGACGCGACGTGGCACGAGGAGGCGCGCCTCGCCTTCGAGTGGTTCCTCGGCCGCAACGACCTCGGGCTTTCGCTCTACAATCCGGCCACCGGCGGCTGTTGCGACGGCCTGCACATGGATCGCGTCAATCTAAACCAGGGCGCCGAGTCGACCCTGGCCTACCTGATGGCCTTGAGCGAAATGGAACTGCTCGAGCATGACCTCAAATCCTTTCAAAAACCGAGCCGACCACGAATGTCGAAACCCTCGATCGCCGAAAGCGATCACCCAGCTTCAGAGAAAAAACACCATGAATGTAACACGAACGGGAATCGTGCTTCGGCCAACGCGGCGCGCGTGCTTTTCCGTCCCTTCAACCTCATCGGCGAGGAGCGCCCGCTGCGCATCCTTGCCCGCGTCCTGGCCCTGCCGGAAACGGAAGTGGTCGCGATGCTCAAGCAGGTCCTCGACGAATTTGGCACCCGTCACCAGCGGCGTCCGCGATTATTTCCTCGAGCGCTTCGCCTCCGTCCAGGACCTCATGCCGACGGACCGTCCGCTCTCCGACGAACGCAAGCTGCTCATCGGCGCCTATTTCACCCACGAATATTCGCTCGAGGCCGCCGCGCTCTTCAACCCTTCCATCGTTCCCCATCCGGACCAGACCGGACCTGCCGGACGGAACGATGCGCTTCATTCTCAGCCTGCGCGCGACGGGCGAGGGCCATATTTCCTCGATCACGTTTCGCACCGGCACCATCGACGGCCAGGGAAAATCACCGTGGACACGCCCACCCGCTTCGTGACCACGCCGGACCACATCCCGCCCGTCTCCTACGACAAGGCGATTTTCTGGCGCAAGCTGCATGAACTGGGCCTGGCCGACACCATCGCGGAAACGAATTCTTCGAAACCTCTCACGACCATTTCACCGTGGAACAACTGACCGAGGAAATCAAGTATCTGCGCCACCACGCGCAGCATCGCAACATCGAGTTCGAGCGCACCGCCGAGCCGCATCCTGAACCTGGCCAAGTCGAATTACGAATTTTTCTATTCGGCGGACCAGCCCCTGACCGAACGGGTCATCTTTCCCGGTTCGCCGAACGAATCGAACGGGATCGAGGATGCGCGCTTCGTCCGGTTCGTCGAGGACGACGGCGGCGTCACCTATATCGCGACCTACACCGCCTACGATGGCCGGGTCACCATTCCCCAAATGCTGGAAACCCGCGATTTTCTCCACTTCAAGATCAGCACGCTGAACGGCCGCGAGGTGCAGGGCAAGGGCATGGCGCTTTTCCCGCGCCGGATCGGCGGCCAGTACGTCATGATCTCGCGCCAGGACGGCGAGAACCTCTACCTGATGTATTCCGACGATCTCCATTTCTGGCACACCCGGCAGCCGCTCATGAAGCCGACCTACTCGCTGGGAATTCCTGCAGATCGGCAATTGCGGTTCGCCGATCGAGACCGAGGCCGGCTGGCTGGTGCTCAGCCACGGCGTCGGCCCGATGCGCAAATATTCCATCGGGGCCTTCCTGCTCGACCTGGACGATCCTTCGCGCGTCATCGGCCGCCTGCCCGCATCCCCTTCTCAGCCCGGATGAAACGGAACGCGAAGGCTACGTGCCCAATGTGGTTTATAGCTGCGGCGCGCTGGTCCATGACGGGCATCCTGATCCTCCCCTACGCCATGTCCGACACGGCGAGCTCCTTCGCCACCGTCCCCTGGCCGACGTGCTCGCCGCGATGCGTCCCGTCGACGCGCTTG
>CAVXNH010000057.1:0-17139 GCA_963762885.1 uncultured Alphaproteobacteria bacterium
GTGACAGAGAATATTAAAAAATTTTGAGAAGAAATGCAGGAGGGTGGCCATGCTACATGGCCATTTCTCTGTGTAAATCCGTGGCTTTATCTTCTTCTCGGCGAAATCTGTGTTCAAATACTTGCTTTTCTGCATTGTCCACTGACTCACGGCGAGTGATGCGAAATGCGATTGCGAGTTAGTGACCGTCCGGGAACAAACGAATGGGCTGCTGGCAGGTCGCAAACTCCGAAGTCATGGCCGGCGAAGTCCGGCCACCCACGTCTTCGCTGCTGGCAACAAGAAAAGTCTTGGGTCGCCGGCCTTCGCCGGCCATGACACGGAATTTGCAGCGCGATCACTTGGAGGACTTCTTTCGGGCGGACACTTAGCCGCCGACCGGGGCACCGCACCGATTTTGTATACGAGTTGAAGCGGTCTTCCGCGCGCGTGGGTGCTTTGTCAGGCCGCGACTGGGTCAGGCCGCGACTGGATTGGTGCGCTGTCACCGGACGCGCGACCGTCCCAGGTACCAGAATATTGAGACGCTGCTGAGAATTCGTCAGGTCGCGGACTGGCCCGGCGGATGGCTTGATGCGACCGTTGCCGCAAGCAGCCGAACGGAGGGGGCGGCACGTTCTACCTGCTACGTGCCGACCCGATCACCCTCACTCTCGGTGCTTCGAACCATCGTCCTCTCCCGCTCCCGCGGGAGAGGTAATCTGCTCTCGCGGGGGAGGTCGATGGATGCGGCTGCTCCACGTAGCGCCTGGCGCAGCGCGCCGTCACGCAGGGCGCGCAGGAGATACACGCCCAGCCGCGGCAACAGTCCGATCCAGGTCGCGCCGTGTTTGCGTCCGACATAAAGGCGGTTGCGCACGAAGTAGAACCAGCGGACACCCGACCAGGCGACACGGTGCTCCGCGCTGACCTTGTGGCGGATGACGATGTCGCCGCGGTAGCGCACGCGCCAGCCGCGGATGCGGGCGCGGGTGCAGAAATCCAGTTCCTCCCAGCAGAAGAACAATGCTTCGTCATAGCTGCCGGCGTCGTTCCAGGCCGCGCGGCGAATGGCGTGGCCGGCGCCGACGAACGTTGTCGCATCGAAGCCTTCGTCTGCACGCGGCAGCAGGCGGCGTGCGTAGCCCCACGACGAAAGGTCGTCCGCGCCGGTAGCAAAGGTCACGATGCGGCAGCCGATGGCGGCGACATCGGGTGCGGCATCCATTGCCGCGACCAGACGGGCCAGCGTGTCGGACGAGGCGAACTCCGCGTCGTTGTCCAGCCCGACGATCACGCGGCCATGTCCGAGCGCGGTGCCTCGATTTCGACCCCCGGCCACGCCGAAATTGCGTCCCAGCGCGACCAGCGATGCATCGGGGTGGACCGCCACGATCTTGGACAGCGTGGCCAGATTTTCCGAACGCGAACCTTGATCGATCACGAAGACATGCCGGCTCACGCCGGTCTGCGCCAGGGCCGAGTAAATCGCCGCCACGGTGTCGGCAAGTCGATCCAGCGCGAGGATCACGATGTCCGCGTCGTAGGGCCCATCGGGTGGGCCGTGGGCCCCGGCGACCGGTTCAGCCATCCCGGCTGGGCGAGGCGGGAATCGCCAGATAGGCCAGCCGCTTCATCTCCTTGCGGCCACGCTCGACGGAGTCCAGCACCAGGCCGCACACCAGGGTGAGCGACGATAGCAGCACCATTCCGGTCGCCAGCAACGCGCTGGGGAGTTTCGGCACCAGTCCGGTGTGCAGGAATATCATCACCACCGGCCCGCCGATGACCAGTGCCATGAGCAAGAGTGTCGTGCCCACGGTGGCAAAGAATTGCAGCGGGCGGCCTTCCTTCACCAACATGACGATGGTGCGCAGGATACGCAGTCCGTCCGCCCACGTGCGCAGCTTGGAGGTCGATCCCGCCGGACGCTCGCGATAGCCGACCTTGATCTCTCCGACCGGCATCTCCAGTTCTAACGCGTGCACGGTGAACTCTGTTTCGGTTTCAAACCCGCCGGCCAGCGCCGGGAACGACTTTACGAAGCGGCGGGAAAAAACCCGATAGCCAGACAGGACGTCGCTGATGCGTCCGCCGAATATGCCGCGCACCATGGCGCTGAGCACGATGTTACCGAGGCGATGGCCGCGCCGGTAGGCGGCGTTATTTTCCGTGACGCGGGCGGCGTTGACCATGTCGAGCCGCTGGTCGAGCAACAGCTTCAGCATCGCCGGCGCGGCTGCGGCGTCGTAGCGTATCGTCGCCGTCAACCAGGAAGAATGCGTCGGCTTCGACATCGGCGAACATGCGGCGCACGACGTGGCCCTTGCCCTGCAACGGCTCGTTCCGCACCACCGCGCCCGCGGCGCGTGCGACAAACGCGGTGCGGTCACGCGAATTGTTGTCGTAAACGTAGACGACGGCCTGCGGCAGGTTGGCAACAAAGTCGGTGACCACCCGGGCGATCGTTGCTTCCTCATTGCAGCACGGGATGAGCACGGCGACCCGCTGCTCGGGCGGATTGGGCGATTCCAGCATCCAGCCTGGCCTGGCGTGCGGAAGCCGGGCGGCCGCGGCGAGTTTTACAACGGTGTCGGACACGGCACGCGTTCCCCGTGTCGATACGCGTTGCGCATGCGCAACACCGTCGCCACGGTGCGTGCGAGGATGACGCAGTCGAGCCAGAGCGACCGTGTGGCGATGTATTCAAGGTCGCTGTCGAGCCGACGCATCAATTTTTCTTCCGTGTCGGTCTGGCCGCGCCAGCCGCGCACTTGCGCCAGTCCGGTCATGCCAGGCCGGACGCAATGCCGCTGCGCGTAACGGTCGGTCACTTGCTCGAACGGTGTGATGCCCGCGCAAGTGCCGGGGGCATGCGGGCGTGGCCCGACCAGCGACATGTCGCCGCGCAGCACGTTCCAGAGTTGCGGCAGTTCATCGAGCGAGGTGTGCCGCAGCAGGCTGCCGACACGGGTTACGCGCGGATCGTGCGGGCAGGTTTGGCGCAGGCGGCTGCGCTCGGTCGGACGATGCTGCATGGTGCGGAATTTGAGCATTTCGAAGGGGCGGCCTTGCAGGCCGATGCGCCGCTGGCGAAACAGGACAGGGCCGGGGCTGTCCAGCTTGATGGCGATCGCGAGCAACAGCAGGAATGGCAGGTGCGACACGAGCGTCAGCAGGGACACGACGATGTCCATGCCGCGTTTGGCGACGGCCCGCCGGTCGGCGAGCGGCAATGGCGCCGCGGCGCGTCGGTGGTAGTGCGGGATGGCGTGGGCCTGCGTTCGCCAGGCAGGAGTTGCGGTGTCGAACTGCGAACGCTCGAGCGTCGTCTCGTGCGAGTCGATGAGAGACACGTTGGTTTCCTCGTGCCATGTCGCCACCAGTGGCGGCCATAAGCACCAAGGATTGGCGGCAACAAATGACTGAGAGGTTAACGTGCGCGCAGCAAATCGGCTGTTCGATCAGAATAATGCCGGTGTATGTCTGCGTTCTTGAAACATTCCGGGAATTGCCGGAGTTGTTCGTATTCGTACGTATCGCTCAGCAAATCACAATTGTATGCTAACGGAATACGATGGCGCGCGAGAGGCTGAAGTTCACAAACATGCCGGCGACGGCCCCGGCCGAGGTGGCGAACACTGGTTGTGCCGCACACAGTGCGACGAAGGTGATGAGCAAGGCGTAGGTGCCTCGGTTGAGCACGAAGCCGACGGTGTTGGCGGCAAGGAAGCGTGCCCATTGGCGGTGCGCTGGCCCGCTGCCGCTGCCGCGGAAGGTCCAGAGGCGGTTGAGCACCCAGGTGCCCGATGCCGCGACGACGTACGACACGAGGCCGGCGCCGTACAGGCCAAGCTGGTGGCGCAAGGCGTAGACCGTTCCGGTATCGAGCGCCAGGCCGACGAAGCCGACGGTGCCGAACATGCAGAACTGCACGAGCGTGCGGAGTCGCGCCTCGGTCGCGAAGTCGCGCGCCGGGGGCGGGAGTTGCGTCGCGAGGCGGAGCAATAGGGCGTGCATGCCGAGGCGCATAGCGAGAGCAGTGGTGAATCGCAAGCAATACAAGCGAGCCGGGATCGAATAGCGCCTGATGTCAGCAGGAATGCACTGTCACAGAAGGTTCGCGCGCAAGAAGCTTGCGCGAATCTTTCATTTCAATACATCACCGCGCGCAACGGGGACGCTTTCGCGGCCGTTTCGCCCTGGGGAAATGCGGAGATTTCCGGGTCGGGCACCGATCCCCACATACACACGGCGTAGCGCTCGAAGGGGAACTGGCGCGGGCGGTAGGTCGCTTCCTCCTCCGGCTTGATGTGTTTCACGCCGCAGGAATACTCGAAGATCATGCCGTCGGGGCCGCGGAAATACAGCATGACGGCGGTGGAGAGCGGGTGGCGGCCGGGGCCGAGCAAGATTTTTACGCCCTTGTCGCGCAGGAAGTACCAGGACTTCATCACATCGTCGATGTCCTCGACCTGGTGGTTGATGTGCTGGATCCCGGGACGTGGCGCCGGGAACAGCGCCAGCGAGTGGTGCGCGGTGTTGATGCGCAGCAGCGCTGCGTCGCCGATCCAGTCGGAGACGCGGGCGTTGCAGAGGCGGGTCCAGAACTTTTCGTCACGTGGTGCGTCGGTGGTGTAGAGGCCGATATGGCTGAACTCGGTGACGCCGGCGTCGCGGCCGGGGAAGTAGCGGGTGCCGCTGTGATATGGCTTGGCGACGAACTCGATGCGGTTGCCGGACGGGTCGTGTGAAGCAATGAATGCCCTGACGCGGCGCTGGTCGCATTCTTCGCGTGTGCCGACATGGACGCGGTGGCCGGCGTTTTCGAGTTCGGCGCCGACCGCGTCGAGCGCGGATGGGTCGTGCAGGTCGAAGCCGATCGCCTGGTCCGCAGGGTCGCCTTCGAAATAGACCATCGTGTGGTCGCGCGTGTCGCCGCGGGTGGTGACCTTGTCGCTGCGAAAGTAGGCGGCCTTGCCCTCGCGTGCGACAAGCTGGAGGCCGACGATGTCGGTGGCGAATTTGATGGCGCTGTCGAGGTCTGTGGTTCCGACGCGCACGTAACGGATGTCGTGCAGGTTGACCATAGCGGGGCACCTTTCGGGCGGGTTACCAAGAGCGTGCGTGAAGCGAGGACAGAATGCAAGGATCAGGAGGTTGCCGTATTTTCATCTGATTGGAACGACAACGGGACTCGGCGACACAGATTTAGGCGACGACCAACAATGACTGAATCGATTGGCGGCATGCTGATCCGCTCCCCGTCATGGCCGTGGTTCGTGCGATAAGTGACGCGGCTATTGTTGGGCGTCGCCTTAGTGTGGCACAGGCGGAGCGGTCGCCCAATCTTCGAAGACCAATCCCTGCACGCGCGCGAACTCCTTGACGTTCGCGGTGACCAGGGTTCGTTGGTAACGCAGTGCCTGGCCGGCGACGAGCAAGTCGTAGGCACCGATCGGCGTGCCGGCAGCCTCCAGCTTTGCGCGGATCATGCCGGCGACTTGCGCGTCCGCTTCATCGAGGGCGAGCAAGTCGATCGGGCCTGTCAGGAAGACCCGGAGCCGTTCGGTGTCCAGCGCCTGACGTTCACTCTTGCCCAGGCCGTACCAGAGTTCGAAGGCGACAACGGATGGCACCGCCATGGTGGCGCCACCTGCGAGGGCTGCCTGGAAGCGCTCGCGAACGATGGGCGGTCTGCCGTGGATGATGGCGATGCAGGCGTTGGCATCGAGCAGGTAGTTCACTCGAAGATGTTTCGGATGGGCGTTGGTGGCTGGTTGCGGCCGTCGGGCATGAATGGTTCTGTCGCGAACCGGTCGAGGTCCGCGAACCACTGGGCGACATCGGTTTCGAGCGGTTCGAGAAGCACACCTTGGCCGACGCGCCGGATGCGAACGCGGTCGCCCTGGAAGCGAAAGTCCTGTGGCAACCGGACGGCCTGACTGCGGCCGTTCATGAATAGCTTGGCTGTGGCGACTTTCGACATGCGTGATGCGTTCAGGTGGTATAGATCGTTGATATATACCAGCGGGACCGAAAATCAAGCATGCTGTTGGATGAACACGAACACCGCCTTGCGGACGATGGACGCGAGCCTGGACAGGCGAAATGTGTCCCGGGATGGCGGAATGACCGGCTGGTGCCCTCCCTGCGAGTGCGGCAATCGGCTAGGTTCGACGTGCCGCTTTAGAGGATACCAGCCACATGCGCCGCCGCACATTTCTTGCCGCCTCCGCCGCCAGTCTGGCGCTGCCGTCCATCGCCCGGTCGCAGGGCAGTCGGTTGCTGAAGTTTATCCCGCAGGCGGACCTGACGGTGCTGGATCCGATCTGGACGACCGCCTATGTCAGCCGCAACCACGGCTTCATGGTCTTCGACACGCTGTACGGTATCGACAATCAGTATCGCCCCCAACCGCAGATGGTCGAGGGCCACACGGTCGAGAACGACGGCAAGCTGTGGAGGCTGACGTTGCGCGACGGGCTGAAGTGGCACGACGGCGAGAAAGTGCTGGCGCGCGACTGCGTTGCCTCGATCCAGCGTTGGGGCAAGCGGGATTCGTTTGGCCAGACGCTGATCGCCTTCACCGATGAGTTGTCGGCGCCCGATGACAAGACCATCCAGTTCCGGCTGAAGCAGCCGTTTGCGCTGCTGCCGGATGCGCTGGGAAAGCCGGGCAGCAATTTCTGCGCGATGATGCCGGAACGGTTGGCAAAGACCGATGCCTTCACCCAACTCAAGGCCGACGGGATGATCGGCAGCGGGCCGTTCAAGTTCAAGGCGGATGAGCGCGTCGTCGGTTCGCAGGTGGTCTACACGCGCAATGCCGACTATGTGCCGCGCGCCAGCGGCACGCCGGAATGGACCTCCGGGCCGAAGATTGTGAACTTCGATCGCGTGGAGTGGCACGTCATTCCGGATGCCTCGACCTCGGCCGGGGCGATGCAGGCCGGCGAGATGGACTGGTGGGAGAACCCCACAATCGACATGCTGCCGCTGCTGAAGCAGGCCAAACTGACGGTGAAGACCACCGATACGTCCGGACTGATGGCTTGCATGCGGATGAACCAATTGATTCCGCCGTTCGACAATCCCGCCATCCGCCGCGCCTTGCTGAAGGGCATTAGCCAGACCGATTACATGATCGCGGTGTCCGGCACCGACCCGGAGATGCGGCACGTGCCGTCCGGCATCTTCTGCCCTGGAACGCCGATGGCGAGCGATGTCGGGCTCGACGTGTTCATGGGGCCGCGCGATTATTCCGCGGCGAAGAAGGAACTCGAGGCCGCCGGCTACAAGGGCGAGAAGGTGGTGGTGCTGGCGCCGACCGACCTGCCAGTGCTCAAGGCCGAGGCCGATGTTGGCGCCGACATGATGCAGAAGATGGGCTTTAACGTGGATTACCAGGCAATGGACTGGGGCACCGTGGTGCAGCGCCGGACCAGCGAAAAGCCGATCGACCAGGGCGGCTGGAGCGTGTTCCATACGTTCTGGTCCGGCCTCGACCAGATAAATCCGGTCGGCCACGTATTCCTCCGCGGCAACGGCAAGGCCAGCGGTGCGCCGGGATGGCCGACGGCGCCG
The DNA here is from genome assembly GCA_963762885.1 of uncultured Alphaproteobacteria bacterium. Classification (GTDB taxonomy): domain Bacteria; phylum Pseudomonadota; class Alphaproteobacteria; order Acetobacterales; family Acetobacteraceae; genus JASHVB01. The sequence continues at coordinate 7,567 of CAVXNH010000057.1, forward strand.
AAGCTGGAGGATCTGCGCACCCAGTGGATCGCGGCGCCGGAACTCGCGGCGCAGCAGAGCATCGCGGTGGAGATCCAGAAGCAGGCGCTGATCGATTTGCCGTATGTGCCGCTGGGGCAGACGTTCTCGCCCACATGCTATGCCAAGGATATCAGCGGGGTGCTGAACGGGTTTGTTATATTCTGGAATGTGAAGAAGGCTTGAGGGCGGGCAGGGCGGACTGTCATTGCAGTGTTCCGATCCTGAGGGATCGATCCTGTGGCCAGCCCCGTCATTGCGACCCCGGCGAAGGCCGGGGGAAGCAATCTCCCTCGTAAGATCGCGCGATCTTAAGTCCGCAGGCCGATCGATCGACTCTCGACGGCATCGCACGGACCGCCCCAACGGTCATGGCCGGGCTTGACCCGGCCATCTATCGCGGCACCGTGCTGCGTAGATGGCCGGGTCAAGCCCGGCCATGACGGTTGGGGCGGTCCGTGCCGTAGGTCAACCGTATTGCCGGCTGGTATTACAGCTTGATATCCGCTGCAACTGTCACTACGCGATGCTCGCCCAACGCCTCGCGCAGTGCGGCCAGTGCCGCCATCCCGCACGCCGTATCCTGTTCGCCATTGCCGCCGCTGAGGCCGACACCACCGACCACCTCGCCGTCGACGACAATTGGAAATCCGCCGACGAAGACGGCGAACCGGCCGTCGAAGCTCCATTGGATGCCGAAGGCCTCGTTGCCGGGCAGGGCAGGGCCGTTTGGCGCGCGGTTGAACAGATGCGTTGAGCGTTTGTGACCTGCCGCGGTGAATGCCTTGTTCCAGGCGATCTGCGGTCCGGTGATGCGGGCTCCGTCCATGCGCTCGAGCACGATCGGATAGCCGCCGTCGTCAACGATGCAGACCGTTTCAGGCACGTCCATCTCGGCCGCCTTCGCCAATGCGGCTGTGGCCATCAGGCGGGCCTCGCGCAATTCAAGCCGGAAAATCGCCTTCATGCCGTCACGTCCTGCTGGTGCCCTGAGCCGCGGTATCACGCGGCATCCAGGAAACGCTGATATCGCCGTTGATGAATGTCTGGCAGGCCATGCGAAAGCCGTTCGCGAGATCGGCCTCGGTCAGGTGCCGGCGCTCCTTCGGCTTCACCGAGTCGGTGTGTTCCAGTCCGGTCTCGATGCGGCACTTGCAGGTGCCGCACAGACCGCCGCCGCATTTGAAGGGAATGCCGCCTTGCTCACGCAACGAAATCCGCAGCAGGTTGCTGTTCTCCGGCGCGGTGACCGTCTTCATATTGTTGGTAATGAAGGTGACCGAAACCGTGGCCGGCTGCGCTGCGGCGTCGGCATCCGGTGTGATCGCATCGCTCATGGCAGCCTGCGCAGCACGGCGTCCATCCCTCGGAAGCTGGCGAGACCTTGCAATTGCGCGCGGGCGTCCTCGACTGTCGCGAACTTCTGCAGGAATTTGCACGGGATGTCGTTGATCCGTTCCGGCGGCGCCTCATCGATCACGCGGATTCTGACATCGCGCAGCAGGCTGGCGATCACAAACCGGGCCTTCGGTTGGCCAGCGAACAGGTAGTCGTAGGCCTCGCAAGCCTGGAGGCCGTCGCCGAGTTCGGTGCGGTACTGGCCGGGCCGGCTGGTCAGAATGACGAACATCTATCCCTCCCGCGGCGCGGCGGCGTTGAGAGCATCGTCCTGCAGCAGTTCGATGTCGTGCCGGATCCAGAGCTGGCACATCAACCGGAAGCCGGCCTCGATCCGGTTCCCCAACCGCTTCGCCTCTTTCCAGTTCGGCTCCGGCAAGTGTTCCGCGCCGGCGAGCACGCGACAGGCGCATCGGCCGCACTTCCCCATGCCACAACCGTAGGTCAAATGCGGATAGGGGAACCGCCTGATACCGGCGCGAACGACGAGGTTGCTGTCCTCGGCAACCTCGTCGCTGAAGATTTTTCCGCCCTTGTGCAGTGTGACCTTGGGCATGACGTGTGTGCCTGCGCTTTGCCTCAGGCGGCGAGGTCGAGTTCCCGCAGCGGCAGGTCGTTCTCGACATAGTCATGGTACAGCGCGGTGGTGTAGAGCAAGCGCATCTGCGCGCCGACCTCGCAGATCTTCAGGCAGCGCCGTTGCAGATCCGGCGTGTCCGCGTGCGCCAGCACGATCTGGTAGCCGCGTTCGCCATGGATCTCGTCGGAGACAATGTGCAGGTCGAAGAATTCGACTTCTTCGTCGGTGAACTTGTACTTCTCGCGCAGCGTCGGGGTCTGGCGGCGATAGATCGACGGCACCTGCGATTCCAGCCCGACCACCAGGCCGGCAATGGCGACGATCGGGTCCTCGCGCATGGCGACGGCATAGCACCAGCTTTGCAGGCCGCGGGTGGTCGGCGACATGTTGTCGGGGTCCTTCACCCGTGCGCCGGTGGTGCCGCAGGCCTCGGCGAAGCGGATCAGCAGATCGGTGTGGCGATCGCCGCCGATCTCTTCCTCATACATGTTGCTGAGCATGAAGTCCTTGGCCTCGGTGAAGTGCGCGGGCAGGCGCGCATAGACGTAGGCGAGGTATTCGGCGAACGGGCCGACATAGTGGTAATGATTCTCCGCCCAGCGGGCGAGATGTGTGCGGCTGAGTTTTCCGTTCGCCCAGGCGATACTGAATGGCGACTTGTTCGCGGTGTTGCCCTTGATCGCGGTTTCGAGGGCGGTGCGGAAGGTCGCCTGGTCCATCAGTTCGGGCACACAAGCCTCCTGTCATGGCGGGTTGGGAGCGGTTCGGTATTTTGTATACAATGTTCTGGCCTGTCAAGTGCGGTGTAACCCGGTCGCGGCCGGTCACTTTGCCGCCGTGGCCAACCCGTCGCCGGTGCGTGCATGCAACGATCCGGCGTTGATGACATGGCGATACGCCAGCAACGACGCCAGTTCGGCGTCGCCCGCGATCACCGCGCGCAGGATGTCGGCATGCTCTGCCCAGGTGGCGCGGGCGAAGTCGATGCCGAAGCCGCGAAACACCGGCGCGCTGCGGTCACGCAACGTGCGCATCAGGTCGGCGAGCAATCGGTTGTGGCTGGCCTGCGCCAGGCCGGCGTGGAAGGCATCGTTCAGGTCGGGCAGGTCGGCCGCTTTCCCGGCAGCGATGGCCTCGGTGCCACGGACCAGGATCGCTTCGAGTTGTGCCAGGACGGCCGGGTCGCGGCGGCGGGCCGCCAGTCTGGCGTTGGCGCCTTCCAGCGTGGCGCGGACCTCGAGCAGTTCCTGGAATTCCTGGGGGGTGAGGGATGCGACGATGGCGCCGCGGCGGGCCGTCACCTCGATCAGGCCTTCCGAGGCCAGGGTGCGGATGGCCTCGCGGATCGGGTTGCGCGAGACGCCGAACTCCTCGGCCAACCGGTCCTCGATCAGCCGGTCGCCGGGCTTGAAATGGCCGGACAGGATGGCGGCGCGGATTTCCTCGGCCACCTTGTCGCGCAGCGGCGCGTGCAGCAGCCCGAGGCGGCGATCGGTCGGGGGCGCGGCAAGGGGTTCCGCTGGGGCAGACACGGCGACGCTCTCCACTCGACCATGTGGTGATATTGTATACAACAGCCGGACTGGGGTGCCAACACAATATCACCGAAGCATCCGCGACGCCGGGGTGAGAGCCTCCCATTGCAGGCTGCGCGGGCAACACCGCGAAGCTTTCAACGCGGAGGCAGAACGAGAACCACGGAGGCGGTGTGCCTGCCCTACTGCCGAAGCGGCACACTGGCTCCGTGGTTCTCCGTGGCCCTCGTTCTGTCTCCGTGTTAAAAGCTTGCTTGCTGCCGTGACGCACCTGCCAAACGCGACCCTCTCCTCAGCCCGGCCGCTGTTCTGCTAGGCTGACCGTCCGGGCCGCGCCCCGAACGATACAAATGTCCGAAAACAGCGCAGGGAACGAGCCATGTTGATCCGCAATGCCTGGTACGTCGCCGCCTGGGCCGATGAGATCGGTCAGGCGCCACTCGCCCGCCGCATCTGCAACCAGCCGGTGGTGCTGTTCCGCGACAGCGAGGGACGGGCGGCCGCATTGCAGGATATGTGCTGCCATCGGGGCGCGCCATTGCATATGGGAAAGGTCGTCGAACTGGGAATTGAATGCGGCTACCACGGCCTGACCTTCGACCGCAGCGGACGCTGCGTGCGCATTCCCGGTCAGGAGCGTATCCCGGACCGGGCGCGGGTGCCCAGCTATCCCGTCGTCGAGCGCGACGCGTTCCTGTGGATCTGGATGGGCGATCCGGCCAAGGCCGACGAGACGCAGATCGTCAGCTATCCCTGGCACAACGACGCGCAGACCTGGCCGCACAAGCACACAATGTATCACATCAAGGCCAGCGCCACGCTGATGGTCGATAACCTGATGGACCTGACGCATCTCGGCTACGTCCACGTCGGCAGCATCGGCGGCAATCCGATGACCCATGTCGAGGCAAAGATGGAAACGGTGCGCACGCCGCTGCGGACTTAAATTCACCCGCTGGATGCTGAACTCGGTCCCGCCGCCAACCTATGTGCGTGCCGTGGGCTTCCAGGGCCGCATCGACCGCGCGCAGGTGTTCGAGTTCATCGCACCGGCTTCGATCGTTCAGCTCAGTGCCGCGGACGAAGCGGGCGCCTACAAGGATGGCGACGTCAGCGACAGCAAGCTGCAGTTCCGCCTGTTCCATGGCCTGACGCCGGAAACCGAGACGAGCTGCTTCTATTTCTGGTCCACCGCCAACGGGTTCCGGCCGAATGATCCGGCGGCGACGGAGCAATTGTTCCGCGAGATCGGGGCGGCGTTCCAGGAGGATCTGACGGTGGTCGAGGGCCAGCAGGCCCGGTTGAGCGAACTGGGCGAGGACTCCTGGTCGATATCGCGAACGATGCCGCGCGGCTGCACATGCGGCGCACCATGGAGCGGCTGCTATCCGACGATACGCCGGCGCTGGCCGCAGAGTAGGCGTCGCCCTTGACCAGCGCAGGGCAATGTTGTCGATGTTGCTCAACGTCATGCCCCGTTCCGCCCGTGGGTCGCGCGCTGCGGACCTGTCGTCAGCGGATGATGCCGGGCACAGCCATAGGAGGAGTGCATGTCTGCCGATGATACGTCCGGGCCGGTTACCCCGATGGGGCTGAACCACTTGGTGATCAATGTCCGCAACCTGGAAGAATCGCACCGCTTCTGGACCGAAATGCTCGGCTTCAAACAGGTCGGCGAGGTGCGCGCCCGCCCCGACCGTCCCAACCCGCCGCGCATGCGCTTCTACAGCGGCGACCATGGCGGCGGCCGCATGAACCATCATGACATCGCCCTGGTCGAGAACACCGCGTTGCCGGAGCCGCCCAAGGATTGGAGCATGTTCGGCATGCCCTGCGCGGTGAACCACATCGCCATCGCCCTGCCGGATCGCGAGGCGTGGTTGCGTCAGCTCGACTACCTACAGCGCAAGGGAGTCAAATTCGACCGCCGCACCGAGCATGGCATGACGCACAGCCTGTACATCCACGACCCGAACGGTTACGGTGTCGAGCTGTTGTACGAGCTCCCGCGCGAAGTGTGGGAAGGCGACATCGACGCCGCGTTGAACTACTCGAAGCCGATGCCGACCGAAGGCGCCGCGGCGCTGGAAGACCAGGCGGAAGGCGTGCCGGTGTTCCAGCCCAAGCAACACGAACCGGCCTGAGGAGCGAACCAAATGGCAAAGCGTCAAAGCATCATGTTCCCCGGGTTCAGTCACCAGAACCCGATCCCGAACGCCAGCCGCATCGGCAACATCGTCATGTCGAGCGTGATCGGACCGTCCAATCCCGGCACGCGCGATATTCCTCCGACGCTGGAAGCGCAGGTGGCGAACCTGTTCACGCATCTGCGCGCCGCGATCACGGCCGCAGGCGGCACGCCGGACGACTTCCTCAAGATCGACTTCTGGGCGAAGGATCAGAACGCCGGCCGCGCAGCACTGAACGACGAGTGGGTGAAGATGTTCCCCGACCCGGATGCGCGCCCGGCACGGCACACCCAAGCGCTGCCGGCCGACAGTCGCGCGATGATACAGTGCGCGTTCACCGCGGTGCTGGGCTGACGGGCGGCCGCCCGTTACTTTGTCCCGCCAATACAGCCCCCGCGCCCGTCATCGCGAGGCGCGTAACGGTCCCCGGACTCGACCCGGGGAAGCAATCTTCTGCCTGACGAGCCGCCGACGGTTGGTCACACAGGGGGGCTTCATCGGGTCAGGCCCGGGGACCGCTACGCGCTGTGCGATGACGGGTCGCGAACTCAACATCCTTCCCACATTCAGGACGCAAGACCCGCCCCATGCCGACATTCACGCCACAAGCGCTCTACGCCGTATGCCACCTGATCGCGTCCCGCATGGGGAGTGCCGAGGTGGAGGCCGCCGAAGTGGCCGATCACCTAGTGCGGGCCAATCTCGCCGGACATGACAGCCACGGTGTGGGCATGCTGCCCGCCTATGTGCGGCTGTTGCATGCCGGACTGCTGGTGCCGAACCAGACCGCTGCGACTGTGCTGGATACCGGGGCGCTGCTGGTGATCGATGCCCGGCGGGGCTACGGCCAGCGCATGGCGGCAGATGCGGTACGCCGTGCCATCGCCCGCGCCAAGGAGGTCGGCGCCTGCGTGCTGGCGCTACGCAACGCCTCGCATGTCGGCCGCATCGGCACCTATGGTGAACTCGCCGCCAGTGCCGGTTGCGTATTCACGGCGTTCGTAAACGTGGCCGACCACCACGATATCGCGGCGCCATTCGCGTGCGCTGAGCCTCGGCTCGGCACCAACCCGTTCTGCACCGCGGTGCCGGGCGCGGATGGCTATTCGGTGATGCTGGACATGGCCACCACGACGATCGCCGCCGGCAAGGCGCGCGTGGCGTTCAACAAGGGCGTCCCGGTGCCGGAGGGAACGCTGATCGATTCGGACGGGCAGCCCACCACCGATCCGGCGGGGTTCATTCGCGACCAAACCGGGGCGCTGGTCACCTTCGGGCGGCACAAGGGCTCCGGCATGGCGGTGCTGTGCGAGATCATGGCGGCGGCGGTCGGCGGCGGTCAGCGCGCCGATCAGCCAGTGCAGGGCGGCATTTTGAACTCTATGCTGGCGACGGTGATCGACCTGTCGAAACTCGGCGATCCGGCGGCGATCAACCAGGCAGTCGAGGCGACCAAGGCGCACATCCGATCCAGCCGCGTGGCGCCGGGGTTCGACGAGATCCTGCTGCCCGGCGAACCGGAGCGGCGCTCGGCGGAGGCGCGGCGGCGGGATGGGATCGAGGTGGACGCCACCACCTGGCGCGACGTTCGCGCGCGGCGGCCACGCTGGGCGTCACGGAGACGGAGATTGCCCAGGCGGTGGGTGCCAACCGCCCATAGGGCAGTGCCGATGCGCGACGGCCATCAGCACAGTTGAGACTGGCCGCGCATGGCATTAGGGTCCGGCGCGCCTGGGATGGGTGGCCGAGTGGTTGAAGGCAGCGGGTCTTGAAAACCGCCAGGGGGCAGACTCCTCGTGGGTTCGAATCCCACCCCATCCGCCAATTATCATTATTGAGACGCTTCCAGACACCCCCAGACACGGACTAGAGAATTGATTTCCCTTGATTGTGGTCACCCGGACGCACCGGGGGACACCGGGGCAGCCCCACTTGAAACCGGGTAACAGACCGGGTAATGGAAAAACCGTTACCCGTCCCTGAGATCCATTCCCGTTCCCGTGAATCGATTCCCACGGAAGGGTAACGGATGGGTAATGTCCCTCGTTACCCGGTGGTGGACCTGGTACGCCCCTCGTTACCCGTGGCGGACCATGCTGACGGAAACCAACTAAGGCGGCTAAGCCTCAAGCGAAGCAATTCAAGCTGACCCATGGGGAGGGCTGCACCACTCGTTCGCCCTGAACGGGTCGAAACTCTGCAGATGCGCTACACCTACGGGGGCAAAGAACGCACCCTCTCAGTCGGAGCACCTCCGTTGGCCTTGCTGACGCACGCGCCAGCCGGGACGCTGCGCGGAAGGTCCTGGCAACCGGGGAGGACCCGAACGTCTCCAGCGGACCGCCAAAGCCGCCGCGATAGTTGCGAGCGGTAACACGTTCGAACAGGTCGCCCGTCAGTGGCACGAAACGAACGCGACCAAGTGGTCGGATACCCATCGTCAGGACGCGTTGCACTCACTTGAAGCCTGGTGTTCCCCACCATCGGAAGCCTGCCCATAGACCGGATCACCCCTGCCATCGTCCTGGGTGTCATCGACCATCCAGGACCGCCCTGCCATCGAGACAGCCAACGAGTCCGCCAGAGGGTCAGTGCCGTATTCGAGTTCGGCATTGCCCTAGCAAGCCTGCCAGGACGACCCTGGCGAGCAATTTTCAACCTCGCCGAAGCCACTACCTCCCCCCACCAAGCAGCCGCGATCACCGACCTCGGGGCACGACGCGAGACGCTCCGCACCATCGAAGCCCTGCCGACGCACCCAGTGACGAAGCTGGCAACGCGCATGATTGCCTTGACGGTGACTGCTGGGGACGCCGCACACCACGCCTTGAACTGAGTTCACCTCAATCGGCGACCCACCCCAATGGCGTATCCTGGCTGAGCGGATGAAGATGACTCTGTGCAGTTCTGGATTCCCCTATCGCGCCAAGCGCTTGAAGTAATCGAGGCATGCCGCCCATAACGGGTCGCGGTCCCTTTGTGTTTCCGAATCGACCGTTGGGCAACAGACTCGATGACCGAAATAGCCACGCCCTATCTGCTGAAGCGGGGTGGTTATAGCGGCATGCACTCACCCCACGGCTGGCGCGCCAGCTTTTCCACAATCATGGTGCTCAGCGTGGCTTTTTCGTCTGCCTTTTCTTCGGCCACGATTTCGCTTCACGCGCTGGGCTAGGCTTATGGCCTCGGATGCGGACGAGCCGCTCCCTCTTCGGCTTTTGCGATCAGAAGGGTGATTTCGCCTTTGACGTTTCCTCGCGCCTTCAGCAGTGTCTAAATCTTCTCGTGCGCGGCCGCGAAGGAATTCTTCGTGGATCTCTGTGACCTCGCGCGCGACTACCACGTGCCGGGCTTCTCCCAGAACGTCGGAAAATGTCGGAAAGGGTCTCCAGTAGCCGGTGGGGGGCTTCGTAGAAGACCTGCGTGCGCGGAGAATCTTTTATGCTTTCCAATAGTTTGCGCCGCTGGCCGGACTTTCGCCGGGAGGAAGCCGCTGAAGCGGAAGGAATCGGTGGGCAGGCCGCTGGCGACGAGCGCCGCCAGAAAGCCGACGCTCCGGGAATCGGCACGACCGGCACGTGATGCCGGATGGCGAGCGCGATCAGGCGGAATCCCGGGTCGGAGATGCCGGGCATGCCCGGCGTCCGTAACCAGTGCGATCTTGGCTCCGCCTTCGAGGTCGACGACAAGTTCGGCCGCCTTGGTCATCTCGTTGTGCTCGTGATAGCTGACAGTGCGGGTATGGATGCCGTAATGGCTGAGGAGTTTCAGGGTCTGGCGCGTGTCTTGGCAGGCGATCAGGTCGACTTCTTTGAGCACGCGCAGGGCACGCAGGGTGATGTCTTCGAGGTTG
>CAVXNH010000058.1:0-10079 GCA_963762885.1 uncultured Alphaproteobacteria bacterium
AGTGCGAAGACATATATAATAGTCAGCGGCTACACTCGGCGCTGGACTACCTGTCGCCGCTGGCGTTTGAGATGAAACTGTTGCCGGAGCCGCGCTTGCCGCTAGCGGCAAGCGCGGCTCCGGCAACAGGTATGATGACGGCAACCCTGTGTGTCTAATTTCGTGTCTCAGGGGTGGGGGAAGGTTCAACATTCGCGTTCATCTGCGTGCATCTGCGGTTCCAATTTCTTGCCGACGCGCGCACCGCTCTGGCGGCGCCAAACTATGCACGACGGCGCCATCCGGCCAAAGCAAGAAATTGGAACCGCAGATGCACGCAGATGCACGCAGATGGACAGTGCCACCTTTCAAATGCCGTTGGCCAAACGGTGGACTTCCACACGCGGCTCGCCAAAATTGAGTAGTAGACAAAGCTGCAGACCGCTCGCTTTGAGGTAATTGATGCACTGCGCGGCGTGTACACCATCCAACGTTTTCACTGCCTTCAACTCCACGACGACGGCGCCTTCAACCAGCAGATCAGCAGTGTATTCTCCGACGATGATATCGTCGTAGTGAACCTTAATTCCGTCCTGCTGCGCTACGCTGAGTCCCGCTTTTCGCAACTCATGCACCAAAGCGTTCTCGTAGACTTTCTCGAGAAATCCGCATCCGAGCTGGTTCATTACGCCGAAATCCGCACCCGATGACACAATCGGATATCCGGTCGATCGCAGTTTCATCCACGTGCATTTGTCTGCTCCAATCCTACCCGATGCGGGCATAGAAAACTTACTGAAATGTCGATAAGGGCGTGGACTCAGCCTGCGCTTCACTTTGTGCCTGCCTGCACATTCCAAATTCCCTCGGCATATTCGCGAACCGCGCGATCGGCGGAAAACCAGCCGCATCCGGACGTGTTCAGAACGCTGGAACGCCACCACGCAGGGCGGTCGTGCCAGCGCTCGGCGACATCGCGTTGCATCGCCGCATATGCCTCGAAATCCGCGGTGACCAGGAAGTGGTCCGCACCGGCCAGTTCCTCCACCAGGTCGCGGAAGCGTCCCGGGTCGTCGGGCGAAAACGCACCGTTGCCGATCAGGTCCAGCACATCCCGTAACGCCGACGACCCCGCGAGCGTCTCCGCCGCGTCCGGCCCGTGCTGCCGCCGGCACGCCGCTTGCTCCGCGGTCAGCCCGAAGATGAAGATGTTGTCGGTACCCACCCGGTCGCGGATTTCGATATTGGCGCCGTCCAGAGTGCCAATGGTCAGCGCACCGTTCAACGCCAGCTTCATGTTGCCGGTGCCCGACGCCTCCATGCCAGCCGTCGAGATCTGCTCCGAAAGGTCGGCAGCGGGAATGATCGCCTCGGCGAGGCTGACGTTGTAGTCCGGGATGAACACCACCTTCAGCAAGCCGTGCAGCGCCGGGTCGCAATTGATCACCCGCGCCACGTCGTTGATCAGCTTGATGATCAGCTTGGCGCGGTAATAGCCGGACGCCGCCTTGCCGGCAAATATCTTCACCCGCGGCACCCAGTCGAAGGTCGGATGGGTGCGGATCGTGTTGTACAGCGCGACGGTTTCCAGGATGTTCAGCAACTGCCGCTTGTACTCGTGGAAGCGCTTGATCTGCACATCGAACATCGCATCGGGATCGAGCGTCAGGTCGAGCAATTCGGCCACCAGCCCGGCCAGGGCAACCTTGTTGCGGCGGCGGATCGCGCTCAGCCGATCGTGCACGCCGGCATCGTCCGCCGACGCCGCGAACCCCTCCAGGGCGCCGGCGTCGTCCAGCACGCGTGGCCCCGCCACATCCACCAGCAGCGCGGTCAGCTCGGGGTTCGCCGCGAACAGCCAGCGGCGGAAGGTGATGCCATTAGTGCGGTTGACGATCCGCTCCGGATACAGCGTATGCAGGTCGCGGAACACCGTCTGCCGCATCAGTTCGGTATGCAGGGCGGAGACGCCATTCACTTTGTGCGAGCCGAGGAACGCCAGCGTGCCCATGCGCACGCGCCGGCCGCCCTCGTCGTCGATCAGCGACACCGCAGCGAGCGGCGGCGTGGCGGCGCCGCGCGTGGCCACCAGACCGTCGAGATGCGAGCGGTTGATCTGGTGGATGATCTGCATGTGCCGCGGCAGCAAGCGCTCGATGAGTGTCACCGGCCAGATTTCCAGCGCCTCCGGCAACAGGGTGTGGTTGGTATAGGAAAAGGTGTTGGAGGTGATCTGCCAGGCGGCGTCCCAGGGCAGCGCGTGCCGGTCAACCAGTAGCCGCATCAATTCGGGGATGGCGATCGACGGGTGGGTATCGTTCAACTGGATTGCGGCCTTGTCGGCCAGGGTGCGGACGTCGCCGTGCTGGTGGATGTGGCGGGTCAGCAAATCCTGCAATGACGCCGAGGAGAAGAAATATTCCTGGCGCAGCCGCAATTCCTGGCCGGCCGGCGAGCCGTCGCCGGGATACAGCACCTGGGAGATCGCATTGGCATGCACCCGCGCCGCCGCGGCGCCGACATGGTCGCCGCGGTTGAACGTGTCCAGCCGCAGCGGTTCCGCCGCCCAGGCCGACCACAGGCGCAGCGTGTTGGCGTAGTGCCCGCGCCAACCGATCACCGGCGTATCGTAGGCGACGGCAGCGACCGTCTCGCCGGGGTGCCACACGTAGCGGGGGCTCCCATTCGCCGCGGACTCGGTTTCGACGCAGCCGCCGAAACCGATGGTGTGGGCGACGTCGGGGCGGGCGAACTCCCACGGGTTGCCGAAGGTGAGCCAATTCTCCGGGTATTCGAGCTGCCAGCCATCGCGGATGACCTGGCGGAACAGGCCGTGGTTGTAGCGAATGCCGTAGCCATGCGCGGGAATGCCCAGGCTGGCCATGCTCTCCATGTAGCAGGCCGCCAGCCGGCCCAGGCCGCCGTTGCCGAGTGCGGCGTCGGGTTCGATCTGGCGCAAGCTGTCGAAGTCCACTCCCAGCTCCGCCAGTGCGGCGCGCATCGAGCCGGCAATGCCGAGATTGGTCAGCGCGTCCTGCAACAGACGGCCGAGCAAGAACTCGAGCGAGAGGTAATAGACGCGCTTGGCGCGGCCTGCGTAGTTGGCGCGGGTCGAGGTCATCCAGCGCTCGGCGACGTGGTCGCGGGTGGCGAGTGCGGTGGCGACGAACCAGTCCCGGTCGGTGGCGACGACCGGGTCTCGGCCGACGGAGAGGGTGAGCTTGGCGACGACGAGGTCGCGCAGGGCGGCGACGTCCTCCCGCTCGATCGGCAGGGCGATACGGGATCTCGGGTCGTCCGGAGATACGGGGGCATTCATGATGACGCACCGCCTTGGGTCGGGGGGTGGCGGCATCTTCCGTGAGAGAGTGGTAAGAATGGGTTAAAGGACAACACCTCTCCCGCGGGAGCGGGAGAGGTCGAGACGCGCAGCGGCGAGGATGAGGGTGATCGGGTCGGCACGCTCTACCTGCTACCTGCCGACCCGATCACCCTCACCTGGCGCTGCGCGCCGTCCTCTCCCGCTCCCGCGGGAGAGGATTACGGCCCGCGGGAGTTTCCTTGACACAACACCGCCTGTTTCTGCCAGACTGCGAATCGCCGTTTGGAGGGTTTCCCAGAAGCTGCCCCGCTTGACCGCGCCGACCCGGACGATGATTTCTCCTGCCCCCCGTGCCGGGGTGGTCTGGCCGGGTTGGGCGGAGCTTGGTCGATGACCCTGCGGAACGACGGCAACACAACCGTAACTGGCCCGAAGCGGCTACACGTGATCACCTGGGGTTGCCAGATGAACGTGTACAACTCCGCCCGGATGGCCGACGTCCTCGCACCGCTGGGCTACGCGCCGGCTGACGCGCCCGATGGCGCCGACATGGTGATCCTCAACACCTGCCATATCCGCGAGAAAGCAGCAGAGAAAGTATTTTCCGAACTTGGGCGCTTGCGCCGCCTGCAGGAAGCACGTGCGGCCCAAGGCGGCCGGATGATCCTGGCGGTCGCCGGCTGCGTCGCCCAGGCCGAGGGCGCCGAAATCCTGGCGCGCGCGCCCTACGTGGACATCGTGCTCGGGCCGCAGACCTACCACCGGCTGCCGGAGATGGTTGCCCAGGCGGCGCGGGCCGTCCACGGGGACAAGGCCGGCGCCGTGCTCGACACCGATTTTCCCACCGAGGTCAAGTTCGACCTGCTGCCCGAGGCCGCCGCGCCGCAGGGCATCTCCGCCTTCCTGACCATCCAGGAGGGCTGCGACCGGTTCTGCAGCTTCTGCGTCGTGCCATACACCCGTGGCGCCGAGCAAAGCCGCCCGCCGCCGCCATCATCGCCGAAGCCCGCCGCCTGATCGCCAGCGGCGCCCACGAGATCTCCTTGCTCGGCCAGAACGTTAACGCCTGGCATGGCGAGGCGCCCGACGGCGGCACCTGGGGCTTGAGCCGGCTGATCCGGGAACTGGCCGACCTGCCTGGCCTGTTGCGGCTGCGCTATGCCACGTCCCACCCGCGCGACATGACCGATGAGCTGATCGCCGCGCATCGCGACGTCTTGACGCTGATGCCGTTCCTGCATTTGCCGGTGCAGGCCGGCTCGGACCGGGTGCTGGCGGCGATGAACCGCAAGCACACGCGGCGGATTACCTTGACATCGTGGACAAGCTGCGCGCCGCCCGGCCCGACATCGCGCTGTCGTCCGACTTCATCGTCGGCCACCCCGGCGAAACGGAAGCCGACTTCGCCGCCACGCTGGACCTGGTGCGGGCGGTGGGGTTCGCCCAGGCTTACAGCTTCCGATACTCCCCGCGCCCCGGCACTCCGGCGGCCGGCGCCGCCGGCCAGGTGCCGGAACCCGAGAAAGAGCGCCGCTTGCAGGAGCTGCAAGCGCTGCTGCGGGCGGCACAGGCGCGGTTCAATGCCGGCTGCGTCGGGCTGACCCTGCCGGTGCTGTTCACCGGCCGCGGCCGCCACCCCGGCCAAATCGTCGGGCGTTCACCCTTTCTTCAGCCGGTGCATGTAACCGGCTCGACAGACCTGATCGGCAAAGAAACCGAGGTGAGAATCGTCGCCGCACTCCCCAACTCACTCGTCTGCAACCCTCGAGAAGGAGAGAGCATGCGCTTGAGCCAGACCTTCTGCCCATCACGTCGCTCCATGCCCCCCCCGCGTCCGCCGGCAAGGCTGTGACACTCCAATTCTCCGACAACACCCTGTTGCCGCTCCTGCTCGGCGACCACGATCGGCATCTGGTGCGGATTGAGCAGGCGATGGGCGTGCGCCTGTCGTGCCGGGGCAACCGCGTGGCGATCGCCGGGGAAGCGGCGCGCGTGTGACGCGGCGCAGAGCATGCTGCAAGGGCTGTGGCGGCGGCTGGAACGCGGGGAAAGCGTCGGGCGGCCGGAGGTCGAGACGGCGATCCGGCTGGCGGAAGCCGAGAGCGACCCAGGCTGCCGCTGTCCGACCTGCCGGCGATCCGCACCCGCCGCGGCGCCGTCGGCGGCGCGCAGTGCCGGTCAGGCGGCGTATATGGAGGCGCTGGCGGGGCACGACATGGTGTTCGGCGTCGGCCCGGCCGGCACCGGCAAGACCTACCTGGCCGTGGCCCAGGCGGTGGCGATGCTGCAGGCCGGCAAGGTGGATCGCATCGTGCTGTCCCGCCCGGCGGTGGAGGCCGGCGAGCGGCTGGGCTTCCTGCCCGGCGACATGAAGGAGAAGGTCGATCCCTACCTGCGGCCGCTGTATGACGCGCTGCACGACATGATGCCGGCCGAACAGGTGATCCGCCGGATGGCAAACGGCGAGATCGAGGTCGCGCCGCTGGCGTTCATGCGCGGGCGCACGCTGGCGCATTGCTACGCCATCCTGGACGAGGCGCAGAACACCACCGCGATGCAGATGAAGATGTTGCTGACGCGGATGGGCGAGGGCACCCGCATGGTGGTCACCGGCGACATGACGCAGGTGGATCTGCCGACCGGCGTGCGCTCCGGCCTGCGCGACGCGCTGGATACGCTGGAAGGCATGCCGGGCATCGGGGTGGTGCGGTTCGACAAGCGCGACGTGGTGCGCCATCCTCTGGTGGCGCGATCGTAGATGCGTATGACCAGCGCGATGCAGCAAAAGGCGAGGCGAGCCGTGCGCGGGAACGTCCGCAAACGAGCGAGTTATCCGATAATGATCGAACCTCTGCTGCCCGAGGACAGTGGCGGTTTCCTGGCGCTGGCGCCGGATCTGCCGGGATGCATGAGCGACGGCGCCTCCCCGGAGGAGGCGGTGGCGGACGTGCAGGATGCGATCGCGACCTGGATCGAGGCCGCGAACGATGTAGGGCATGCGATTCCGGCGCCGTCGCGGCACCTGGTGCTGGAACCGGCACACTAGGCCATGGCAGGACGTCAGCAGCATACGTCGAGCAAAGAGGAGCGGATTCTTCCGAAGCCAGCACTGTCGGGTGACCTCCGGTCGCCATTGCAGCGAGGGCATGAACGTCAGGACTATGGAACTATCGGGAAGTAGATGCCCCGCGCAAGCGGGGAACCAGAACGTTGAGGTGATCGTCGCCGAGCCGGCCTGGCGCCGGCTGGTGCCCCAGGCGGCGGCGGTGGCTGCCCGCGCGGCCTGCGCCGCGGGGGCGGCGGGGACGGTCGTGCTGGCCGGCGACCGGCGGTGCGGCGGCTGAACACGCGCCACCGCGGCCGAACAAGCCCACCAACGTGCTGACCTACGAAACTCCGGCGCCGGAGATCATCCTGGCGCTGGGCGTGGTGTTGCGCGGAGGCGGCCGCCGCGTCGCGCCGCCCGGGGCACCATCTGGCGCACCTGGTGGTGCATGGCGCGCTGCATCTGCGGGCGAGGACCACACCAGGCCGGCGAGGCTCGGCGGATGGAGCAGGCGGAGACGCGCATATTGCATCGGCTCGGCGTGCCAAACCCATGGAAGCGCGCATGAGCGGCGGACAAAGGACGCCTGCTGGGCGCGGCTGGGCGGGCTGCTGGGCCGCAAGCAGACCGAGCACTCGCTGCGCGATTCGATCGCCGAAGCTGGTGCAGGAGGCGGCGGAGGCGCAGATGGTTCCCGGCGAGCGGCCGGAGCTCGACCGCCACGAACGCCTGCTGATCGCCAACGTGCTGCGGCTGCGGGAAACGACGGCCGATGACGTGATGGTGCCGCGCGCCGATATCGTGGCGATGGGGCCGACTCGACCCTGGCGCAGGCGATCGAGCTGATCCGCAACGACGGCCACTCGCGGCTGCCGGTGTACCGCGAGCAGTTGGACGACGTCATCGGCATGGTCCACATCAAGGACGTGTTCGCCTATGTCGGCCGGCCGGAGGCGTTCTCGCTGGAGGCGATCCTGCGCAAGCCGCTGCTGGTGGCCCCGCAATGCCGGTGCTGGACATGCTGTTGCAGATGCGGATGCAGCGGATGCATCTGGCTCTGGTGGTGGACGAATACGGCGGCATCGACGGGCTGGTGACGATTGAGGACCTGGTGGAGACGATCACCGGCGACATCGCCGACGAGCACGACGATGTCGAGGCGCCGATGTTCACCGAACGGCCGGACGGCGCGCTGGACCTGAACGCGCGGCTGTCGATCGAGGCGTTCGAGGAGAAGGTCGGGCCGGTCCTGACCGAGGACGAGCGCGACGCGGACATCGACACCGTCGGCGGGCTGGTGTTCACTCTGGCCGGCCGGGTGCCGGCGAGGGGCGAGGTGATCAGCCACCCGTCGGGGATGGAGTTCCGGGTGCTGGACGCCGACGCGCGGCGTTTGCGGCGGCTGCGGGTGCGGCGGCCGGACGCGGGGGTGCCGCCGGGACAGGTGGCGGCGGAGTAGGGGGCGGTTCCCGCAGCGGCGGCGGGAGGATCCGGTTGAAGGTTCCGGTAACGCAGCCGGTTCGTTGTGAATTCGACCGGGCTGGGCCAGCGGAGCACGCGTTATCTGGCCCAGATTTGGGCCACGTGTCCATCCTAAATCGGGCAGTTGGCCTCTCCAGGCACTCTTTGAATTGGCCACGCTACACGGTCAGGTTGCAGTGCCACCCGCCTGAAGCAGGCGGGGCGGGTCCAGTTGGCGGCCTTTCAGGTATTTCACCAGCGCTTCGCTGAGGATGCGGTACCACCTTTCAATCGGGGTGAACTGCTCCGCGGTTGAACGTAAGCTCTCCAGGAATGCCCCGATCCGGGTCAGAGCCGCGCGCGCCCAGGCGTGTTTGGCATGAGCGCTGCTGACGTCGATCGTAGTGTGGCCAGCATGGGTGGTTTGCCGTCCGATCGCGGTGAGCAGCAAGGACCGTGAGGTGATGGCCTCGCGGTGGTGATCCGGATCGGCGAGCCGGGCAAACAAATTCCACCAGTTGAACGCCAGAGCCACAAAGCGTGCCATCAGCCGGCAGCGTTCAGGTCCTGCGTCGTGAAGCCACCCCAACCCCATTGATTCTTCAGTTCGTCGAAGTCGTTCTCGGCATCGGCGTCACCTCGGCGGGCTTGGCGAGCCTCACGGTGTTCTGGGGCCAGGGTATGGCCGCGCCATCGGGGAGCGCCGCGTAGCCGCTCATCACGACAACCTTCAGGGATCCGCTTTCCCGGAGAAGCTGTTCGGCGAGCTGGGCCCCGTTGAGGCCGCCCGGCATCAGGAAGTCGGTGAGCAGGAGATCGAAACCTCGCCGCTTCTCGGCCCACTTGCCGAGGGCCTCCACGCCGTTCGATGCCACCTCGACCCTGTACCCCGCGCGTTGCAGGCACTTCGCAAAGACCGCCCGCACGGAATCCTCGTCCTCCACGAGCAATATGGATTCCGTGCCCCCCTGGATCGCCCCGGGAAACCCCGCCGCCTTAGCGGGCCCGGCCTGTTCCTTGAGGGGAAAGTGGATGCGGAATGTGGTGCCGACTCCCTGCGTGCTGTCCACCTCCACCCAGCCCTTGTGCTGCTGGAGGATGCCATAGGCCGTGGCAAGGCCCAGCCCGGTTCCCTTGCCGACCGGCTTTGTCGTGAAGAAGGGTTCGAAGATCCGGGCCTTTGTCGCCGAGTCCATGCCGCATCCGGTGTCCGTCACGACCAGGCAGGCATGGTGTCCCGGGTGTGCCGTGGAGGGGGCGAACGCCCGTGCCCCCGTTTCGATCGTGAGCCTGCCTCCCTTGGGCATCGCATCGCGGGAGTTGATGCAGAGGTTCATCACCATCTGTTCGAGCATGCCCGCGTCCGCCTCGATCATGAGCGGGGCCGGGGACAATTTCAGCTCGAACACAACATCCTCCCCGATCAGCCGCCTGAGCATCTTGCAGGTCCCCTCCAGGACTGCGTTGAGGTCGAGCGGGCGGGTCTCCATTTCCTGCCGCCGGCTGAACATCAGCAGCTGCCGCGTGAGTCCGGCCGCGCGGGCTGTGAGCTGTTCCAGCTCCCGCAGTTCGGGCGTCACCGGCGAGGACGGACCGGTGGTCTGCTGGATCAGGTTCACGTGCATGAACATTGCCGCGAGAATGTTGTTGAAATCGTGGGCGACGCCGCCCGCCAGCTGGCCAAAGGCCTCCATCTTCTGCGATTGGAGGTACTGCGCCTCCAGGGTCTTTCGCTCGGTGATGTCGCGGGAATGCAGGGGAGCGCTCCGGCAAGCTGTCTCAAAAATAGACAGCCTTGCGATCAGGTGGGTCTGTCAGGAGTTATCACCACGTGGAGATTTGTTATCAAAGAGATCTCAGATGGTTCAGATGACAAGCTATTAGAATAATCATGTTTTTAAATCGAAAAAGCCAGCGCTGAAGTCCACTCAAGAAAAGGTCCAAAGTCCCAAAACCCACCAATCACGTGCCAGTCCCTTGCGCCCCTGAATTCACTTCTCGCCTCGTCCTCCAAGTTCTATCCAACCCTCCCACTCCACCAACCTCGCCACCTCCTTGCCCACAGTCCCCTTCACACTCCCCCAAGGCAACGACATCAAATTACCCCTAAATTCCCACTCTGTACCCGTCTTCTCACCAAACTCTTTCCACATCTTTCAAAGGATCCCAAATCATGCATAAACTCTTTCCTTCCCCATTTCACATCGTTTCCCCTATCTCTAATACCAGGCTCGGTAGTAGCTGGTTGTCTTCCAAATGTGACTTGTTTCT
>CAVXNH010000059.1:0-52938 GCA_963762885.1 uncultured Alphaproteobacteria bacterium
GGAGATATTCGGCTTGTAGCCTGCCTTCGACCAACCGTGGTTCTGGCTCGATCGCCACGACGGCCGTGTTCGACGGCACCATTCGGTTACCCGGACCGCGGCAGACCTTGATCCGCGCTGCGAGACGTGCCCTGCCGCGCGGGCTGACCCAGACAGTTACGGGCAACCCGGTGTCTTCTGGGAACAGGTTCGCCATCTCATAGAGATCTTCCGGCTCGCGTCGAGCCTTGGCGATTCTCGAGGACCTGGCGGTTTGTTTCGTTAGCAAGCCCAGTGCCATTGTCATTCACCGCCTTGTGCCGCCGCGATCGCCGCGTTCAGCGCGCGCACGCCCGCCGCCGGACCATCGGGGTGCTGCCACACGCAGCCCACCACCGCCAGGAAATCCGCCCCCGCCCGCACCAGCGGCGCGCAGTTTTCCGCCGTGATGCCGCCGATCGCGCAGCATGGCAGCTCCATCAGCTCCGACCACCACTGCAGGATTTCGGGATCGACGAACCGCGTCACCTCCTTCGTGCCGGAGGGAAAGAACGCGCCGAACGCCACGTAGTCGGCGCCGTCCTCGCCGGCCTGCATTGCCAGGTCGCGGCTGCCCTTGCAGGTGACGCCGAGAGTCGCCTCGGGTCCCATCAGAGCGCGGGCCTGGCGCGCCGGCATGTCCTCCTGCCCGACATGTGCGCCGTCGCTGCCGGTGGCGTGCACCAGGTCGGCCCGGTCATTCAGCAGAAAGGCGACGCCGCGCGATTGCGTGACCGGGCGCAGTGCGTCGATTGCCCGTCGCCACGCATCGTCGTCCACGTCCTTCAGCCGCAACTGCACTGCCGCGACGTCACCGGCGTCCAGTGCCGCCGCCAGCAGATCGGCGAACGCGACCGGTTCCAGCTTCGGCGGGGTGATCAGGTAGATGCGGCAACCGTCCTGGCCGCCGCCCTTCGCTGCCATGCCGGTCAGGCTTTCCCAAGATAGATGTCGACGATTTTGTTCAGCATCTCCAGCGCCACTTCCTTCGGCCGTTGGAAGGTGTTGCGGCCGATGATGCTGCCGTTGGCGCCGCCGTCGCGCAGGCCGCGGATTTCTTCATAGACGCCGTCGAGGTCCTTCGCCTCGCCGCCGGAGAACACCACCACGCGCTTGCCATTGAACGCGCACTGCATGACATGCTCTACCCGCTTCGCCAGGGTTGAGCCGTCGATCTTCTCGTAGCTTTTCTTGGCCGCTTCCAGGCTGATCACGGCCGACGGCGGCTTCACCTTGATGATGTTGGCGCCCATCAGCGCCGCCATCTGCGTCGCGTACGCGCAGATGTCCAGCGCCGTTTCGGCGGCGCGGTCGAGGTTCGGGCCGCGCGGATAGCTCCACACCACCACCGCGAGGCCAGCGTCCTTTGCTTCCGCGGTCAGTTCGCGCAATTCCTCCATCTGGGCGAAGGCGTATTCGCTGCCGGGATAGATGGTGAAGCCGATCGCGGCACAGCCCAGCCGCAACGCGTCCTTGACCCCGCCGTCACCGCCTGATCCTTGCTGGTGGCGAGCGAATTGGAACTGTTGCATTTCAGGATCGTTGGAATTGTCCGGCGAAGGTATCGGCGCCGGCCGCGATCATGCCCAACGGCGCAGCGTAGGCGTTCAGGCCGGCCTCAATCGCGAGTTGGTAATGGTAGTGCGGATCGTAGGCCGGAGGATTGGGTGCGAAGCTACGCGCCGGGCCATGCTCGAAGCCCTGATCGACGGGGAGGATAAGCACCTTGCCGGTGCCGCCGAGTTTGCCGGTAGACAGGATGCGCGCCAGGTTGGCTTTCACGCCGGGAGGATCACCCTCGTACCAATCGAGAATCTTCTTCACCTTCTGCGTGACGCGCATGGTTATTTGCTCCCTCCACTGACTTCCTGATGGTGCCGGTACTACTCCAGAGCCACCTTGCTGTCACCCGGGGTGGTTCGCAACTGCAACCAATTGTGTAGGCGTCGTGTGGCCCCGCGCTGCTGCATATCCAGCGCGGGCGGGGCCGCTGTCAGCACCTCGCCGCCCTGTTCGGCGGCGATCGCCGCCACCGCATCCCAGCCGGGCACCGCGGGTGACAGCACGAGGCTCCGCTGCCCCATGCGCAGCGCCGCCAGCGCCTGCCCCGCGCCATCGCCGCAATCCAGCACTTCGGCCACCTTCACGCTGGAGAACTCGGCCCGCGCCTGCCGCACCAACGCGCGCCACCAGCCGCACCCGGCGTGCAGCGCGGCCCCCGGGGCCGACAGCAGCGTGACAGGCAGCCCAACCGACAGGGCCAGTCGCGCCTCCGCCAGCCCATGCACAATCACCGCTGGGAAGCGCTCACCGACCGCTGACCCCTGACGACCGACCACTGACTTGACCTCACACCGGTTGCGCGGCTTCAGTCCGGGCCGCAGTTCAACCGAGGCGAGGGGCCTGGCAGGCATGGCGGGCGAGACCGACGATCCGGAACACGCCGCAGCGCGCCTCGAGGCGGCGCTGGAACGCATTGCCCAGCACGCCGCATCGCGTCCGGCCGGTGATCCGACGGCTGCGGCGCCTGCTCCGGACGGCGCGGCGCCGGGTGCGGCGTGGGGCGCCCCAGGCGCCGCGTCGGCGGAATTCGCCGCGGATATGACCGGACCTGCCCCGCCGGTAGAGGAAATTGCCGCGCGACTCGATGGCTTGATCGATAGACTGCGGGCAGCATTGACTACCTCCTCCGGCAGCAGGCCGGGCTGACTAGCGTAGGGAAGGTGACGTCGCATGGCGCAAGTGACGCTGCGGATCAATGGTTACGCTTACACGATCGGCTGCCGCGACGGGGAAGAGCAGCATCTGTCGGCGATGGGACGCGAGGTCGATCAGCGAATCGAGTCGGTGAAATCCAGCGCGGGCCAGAGCGGCGAGGCGCGCATGCTGGTCATGGCCAGCCTGCTGATGGCCGACGAGCTGCACGAATTGCGGCACAAGCTGCAATCGGCGCAGTCCGGTGCTCCGGCGAATGGCAACTCGCGCCTGGGCCGCCGCCTGTCCCGCATGGCAAAGCGCGCGGAGGACATTGCCGCAGGGCTCGAGGCCCCCTAAGTAACATGGGCGGAGCTGCTCGATGCGTCAGGCAATTCATCCCCGGGGCCAGTAAGCAACCTCCGGGAGCTGGCTCTGTCGGGATCTTGGTCTCGGTATCTGGCGCCCACCTGCAACAGCAGGCCTTGGAGGGTTGAGACGCCAACGGTCATGGCGGCTCCGCACATTTCCCCACCTGAACTCGCCGACGCCAAGCAGGCCATGCGTCAGCTTGCCCTGGCGGCGCGCGAGGCGTGGGACCCGGTCGCCGCTGGGTTGGCACTGACGCAGCAGGTGCTGCGGTGGGGAAAACTGCCGGTGGCGGGCGCGGTGGTGTCCGGCTTCTGGCCGATCGGGCGCGAGATCGACATCCGCCCGTTGCTGTTGGCACTTCACGATCGCGGGCACCCGATCGTCCTGCCGATCACCCCGAAGCGGGGCAATCCATTGAGCTTCGGCCGGTGGCGACCTGGCGACGTGCTTGCGGCGGAACGCTTTGGCACCTTTCGCCCGGTGGGCGAGCCAGCGGTGCCCGACTTCCTGCTGGTGCCGCTGCTGGCGTTCGACCGGCGCGGCCACCGGCTGGGCTACGGCGCCGGCTACTACGACCGCACCCTGGCCGGGCTGCCGGGCCGGTATGCGCTCGGCGTTGCCTATGCGGAACAGGAGGTGGCCGAGGTGCCGGCCGGTCCAGACGATGTGGCGTTGGACGCCGTTGCGACCGATAGTGGCGTGATCACCTGCAAGGACAGCCCCTGAATGCGCATCCTGTTCATCGGCGACGTGGTTGGCCGCACCGGCCGGGAAACGGTGGCGGCGGCGCTGCCCCGGCTGCGCGCGGCCCTGCGCATCGACCTCGCGGTAGTGAACGCCGAGAACGCCTCGCATGGCTTCGGACTCGGCCCCGACATGGCGGCGACGCTGTTCGCGGCCGGGGCGGACGTGATCACGCTGGGCAATCACGCCTGGGACCGCAAGGAGATCATCCCGTTCATCGCCGACCACCCGCGCCTGCTGCGGCCGCTGAACTTTCCCCCCGGCACACCGGGCGCCGGAGCGATCGTGGTGGAGGTGGCTGGAGGGCGCCGCGCGCTGGTGATGCAGGCGATGGGGCGGCTCTACATGGATGCACTGGATTGCCCGTTCCGCGGCACGGCGGCCGAGTTGTCGCGCTACCGACTGGGGGGGCCTCCCGGTAGCCACGGGCTGGCGGCGATCTTCGTCGATTTCCACGCCGAGGCATCCAGCGAGAAGATGGCGTTCGGGCATTTCCTCGATGGCAAGGTGTCGGCGGTGGTCGGCACCCACACGCATTGCCCCTCGGCGGACGCGCAGATCCTGCCGGGCGGCACGGCGTTCCAGTCGGATGCCGGGATGTCGGGCGACTACGACAGCGTGATCGGGATGGACAAGAGCGGGGCCACGCTGCGGTTCTGGAACAAGATGAAGGGGGAAAAGCTGGGGCCAGCGGAGGGCGAGGCGACGGTGTGCGGCACGTTCGTCGAGACCGACGACTCGACGGGACTGGCGCGGCGGATCGAGCCGGTGCGGGTGGGGGGCCGGTTGGCGCCCGCGATGCCGGAGGGATGAGGGACGCGGCCGTTCGTGGTAATACCAACCCGCCGAACGATTGGCTCTCGACCGCTTCGCACGGACCGCCCTAACCGTCATGGCCGGCCCATGACGGTTAGGGACGGCCTGCAAATATGACACCTGCGTGGGGGGCGGCGCGCGCTATCTGCGGCGCGCCACCGGGCCGACTCATGTCGATCTGATGTCAGTATTGCAACCTTGGATTGTAAAGTTGGTTGGATTGGCGGTGTCATTGGGAGGTCACTGATCGCTTCCCCACCGTTCGTGCCGCGAAACCCCGCCCAAAAGGCCGGAATTTCCCCTGGGAAGAATCTTTTGGCAAAGCGCAGTTTTGACACTTGGCTGAAACATCTAAAAAGTGATAACACGCCGCCAAATTGAAGGTTGTCGGTCGTGAGAAGAATTCTCGCCGCTTTGCTCCTGTCGCTTGTGGCCGGCGCGGCCCATGCCCAGACTTTTGTGTTCTCCTACTCGGGCGTTGGCGTCTCGGGCAGCGGTACGCTGACGGCGAACCAGATCGCGCCGGGCGAGTATGTCGTGGTCGCTGGCACCGACACCGCTATCGGCGGTGGCGTAAGCGGTGTCCTGTCGCTGATCGTCAACCCGAACAGCCCGAACGAGTTGTACAGCCCCAGCGGCTATTTCCTCTTCGACAACGTGCTGCTGCCGAGCAGCGATCCTCTCATCACCAACGGCGGCTTGCTGTTCGGCGACGGAACCGGGGGCGAGGTGAACCTCTACTCTAACGGCCCGGACGCCTACGTCGACTACGACAACACCGGCTTCAACGTGGCGATCAATCTCGACCCGTCTCCGGCGCCGGAACCGGCAACGTTCGCTTTGTTGGCGACGGGTCTGGCGGGCCTGGTGTGCACCCGCCGCAGCAAGCGCGTCTGAAGCGAACCGCCGGGAAATTGGGCGCCGACAGTACCGAAGCGGCCTGGCTTCCACCCTCAAGCGGCACTGTCCTTGACCGCAGCCCGACTGCCGCCGCCGCGGGGCTCGCGGCGCGAGGTTTTGCTTGACGAAATCGTTAGTATGAGTTAGTTTATATAACTGATTTCAGCAGGACCATTGTCGCATGCTCACCCTTCCAAACCGAAACGACCCCGGGACATACCGCACCAACATCGCCATCGCACGCTCGGGCCCGGCGACATGAAAAAGCCAGTGCTCTACCTGCCGGACGGCGAAAAGCCGTCGCCCCCGCGCAATCGACCGACCGGCCGGCTTCCGTTCCGATCGGCCGAGCCCGACAACCGGACGCAGATGTTCAGGCCGCGGCCGTCGTGGCTGGACTCGCCGCCCGCCGCAGAGGAGGCCGGCACGCAGGATCTGGAGCCGGATCTGCCGCGTACCCGTTACCGCTTTGGCGCCGCTTTGCCCGCCGGCTGCGACCCTGGCCCGCCACGAATCCCGCGCTGGCCACGCAGCGGAACGACACTGTCCGAGCCGCGATCGCGGTCCTGCGAGGCCTGTCCAGCATGCAGCGGGCCTTGGCGACCCGACACATGGCACGCCCACCCGTGCGTGCCGCCGTCGCCGCCCCGCCTGGCGTCCCGCCGGACAGCAGCCGACAGAACGATTGAGCGCGGGGGCGGCACGGCACGTGCAATCGTGCGGACGATCGCCCTCAGGCTCCGCGGGGGAAGTAATACCAGCCCGCAACACGATTGACGTACGACAACGGCCGTCCCTAACCGTCATGGCCGGCCTTCGCCGGCCATGACACAGGGAGCCGCGATCTGCCGGCGGCTGATTCGATTATTCCCCCGCGAGTCCTTACGGCATCTCGCCAAGCAAGTCGCCGACCCCGGCCCGGCGCGCCCAGTATTCCCAGCCTCGTAACGCGGCGGGCGATCCGGTTTCGAACGCGCCCGGTCCGGCGACCTCGCCCGGCGCCAGCGGTTTGAACGCGCCAAAGCGCATCGCCGCGGTCAGCACCCGGGCGTTCACCGGCAGATAGACCGACAGCCGCACCACCTCCAGGATCGAGCCGCACGCCGCGGCGAACCCGTGGCCTCGCATCAGTGCCACCGAACCCTGGCCGAGGCGTTTCGCAAGGTCACGGCCTTGCGCGACATTAGTCACCAGCAGATTGGTGTCGTCGCCGAAGTGCTCGGCGATGTCCCAGACCGGCACGCTCGCACCCATCGAGCGTGCGACGTGGATGACCGGCTTCAGCGGCACGTCGGTGATGCCGAAGGCCAGCGTGTCCTCGGCATGGCTGTGCACCACCGCATGGACGTCGGGACGCGCTTCATAGATGCCGCCGTGGATGAAGCGCTCCAGATAGGGCGGGCGGCGATCGTCGCCCACCACCTTGCCGTCGAGCGTGAATTCCATGATGTCGGCGGCGGTCACCAGTTCCGGGCTGCGCGAGCGCGACAGCAGGAAATGCTCCGGGTTCGACGGGTGGCGGATGCTGATATGGCCGTAGCCATCGACGACGTTCTGATGCGCGAGGATGCGGTTGCCGATCACCAGGTCGCGCAAGGCTTGGTCAAGCTCGCTCATGGCGTTCCTCCCGTCCGGATGCATAGCGGAGCAGTTCGAGGGCGTGAAGCGCCGGCAGGCGCCTTGCGTGTCCGCAACGATAATGAAGCCGCATTCCGGCCATGTTGAACCAATGAGCAAGACGACGATCATCGTTCTCGTTGCGCTTACCATCATCGCCGGGTTCCTGGCCGCACCCCGTATGCAAGACAGCGCCATCGGCGATTTCCTGCGCGGCAAATGCGATGAACCGCCGCAGCCGCCCGAATGCTTTCCTGGTCACCGCGGCCGCGCCTGGACGCTGCCAAACGCAAGGTAGGCCGACCGGTTGCCCGAGCGCAGGCATTCGGACGCGTCTCGCCGGAGTCGCACCGGTTGGGCCGGCGCCGCCGCAGGGCAGGAAAGCCCCGGCTTGCAGGCCAGGAGCGATCGCCGCTTTTCCAACCCGCCTTGACCCCGCCAGCGGTCATTCGTAAACATACGACTACGCGTCCTGGGGAGAACGCCGTGCCATCAGCCGATGGCCAGCCTCGCCCCCGCGGCGAGTTCCTGGTCGAGGATCATATCGGTTTCCTGCTCCGCCGGGCGCACCAGCGGCATGTTTCGCTATTCCTGGAGATCGCCGGCAGTCACGGCCTGACCCCGACCCAGTTCGCCGCCCTGTTCAAGGCGGTCGAGCTCGGTAAGGTCACGCAGAACTTGCTCGGCCGGCTCACCGCCATGGACCCGGCCACCATCCAGGGCGTGGTGCGCCGCCTGACCGCCCGCGGCCTGCTGTGCCGCGCCGTGGACCCGATGGACCGCCGCACCGCCGTGCTGGCCCCGACCGAGGAGGGGATTGCCCTGATCGCCCGCGCCGTGGCATGCGCGCGGCGGGCGCACGACGCGGCACTCGCCCCTTTGAATGCGCCCGAGCAAACCCAGCTCATGGCATTGTTGCGCAAGCTGGCCTGAGCCTGACGGAGACCCAGTTTGGATGCCCCCCACTTGGATGCGGTGACCGACCCCGTGCCGCCGCTCGGCTTCGGCTTCGGCTTTACGGACCTGGCGGAGCGGGACGGGCTGATCCGGCTGGACCGGGCGTTCCTCGACCGGCTGGCGGCCGAGGATGCCGGTCTGCACGTTCGCCTGCTGGCCGCGCGCGCCACGCCGGATGCACTGGCGGCGAAAGACGAGAGCCAGCTTGTGGTGGAACTGGGACCGCATCTCGACGGATTCGTCGCCACGCTGTTCGGCATCGAGGCGGAGACGCTGGCGCTGGCGCGCGAGACCGTGGCGCTGGACCCGATCCACGCCTGCAAGCGGCTGTTCGTGCAGCGCCAGGCGGTCAAGAAGTATCCCGATCCGTCGGGCTTCGATGGCAACGCCGTGCGCGCGGCGCTGGAAGCCGCGATGGACGAGCCCCTGACCGAACCGGCGTTCGCCAAGCATGTTGCAGTCTGGGAGAAGGCACAAGCTGCCGAGGGCGCTGCCGCCGGTCTCGATCTTGCGCTGCGCTACGCCGCCTGGGCGACGCTGACGCCGCTGGGCCGCGCAGCGCATCGCGGCGGTACGTTGTTCGGTGTGCCGCATCGGCTCGACTACAATCACCTGGTGCCGGTCGAAACGATCGAGCGAGACGGCGTTACCATGCTGCGCCTGCCGGAACACGACTGGCGGCAACGCGACGGGTTCGCGCTGACCGATCACGGGATGAACCGCCAGCAGGCGCTGGATCAGGTCAACTACTGCATCTGGTGCCACACCCAGGGCAAGGATTCGTGTAGCACCGGCCTGAAGGATCGCAAGACCGGGCAGTTCCAGAAATCGCCGTTCGGGGTGACGCTGGCCGGCTGCCCACTCGACGAGAAGATCTCCGAAATGCACACCCTGCGCGCGCAAGGCAGTGTGCTGGGGGCGTTCGCCACCATCGCCATCGACAATCCGATGATGGCGGCGACCGGGCACCGCATCTGCAACGATTGCATGAAGGCCTGCATCTACCAGAAGCAGGACCCGGTCGATATTCCGCAGGCCGAGACGAGCGTCCTGAAGGACGTGCTGTCGCTGCCCTGGGGTTTCGAGATCTACGCGCTGCTGACGCGCTGGAATCCGTTGGATATCCGCCGCCCGCTGCCGCGTCCCGATAGCGGGCGGAAGGTGTTAATCGTCGGCTTGGGACCCGCGGGGTTCACCCTGGCGCATCACCTGATGAACGACGGCCACACCGTGGTGGCGATCGACGGTCTGCGCATCGAACCGCTGGGTATCGACCCGACCGCGCCCGTGCGCGATACCGAGGTACTGTTCAAGAACCTCGACGACCGGGTGATGGCCGGGTTCGGCGGCGTCGCCGAGTACGGCATCACCGTGCGCTGGAACAAGAACTATCTCAAGCTGGTGCGCCTGCTGCTGGAACGGCGGGTCGATAAGTTCGCGCATTTCGGCGGTATCAGGTTCGGTGGCGGGGCGACGCTGTCGATGGACGACGCCTGGGCGATGGGGTTCGACCACATCGCGCTGTGCCTCGGCGCCGGCAAGCCGACGGTGCTGGATATTCCCAACGGACTGGCGCGCGGCGTGCGCGCGGCGTCGGATTTCCTGATGGCGCTGCAATTGACCGGCGCGGCGAAGTTTTCCTCCATTGCCAATTTGCAGGTGCGCCTGCCCGTGGTGGTGATCGGCGGCGGATTGACGGCAATCGACACCGCGACCGAGAGCCTCGCGTACTATGTGCGGCAGGTGGAGAAATTCGCGCTGCGCTACCGCACCCTGGCCGCGGAGCGCGGCGAGGCGGCGGTGCGGCGGCGCTGGAACCCCGAAGAAACCACCGTCGCGGACGAGTTCCTGGCCCACGCCGCTGCCATCCGTGCCGAGCGCGACGCCGCCGCGCGCGAAAACCGTGCCCCGCGCGTGGCGCAATTGCTCGACCAATGGGGCGGCGCCACCATCGCCTATCGCCGCCGCCTGATCGATGCGCCGTCCTACACGCTGAACCACGAGGAAGTGGCGAAGGCGATGGAGGAGGCGGTGCGCTTCGCCGAGGGACTGACGCCGCGTGCCGTCGATGTGGATGCACACGGTCACGCCTCGGCGATGCGCTTCACCCGTGCCGACGGGTCGGAAGCGGTGCTACCCGCGCGCGCCGTGCTGGTCGCCGCCGGCACCCAGCCCAACACCGTGCTGGCGCGCGAGGACGGCCGTTTCGTGCTCGACGGCCGGTATTTCCAGGCGGTGGACGCGACCGGCGCTCCGGTCTCGCCGGTGCGCGGCCTGGCCAAGCCCGACGTCACGCACGTGCTGATGCACCGCGCCGATAATGGCCGCTTCGTCAGTTTCTTCGGCGACCTGCACCCGAGCTTCTTCGGCAACGTGGTGAAGGCGATGGGCGGGGCGAAGCGCGGCTACCCCGTGGTGTCGGCCGCGCTGGCTGTTCTGCCTCAAGCCGTCATGGCGGGCGAAGACCCGCCATCCACGACTTTTCCCGGAGTGGGCGACAAAGTCGTGGATGCCGACCTTCGTCGGCATGACGAGTACAGCGCAGCCACCAGCGTCCCATCCAAAGACGCGGACGGCATCTCCGGCGCCGATTTGATCGCGCGCTGCCGCGACGAACTGCGCGCGACCGTGCACGCGGTGCAGCGCCTGACTCCCACCATCGTCGAGGTGGTAGTGCGCGCGCCGGCCGCTGCGCGCGCCTTCCGTCCCGGCCAATTCTATCGGCTGCAAAACTACGAAATGCACGCGGCGCGTATCGCCGAGGCGGGACCGGACGGCGGCAGTGTCGCCACGGTGCTGACCATGGAAGGCCTCGCGATGACCGGCGCCTGGACCGATCCGGAACGCGGCCTGGTGTCGGTGATCGTGCTGGAGATGGGCGGCAGCTCCGACCTGTGCGCGTTGCTAAAGCCGGGCGAGCCGGTGGTGCTGATGGGCCCGACCGGTACGCCCACGGAAATTCCCGCGGGCAAGACCGTGGCGCTGCTGGGCGGCGGACTGGGCAACGCCGTGCTGTTCTCGATCGGCGCGGCGCTGCGCGCGGCGGGGTCGCGCGTGTTGTACTTCGCCGGCTACAAGGCGGCGCAGGATCGCTACAAGGTGGAGGAGATCGAGCGCGCCGCCGATGTCATCGTGTGGTGCTGCGACGAGTACCCGGGATTTATGCCAAACCCCGGCCGGCCGCAGGATCGCAGTGTGGCGGGCAACATCGTGCAGGGAATGGCGGCGTACGGCTCCGGCCAGTTGGGCGCTCAGGCAATTCCACTGATCGAGGTCGAGCACATGATCGTTATTGGTTCGGACCGGATGATGCAGGCGGTCGGCATGGCGCGGCATGGTGTGCTGGCGCCGTACTTGAAGCCTGGTCACACCGCGATCGGGTCGATCAACTCGCCGATGCAGTGCATGATGAAAGAGGTTTGCGCGCAGTGCCTCCAGCCGCAGATCGATCCGGTGACGGGCGCGCGGACGGTGGTGTTCTCCTGCTTCAACCAGGACCAGGCGCTGGATCGGGTGGATTTCCCCGCGCTGCACGAACGGCTGGGCCAGAACGGTACGCAGGAGAAGCTGACGGCGCAATGGATCGATCGCGCGCTGCGGCGCTTGCAGGTGCGCGGCGCGTTGGCGGCGGAGTAGGAGTGGGTCGTCGCACTGCAAGGCGTGCGTGGATCGAGGGCGATCGGCAGGGCGCGTCATTCAAGATTTTCGCAGAGCGAGCCACGCGACCCGCCGCGCCGCCTCGGCCAAGGATTCGTCTTTCGAGGCATGGCGCAGGCCGGAAAAGTAGCTGACCGGAGTCCACGCTCCAGCGTCCTCTGCGTCGCGGCGGAACTCCTCAAATCCGAAGCTCCCGTCCGGGCGCGAAAATACGTCCACGCAGCGGTCGTGCTGGGGGTTCTCGATGCTTTCCATCACAATCCACGAGGGGTCCAGCCGCTTCGACATGCAGGGTCGTTCCTCCGATGCGGGAGAGTAGCGCGCCGCTGAAGCGCCGCAATGGTTATGAAGATTAAGAATTTCGTACAAGCGGACACCGCAGATCACCTCTGGCTCGTATTCTGACTCCGACGAATCGTTCCCGCGTCCAATTCGGTCATTGCGAGTCGGACACCGGCCGGCGCGGCCGACCCGCCCTGAATGAAACTGCGGTGGTGCCCGCCCCCCACGTCATGCCGACGTAGGTCGGCATCCACGACTTTTCTCGCGGCACGCAGCATAGTCGTGGATGGCGGGCCTTCGCCCGCCATGACGTGGGAGCCGGGCAACACGGGTTGTTTCTTGCTAGCCAGGCGAAGCAATCTGCCCCGAATGATCCAGCGAACCCACGCGGAGGATTGCTTCGCTTCGCTCGCAATGACACCGGGACGCCGGGACCGAAGCGTTAGGACGAGCTAGCCGGTCGCGTTCGAGTGGTGTTAGGGGAGGGTGCCACGGTTAGCTGCCGCGATTCCTCCACCCTACACCGGGCCTCAAGCGCGGGACCGTGCCCTGCCATGCGTCCCGCCCCTACGCGCATTGCCCGACATGCATTATCCTCTGCCGCCCAAAGCCGCGAAAACCGAGGAACGTCATGAAAATCGCCCGCATCGAAGACCTGCATTGCGACGCCGGCTGGCGCACGTTCTCTTTCCTCAAGATCACCACCGATGACGGCATCACCGGCTGGTCCGAATACACCGAGGCCGACGGCAGCCGCGGCCTCACCGGGGTGATCCATGGCCTCGCCGAACCGCTGATCGGCCAGGACCCGCGTCCGGTGCAGCACATCTCCTCGGGCCTGTGGGTGCGGCAGGTGCAGGCGCCCGGCGGCGTCAACGCGCGCGCCATCGCCGCGATCGAGAACGCCTTGCTCGATCTCAAAGGCAAGGCGCTCGGCGTCCCCGTTTACGAACTGTTCGGCGGCCCGGTGCGCACGCGCATTCCGGTCTATTGGTCGCATTGCGGCTCCTATCGCGTCCGCAACCATGAGCTGGTCGGGTGCAAGCCGCTGCGCACCTATGACGACATTGCCGCACTCGGCGCTGAGGTGAAGCGGCGCGGCTTCAAGGCGCTGAAGACCAATATTCTCCCCTTCGACGGCGAGAAGCTGGTCGGTTTCGGTCCCGGCTTCGGCCGCACGCCCGGCTGGCCCGAACTCAACATCGATCGTGCGACGTTGCAGTCGTTGCACAAGCAGCTTGCCGCGTTTCGCGAGGGCGCCGGGCCGGAGATGGGCTTGCACCTCGACGTCAACTACCACTTCAAGACCGAGGGCTACCTCCAGGTCGCCAAGGCGGTGGCACCGTTCGATATGACCTGGCTGGAAATCGACACCTGGGATCCGCAATCGCTGGCGCTGATCCGGCGCGCCGCACCGTGTCCGATCGCGTCATTGGAATCGGTGTGCGGACGGCGGGCGTTCCGGCCGTTCTTCGACGCCTATGCCCAGGACGTCGCGATCATCGACGTGATCTGGAACGGCTTCCTCGAATCGATCAAGATCGCCGCGATGGCCGACGCCTACGAAGTCAACTGCGCGCCGCACAACTACTACGGCCATCTATGCTCCGGCATCAGCGCGGCGTTCTGCGCCGTGATACCGAACTTCCGGGTAATGGAGATCGACATCGACAGCGTGTCCTGGCGCGACGAACTGTTCGTTAACCCGCCGGCGATCGAGAACGGCGAACTCATCCTCCCGACCGGACCGGGCTGGGGCGTCGAAGTGAACGAGAAGGCGGTGCGGGCGCATCCGCCCCGGTCGCATTGAAGTATAGGGGCAGTGAATCATGGATGACGTAAAATTCGACCTGCTGGGCATCGGCAACGCGATGGTCGATGTGGTGGCGCAGGTGGATAACTCGTTTCTGTCGCGGCACGACATGCTGAAGGGCGCGATGATCCTGGTGGACGCCGAGCGCGCCGACGCGGTGTATGCCGCGATGCCGCCAGGCGAGGAGAGCAGTGGCGGGTCCGCGGGTAATACGTGTGCGGTGGCGGCGGCTCTGGGGGCGAGGGTGGCGTATCTGGGCAAGGTGGCGATGGACCAGTTGGGCGCGGTGTTCCGGCATGACATCCGCGCGGCCGGTGTGCATTTTCCGTCGGCGCCGCTGATTGACGGGGCGCCGACCGCGCGCTGCCTGGTGCTGGTGACGCCGGACGGGCAGCGCACGATGAACACCTACCTTGGGGCCTGCGTGTCGTTCGGCGAGGAGGATGTGGACGAAACGCTGGTGGCGGATTCGGCGATCACCTACCTCGAGGGTTATCTGTTCGATCCTCCGGCAGCGCAGGCCGCGTTCCGTCGCGCCGCGGCCACGGCGCATGCGGCCGGGCGTCAGGTGGCGCTGTCGCTGTCGGACGCCTTCTGCGTCGATCGCCATCGCGCGGCGTTTCGTGACCTGGTGTCGAACGACGTGGACATCCTGTTCGCCAACGAAGCAGAGATCACGTCGCTGTATGAGGAGAACACGTTCGACGCTGCCGTCGAGGCGGCGCGCCGCGACGTGGCGTTGGCCGTGCTGACCCGGTCCGAGGCCGGCAGCGTCATCCTGCGCGGCACGGAGACAGTGGAGGTCGCGGCCGAGCCGACCCGGGTGGTGGATACGACCGGCGCCGGGGATGCGTATGCGGCCGGCTTCCTGGCGGGTTTGACGGCGGGCAAGTCGTTGCCGGTGTGCGGCCGGATGGGGTCCATCGCGGCGGCGGAGGTGATCAGCCATTACGGCGCTCGGCCGGAGGCGGATTTGAAGAAGTTGATAGCCGGGCGGGTGTAGACGTGGATGCCTGCTGCGCCAGAAAGGACTTTGGGTATATGGTGAGCCCATGAGCGCACAGCACGTCCCGGTGGAATTGCTTGAGCCTGTGATTGCCTATTTCCGGCCACGTCGGGTCGTGTTGTTCGGCTCGGCTGCGCGTGGCGAGGCCGGACCGGACAGCGACATCGACCTCCTGGTAATCCTCGACGACGATGCGCCTCGCGAGAAACTGACGCTTGCGGCCGGGTATGCGGCGCGGCAGAGCTATCGTCACCCGGCGGATGTCATCCCATGTCGGGAATCAGTCTTCCTGCGCAAGAGCAGGATTGCGGGTAGCTTGGCTTATCAGGCCGCGTCCGAAGGCGTTGTCGTGTATGAGCGTCCCTGACGAGGATGCGACGGAGTCCGAGCGGCGACGCGAGGCGGCGCGGTGGCTTGCAGTGGCTATGGAGGACGCGCGGGTTGCGCGTGCGTGCCCTGAGATGTCCGAGCCGGCATCGGGCATAGCGGCGTATCACTGCCAGCAAGCCGCCGAGAAGCTCGTAAAAGGCCTGTTGGTGGTTGCTGGCGCCGGGTTTCCCCGTACCCATGACCTTGCTGAACTGGCAGGCCGCGCCATGCCCTTCTATCCGGATCTGAGCCCAATACTCGATGCAATAGGTCCGTTGACGGTCTGGAGCGTCGCGTATCGCTATCCCGGGGTGGAAGAGGACGACGAACCCGACCCGGGGGAGGCGGCATTACGAGCAGCACTGGCAACGATTGGCGCGCTGACATCGCGCTTACAATCGTTAGTGACAGGGTGACGTGATTGCGCAGCCGACGCTGGCCGGACACACCGGCTTGCACGGCCCGCATTCTCGCGTTTACACTGGTAACGATTTCAACCCTGAACCGCAGGAGGGCTGCATGACCGCATATAATCAGCATCATCCGCGCGGCCCTGTCGCCGCCCTGCGGTAAATCGCCGCAGGGCAGGCCAGCTACACCTGCCCTGAGCGTCATGCGCGCTCCGGCGCCTCGCGCCGGATCGCCTGTTGAACGTCGCTCCCAGTGACCGCGGTCGGCCACGCGCCGCCGCATATTCAATGAGCATTCCCATGGGCTCCATCAGCCTGCGTCGGGTCGGCGTGCTGACGCCGCGTCCGTTATTCGAAAACCTCAGTCTGGTCATCGGCGGCACCGACCGCGTCGGTCTGGTCGCCGCCAATGGCGGCGGCAAGACCACGCTGCTGCGCTGTCTCGCCGGCCTGGCCGAACCCACCACGGGCGACATCGTGTTCTCACGCGGCCTGCGCGTCGCCTACGTCGAGCAGGAGATGCCGGACAAGCTGCGCACACTGCCGCTGGCGGAGGCAATCCGCCGTGCCCTGCCGCCCGCCGACCGCGATGCGAACGAGTGGCGGGTCGGCGTCGTTCTCGACGCCCTCGGCGCGCCGGCGGAACTGCACGACCGTCCCGTCGGCGATCTCAGCGGTGGCTGGCAGCGGCTCGCCCTGGTCGCCCGCGCCTGGGTCACAGAACCGGACGCGCTCCTGCTCGATGAACCGACCAATCACCTTGATCTGGAAAAGATCCAGCGCCTGGAACGCTGGATCGCCGAGGAGGCGGGCCCGATCCCGATCGTCATTGCCAGTCACGATCGCCAGCTTCCTGGACGCCTGCACGACGCGAACGCTGTTCCTGCGTCCCGGCCATTGTCCAAGCTACAGCCACCCGTACAGCATCGCCCGCGGTTTGCTTGCCGACGACGATCAGGCCGCGGAACGGAAACTGGCGAAGGGCACGCGCGAGGCCGACCGGCTGCGGCGCAATGCGGCTGAACTCAAGAATGTCGGCGTCAATAGTGGCAGCGACCTGCTGCTGAAAAAAGCGATGCAACTTAACAAGCGCGCCGAGACGCTGGAGCAGACGCTGCGTCCCGGCCATGTCGAGCGCACCGGCGATATTCGTCTGGCCAACCGAGGCACCCACGCCCGCGTGTTACTCGACATCGCCGATCTGCGCGTTTGTATACCAGACGGGCGCGAGCTGTTGCGGATCGACAAGCTGCACGTGTTCCAGGAAGATCGCATCGTGTTGCTGGGCCGCAACGGAGTGGGCAAGACCCTGCTCATTCAGCGTCTGCGAGGGGCCATCGCCGCGTCCGACGCTGTGCCCGGCATTCGGGCCGCGTCATCCATCGTGCTGGGCTACATGGATCAGCTCATGTCGCAACTGCCGCTGGATGATACGCCGCACGGCTTTATCGCTGGGCGATTCCGGCTTGGCGACCAACGCAGCACGAGCCTCCTTGCCGGCGCCGGCTTCACGGTGGACATGCAACGCCGCCCGGTACGCGTTCTGTCGCTCGGCCAGCGGGCACGGCTTGGCTTGCTCGCGCTGCGTCTTGCCGAGCCGAACTTCTACCTGCTGGACGAGCCGACGAACCACGTGGACATCGCCGGGCAGGAATCTCTTGAGGCGGAGATTCTGGCGCATGCGCCGACCTGCATTCTGGTATCGCACGACCGCAGTTTTGTTGGCGCCGTCGCCACAAGGTTTCTGCTGATCGAACATGGTCGGGTGGAGGAAGTGGATGGGCCGGCGCGTTTCTATCGGTCGCTGGAAGGGATAAAATGACGAAGCTTTTGACCGACCTTGACAATTTGACATCCAGGGGTATCGCATTTGCCGTGATGGGTACTTGGTGAAATTCCTGTATCGCAGGAAGATGCGAGCACCACCGCCAAGCATTTAACACGGAGGCAGAACGAGGGCCACGGAGAACCACGGAACCGGTGTGCCGCTCCGGCAGCGGGGCAGGCACACTGGCTCCGTGGTTCTCCATGGTTCTCATTCTGCCTCCGTGTTAAAAGCTTCCTTGCTGCCGACAGTCCAATGCCAAGCGCGATTGTCCTGATCCCTGGCGTCATGCTTGCGAACGATGATGCCAGGCGCCACCGGGCAGGGATTTCACCCGACGCACTTGTCTCGTAAGCTGAACCCATATCGATGCGGGAGGAGTGGCGAACGATGGAAAGCAACAGCGCGGACGTGGACTTCCTGTCAGGGGTGCGGGTTGTCGACTTCACCCAGTTCGAGGCCGGCCCCTCCTGCACCGAGGCGCTCGCCTGGATGGGCGCGGAAGTGGTGAAGATCGAGAACCCGAACATGGGCGATCCCGGCCGCCGCCGGCAGCCCGGCAAGCCCGACACCGACCCCTATTATTTCCACGTCTTCAACGCCAACAAGAAGTCCATCGCGCTGAACCTGAAGTCGCCCCGGGGGCTGGCTCTGGTGAAGGACATGCTGCGCAAAGCCGATGTCTGCGTCGAGAACTTTGCGCCCGGCACGATCGAGCGCCTGGGCCTCGGCTACGACGCGGTGCGCGAACTGAACCCGGGCATCATCTACGCCTCGGTGAAGGGGTTCGGCGAGGGCAGCCCGTACGAGAAGAACCTCGCGTTCGACATGATCGCGCAGGCGGCCGGGGGCACCTTCAGCGTGACCGGCGATCCGAACGGCCCGCCGACCCGGCCGGGCATTTCGCTGGGCGACACCGGCACCGGCATGCTGATGGCGATCACCATCGCCAGCGCCTTGTTCAAGCGGCAGGTCACCGGGCAAGGGCGGCGGCTGCAAGTGGCGATGCAGGACGCGATCATGCACTACATGCGGATCAACTTCGCCACCCAGGGGCTGACCGGCAAGCCGGCGCAGCGCGGCGGCGACAAGATACCGGGCGTCAACAATGCGCCGATGGGGCTGTATCCGTGCGCTCCCGGCGGCCCGAACGATTACGTCTACATCATGACCAGCCGCGCCAATCCCGAACATTGGGACCGCCTGCTGAAGCTGGTCGGCCGCGAGGATTTGCTCGGCGATGCGCGCTACGCCACGCCGGCGGATCGGGTGGCACGCGAGCCGGAGGTGGACGCGATCATCGCCGCCTGGACACGGCAGCACACCAAACACGAGGCGATGAACGCAGTCGGCAACGCCGGCATCCCTGCGGGCGCCGTGCTGGACACGATGGAACTGCACAACGATCCGAGCTTCGAACAGCGCGGCATCATGCAGACAATTCACCATCCGACGCACGGCGATTTCAAGATGCCCGCCTGGCCGGTACGGATCGACGGCAAACCGCCCACGCTGGTGACGTCTCCGGTGTTGGGCCAGCACACCGGCGAGGTGTTGCAGTCGTGGCTGGGGATGAGTGCAAGCGAGGTGGAGGCGCTGGCGGGCGAAGGGGTTGTGTCGCGGTAAAGGCCGTGCGGTTGGCGCGAAGCAAGTAGATTCACCACGAAGACACAAAGGCACGAAGAATTTGATCAACCACGCCGTGCATTCGTTTCGACCGTGCATGACGTGCCATGGCCTCAAACTTCGTGCCTTTGTGTCCCTGTGGTGATTTTACCTTCTCCGCGCCAACCGGCACACATGGGGAGCAAAGGTGTTGGGGACGGATAGGCTTGTCGCCGACGACCAGCGTAGCGACGTTAGGCCGCCGGGACAGCCACCCCAATGTCGGTCTTGGTGAAACCGTCACCTTTAAACAGAAGTGCCAGGTTATTGGCCTTGGCTAGAGCGTATGTCGCGCAATCACCGAAATTCAACCGCGCTGGATGGCGGCCCTTGCCGAAGCGAAGGAACGCTTCGCGCGCTATCCGGGCAAGGTTTGCATCGTGCGCGACTATTTCCAAATTCAACCGGGCCAGGAGTGCATCCAGCGGTTCCCAGGTCCGATCGTCACCATGGCGTCCCGCGACGACCATTCCCAGCTCCTGCAAGCTGACAGCCGACAAGAAACGATTACTCGCCGCCAGGATCGCGTCGACGAAGCGATCCTTCTCCGGCTCATTTCGCAGGATCGCGACGATCGCCGAGGTGTCCACGGCGATCGCAGTCAAAGTCCGGCCTCGTAGTAGAGTTCATCATCGGTCAGATATGGGTATTGCGCCATCAGGGCAGTGCCGCGCGCCACGATCTGGTCGATCTCCTGCTTGATCGAGCAGATTGCTTCCGGCGTCGCGGCGCCGCGCCGGACACCGCGATCTATGAACTCGGCACCCGCCTGCTCCAGGACCTTACGAACTTCGTCGACGGTCGTAGGCGCCACTTTCGACAACCCGTCCTTGGCTTCCAGCCGTCGCAGCGTGACGACGGAGATGCCGGCATCATGCGCCAGCTTGGCCGGGTCCAGGCGTAGCAGGGCGCGCGCGGCTCGAATCTGTTCCGGGGTGATCAGCATGAGCGATGTTTATCATTCCCCGATGCGGCACGGCAAGCACGTGATGCTGCCCTCCGTCAGGCGTGACCGAGGTGGCTCATGATGCTGCGTTTTCAGGATCAGGGCTTACTACGCAGAGGTATTGCTCAGCTTCCGTCAGTCCGCGGCGTGGCGCGTGGCCGCGGATTTCCCCGCCGGCCGCTTACCGCGAGCAGCCTTCTTCCCAGTCGCCGCTTTCTTCTTCGCCGCCGGAGCCGCCTGCAACCCCGCCGGAGCCGCGGACTTCGCTGCCGCCGCGCGCTTTGCCGGTGCCTTGCGGCCGGCCGGGCGCTTGGCCGACTTTGCCTTGGACTTCGGCTTTGCACCCGCCGCTGGCTTCGCTCTCGCCGGTCTCTTCACAGAAGCGGCTTCCTTCATTCCCGCGCTGGCTGTCGGCGCCGCCGGCTTCGCCGC
Source organism: uncultured Alphaproteobacteria bacterium (assembly GCA_963762885.1). Lineage (GTDB taxonomy): Bacteria > Pseudomonadota > Alphaproteobacteria > Acetobacterales > Acetobacteraceae > JASHVB01. The sequence goes on from CAVXNH010000059.1 coordinate 20,524, forward strand.
CGCGCCGCGCCCACCGCGCCGCGCGCCGGCGCCGCGAGGCTTCAATGTCTTGCCCTTCTCCTTCAGCAGCGCCACCGCCTCATCCAGCGTCAGGTCATCCATCAGCACGCCGCGCGGCAGGTTCGCCACTGTCTTCCCGTGCTGCACATACGGGCCGAAACGCCCCTTGCGCACCGACACCAGCTCCTTGTCGCCCGGATGCGGTCCGATCGTGCGCACGCTGGCCAGCTTCTTGGCCAGCAGGTCCATCGCGCGGTTCATGCCGATCGCCAGCACGTCGTCGTCGCGCTCCAGCGAGCCGTACACCGCGCCCATGCGAACATAGGGTCCGAACCGCCCGATTCCCGCCTGGATTTCTTCCCGTGTCTCCGGATGGACCCCGATCACGCGCGGCAGCGACAGCAGCCCCAGCGCTTGCTCAAGTGTGATCTGGTCGCCGTCCATGCCCCGGGTCAGCGATGTGCGGCGCGGCTTGACCTTCTTGTCCGCGCCGTTCTCGCCAAGCTGCACGTACAGCCCGTACGGGCCGCGCCGGACGGTGATCTCGTCCCCCGTGTCCGGGTGCGCGCCCAGCACGCGCATGCCTTCCTTCAGCGTCTCGCCGTGAGTCGTCGCCGGAATCGATCGCCAGCCGCCGTGTGTATTGGCAGGCCGGATAGTTCGAACAGCCGATGAAGCTGCCGTAACGCCCCAGCTTCAGCCCCAGCCGCCCATTGCCGCAGGCGGTGCATAGCCGGGGATCCGACCCGTCCTCGCGCGCGGGGAAAAAATGCGGCCCCAGGTCTTCGTCCAGCGCCGAGATCACGTCGCTGATCTTGAGGTCCTTGGTCTGGTCGATGGCTTTGGAGAACTCGTCCCAGAACGCCCGCAGCATGACGCGCCACGCGGCGTTGCCGTCGGCGATGTCGTCGAGCTTTTCCTCCATCGAGGCGGTGAAGCCGGTATCGACGTAGTGTTCGAAGAAGCTGATCAGGAATGCGGTGACCAGCCGGCCGCGGTCCTCCGGAATGAACCGCCGCTTGTCGATCCGGACATACTTGCGGTCCTGCAGCACCGAGATGATCGAGGCATAGGTGGACGGCCGGCCGATACCCAGTTCCTCCAGCTTCTTGACCAGGCTGGCCTCGGAGTAGCGCGGCGGCGGCTGGGTGAAGTGCTGCAAGGCGTTGACGTCGCCGCGGCGCAGCGGGTCGCGTTCCGCCATCGGCGGCAACATGCGATTGTCTTCCTCCGCGGCGGCGCCTTCGGCGGTGTCGTCGGTGTCTTCTCGATACAGCTTGAGGAAGCCGTCGAAGGCGACGATCGAGCCGGTGGCGCGCAGCTTCAGGCCCTTGCCGTCGGTTACCTCAACGGCAACCTGGTCGAGTTCGGCGGACTGCATCTGCGAGGCGACGGCGCGCTTCCAGATCAGCTCGTACAGCCGCCGCTGGTCGGACGACAGGTCGCGCGCCACCGAATCGGGCGTGCGGGCGACGTCCGTGGGACGGATCGCCTCGTGCGCTTCCTGCGCGTTCTTCACCTTGGTCTGGTACTCGCGTGGCGCCCCCGGCAGGTAGTCCGGGCCGTAGGCGCTCTTGACGTGGTCACGGATGGCGAACACCGCTTCCTTCGCCATGGAGACGCCGTCGGTGCGCATGTAGCTTATCAACCCGACGGTCTCGCCGTCGATGTCGATGCCCTCGTAGAGCTGCTGGGCGGTCCGCATCGTCTGCTGCGCGCCGAAGCCCAGTTTTCTGCTCGCTTCCTGCTGCAACGTGGATGTGGTGAAGGGAGGCGGCGGGTTGCGCTTGACACGCTTGCGCTCGACCGAGCCGACGGTGAACGTTCCCGCCTCAACCGCGGCCTTGGCGGCCTGCGCCAGCGCCTCGTTGTTGAGGTCGAACTGGTCGAGCCGCTTGCCGTTCAGATGGGTCAGCCGCGCGGTGAACGGGGCGCCGCCGGGGGTGGTGAACACCGCCTCCACGGTCCAATACTCGCGGGCCTTGAAGATCTCGATTTCGGCTTCGCGCTCGCAGATCAGCCGCAGCGCGACCGACTGCACGCGCCCGGCCGACCGGCTGCCCGGCAGCTTGCGCCACAGCACGGGCGACAGGGTGAAGCCCACCAGGTAGTCCAGCGCGCGGCGGGCCAGGTAGGCCTCGATCAGCGGCTGGTCCAGGTCGCGCGGCGCGGCGATGGCGGCGCGGATGGCGCTGCGGGTGATCTCGTTGAAGGTGATGCGGCGGACATTGACGCCCTTCAGCGCCTTCCTGTCGTCCAGCATCGCCCGGACATGCCAGGAGATCGCCTCGCCCTCGCGATCCGGGTCGGTGGCGAGGTACAGTGTGCGGGCGCCCTTCAGCGCCTTGGCAATGGCGCCGACCTGCTTTTCCCCGCGCGGATCGGACTCCCAATCCATCGCGAAGTCCTGGTCGGGGCGGACGGAGCCGTCCTTGGGCGGCAGGTCTCGGACATGCCCGAGGCTGGCCAGCACGGTGTAGCCGCCACCGAGATAGCGGTTGATGGTCTTGGCCTTGGCCGGGGATTCAACGACAACGACGTCGGTCATTCTGAGATGCAAGCCTCGTCCGTGAGTAGTGCGACCCGGTTCCCCGGCAGTAATTCAAGGCGGCCGGCAAGTTCCAGTTCCAGCAATACCACCATGACGGCGGCTGGAGAGAACTGGCAGCGGCGCACGACGTCGTCAACCGGTGTTGGCGAAGATCCAAGCAGATCAAGCACTTGCGACCTGGCGCGCGGGAGGTCGGGAGAGTCGTCGGCCAATTCGGGGCGGGGTTCGGCGAGCCCAGGAGAGGCTGTAACACTGTCGTCAAGGGACGGGAACATGGGGTGCCGTGGCAGGTTGTCCAGTACGTCCTCGGCGGTTTCCGTCAGGATCGCACCCTGACGCAACAGGTCATTGGCCCCGCGGGAGCGCGGATCGGTGGGCGATCCGGGCACGGCGAAGACTTCTCGGCCAATCTCCTGGGCGATGCGGGCGGTGATCAGACTGCCCGAACGCGTCGCCGCCTCCACTACTACTACCCCGAGCGACAGCCCGGCGATAATGCGGTTCCGGCGGGGGAAATGCCGCGCCTGCGGCGCGGTGCCCAGTGGCGTCTCCGCCACCACTGCTCCGCCCTCGGCAATCCGCCGTTGCAGCGCTGCATTTTCCGGCGGGTAGGGCAGGTCGAGGCCGCCCGCCACGACGGCGACCGTGCGGCCGGTGGTCAACGCCCCGGCATGCGCGGCGGCGTCGATGCCGCGTGCCAGGCCGGATACCACGGTCACGCTACAGGCCAGCCCCGCCGCCAGGCTCTCCGCCATGCGCTGCCCGTTGGCGGAAGCGTTGCGGCCCCCCACCATGGCGACTGCGCGGCCGGACAGCATGCAGGGGTCGCCTTGCACCGCAATGACCGGGGGGGCGTCAGCCAGCATGGCGAGCAGCGGCGGGTAGCCGGGGTCGTCGAGCACCAGCAGCTTGGCGCCGATTTTCCGCAGGCGGTCGAGTTCTCTTTCCGCGTCGGCCGTCGTCGGGATCGCGGGCGGCGCGGTGCGGCCGCCGGCGCGGGCGAGGCGAGGCAGGGCGTCAAGCGCCGCGGTGGCGCCGCCGTAGCGCGCCAACAGGCGACGCCAGGTGATGGGTCCAACGCCCTCGGTTTGGGCGAGACGCCAGCAGTCGAGCAATTGGTCGGGGCGCGGTCGTGCCACGGACGGGGCATCCTGTTGCACCGCCGGCCCAAGGGGATCGAGAGAGCATGCCTGCGGGCCAGCGCTACGCCTTGCCGCTGCTGTGCTGGCCGATCCGGGGCTCGGTGCCGGCCAGCAGGCGGCGGATGTTGGCGTGGTGGCGGGCATACACAAGCACGGCAATCGCCAACGCCAGCTTAACGGCGCCCAAATCGGCCAGCTCCCAGGCGAGAAAAGGTGCCAGCGCGAAGGAGATCAGTCCGGCAAGTGAGGAGCGCCGCAGCGCGGCGGCGGCGATCAGCCAGGCGGCGCCGGCTGCCAGCCCTACCGGCCAGGCGACGGCAAACAGCACGCCGTAGCTGGTGGCGACACCCTTGCCGCCCTTGAAGCGGAGCCAGACCGGGAAGAGATGGCCCAGTACGGCGCCGAGCCCTGCCCATAACGCCGCATCCCGGCCACTCAGGAAGCCAGCCAACAGCACCGGCGCGGCGCCCTTTGCCGCGTCCAGCAGCAGGGTAGCAGCGGCCAGCCCCTTGTTGCCGGTGCGCAGCACGTTGGTGGCCCCGATGTTGCCGGAGCCGATGGTTCGGATGTCCGGCAGCCCCGCTGCCCGGGTCAGCAGCAGGCCGAAGGGGATCGAGCCGAACAGATAGCCGAGCAGGATATAGAGGGGCGGAGGCATGGGATGCGGGTCCGGGTTGGCGCTGCGTGGAGTCGGCGCTGCCTGTCGTTGGGAGGAGCGAAGCGGTAGCCGGGCTTGACCTGCCGATGCAACCTTTGGCGCAGGGAGCGCCAGAACGCCCGGGTGTGCGACGATTTGCTCCCGTGGTTCAGCGACCGCATCCTGGAGGTGGACGGCCCCGTACTGCTGCGTTGGCGGAGGTTGGTCTGGGACGGGCAAAAGGCGAACTACACGTATTCGCAGCCCGACGCACTGCTGGCCGCCACCGCTCTGGTGCAGGAACTCGGTGTGGTCACACACAACACCGCCAACTTCGAACGGGCCGGCGTGCGATTGCTCAATCCGTGGCTGGGCATGGCGTGACGGGTGGGGCCGTCGCGAAGCGTTCGAGAGCCAATCGTTCGGCGGGATCGTATTAGAACCGAGATGCACATCAGCGGCCGCGCGGCGGTGTGGTGCAACGTTGCTTGTCGCCGTGGTGCGATGGTGCCGCAACGGCGCGGCTGCGTCGATAGAGCTCGGGTTCGTTCGGTATGGGAAAGCTTTTCACGCAGGCGTGAACGGAATAATCATCACGGAATTGATCAATGCTTCGTTCTGAGACGTGGAACGGATTGAAGCGGGTGGGTACGTTCCGGTAAATCAGTCGAACGCCGGGTCGCGTGCGTGCCGACGGCTGCCTGATGGGTTCCTCGATTCACAACAACGGCAATGAAGCCGACCAAACTTGGAGAGTACCAAGATCGATCCGGCCTTCGATGCTGGCTCACCGGGGGACTGGTGGCTGCGATCCTATTGGCACATCCGTGCGCCGGCGACGCGCAAACGGTGGAGGACCTGAACGGGCTGTCGATAGAGCAATTGGGGGAAATCCAGGTAACCTCGGTGTTGAGGTCGGCTCAGTCACTCAGCGACGCGCCCGCTGCGGTGTACGTCATCACTCACGACGACATCATGCGTTCGAGCGCCCAGACCATTCCCGAAATCCTTCGTCTTGCCCCTAACCTGGAAGTCGCGCAGCTCAACGCAACGAGCTATGCCATCTCGGCGCGCGGCTTCAATGTCGGCGACAACGCCAGCCTGTCGAACAAATTGCTCGTCCTGATCGACGGCCGCAGCGTCTACTCGCCATTGTTCGGCGGCGTTTACTGGGACATGTTGAACGTGCTGCCGGAAAATATCGACCGCATCGAGGTCATCAGCGGTCCAGGTGCAGTCCTGTGGGGCTCCAACGCAGTAAATGGCGTCATCAACATCATCACGCTCCCGTCGAGCGCGACCCAAGGCGGCATGTTGACCATGGGCGGGGGTAATATGGAGCGCGATGTCAGCCTGCAATATGGCGGCCGTCTGAGCCCCGATCTGACCTATCGCGTGTATGGAGAGTATTCCAACTTCAGCGCGTTTCCGCAGTCCAACGGTCCGAGCGCGAATGACGCATGGTCCAGGCCCGGAGGCGGCTTCCGCGTGGATTGGACTCCTCCGAACGACCAGCTCAGCGTGCAGGGCGATCTGCTGACCGAGAGCGAACAGCCGGACGGCTTCAACCGGTCGAACGATGTGGCTGTTAGCTGGCGCCACAAGTTCGATGACGGATCGACCCTGCAACTCCTCAGCTATTTCGACAACGACGGACGCTATGTGAACAATGGCGCCGGGTTCACGCTCGACACCTACGATATCGAGCTGCAGCACAACTTTACCGTGGCCGGCTGGAACGACATCGTCTGGGGCGTGGGTGAGCGTGCGTTCCGCTATACGTTCGAGAGCACCGCCCTGGCGCTTGTGCCGCCGCGGCAGACCTTGAATCTGGCCGATGCCTTCGTGCAGGACACGATCACTTTGCCGTACCGGGTGAAGCTGACGCTGGGGTTCAAGCTTGAAGACGAGCCGTATGCCGGATTCGAGCCGCTGCCGAGCATTCGCGTCGCCTGGAAGCCGGTCGATACCACGCTGCTGTGGGCGGCGGTTTCCCGCGCTGTGCGTTCGCCCACACCCGTGGATACGAACCTGCGGGAGTATCTCGGTTCGATCGATTACCTGAGCGGATCAACGGCCTTCCGGCCGGAGACCTTGACGGCGTACGAGGTCGGAACCCGCGTGCAGGCATCGCCGCAGTTGTCATTTTCTATTTCGGCCTACCACGACGTGTATGACGGCATCCGCACCATCGATCCGGGCACTACACCTTCCGAGCTTCCGCTCGTGTTCGGCAACCTGATGAGCGGCAACGTCAATGGCATCGAAATGTGGGGCGACTACCAGGTTACCAAATGGTGGCGGCTGAGCGCCGGCATCGACGTGCTGCACGAGAACCTTCGGTTCCTGCCGGGCAGTCTGAGTGCCGTCGGCCTGGCCTTTGTCGCCGACGATCCCGGCCACCAGGCCACGCTGCATTCGTCGATGGATTTTGGGCACGGGGTGACGTGGGACGCTTATCTGCGCAATGTCGGGGCGCTGTCGCATCCCGCGGTGCCGACCTATACCGAGCTGGATACGCGGATCGGCTGGGATATTACCAAGACGGTACAGGTGTCGCTCGCCGGCTTCAACTTGCTGCATGCCTATCACATGGAATTCCTGGAGGATGGCGTGACTACCGAGGTGCCGCGCAGCGTCTACGCCCAGTTGCGCATCCGGTTTTGAAAGACAGAGCAGTTGGTCAGGGCAATCTCATTTGATACCGCGCAGGCCACTGGCTTGATGATAAGACGGTCGTCCGTCCGGAACCGAGCAGCGAAAAAATCAAGCAAGCGAGTGTTTAACACAGATTTCACCGAGAAGCAGGTTAAGTCACGGATTCACACCGGAGAATCACTGCTGTCCGGTTCGTTGAGGCAGGATTTCTTGAAAGTCACCGCCACATAAGGGATTTTGGTAGTTCGTTGCTGGGGCGGATTTGATCTCGTGACGGCTCTCCCTGACGATTTGGCGGGGGGGGCCAGGCCATGAACACCGGCAAGATGCTATTCGCGCAACTGATGGATTTTCTGCCGTGGAGCACATTTGACCGGATTGTTGCGCGCTACAATGGCAATCGCGCCGTGCGGACGCTGCCCTGCACCGCACAGTATCAGGTGATGGCATTTGCCCAGATCACCTACAGGGAGAGCCTGCGGGACATCGAGGCGTGCCTGGCGGCGCAATCGGCCAAGCTCTACCACATGGGTTTGCGAGGGCCGGTTCGCCGCTCCACGCTGTCCGACGCCAACGAAGCCCGGGATTGGCGCATTTACGCCGAGTTTGCCCAGCGGCTGATAGCGCAGGCCAGGCGACTGTATGCTGACGACGATCTGGACGTGGATTTGCCCAGCACCATATACGCGCTCGAATTCGACGACTATCGACCTGTGCCTATCGGTGTTTCCATGGGCGCATTTCCGTTCGACCAAGGCGGCGGTGAAGATGCACACGCTGCTGGATCTACGCGGCAACATTCCAAGCTTCATCCACATATCCGATGGCAAGCTGCACGATGTTCATGCACTCGATATGCTGCTACCGGAACCTGGCGCCATCTACGTCATGGATCGTGGCTACGTGGATTTTGCCCGCCTGCATGTCCTGCATGAGGCTGGCGCTTTCTTCGTAACCCGGGCGAAGTCGAATCTGGATGCCCATCGGGTCTATTCGGCGCCAGCAGACCGAAGCGCTGGTGTGATTTGCGATCAGACCATCGCTATGGACGGTTACCTCACCCAGCGACATTATCCCGCGCACCTGCGGCGCATCCGCTTCAAGGACCCGGAGACCGGAAAAACGCTGATCTTCCTCACCAATCAGATGACGCTGCCGGCTTTGACAATCTGCGCCCTCTACAAGAGCCGCTGGCAGGTGGAACTTTTCTTCAAGTGGATAAAACAGCATCTGCGCATCAAGTGGTTCTACGGCACTTCTGAGAACGCGGTGAAGACCCAGATCTGGATCGCGGTGTCAGTCTACGTGCTGGTAGCCATCGTCAGGAAGCGACTCCGGCTGGAGGTGTCACTCTACACATTGCTACAGGTCTTTTCGGTCACAGTATTCGAGAAAATGCCGATCCAGTCTGCAATTTTGGCAACACCTGACCAATTCGACGATACCGACGACAGCAACCAATTGGAACTATTCACTTTTTGACCGGACAGCAGTGACGGAGAATATCAAATGATTCCGAGATCACAGGCAGGATGTTGCCCATGTTGCGCGGCCATTTCTCTGTAAATCCGTGGCTTAACCTGCTTCTCGGTGAAATCTGTGTTCAAATTCAAATGCCGTCATTGCGAGCAAAGCGAAGCAATCTCCCGCGAGAGATCTCGCGAACTCACGAGAGACATTGGATCGCTTCGCTCGCAACGACACTGGGACCCCGGGCACGGAGCGTTAGGTTCGCAACACTATTTGCTGTCCGCCTGCAGCTCATAACAGCCGATGCAGGGCGCCGTCGCGGACCGCGGCTGTCCGAGAATGTCCACGGTGATACCTGCAATCGGCGTGCCGTGTCCTTTGGCTTTGACCGAACTGCTCTTTAACCGCCAGTCCGCACTGGTTGGGTCGATGGTGCCGCTGCCAGTCGCATGGAATTCAACCGTGACGTCTGCGTTGTGCTGGCAATGGGCCGTATCGAATTGCGACTTCATGATCGTCGGGTTGGTGGTCAGATTATAGTCCGAGTGGCCCTGCCGACCGGGAATACCAGCAAATTCGAATGCCGGACCATCGACGTGTTGATCTCGATTGTTGAACTGGGCAGCAATGGTATTGATCGCTTCTCCCGGATTCGAGTAACCGAACGCGCATCCCGCGCCTTGAAAGGTTGACGAAACGGTCATCGAGGCGAGCGTACAGAAGTAGGTCTTCGCGGGGCCCCAGATGATAAAGATGCAAAGCACGTCGAACGGGCTGCTGCCATAAAATAGCGAATTGCTTATGGCCGCCCCGTGTTGAATGACCAGACCCGAGGCATTGTGGCCACGGCCGCGAAGGAAAAGGATGTTCGAGTCCCAGGCGATTGGGCTCTTCGTCGGAGACTCGACGTAAGCGACGCTTCCTTGAGGCGTTGGCGCAGCCGGTGAAAATTTTGAGAACTGCAAGCCGAACACGGTGATATCAGCCTTCAGCACGATACAGGTGTTGTACGTGTTCGCCGTGTAACGCACAAACGCGCCGAAACTCTCATTATACTGCAACGGATTGGTCCGGGCGTGCGGGTGGTCGCGGAAGCCCTCGCCGGGCGCGGCGGTCAGCAGCAGCTTATGCCCATTCGCGGCGATGCCAGCGATCGTTTGAGTGTTGTCGCTTGTGATACCTCGCGCCTTGACCGCCCAGGTAATGTCCTGTTGCGCGTTCCCTCCCGCGACGATCGACGGGTTGGCCTGGGCGGCGGCCACGGCCGTATTGATGTCGCTGTAAGTGCCCCCCGGGCCGCAGGTCAGCATCACCGCGGCACGCGCCGGGCTTGCCAGGCCAGCCGTCATCGCGGCGGCGGCAGCGGAGCCCTTCAGCACATCGCGCCGCCGCAATGAACGCGGACGCTTCGGACGGACAGTTCCCATGTTCAGCCCACGACAAACTTGTTTGGTGCCGTCCGGATAGGCGGCAGCCGCACGGCATAGCGTTGCTTGAAGTCGGCGCCACTCATCCCCTCAATGATATCCGGCAGCGCAGCATGTTCCGGCAGGTGCCACGCCCGGTGCCGCTGGACCTCGCCTTCCCGGGGCGCCGACGGCGACAGCAGATCCGCGACATCTCGTGGATCGACTCCGGCCAGCCGAATGATCCTGGCATGTCCGGCCGCATCTCCCGGCCCCCATTGATGCCCGTCTGCTCCGATCGAAATCACCTGGCCCGGCACATACTGCCCGCTCGCGATCTTCGGATCGCCATGCAGCGTTTGCGTCGCGGTAAAGACCAGCAATTCAGCCATGCGACGCCGGGTCCTCGATATAACGGCCATTGGAGTCGTAGTGGGAGAACTGGCACACGAACGCTCCCTGGCGCCCCCGGGCCAGCGATATCCGATGTCTGACCCCCGCCTTGATGTAGGCGAACAGCACGCCGACCCCCGGCATACGCTGGGTTTCGATCACCACCTCGGAGCCGTCTTGCAACAGGCAGTCAACCCGATACACCGTGCGCGGGTATTTCCATGTGTTGAACAGCATGAAGTGGTCGTTCGGGTGCGCATGCAGTTCGATCGCCGCGCCCTTTCGCAGCAGGAAATTACCCTTGAAGTGAGCCCACCCGACCGACAGGTTTTCCTGCTTGACCCCGTCGATCTCGAGATCGAACAGGTCAGTTGAAATGACCCGATGTTCGGCTGTCAGTGGCCCTGTGGCAGACATGGGGCAGTCATTTCCTTCGCGGTCTCGGCCAACGTCACGGTCGCGGAGGCTTACCGGCGCGCACGGGTCCATCACCCATCGCATGATCCCGCATGGCGGCATCCGGCGCAACCCAAACGGCCTGCATCCGGGTCAGGCGTCGGCCGCGCAGTCCCGTCGCCCGAACCGACGCGACGCACAGTCGCCCCCTGGCCTTCCCCCCGCCATGTGCTAAAGCCCCCGCCCCATGCGCCATTTCCTCGACTTCGAGAAGCCGATCGCCGAACTGGAGGGCAAGATCGAGGAACTCCGGCGCCTGTCGGAGCCCGGCGGCCTGAATATCGCCGATGAAGTAGCCCGGCTGACCGTCGCTGCCGATCGCCAATTACGCACCACCTACGCCCGCCTGACTCCCTGGCAGAAAACCCAGGTCGCCCGCCACCCGGACCGCCCTGTGCACCTGGCCTACATCGCCGCGCTCATCACCGATTACACGCCACTCGCCGGCGACCGGGCCTTCGCCGATGACGCCGCGGTGGTGGGTGGCCTGGGCGCTTCCACGGCCGCTCCGTCATGGTGCTGGGCACCGAGAAGGGGTCCGACACCGACTCGCGCCTGAAGCACAATTTCGGCATGGCGCGGCCCGAGGGCTACCGCAAGGCCCGCCGCCTGATCGAACTGGCCGGCCGCTTCGGCTTGCCGCTGCTGAGCTTCGTCGATACGTCTGGCGCCTTTCCGGGCGTGGATGCCGAGGCGCGCGGCCAGGGCGAAGCCATCGCCCACTCCATCGAGGCCTGTCTGGAAGCCCCGGTGCCGCTGGTCGCCACCATCATCGGCGAGGGCGGTTCCGGCGGCGCCATCGCGCTGGCCGCCGGGGACCGGGTGCTGATGCTGGAACACGCGATCTATTCGGTGATCTCGCCGGAGGGCTGCGCGTCGATCCTGTGGCGCGATCCGGCCCAGGCGGCCACCGCGGCGGAAGCGCTGCGGCTGACCGCCGACGATCTCCGGCGCCTGCACCTGGTCGATACGGTGATCCCCGAGCCGCTGGGCGGTGCGCAGCGCGATCCCGCTGCTGCCATCCAGGCAGTGGGCGACGCTGTGGCTCTGGCTCTGGCGCCGCTGGTGGCCCTGGACGGACCGACGCTCAAGGCGCGGCGGCGCGAGAAGTTCCTGGAGATGGGACGGGAAGCGCTGGCGTGACGGCGCCGCGGCCCCCGATCCTGCCAGGGCTGGCCGGGATCGCGGTGGCCGCCTTGCTGTGGTGGCTGCTGGCCGTGATCGCGCCCGAGGCCCATGCCGGCGTGGCACCGCACATTGCCTTGGCCCTTGCCGCCTTGCTCCCGGCCGTTGCCCTGCTGCTGGCGATGATCCTGACCCAATCCAGCGCCCGCGCCTTGACCGGAGCGATCGACCCATTGGCCGGAACTGACAGTGTCTTCCTGCGCACCAACCAGCGGGTAATCACCAACACGATCGAGCAATTGGCGGTGTTCGTGCCGGCGCTGTTGGCCCTGGCGGCGGGAGCGCCGGCCGCCCGAATGGCTCCGATCGTTGCACTGGCCTGGGTCTTTGTCTTGGCACGGCTGGCATTCTGGATCGGCTATCACGCCGGCACACGGCTGCGTGCGCCTGGCATGGCCGCCACTCTCGCCATCAACGTCGCGACGCTCATCGCCGCGGTCGCGGTCCTTTAGCCAACCTGTCCGCTAGCGTAACCTCTCCCGCGGGAGCGGGAGAGGTCGAAGATGCGAAGCATCGAGGGTGAGGGTGATCGGGTCGGCACGTAGCAGGTAGCAGGTAGCAGGTGGGACACAGGTCAAGTCAGGTAGGGCACAGGCCAAGCAGAGTGTGCCGACCCGATCTCCCTCACCCTCGACGCTGACGCGTCTCGACCTCTCCCGCTCCCGCGGGAGAGGTTTACTCTGCCATGACCTCGGCGCATGCGCCGCAGCTTTCCCTCGGCAACGGCCGACCATAGGTTGGTCCGATGCTCCTCGGATCGACCAGCACCTCCCTCCCAGCGGAGTCCTCCATAGCCGCGCCGACGCTTCCAGCACCCGGAACCGGCGGCCGGTCGCTGTTCCTGACCGTCTTTCCCTCCATCATGCTCCCGATGTTCATGGCGGCGGTGGACCAGACCATCGTCGCCACCGCCCTGCCGGCGATCGGCGGCACGCTGGGCGATATCGAGCGCGTTTCCTGGGTCGTGGTCGCCTACCTCGTCGCCAACACCATCGCTGCCCCGGTTTACGGCCGCCTGGGCGACGCCCTTGGCCGCAAGCGCATGATGTTCGCGGCGCTCGGCGTGTTCATGGCGGCATCGCTGCTGTGCGCTGCATCCGCCAGCGTGCTGATGCTGAGCTTCGCCCGCCTGCTGCAAGGCGTCGGCGGCGGCGGCCTGATGACGCTGTCGCAAGCGCTGATCGCCGAGGCCGTGCCGCCCCGTCAGCGCGGCCGCTACCAGGGTTACCTCTCCGGCATGTATGCCGCCGCGGCGACCTTCGGGCCGGTGGTGGGCGGCTGGCTCACCCAGCACTACGGTTGGCCGTCGGTGTTCCTGGTGAACCTGCCGCTGGGAGTGCTGGCCATCGTGCTGGTCGCCCGGCTGCCGGCCCATCCGGTGCGCGGCGGACGGCTGCAATTCGACGTCTGGGGCACCGTGCTATTCGCCGCCGTGATCGCCCCGACCTTGCTCGCCCTGGAACGCGCTCAGCGCTTCGATCTTGGAGCGTTGCCGCTGGTCGGTGTGCTGATCGCCGTGGCGGTGGTCGCGCTGGTCATGCTGCTGCGCCAGGAGCGCCGAGCCCCATCGCCTCTGCTGCCCGTCCAGATGTTCCGCAAGCCCGCGATCTGGCGCACCGATCTGCTCGCCGCGTGCGTCGCAGCGCAGACCGTGTCCATGGTGACGTTCTTGCCGATGTATTTCCAGGTCGTGCGCGGCGAAAGCGCGACCGGGTCCGGCTTGCTGCTGCTGCCGTTGACCCTGGGCGTGGCACTTGGCTCGCTATTCGGCGGCCGCACCATCGCGCGCACCGGGCACACCGCCATCCTGCCGTCGATCGGCCTGGCGGTCAGCGCGACGACGCTGGTCGGCGTTGCCCTGTTCGCCCCTTCGCTTGGCAACGTCGCGCTGATCGCCGCGCTGTCGCTGATTTCACTGAGCACCGGCCCGACCATGCCGGTGGTGCAGATGACGGTGCAGGTAGTCGCCGGCCCGCAGTTCCTTGGGGCAGCGGCGGCCTCGGTGCAGTTCTCACGTTCGGTGGGCGCGGCGTTCGGCACGGCGCTGGTCGGGGCGGTGTTGTTCGCCACGCTGGCCGCCCGCGACCCTGCCACTGCGACGTCATTCACGGCGTTGGTCGAGCAGGGGCCGCGCGTGCTTGCCGCATTGCCGGACGTGCGGCGGGCCTTGGTGCAAGCCGAGATCGCCGACGCCTTCCGCGCCGCCTTCCTGACCATTTCGGTCTTCACCACAGGCGGGCTGTTATTGGCCTGGTGGTTGCCGGTCCGCCGCATCTGACCAGGAGGATCGATTGACGGCAGCAAGGCCTGGGGCGTTGCCTCCGAAACCCCGTCAAGGAGGCCCCTGCCCCTTTCGGTTCGCTTGGCGGCCCCAAAGGGCCGCGCCCTGGCCTTGCTTCACCCGCCCGATCGCTCCATCGTAAACTGCGATGCCCGACGATGCCCGCCTGACCGACGCCATTCTGCTACGCCGCGACGCGGACGGGGTGGCTTGGCTGACGCTCAACCGCCCGAACTCGCGCAATGCGTTGTCGATGGCCCTGATGCAGATGCTGGATGCCGAGCTGGTCGCGATTGCCGAGGACCCAGCGGTCAAGGTTGTGGTGATCGGCGGCGCCGGCCCGGCATTTTGCTCCGGGCACGATTTGCGCGAGCTGCGCGCACGGCCCGGCCGTGCCTCGTTCGAAGCCGTGTTCGCGCTATGCTCCACGCTGATGCAACGCATCGTTGGCCTGCCGAAGCCGGTCATCGCCCGCGTGCACGGCGTGGCGACGGCATCCGGCTGTCAGCTCGTGGCAAGCTGCGACCTTGCCGTGGCGGCGGACACCGCGCGTTTTGCCACGCCAGGGGTCAATCTCGGCCTGTTTTGCTCCACGCCGATGGTCGCGCTGTCGCGCGCCGTAGGGCGCAAGGCCGCGATGGAGATGCTGCTGACTGGCGACATGGTCGATGCCGCGCGAGCGCGCGAGCTGGGCCTGATCAATCGCGTGGTGCCGGAAGCCACGCTGGACTCGGCGGTGGCGGCCCTGGCCGGACAGATCGCCGGCAAGAGCCCGCTGACCCTGGCGATCGGCAAGGTGGCGTTCTACCGCCAGGCCGAAATGCCGCTGGCGGAGGCTTATGAGTATGCCTCGGAGGTCATGGTGCGGAACATGATGGCGCGCGACGCGGAAGAGGGGATCGACGCATTCCTTGGCAAGCGTCCCCCGGTCTGGACCGGCACCTGATCGATCGGCCGGCATGGGTGGTTTGATGGGCTGACCGTGCCTATCTGGAGCACTACCCAATGATTGCCGGAATGTGATGAAAGACCCCTACGAAGTCCTGGGCGTGCAGAAGACCGCCGATGAGGCGGCGATCCGCGCTGCCTATCGCAAGCTTGCCAAGCGCCACCACCCCGACCTCAACCCGGGCAAACCCGAGGCGGCAGAGCGGTTCAAGGAGATCAACGCCGCCAACGACATCCTGTCGGATGCGGAGAAGCGTGCCCGCTTCGACCGCGGCGAGATCGATGCTGCCGGCAACGAAGTGCCACCCGAGCGGCCGTTCTACCGCGACTTCGGCGATGCGCCCGGCCATGAAAAGTATCACGCGAATATCGACCCCGAAGACCTCGAGAGCATCTTCGCCCATGCGTTCGGCAGCCGCCGCGGCGGTGCGTCCGGCACCGCCGGCGGCCGTCGTTTCTCCGCCCACGGGTCGGATGCGCACTACACGTTGACGGTCGGGTTCCTCGATGCCGCCAACGGCACCACCCGCCGCATCACGCTGCCGGAAGGCCGCACGCTGGACGTGCGCATTCCCGCCGGCGTACGCGACGGGCACATACTGCGGCTGAAGGGCCAGGGCATGCCGGGGCTCGGCGACGGTGCCCCGGGCGATGCGCTGGTCGAGATCGTCGTCGCGCCGCATCCGCTGTTCCGCCGCGAGGGCGACGACATCATTGTCGAGCTGCCGGTGACGATCCAGGAGGCGGTGATTGGCGCAACACTCGAGGTGCCGACGATCAAGGGCAAGGTGCGGCTGACGGTGCCGCCGAACTCCGGCACCGGCACGCGGCTGCGGCTGCGCGGACGGGGCATCCACCACGGCCACCAGTTCGTGCAACTGCACGTCGTGCTGCCGCCGTCGGAGGAACCGGACCTGGCCGAGTTCCTGAAGACATGGCAGCCGAAGCAGCCGTTCAATCCTCGCGCGGGACTGGAGGACGCATGACGATGCTGCTCACCACCGTGACCGCGCTGTTCGTCGATTTGCCGGAGACGGAACTGACGGGATGGATCGAGCGCGGCTGGGTGCAGCCGGAGCCTGCCGATAGCGGCTGGGTGTTCCAGGAGATCGACGTCGCACGGGTGCGGCTGATCCATGACTTGCGCCGCGACATGGATGTTGGCGAGGACACCATGCCGGTGGTTCTGTCGTTGCTGGACCAGGTCTACGACCTGCGCGCGCAGTTGAAGGCCGTGCTACGAGCAGTGGAGACGCAGCCGGAGGACGTGCGGCGGGCGATCGAAGGTCACCTCTCCCGCGGGAGCGGGAGAGGTCGAGATGCGTAAGCATCGAGGGTGAGGGTGATCGGGTCGGCACGCTCTACCTGCTTACCTGCGGCCCGATCACCCTCACCCTCGACGCTGCGCGTCTTGACCTCTCCCGCTCCCGCGGGAGAGGTTTACTCGTGACGAAATTCCAGCATCGTGCCGAAGGCCGCGCTTGCGGGTACGACGATACAATCGTCTTGGTCCTGCACTCCCTCAATCGCGCCGGCATCCAACGCCTGCGACACCGCTTCCAACGACTGCGTGCGCAAGGTCGGCCCGGCCATGTATTCGGAGCGCCCATCGCTGTCCGGCGGGGCGTCGCCATATCCAAACCGCAACGCGTCCGGGGTGATGACGTCGAACTGCGACAGCCCAACCAACAGCCGGCAACCGTCCGGAATATCGCGCACCGCTTCGCTACCGAACATGCGCACAAACAACCGCCCCAGCGATGTTGGATCCTGTGCGCCGATCACCGCGCGTATCACGCCGATAACGCCGTTGGCGTGACTCCGCCACTCGTCCCGCCATACCAGGTCGCGGGTGAGATGGTGACAGAAATACAGACGTCCCGCCGGGGTGGTTCCCGGTGTCACATGCACCGTGCGAAACGTGGCGTCGCGCGGGCCGCCCGGCAGTTCGACGGGGCGGGAGAATTGCTGCGGGGGTTCGATCGGCACGCCCGCGGCGCGCAGGGCTTCGTAGGTGCGATTTGCATCCTCGGTGCCCCAGACGAGGCCGTTCAGGCCCTCCGGCGAGGTGAGGATTTCCGGTCGTCGCGTGTCTCCGGGCGGCGCCGCGATCAGTTCCAGGTATTCGGTGCCGAACATCGCCAGGTGATTCATCGAACCCAGCGTGTGATAGCCGCGCGGGGTCAAAGTGAAGCCGAGGCGGCGATAGGTGTCGGCGGCTTCGTCGATGCGATCGCGCACGTTGACCACGACGTGGTCGATGGTCGGGACGGGGAGTACGTGCGGCATGGGTTTCGCCTTGCGCATAGGTAACCTCTCCCGCCTACAGCGGGAGAGGTCGCCGCGAAGCGGCGGGTGAGGGTAGCGCGTTCCGCATATAAGCAAATAGTGCGTGCGGCCCGATCACCCTCACCCTCGATGCTTCGCATCTCGACCTCTCCCGCGAGAGCGGGAGAGGTTTAAGGCCCCGCGAAGCGGGAAAGGTTTGGGGTCACGCGAGCAGTAGCTTTTCCGGGGTGATCGGCAGGTCGCGGATGCGGCGGCCGATGGCGTGGTAGACCGCGTTGGCGATGGCCGGGGCCACGCCGGTCAGCGCGATCTCCGCCACGCCCTTGGAGCCCAGCGGATTGAAGTGTCGGTCTTCGGCCGGCACCAGGATCGCCTCCAATTCCTGCACGTCGGCGTTCACCGGCACGAGGTATTCCGCCAGGTTGGCGTTCATCACCCGACCCCAGATTCGGATCCCACTCCGCCTGTTCCAGCAACGCCATCCCAAGGCCGCCGACCATGCCGCCGATGCACTGGCTGCGGGCGATCTTGGGATTGATCACCCGGCCGATGTCGTATGCTCCCACCAGCCGCGGCACACGCACCGTGCCGAGCAATGGATCGACACGCACCTCGGCGAACACCGCGCCGAACGCCGCACTGCCGAAACGCTGGGTTTCATCGCCGGGCTTCGCGTCGGCGTCGGCCTGCACGCTTTGCAGACCGTGCTTCGCCATCAGCGCAACGATGCCCTGCATGTCGCGCGGCGCGGCGTCCGCCCCGGCCAGTTTGGCCAGCTTGTCGCGTAGCGCCTGGCACGCCGCCACCACCGCGTTGCCGACGCTGGCCAGCGTGGTAGAGCCGCCATGCACCGGCGCCTTTGGCATGTCGGTGTCACCGAGTTCGAAATCGACATGGTCCAGCGGCACGCCCAACGTATCCGCCGCAAGCTTGCATCATTGCGGTATAGGTGCCGGGGCCCATGTCGCTGGTTGCGGTGCGCACGACGGCGCTGCCATTGGCGTACAGCACCGCCTGCGCCGAGGCAGGCGCACGGTTGGCGGGATAGAACGCCGTCGCCATGCCCCACCCGACGACCGTCTCGCCGTGGCGCATCGAGCCCGGGTTGGCCGAGCGTTGCGACCAGCCGAATTTTTCCGCCGCCATCCGATAGCAGGCGCGCAGTTCCTTGCTCGACCACGGGAGGTTCTTGTCCTCGTCGTACTCGGCGTAGTTGCGCAGGCGGAACTCGACGGGGTCGATATCCAGCGCGTCCGCCATTTCGTCCATGGCGATCTCGTGCGCCATGACGCCGGTGGCGGTGCCCGGCGCGCGCATCGGACACGGGGAATTCGTGTGCATCGGCACCAACCGATACCGCGTCAGCACATTGGGACAGGAGTATAGCTTGCGCGGCGGCTCCAGCGTCACCTCGGCATATTGTTCGTAGACCGAGGTCTGTCCCACCGCCTCCTGGATGATCGAGGTCAGCTTGCCGTCCTCGGTGGCGCCGAGCCGCACGCGCTGCGCCGTACAGGGGCGGAAGCCGATGGAAAAATAGAGTTGCCGCCGGGTCAATTCCAAACGCACCGGCCGCCCGACATGCTTGGCCGCCAGTGCCGCGATGGTCACATGCGGCCAGGTGCGCAGGGCCGATCCGAACGCGCCACCGACGAAGGGCGAGATCACGTGGATGTTCGCCGCATCGATGCCGAAAACATGCGCGATCTCCGAGCGCACATTGTCCACCCATTGCGACTTGTCGTACAGCGTCAACTTGTCGCCATCCCACGCGGCGATCGTCGCGTGCGGCTCCATCGCATTGTGATGTTCGCGCTCGTGGCTGTAATGCGCGTCGAGCTGCACCGGAGCGGCGGCGAACGCGGCCTCGGCGTCGCCTCGTTCGGTGTCGCCGGGGCGGCCGGATTCTTCAACCGGATCGTCGGGCGCTTCGGCACGGTCTGCGTCCATCGTCATAAGCGACGGGCCCGGCGCGTAGGTCGCCGTCACCGCTCCCGCGGCACTGCGCGCCTGCTCCTGGGTTTCCGCCACGACCACCGCGATCGGCTGACCGACGAACAGCACCTCGGGGCCTTGCAGCACGTGCAGGCGCTCGCCGCTTTGCGGATCGACCACGGGATGTTCTTGCAGCGGCTTGTAGGGCAGTCGCATCGCGTTCTCGTGCGTGATCACGATGAGAACGCCTGGCATCCGCTCGGCGCGCGAGGTGTCGATCGTGGTGATCCAGCCGTGAGCCTGCGTACTGGTGGCCAGCGCCGCATAGACCAGGTTGGTCAGCCGGAACTCGGCCGCATAGACCGCCTGGCCGGTGACTTTCTCGGGGCCGTCCACGCGGCTGATCGGGAGTCCGGCATAGGCGTTCACAGCAGGCCTCCCGCGGTCAGCACCGCGCGTTCGATGGCGTTTTGCAGCAGCCGCACCTTGTAGGTGTTGCCGGGGCGCGGGTCGGCGCCCTCGATCGCGGCGGCGCCGGCACTCCGTGCCCGCACGGGGTCGAGGCGATGTCCGGTCAGATGCGCTTCGACGGCAGGCAGTCGCCACGGCGTGGTGCCGACACCGCCGGCGACGATCCGCGCAGCGCGCACCATGTCGCCGTCGCGCTGCAACGCGACGGCGACGGAGACCAGCGCCCATTCGAAACTCGCGCGATCACGCACTTTCAAATAATGCGAAGCGGGCGCGAAATCGTTGCGCGGGACTTGAATGCTGGCGATGATTTCGCCCGGCCGCAGAATGGTTTCCACCGCCGGCGTTTGGCCGGGTGGCAGGTGGAGATCGGCCACCTTGATACGCCGCACACTCTCGCGCCCGAGCACCTCGACGGACGCATCCAGCGCCACCAGGGCCACGCCCATATCGCCCGGATAGGCGGCGATGCACTGCCCGCTGCCGCCGAATATCGCGTTGATGCGGTTCTCTCCGTGCAGCGCCGAACAACCGGATCCAGCCTCGCGTTTGTTGCATGGCGCCGTGCTGTCGCGAAAATACAGGCAGCGCGTGCGTTGCAACAGGTTGCCGCCGACGGTCGCCATGTTGCGCACCTGCGGCGAGGCGGTCTCCATCAGCGCCTGCGCCAACAAGGGATAATCCCGTTGGATGCGCGCGTCGTCAGCGACCGCGGACAGCTTCGCCATGGCGCCGATGCGTGCACCCTTGGCATCCACCGCGATCCCGTTCAGCGGCAATGCGCCAATGCCAACCAGTGTGGGTGGCGCCAGCACGTCCTCTTGCATCAGTTGCAGCAGGTCGGTGCCGCCGGCGATCAACATCGCTCCCTTGGCGGATGCAAGATCGAGCGCCGATTGCAGGCTGTTGGCCTCAGCGTAGCTGAACGGCTGCATCTATGCCTCCTGCCGCGCGGCATCGCGCACCGCATCGACGATGTTGGTGTAGGCGCCGCAGCGGCAGATGTTGCCGCTCATATGCTCGCGGATCATCGCGTCGGTGGTGGCGCGGCCCTCGGCGATCAGCCCGACCGCCGACATGATCTGGCCGGGTGTGCAATAGCCGCACTGGAATGCGTCGCGTTCGATGAAGGCCTGTTGCAACGGATGCAGCAAGCCGTCCGTGGCAATGCCCTCGATGGTGGTGATCGCGTGACCGCGCGCCATGACCGCCAGCATCAGGCAGGCGTTGATGCGCCTGCCGTCCAGCAACACCGTGCAGGCGCCGCATTGGCCGAGGTCGCAGCCGCGCTTGGTGCCGGTGAGATGCAGCCGGTCGCGTAGCGCATCCAGTAGCGTGGTGCGTGCGTCAACGGTCAGGCGATGCGGCACGTCATTCACCGTCAGCGCGATGTCGAATTCGGTGCGCGGGGGTTCCTGCGCACGCGCGGCAAAGTCTGCCAGCGCGTGACCGGCATGTGAGAGGTCCTCGACGATGCTGGCCTGGAGAACATGCTCTACCGCCTGCGGATCGACGCGATCGGCCTCGGCGAACAGGCGGTCGGCGGTGTCGCTGTCGCCGGCACGCTCGGCTTGCAGCGCTGCTTCGGCGAGAGTGCGTGCCTGCCGATGCGCGTCCGATCTGTCGTCGGTCATGCCGTTGCTCCTTCGCCGTTCGCCGCTGTCTTAAACCAGATGGCGATGGTGCCGGTTTGAACGCTGACAGGATGGTGAGAGCGGAAAGGCCAAGGCTTTGCCCCGGCCTTCGCCGGCCATGACACATTTGTCCTCCGGTCGCCGGCTGACCCTGATGCCTATGGGGCAGAGCCCTGGCCTTACCAAAAAGGCGGCGCCCGAGGGCGCCGCCAAGTTTGGGGGGGAAACGTCACGCAGCGGAGCAGCAAATCCGCCCCGCCGCACAACTCAGATGAGTCGCCGGGGCGAGAAATCAACCTCACACTTGCGCGCGGCGTTTCGGCTTGTGGGCAGAAACGATCACAGACTTGCCAGTTGGGTTGCTTGCGCGGCTGGGCTGTTCCGCTTCGCGGCATTCGGTCTTGGATGAAACATCCGGCAGGTATTGCTTGATGCTGGAAAAGCCGTCCCACGGGTCGGTTTTCTGGCGCGCGAAGCGGTCGGGCACGCTGCGGAGCGTAAAGACCGACGGATCAAGTTTTCGTGTCACCTCGTCCCAGGCCAGCGGTGTTGCCACCGTGGCGCCCGGCCGCGCGCGCGGACAGAACGACGCCACGGCTGTCGCACCGAGCCCGTTGCGCAGCCAGTCGATCAGGATGCGGCCGCGGCGGTCGGCTTTTTTCATGGTCGGGAGGAAGCGGTCCGGCTCTGCCTCGCTCATCATCTCGGCGAAGGCGCGGCAGAAGGGCTTGACCTCGTCCCAGCCGGCCTTCGGTTGCAGCGGCACGACGACGTGCAGTCCCTTGCCGCCGGTGGTGCGGCAGAACGACTGCAACCCGAACTGCTGCAGCCGATCGCGCACATCCGTCGCCGCGCGCGCGACCTCGGCGAACGCGACGCCCTCGCCCGGATCGAGGTCGAACACCATGAAGTCAGGATGGACAGGATCGGCTTCGGTGGCGCCCCAGGCGTGCAACTCGATCGCGGAAATCTGCGCCATGGCCACCAGGCCGTGCAGGTCGTCGATCGCAAGATACGGCGCGCCTGCCGCCTCGCCGGAGCGAATGCCATCGGGCAACGTGCCGTGGCCGTGCTTCTGGAAGAAGTGTTCGCCGCCGATGCCCTCCGGGCAGCGCACGATCGCCAGCGGGCGTTGCGTCAGGCCGGGGAGCGCGTGATCGGCCACCGCCTGCCAATATTCGGCAAGATGCTGCTTGGTGACGCCGGGCCATAATTCGCGATCGGGATGCGTGAGGGTCACGCCCTCGATGCTGGCAGCGCGCGGTTTCGGCTTGCGCGCGGTGACGATGGACGTGCTGGTCTTCGCCGCGGCGGCGTATTTCGGCCCCTGCTTCGGCGGCACGGCAACCTTCGGGCCGCGTTTCGGCGGGACGGCGATGACCGGGCCGCCCTGCGGCCCGCGGGGTGGCTTCGGCATCACCGGGTTGTGCTCCGCTTCGGGATTGGCGACGTCGCGCACGACTTCGCCGGCCGACTTGTCCTCGCGCAGGCCGAGATACACCGCGTGGCGCACCCGGCCGCTGCCCGACCACGACACGAACTGGACCTCCGCGACCAGTTCCGGCCGCACCCAATGGATCGTGTTGTCGAGCGGATCGCCGGCCATCAGCAATGCGCGCGGCGGATCGGCGGCGAGCATGTCCAGCTTGTCGCGCAGGGTCGCGAGCTCGTCATCGGAAAACCCGGTGCCGACGCCGCCGGCATAGTGCAGGCGATGGTCCGGATCGTAATAGCCGAGATGCAGCGCGCCGAGGCCGGTGCGGCTGCCGCGTGGCGGCGTCCAGCCGAGCACGATGAATTCCTCGCGGCCCTGGCATTTCACCTTGAGCCAGCCATGCCCTCGGCCGGAGCGATACGGTGCGTTGGCCTGCTTGCAGACGATGCCTTCGAGCTTCATGCGGCAGGCTTCACGTCGCATGCCGACCGGATCGCCGGTGTGGTGGTCGCTGTAGCGCAGCATGCCGTGCCAGGTGTCCAGCGTTTGCAGCACGCGCTTGCGGTCGAGCAAAGCGCAGTCGCGCAGGTCCCAGCCGTCGAGGTGCAGCAGGTCGAACAATTCGAGATAGAGCGTGGCATCCTTGCCGGCGGACAGTGCTGCCTGGAGGGCGGGGAAGCTAGAGATGCCGTCCTTGTCGAGCGCGACGAGTTCGCCGTCCAGCAGCGCGGTCTCGACGCCGAGTTTCGCCACCGCATTGGCGACGGCGGGCAGGCGGTCGGTCCAGTCGTGGCCGTTGCGGGTGAGCAAGCGCACCTTGCCATGGTCGATCCAGGCCAGCAGGCGATAGCCAT
Source organism: uncultured Alphaproteobacteria bacterium (assembly GCA_963762885.1). Lineage (GTDB taxonomy): Bacteria > Pseudomonadota > Alphaproteobacteria > Acetobacterales > Acetobacteraceae > JASHVB01. Next base: position 44,269 of record CAVXNH010000059.1, read on the forward strand.
CGAACTTGATCTCGCTGAGCCATTTGCCGCCGTGGGGCGGTTCGTCGGCGATGGCGCAGAGCTGGGGCGTTTGGCTCGCCGGCAGCTTGCCGCGTTTGGCTCCAGGCGCAGGCGGGTCCTTGGCATTGCGCGGCGGCGGCTTCACCTTGCCGTATTTGGCGAGCTTCGCCGTGTCGGCCGGTTGCGGCTTGGGCGGCGGGGTGGCTTGTTCGATCGCATCGGCTTCGGCGCCGGCGCGTTCGTATTCGTCGTGGCCTTTGAACAGCAGCCAGTTGTCGGCCTTGCTGCGGGAGCCGGGCTTGGGTTTCAGACGCACCAAGTGGAAACGGCCGTTGAGGCGCTCGCCGTGCAGGACGAACGTGAGTTCGCCCTTCTGCATGCCGTGGTCGGGATCGTTGACCGGTTCCCAGGTGCCGCGGTCCCAGGTCTCCACCGAGCCCGCGCCGTACTGGCCGTCCGGGATGGTGCCCTGGAAGTCGGCGTAGTCGATCGGGTGGTCCTCGACGTGGGCGGCGATGTGCTTGATGGAGGGATCGAGCGACGGGCCTTTGCGGACGGCCCAGCTCCACAGCACGCCGTTGTGCTCCAGGCGGAAGTCGTAGTGCAGGCCGGCGCGATGTGCCTGGTGTTTCTGGATGACGAACATCGGTGCGTCGGTGCGCGCACGCGCGTTGCCGGGGGCGGGCTCGGCGGTGACGGTGAAGTCGCGCTTGGCGCGGTAGGTCTGGATCGAGGTGTCGCGTTGTTGACCGGTAGTTTCCGGCTGACCGGTTTTGCGGGCGGTCCGCGTCTGCGCCATCGGCTACCCCTCCGTGTTCAATCGATCCGCCGGCAACGACACCATCCGTGCGACCATGATACCACCTGCAACGCCCACACGTAGCGCCAGGTTGCCGCGCTCCCAAGGAGGGGCCGGGCTGTCGATCGTGTAACGACATCGTGCGCAATCATCTGTAACGCAGACTGCTCCGAGAGAGCGCTGGTGACCACGGTCAGGTGGGCCTGATGGACATCAACTGACAGACAGCTTAGAAACGATGGCCGATGATTTGCAGGAACGTCATCCTATGTCGCGACCTCGGAACGGCAACACCGGTGTCCCGCGTTTTCTTTTGAGCACAGCAACGATCGGGGCATTATGGGGGCTTGCGGCCTGCACGGCGCAACTGCCACCGTCTGCCGCATTGCCGCCGCCGTCACTGAGCACACCACCTGCAATGCGTCCCACGCCGCAAACGCAACAGGCTGTCGTTGCATCCGGCTGGGATGGCACGTACCGCGGCAGGGCCGACGTATTGCTCACCGGCGGGGGCCAGTGCATGCAGAACCAACGCGTTTCCGAACTTCGGGTACGCGGCAATCTGGCGACTTATGAAGGCTTTCGCGGCAGGATCGATCCGGATGGTTCGGTGCAAATGCATTTTGGTAATGACTGGATCATCGGCCGGTTCGACGCGAATGGCTTTTATGGCCAGCTTACTGTCGATAAGTGGCGGAGGCCGCCTGGCTGCGCGTGGATTTTGCGGCTGACGCGGGTCGGCGCGTAGGAACTGCAGGCATCCCATCATCCGTCCCGGCGCGGATGCCCCCTGACGTCGAGGAGTTGGGTCGTCCCTGCGGCGTGTCGAACCACCGGCAGCGTGCCGGTGATCACCAGATTGCCGCTTCATCGGCACACCAAGTCGCGCATGGTGCGGCTTCGCGGCGCGGAGGAGCCCTGACAAGAGACGCGTTTGGATGCGGGCGGGAGGGCAGTGTGCCGACCCGATCACCCTCACCCTCGACGCTTCGCGTCTCGACCCCCGGGTCAAGCGCCGGGGGGCATGCCTCTCCCGCGATGCGGGAGAGGTTAGCTCACCGAGGAAGTTAGCCAGACGCCGCCACGATCGAATCGCCGACGATCTGCACGATGCGGTCGAGCGTGGCTTCCGGCGTCATCAGCGGCGGGGCGAGGCAGAGCGTGTCGCCGCTGGCGGGCGGGCCGTCGCTGGCCGCGCGCTGCCGAGTGATCAGGCCGCGCTTGCCGCACTCGGCCACCACGCGGGCGCCGATGCCCTTGGCCGGCTTGCGGCTGCCCTTGTCCTCGACGAACTCGATCGCGCCCAGCATGCCCAGGCCGCGGATGTCGCCCACGCCCGGCAGGCTGCGCAGCGTCTCCAGCCCCTGCTGCAACCGCTTGCCCATCACGGCGGCCCGCTCGGGCAGTCCCTCCTGCTCCATAATGGCGATGTTCGCCAGGCCGACGGCGCAGCAGGTCGGGTGGCCGGAATACGTGGCCGCGTGCATGAACTTCTCGTCGGGTGGCGCCTCCTCGATGACCTTGTGCACGCGCTTGGACACGATGACGCCGCCGAGCGGCAGGTAGCCGGACGTGACGCCCTTGGCGAAGGAGACCAGGTCGGGCTCGACGCCCCAACGGCCGAGCGCGAACCACTTGCCGGTGCGGCCGAAGCCGGTGATCACCTCGTCGGCGATCAGCAGCACGTCATGGCGATCGCAGATCTCGCGCAGGCGGGGGAAATACGTCGCGGGCGGCACGATCACGCCGCCGGCGCCCATGACCGGCTCGCAGATGATCGCCGCGACGGTGTCGGCGCCGTTGGCCAAGATGGCTTCCTCCACCGCGTCGGCCGCACCGATGCCGGCGTCGCCGTTGCCCGGCCAGCGATACGGATAGGGCGGCGCGACCTGGAGGAAGTTCGGCACCATCGGGCCGAACATCTTCTGGTAGCCAGGTAGGCTGGTGGCGCTCATCGCGGCGAAGGTGACGCCGTGATAGCCGTAGACGCGCGAGATGATCTTCACCTTGTTCGGCTTGCCCATGCGCTTCCAGTGGTAGCGGGCGAACTTGAAGGCGCTCTCATTGGATTCCGCGCCGCCGGTGGTGAAGTAGACCGCCGCGCTGTTGCTGTAGGCGTGCGAGACGATCTTCTCCGCCAGGCGGATCGCCGGCTCGTTGGAGAAGCCGACATAGGCGGAGGCGTAGGCGAGCTTCGCCATCTGCGCCTGGGCGGCGTCGGCGAGTTCCTTGCGGCCGTGGCCGATGTTGACGTTCCACAGGCAGGACAGGCCGTCGATCCATTCCTTGCCGTCGTTGGTGTAGAGCATGGCGCCGCGGCCCTCGGTGAAGATGCGCGGCGCGGTGTGGTCGTTCGGGTGGTGCAGCGGGTGGACCAGGTAGCGCTGGTCGGCGGCGAGCAGCGTGTCGGCCGGGATGGCGAGGTCGTTCATGGGGGCACCTCTTCGTGGTGCGCGCAGAATAGAGCGGATCGGCGTGAATCGGAAGGAAGTGCATTGCAGCGGCCACCCCAACCGCGCGCGTGGCAACGGCAGGGGTCATCGCCACAGCACCCTGCGCGCATCGGCGGCATGTGAGGAGCCGGGCTGCGCCACCTCGATAGCCTGGCGGCAGGCCGAAAGGTCCGAATGGCAGCCATTGATATCGTTAATCTGGCGTTTATTCTACAATATTATTGCTATATTGACGACGCTGGCCTCCGAAGTGGCGAGCTGCCAGTGTCTGGTTCAGGCTGGCAGCGCGTGCCTAGCGTCATTTGCAGGCCACGACAGGCGAATGTCGAAACATTGCGCGACGATAGCGCTTGCGATAGCAGAATGGTCGTGCTACCTTGTTACAGCATCATCACAGGGTGCCGTCCCATGGATGACGATCAGATCATCGATATCGTCCTTCAGTTCGAGGGCGGGTTTGTTAACAACCCGGCCGACCATGGTGGCCCGACCAATTTCGGCATCACCGCCGCCACCTTGGGGCGCGCCCGCAATCTCGGTCGCGCAGCAACGGTGGATGAGGTACGAACCCTGCCGCGAAGCGAAGCCGCGGCGATCTACAAGAAGTCGTATTTGAGCGACCCGGGGTTCGGCAATATCACCAATGACAACACACGATTGGTTCTCGTCGATACCGGTGTGCTGCACGGTCCCGCACGATCCATCGCGTTCCTGCGGCAATGCCTTGGGCTGCCAGCAACCCCAAAGCCGATTGCTCAACTCGATGCTGCGACAGTGCAGACGGCATCGCAGTACCCGGACCCCGGCCGGCTTGCCAGTCATCTGCTCAGTCTGCGCCTGAAGTCCTACACGTCGCAGATTCAGAAGAACCGCACGCAATTGCAGTTTCTGGGCGGTTGGGTGAATCGGGTCGCGACATTGCTCGAACAGGTCTGAGGCGGTCATGTCCGATTCCACGCTCGCGACAATCAAGGCGGCGGCAGTCAAGGCACAGGCGAGCACCCTGGCCGGTATGCTGGATGGGCCGGGCGGTTCAGTTGGGCTGGCCGCGCTCGGTCGGGTTCTGCTAGGTGATGACAGCGCGACCCCGGCCGATATCGCGGCGGCGGTGCAGCAAGGCGGCCCTGATCTCCCGTTGCAATTGCAGCAAGCAGAGCAACAGTGCCTGACGAGGTTGCAACAGGCAGACACCAGCTGGCTTGTGGCGTTCCCGATCGGCAACTCCATGACGCCACAAGATCTTGATAACACACTCGATGCCCGCAAGCGACAGATCGCACTGCACGACGACACTAATCGGTGGCTCGCCTATGGCGTCAGCGTCGCCTTCTTTGCACTGATCGTGGTTGTGGTTGTCCTTCCCAACTTCGTTGACGATAGTCCTATAAAGGATCTCCTGTTCACATTGCTCGGTGTTGTAGCGACGGGGTGGGCGAACATCATCGGCTATTATTTTGGATCCAGTGCAGGATCGCAGCAGAAGTCGATGACGATCGGCGCCGCACTCAACCAGTCAATCCGTCAGAGCGGCTCCTGACCCAGATTGGACAGACGTGAACGTCTCGGTGACGATTTCGATCTTCGCACGATACTCGCTATCGTTGTTGATCTACTACTGCTGTGCGCCATCCGTATTGATATCATAGATTCCGTCATCGAGGATCGGGCGCGCGAACTCCAGCAGATTGCCCCCGGGGAACAGGTGGCAGGCTACGCCCGCCGCCGTCGCGGCTGCCATGTCGGACGGCTGGTCGCCGATCATTACGCAGCGTGACGGATCGAGTTCCCAGGCGCGGATCAGGTCCAGCAGCATGCCGGGCTCTGGCTTGCGCCAGGGATGCGCGCGGCGATACGCCTCGACGGTCGCGTCCTCGTGGAACGGACAGTAGCGGGTGTCGTCGATGGTGCCGCCGGCGCGGCGGGCCTCGTCGGCGATCCAGTCGAGCAAGACGCGCACCGCGGGTTCGTCGTAGTAGCCGCGGGCGACGCCGGACTGGTTGGTGACGACGAAGACGTGCCAGCCGGCCTGGGTGGCGTGGCGGATGGTGTCCAGCGCGCCTTGCATCCAGTCGAATTGCTCGCGGGTGCCGACGTAGCCGTGATCGACGTTCAGCACGCCGTCGCGGTCGAGGAACATGGCGCGGCGGTGCAGCAGCGCGGGAATTTCGGTCTGGGCGCGGGCGAAGTCGTCGGGCACGCCGATGTCGCGGAAATAGCCGCCGGCGACGGTACCGCGCAGCGTTCCGGCGGCGGCGAGGCGGGGCATCACGTCGGCTTCGAGCGAGCATGCGGGGGACAGCGCATCGACCAGGCGGCGGTTGAAGAGATAGATGCCGGCGTTGATCGTGCCAGCCTGGATGGCGGAGGCCGGGCCAGGGGCGGGCCGTTCGCGGAAGCCGGTGACGCGGTCGCCGTTCAGCGTGACGACGCCGTAGCGCGAGGCGTCCGGCAATTCGCGCAGCACCATGCGGCCGGTGACGCTGTCGTCGTCGTGGGCAGCGGCAGCGAGCAAGTTGGCGAGGTTGCAGTCGAGGAGGGAGTTGCCGTTGCAGAGCAGGAAGCGGTCTTGCAGGTGGTCGCGGGCGTGGAGCACGGCGCCGCCGGTGCCGGCGCGGAAGGGTTCTTCGGAGATCGTGATCCGGGCGGGGCGCGGCAGGCTGGACTGGATGGCGGGCGCGGCCGCGGCGACCTGGTCCGACAGGTGGCCGGTGAGGAGGAGAAAGTCGGTCACTCCGAAGCGCACGAGTTCGCGCAGCAGCCAGGCGAGGAACGGGCGGTCGCCGCACGGCAGCAGCGGCTTCGGCGTGGTGGCGGTGAGGCTGCCGAGGCGGGTGCCGAGGCCACCGACCAGCACGGCACATTGCGTGACCGTCGCGTTGTTCATGGATGTCGTGCCCTGGTAGCGGAGCGTCTTCGGCCAGATTGGAAGCCTTGGCCGGGGTCTGTCATTGCGTCACGAACGGAGAGCGTCAAGCAGGTAGGGCGACACTGCCCCTGTGTCATGGCCGGGCCCCTGTGTCATGGCCGGCGAAGGCCGGCCACCCACGTCTTTCCCTCGTGCCACACATCAAAGTCGTGGGTGGCCGTCCTTCGCCGGCCATGACACAGGACCGTGGGTACTTACTTGCCACCTGTTGAGTAATTGCAGCACTTACTTGCCGACTGCTGAGTAAATCACAGCGTACGCCCGCAAGCCTTGACCTCCCTGCTGGCGTCGTATTCGCTCACCGAACACGGCGAAGCAGCAGGCGATGACAGACATGGCGCCAACGAAAGATCCGGCCTGGGCCCTGGCCGAGCATGTGTGTCGATGCGGGCTGGCAGATCTGCCTGCCGCGACGCGCGCTGCCACGTGCGACGACATCCTCGATACGTTTGGTTGTTTGCTTGGCGGCAGCGGCGAACCCGGCATCGCCGAGCTTATCCGTGTGGTTGGCGGCTGGGGCGGTGCAGCGCAGAGTCAGGTGATGCTGTGGCAGCATCGGCTGCCGGCACCGCACGCCGCCATGATGAACGCCAGCATGGCGCATGCCCTCGATTTCGACGACACGCTGGATCACGGCGGTTCGATTTATCCCGGCGCATCGGTACTTGGGGCAAGCCTGGCCATATCGGATATGCTTGGCGGCGTGCGAGGTCAGGACCTGGTTTTGGCGATCGCGCTTGGGCTCGCCGTATCCTGTCGTGTGGCGCTTGCCTCGACGCTCGATCGCGGTTGGCATCGCACGGCGGCGATGGGCGTGTTCGGCGCCGCCGCAGCATCCGGCAAACTACTGGGCCTGAACGTAGAGCAAATGGTGAATGCGCTGGGGATCGCGTTCAGCCAGTCTGCCGGGAACCGGCAGTGCATCGTGGATGGCGCCCTCACCAAGCGGCTGCAAGCCGGTCAGGCCGCCAGCAGCGGCGTACTGGCGGCGTTGCTGGCCCGCGAGGGCTTCACCGGTGCACACGACATCTTCCTGGGGCGCTTTGGTTTCTTCCAACTCTACCAGCCGGACGGTTACGATGCGGCGATACTCACCGAAGGTCTGGGGCGCGCGTTCCGTGGCGATGAATTGAGTTTCAAGCCCTATGCGTGCGGCCGCCCGCAGCACGCCATGCTCGATGCCGCCATTGCCGCGCGCGACCAGTTGCAACTGGGAACTTCGGTTGATCTTGCCGGGATTGCCGAGGTGACTGTGGCTTGCCCGGCGGCGATGCGAGATGAACAATTTTTCGGTGCCACGCACAAACGCCGGCCCACGCAGATCGTTGAGGCGCAGTTCGCGTTGCCCTACCTGATTGCCGCGGCGATCGTGCACGGGCGCGTCGGCGTCGCCGAAGTCGCCGCTATCGATGACGCCGTTGTCCAAGACTTCGCCGGGCGGATCGCTGGGGTCGCTGCCGGGCAGGAGAAGAACGGGATCACGATTTCGGCTGCGCGACGGATGCTCGGCAACCGTCACGGTCGGAACGCCACTCGGCTCACCCGAGAACCGGCTGAGCGTAGAGCGACTGACGATGAAATTTGCCGACTGCGCGCGCCATGCCGTGCGGCCGCTGCCGAATGATGCGGTGAGTGCAGCGATCCACATGATCCGTCATTTGGACGAGGTTCCGAATGTCAATGACCTGCTGCGACATTTCATTTGAAAGGATCGAGCGATGACGGCACGCAAGATGCGCCTTGGCCTGTCGATCCGTGGCCATGGCTACCACCCGGCCGCGTGGCGCCACCCGGATGTGCCGGTCGATGGCACCCTGCATGTCGAGCATTATGTGCGCAGCGCGCAAATGGCCGAGCATGGCAAGCTCGACATGATCTTCTTCGCCGACGGCGCCGGCATCCGTCAGGGCGACAATCCGCCTGGCGCGCTGTCCCGGACCGGCAGGGACATGCTCGAGTTGGAGCCGATGACGCTGCTGCCGGCGCTTGCCATGGTCACCAGGCATGTCGGCCTGGTGACGACAGCGTCCACAACGTACAACGAGCCGTATAATCTGGCGCGCAAGTTCGCCACGCTGGATCTGATCAGCGGCGGCCGTGCCGGCTGGAACGTGGTGGCGTCATGGTCAGCGCATGAAGCGCAGAATTTCGGGCTGGAGACAACGCTGGATTACGACACTCGGTACGCGCGTTCCGCCGAGTTTGTCGAAGTGGTCAAGGGATTATGGGATGGCTGGGAGGACGGAGCGCTCGTATTCGACAAGGCGACCGGCGAGTATTTCGACGAAGCGAAAATGCATGTGCTCAATCACCAGGGCCGGTTCTTCAAGGTACGAGGTCCGTTGAACGTTGCGGGGATGCCGCAGGGCCATCCGGTGATCGTGCAGGCGGGCGCTTCCGAACAAGGACGCGAGTTGGGCGCCGCGACCGCCGAGGTGATCTACGCGATTTATAACTCGCTCGACAGCGCGCGGAGTTATTATGCCGATGTC
>CAVXNH010000060.1:0-37816 GCA_963762885.1 uncultured Alphaproteobacteria bacterium
GCTGCGCGCCGACCTGAAGGACACCACCAGCGAGGCCAAGCGCAAGAAGCTGGTGAAGCGGCTGAAGCTGATCGAGGCGTTCGGCGAGTCCGGCGCGCAGCCCGGACTGGATGATCCTCGACGTGGTGCCGGTGATCCCGCCGGAGCTGCGCCCGCTGGTGCCGCTGGACGGCGGCCGGTTCGCGACCTCGGACCTGAACGACCTGTACCGCCGCGTCATCAACCGCAACAACCGGCTGAAGCGGCTGATCGAGCTGCGCGCGCCCGACATCATCGTGCGCAACGAGAAGCGCATGCTGCAGGAGAGCGTTGACGCGCTGTTCGACAACGGCCGCCGCGGCCGCGCCATCACCGGCGCCAACAAGCGTCCGCTGAAGTCGCTGTCCGACATGCTGAAGGGCAAGCAGGGCCGCTTCCGGCAGAACCTGCTCGGCAAGCGCGTCGACTACTCGGGCCGCTCGGTCATCGTGGTCGGGCCGGAGCTGAAGCTGCACCAGTGCGGCCTGCCGAAGAAGATGGCGCTCGAGCTGTTCAAGCCGTTCATCTACTCGAAGCTGGAAAAATACGGCCACGCCACCACCATCAAGGCCGCCAAGCGGATGGTGGAGAAGGAGCGTCCCGAGGTGTGGGACATCCTGGAAGAGGTGATCCGCGAGCACCCGGTGATGCTGAACCGTGCGCCGACGCTTGCACCGCTTGGGCATCCAGGCGTTCGAGCCGGTGCTGATCGAGGGCAAGGCGATCCAGCTTCACCCGCTGGTCTGCACCGCGTTCAATGCCGACTTCGACGGCGACCAGATGGCGGTGCACGTGCCGCTGTCGCTGGAAGCGCAGCTCGAAGGCCGCGTGCTGATGATGTCCACCAACAACATCCTCAGCCCGGCGAACGGCAAGCCGATCATCGTGCCGTCGCCAGGACATCGTGCTCGGGCATGTACTATCTGTCGCTGGAGACACCGGAGTTCCGTGAGCGTCCCCGACGACAAGGCGCCGGCCTTCGGCACCATCGGCGAGATCGAGCATGCGCTGTTTGCCAAGGCGATCACGCTGCACGACCAAGATCAAGCGCGCGGTGCGAGACGATCGACGCCGGCGGCAACGCGATCCGGCCAGGTGCGTGGTCGACGACGCCCGGCCGCATGATGATCGCGCAGATTCTGCCGAAGCATCCGGACGTGCCGTTCGACCTGATCAACCGGCAGCTGACCAAGAAGAACGTCTCCGACGTGATCGACGCGGTGTATCGCCACTGCGGCCAGAAGGAATGCGTGATCTTCGCCGACCGGCTGATGGGGCTTGGCTTTGGCCAGGCCGCCAAGGCCGGCATCTCGTTCGGCAAGGACGACCTGATCATCCCGGCCGAAAAGCCGGAGATGATCCGCAAGACGCAGGGCGAGGTGAAGGAGTTCGAGCAACAGTACCAGGACGGCCTGATCACCGCGGGCGAGCGTTACAACAAGGTGGTCGATGCCTGGTCGCGCTGCACCGACGAGGTCGCCGGCGCGATGATGAAGGAGATCAGCAAGCAGCAGAGCGGCACGGCCACCGACTCGGTGTGGATGATGTCGCACTCCGGTGCGCGTGGCTCGCCGGCACAGATGCGGCAGCTTGGCCGGCATGCTCTGCTTAACGCCTAGCTGTTGGGCGAAATCATCGAACAGCCGTATCGCCACTTCAGGAAGGCCTGTCCGTCCTCGAGGAGATCCAATTCCACCCACGGCGCCCGCAAGGGTCTCGCGGACACGGCATAGAAGACGGCGAACTCGGGCTACCTGACGCGGCGTCTGGTGGACGTGGCGCAGGATTGCATCATCGTCGAAGAAGAACGCTGTACGTCCGCCTGGCCTGACGGGCGAAGTGCGGTGATGGATGGCGGCGAAGTCGTTTCGTCGCTGGCCGAGCGCATCCTGGGCCGCACCGCGGCCGAGGACAGACGACCTGGATCCGACGACCAGCGAAGACCTGTCCGCCGCGAACACGCTGATCGAGGAAGAGCAAGCGGAGCTGATTGAAAAGGCGGGGGTCGAGGCGGTGAAGATCCGCTCGGTGCTGACCTGCGATTCCCGTGTCGGCGTGTGCGGCCATTGCTATGGCCGTGACCTGGCGCGCGGCACGCCGGTGAATATCGGCGAGGCGGTCGGCGTCATTGCAGCGCAGTCGATCGGCGAGCCAGGCACGCAGTTGACCATGCGCACGTTCCACATCGGCGGCGCGGCGCAACGTGGCGCCGAACAGTCGAGCGTGGAGGCCAGCCACGAGGGCACGGTCGCGGTGCGCAACCGCAACGTGGTGATGAACTCGCAGGGCACCCCGGTGGTGATGAGCAGAAACTGCGAGATCGTGCTGACTGATGATAAGGGGAGGAGCGGGCACGCTTCCGGGTGCGTACTGGCGCTGAGCTGCCGGTGGATGAGGGCCGGCAGGTCGGCGCGCTTGCAGAACTAGTAGAGTGGGATCTTTACACCCTGCCGATCATCACCGAGCGCGCCGGCAAGCCGGAACACATCGACCTGATCGACAGCATCCGCTGGTCGAGCGGATGGACGAGGTGACTGGTCTCACGTCGAAGGTGGTGGTGGACTACAAGCAGGCGTCCAAAGGCGTCGATCTGCGGCCTCGGTTGCAGTTGAAGGACGACAAAGGCGAGGTGCTGCGGCTGCCGAACAACACCGATGCTCGCTACTTCCTGGCGCCGAACTCGATCCTTTCGGTCGATAACGGCGCCACGGTGGCGGCGGGCGACGTGCTGGCGCGGATTCCTCGCGAGGGCAGCAAGACGCGCGACATCACCGGCGGTCTGCCTCGGGTCGCCGAGTTGTTCGAGGCGCGCCGGCCGAAGGACCACGCGGTGATCGCCGGACGGACGGACGGGTGGAATTCGGCAAGGACTACAAGAACAAGCGCCGGGTCATCGTGAAGAACGACGAGACCGGGGAAGAGACCGAATACCTGATCCCGAAGGGCAAGCACGTCTCGGTGCAGGAAGGCGACTTCGTGCGGCGTGGCGATCCGCTGGTCGTGGTCGGCGCGCCGCACGACATCCTGAAGGTGCTGGGTGTCGAGGCGCTGTCGGACTACCTGGTGAACGAGATCCAGGACGTCTACCGGCTGCAAGGCGTGAAGATCAACGACAAGCATATCGAGGTGATCGTCCGCCAGATGCTGCAGAAGGTGGAAATCCTCGATCCGGGCGACACCACGTTCCTCGCCGGCGAGCAAGTGGATCGCACCGAGTTGACCGGGAGAAACCACCGGTTCAACAAGAGACGATCGTCCGGCGCTGGCGATGCCGGTGTTGCAGGGCATCACCAAGGCTCAGCTTGCAGACCAACAGCTTCATCTCGGGCGGCATCGTTCCAGGAGACGACGCGCGTGCTGACCGAGGCGGCGGTGGCCGGCAAGACCGACAGCCTGCAGAGGGCTGAAGGAGAACGTGATCGTCGGGCGGCTGATCCGGCGGGCACGGGCGCGGTGATGAACCGTCTGCGGGCGATCGCCTCGGGCTGCGATCAGCGGCTGCTGTCGATGGGGACGACGACGCCGCAGGTCGGCACGGATATGAAGGCCGCGGAGTAACTTCGGGTTCTGGTTTGGCAGTTGCCAAGGCCGGCGGCGCGCGAGTGCCGCCGGTTTTTTGTTGCGCTCAGCGATTGGCGGGTCAGCTTCACATTCGACCCGGATGCCGATGTCATGGAGGTCTTCGAGGTCGCGCCGCGAGGAGGAGCCTACCGATGGTGAAGCGGATCGAGGCGGAGATCATCGGATGATCACGTAGTGAGTGAACTGCACCGTGATGTCCGGGTCGGTCACGTCCGGCGGCAACGGCGGCAGCTTCGCATCGCGGAACACTGCCAGCGCTCCCAGATCGAGCCACGACGAACCCGACTTTTGCTCCACATCGACCGCATGCACCCGGCCGTCGCGGCCGACGACCAGTCGCAGGCCGAGGTCGCCTTCCTGTTGCAGCCGCCCCGCCTCACTCGGGTAGAACCGGTGGCGAAGCCACCAGGCGGCCACCTCGTTGAACAAGTCCTCGCCGACATCGCTGCCCTTCCCTTGCGGTGCAATTGCGTGATGTCGCCGCCGCCCATCATCGGCGCGAACGAGAGATCGATGGTTCCGGGCGAGGCGCGCGGTCGCGGCGCGCAGCTTGCGGCGTGGTGATGCGCGGCCGAACGAGAAATCAATGGGGGCCGGGAAAGCCGGGGCGACGCGTGGAGGCGCACTCGGCCGCACCGCCTCCTGCGGCCGGACGACTCGAGGCGGGGCGCTCTGCGGCGCCGGCACGGGCACTGGCGGCGGTGGCAGCGGCAGCGGCTGGTGCACGGGAAGCTGCGCGGCGGGTGCGTCTCCTCGGGAGCAACGATCTGGGGCAAGGCTGCGGCGTTGCCTCCGGCGCCGGAGCGATGGGTGGGGGCGGCGGGTAACCTCTTGTGGTGGAGCGAGCGGCTGTGGCGGGGGGACGGTTTCCGGCCCGGGGGAGCACCTCGCGCGGAGGTGGGGTCTCGGCGGGTGGCGCTGTTGTCAGCGGCGGTTGTTCGACGGGCGGGGCGGGCAGCGGCGGCATGGCTGCGCTGGTTGCGGCGCCGGCGAAGCCTGCCGGTCTGGCGATATCGGCGCGGGGTTGCATCGAAGGCGGCGCATTGCCGCCGCCTTCGAACACCATGGCCACGGAAGCCGGTGCCACGGATTCAGGCAGGTTGTGCCTGTGCTGGGCCGCGATGATCGCCACCGCCAGCAGCGCCACGTGCAGCAGTACGGAGAGGCCGACAGGCCACCCGGGCGCCGGCGAGGCCGGCTCGTGGGGCAGGCGCACGGCAGGCGACGCGGCCAGGGGCGTCATGGTGGCCGTGATGGCCGTCATGGTGGTCAGGCGGACTTGCGACAACCGCTCATGCGGCGGACACTATGCCGTCTGCGCGCGGCGAAAAAGGGCGGGAACATTGAAGAAGGGTAACCCAGGCGCCCACAAGGGCCAGGAAGAGGAAAGCTCCTCAACCTGCCCGTGGGGCTGTCCTTGTCCTCCCCAAACTTGGCCCGCTTCAGTCACGGGTGGGGCCGGCGACTTGTTACCCCGAGTGGCCCCGGCAAATTACGCCATTTTGTGCGAATTAAGGCCAAACACGGAGGGTTTATTGCGCTATCCCGGTTGTGCGCCGCACAATAGTTCCGCCGGTGGACGAAGCAAGGCCAAGGGCGTAGCCCTCGGAACCCGACCAGAGCGCTCTGCCCCCGGGCGCTTGGCCGGGGGCAGGGGGTTTCGAGTGGGCAAAGTCCCCCGGAGGTTGCAGGGCAGAGCCCTGGCTTTGCTTCACTGATGCGGCTGCACTATCACGCGGCGCGAGGGGTGGGGCTGGTGTGCACCGGCTGGCGCATTGCGCTCGGCGCCGCGGTCATCCTGACCGTCTTGATCGCCGCCGCGGCCTGGCGGATGTCGCAGGGACCGGTCGACATTGGCTGGTTCACCCACCGCCTGGAAGCCGCCGCCAATGCCAATGGCGGACCCACCAGGCTGAGCATCGGCAGCACCGCGCTGGCCTGGGAAGGGTTCCGGCTCGGCGTCGATCGGCCACTCGGCCTGCGCCTGAGCGACATCCGGCTGACCGACACCAACGGCCGTCGCCGCGTCGATATCCCGCGCGCCGAAGTCTCGCTGTCGCTGGGCGCGCTGCTACTGGGTCGGGTGCAGCCGCGCGCCCTGGAGCTGGACGAGCCGCGGTTGACGCTGCGTCGCGCCATGGACGGCACGTTCAGCATCGATCTCGGCAGCCTGGCAGAGCAAACGGAGCAAGTTGGTCAGCCGGTCAGCAGCCCGCTGCCCGCTTTGCTCGCCTTGCTCGCCAGACCGCCCTCTACCGACCGCGACGCCACGCCCGGCTGGTTCAGCCAGTTGCGCCGCGTGCGGATCCACGACGCCGCGGTGACCGTCGAGGATCGCCAGCTCGGTGCGACCTGGCGAGCGCCCCAGGTGGATATCAACCTGACCCGCCGAGCGGAAGGCGGCATCGACGGAACCGCCGACCTGTGGCTGGCGCTTGGCGACCAGCGGGCGCGGCTGACCGGCACCGCCCGGCTGTCGAGCGATGCGGCCGAGACACATGTGACCGCCCGGCTGACGCCGTCGCGCCGGCGGCGCTGGCCCGGGCCGCACCCGCGCTCGGGGTTCTGGCGGCGCTGGATGCGCCGGTCAGCGCCGAAGCCTCCGCGGATTTAGGGCCGGTGTTCGACCTGCGGGCCGCGCATGTGACGTTGCAGGCGGCTGCCGGCGCGCTGCGGATAGCCAGCGGTAGCGTGCCGATCGCCGGCGCCACATTGGTCCTCTCCGGCGCGCCCGACGACATCCGGGTGGAAACCGCGCAACTGCACCTGCGCGCCCACGATGGCGAGGCAGGCTCGACCCTGACCGCCGCCGGCACCGTGCAGCGCGGCGAGAGCCGTATCGAGGCCGCATTATCGCTGGGCATCGACCAGGTCGCGTTCGCCGACCTGCCAGTGCTGTGGCCGGACGGCGTCGAACGCGATGTGCGATCCTGGATCCTGCAAAACATCACGGCAGGGGTTGCGCGCAACGGCCACGCCGAGATCGGCCTCGCGGCGAACGCCGATTTCTCGGCGGTGACGCTGACCCGGGCGAGCGGATCGCTGGAGGGCAGCGGCCTGACGGTGTGGTGGCTGCGTCCCGTGCCGCCGATCGAGCAAGGCAAGGCCGTGCTGCGGATCGCCGACCCGGACACGTTGCAGATCGACATTGCGTCCGGCCGGCAGCGGCTGAGGAACGGCGACGGACTGGCGGTGACCGGCGGATCGATGCGCATCGCCGGGATGATGCAGCGTGACCAGACCGCCAGCATCCAGGCGAACGTCACCGGATCGCTGCCGGACGTGATCGCCCTGTTGCGCGAGCAGCGGCTGCACTTGCTCGACCGCCATTCTGTTGATCTGAAGGACCCGGCCGGCGATGTGGTGGCGACGGTGGCCGTCACTCTGCCGCTGGATCCGCGCATCACCATGGATGACGTCGGCATCCGCGTCGGCGCCCATGTGGACAACGCGGCCCTCGGGGACGTGGTCGCGGGACGCGACCTCACGGGCGGCACGCTCGACGTCGTGGCGACCAATGACGGCCTGACGGTGAAGGGGCAGGCGTCACTGGCCGGCATTCCGGCCAGTCTGAACGCGGCAATGGATTTCCGCACCGGCCCGCCCACGCAGGTGTTGCAGCGCGTCGCGGTGACCGCCCGGCCGGACGCGAAGCAACTCGCCGCGGCGGGGCTCGATGCGACCGAGGTTCTGGCCGGCCCGATCGACCTGCAAGCGGTGCTGACCGAGCAACGTAATGGCAGCGGCGCCGTATCGTTCGACGCCGGTCTGAAGGGGGCAACGCTGACCGTGGCGGCGCTGGATTGGCGCAAGCCGCCTGGCGCCGTGGCACACGCCACGGCGCATATGCGCCTGCTGCACGACCGGTTGGACGGTATCGACCAGATCGAGGCCGAGGGCGACGGCCTGGCGCTCCAAGGCAGTGTGGACTGCGAAGACGGGCGGATTTCGTCGATCCACCTGGACCGCCTGGCGCTCGGCCGCAGCGAGGTGCAGGGGATCGTGCAGCTTCCCCCGGCGCCGCGCGCGGCCCCGATCGCGGTGCGGCTGAGCGGTGCGGTGCTCGATCTGACGGCGCGGGTGGCACGGCCGAACACCGGGCGGCACAGCCCGCAGCCAGAGCAAGCACCCGGACCGCCCTGGACGCTGGAGGCGAAATTCGACCGCGTGCTGATGGCGGGCGGCTACGTACTGGCGCCGATGAGCGTGCGGGCGGAGAACGATGGCAGCGTGTTCCAGCGGCTGCGGGTCGACGGCGCCACGCGCGACAAGGGGGCGTTTGCGCTGGATATCGCGCCGGAGGCCGGTCGCCGGCACCTGACGGTGACGGCGGCGCAAGGCGGCGACCTGCTGCGTGCGCTGGACGTTATCGACACAATCGATGACGGCAAACTGACGATCCGCGCCACGTACGACGATGCCAGTCCGGGGCGTCCGTTGCAGGGCACCGCCGAGCTGACGGATTTCCGGATCAGCCACGCGGCGGGGCTGGGCAAGCTGCTACAGGCAATGACTCTGTACGGGCTGCTCGATGTGCTGCGCGGACCGGGTCTGGCGTTTACCGATTTGGTCGCTCCGTTCACCCTGACGGACGACCGCCTGGAGTTGCGGGACGTCCGCGCGTTCAGTCCGTCGCTCGGACTGACGGTGAAGGGGCTGATCGATATCGACGACGATACGGCGGACCTGCAAGGGACGATCGTGCCGGCGTATTTCTTCAACTCGCTGCTGGGGAACGTGCCGCTGGTGGGGCGGTTGTTCAGTCCGGAGCGTGGCGGTGGGCTGTTCGCCGCGAGCTACAGCCTGCGCGGCAAGCTGGAGGATCCGGAGGTAACGGTGAATTCCCTGTCCGCGCTGACTCCTGGTTTTTTGCGCGGTCTGTTCGGAATATTCTAACCGGGAAGAGGAAACCTCTCCCGCGGGAGCGGGAGAGGTCGAGATGCGAAGCATCGAGGGTGAGGGTGATCGGGTCGGCACGGTCTTTCTTATACCAGCCCGCAAAACGATTGACGTACAAGCAACGGCCGTCCCTACCCGTCATGGCCGGCCTTGTGCCGGCCATCCAAGCCTTTTGTCGCGTGCACGAAGGCAAGGCGTGGATGGCCGGCACAAGGCCGGCCATGACGATTAGGGCGGTCCGTGCGAAGCGGTCGAGAGTTGATCGTTCGGCGGGTTGGCATTACTTGCCGGTCTCCTCCCCACGCAGAACGAGCAGGATCGCCTCCGCCACGCCGTTGGGGTTGTCGCGGATTTCGTTGTTCCAGAACCGCACTACCCGCCATCCGTGCGCGCAGAGCCACTCCGTGCGATACGTATCGTGCGCGGAGTTCAAGGTGCTGTTCCCCGTCCGCCTCGACGATCAGCCGGCGCTCAAGGCACGCGAAATCGGCGACGAACGCACCAAGCGGGTGCTGACGGCGGAATTTGAACCCGCCCAGCCGGCGGTCGCGCAGCCTCGCCCACAGAAGACGCTCGGGTTCGGTCGGTTCGCAGCGTGCGGCGCGGGCTTGGAGGTTGGGCATGAACGCCAGATAGATGCGCACGAGTGAAGGAAGGGTTTACGTGCGGCCCGATTACCCTCACCCTCGCCGCTTCGCGTCTCGACCTCTCCCGCGAAGCGGGAGAGGTTTCATTATCCCGCGCGAAGCGCGGAAAACCTACACCCGCATCGGCATTAGCACGTAGAGCGCGCTGGCATCCGCCGCGTCGCGCACCACCGTCGGGGCGGAGCCGTCGGCGAAGCAGAACTCCACTTGCTCGGCGATCTGGTCGGTGATGTCGTTCAGGTACCGCGCCTGGAAGCCGATCTCCAACGGTCCCGCTTCGTACTTGACGTGGTCCGCGTCCAGCTCCTCGGTCGCGTTGCCCATCTCCGGGCTGTTCGCCGACAACACCAGCAGGTCGCGCGCCAGCGACAGCTTTACCGGCCGTGAGCGCTCCGACGAAATTGCCGCGACGCGGCCCACCGCGTCGGCGAAATCCTTTTTGCCCACGCGCAGGATCTTGTCGTTGCCGCGCGGAATGACCCGCTCGTATTCCGGGAAGGTGCCGTCGATCAGCTTGCTGGTCAGCAGCACCTGATCGACATGGAACTGGATGCGCGTGTCGGACAGGCCGATCTCCACATTGCCGCTGACCTCATCGAGCAACTTGCGCAGTTCGTTGACGGTCTTGCGCGGGATGATGACGCCGGGCATCGAGCTGGCGCCGTCCGGCAGCGGTTCCTCGACACGCGCCAGGCGATGGCCGTCGGTGGCGACCGCGCGCAGCACCTTGACGCCCTCGCTTTCGGTGACGTGCAGGTAGATGCCGTTGAGGTAGTAGCGGGTTTCCTCGGTGCTGATGGCGAAGCGCGTGCGGTCGATCAGGGCACGCAAAGTCTGCGCCGACAGACCGAACTTGTGCGGCAGCGCACCGGCGGTCATCGACGGAAAATCCTCGGTCGGCAGCACCACCAGGCTGGTGGCGTAGCGGCCGGCCCGCAGCGCGAGCTGTGCGTCGCCGCCGGGATGGTCAAGTTCGACCTCGGCGCCCTCGGGCAGCTTGCGCACGATCTCATAGAGCGTGGCGGCCGGGGCGGTGCAGGCGCCGTTGCGGGTGGTGCTGGCGGGGACGTCCTCGACGACGGCGATTTCCATGTCGGTGGCGGTCAGCGTCAGCCGGCCATCGCGCACGGCGATCATGACGTTGGCGAGGATCGGGATGGTGTTGCGGCGCTCGACCACGCTCTGGACGTGGGCCAGTGCCTTCAGCAGGGTGGCGCGGTCGGCCTTCAGCTTCATGGTGGCAAATCCTACATGGGTCCGGCCGCTGCTTCACAACCCGCCGGGCGGGGAAGCGAGCGAGTCGCCGCTACACTGTAGCAATTGCTTTCGTGATGCCACAACCTCTCTCCTGCAACCTCTCCCGCGCTTTCGCGGGAGAGGCATGCCGCCGGGCACTTGACCGGGTGGTCGCGGAGCGAAGCGATGCGGGTGAGGGCGATCGGGTCGGCACGCTCTGCCTGCTTACGTGCGGCCCGATCACCCTCACCCTCGACGCTGCGCGTCTCGACCTCTCCCGCTCCCGCGGGAGAGGTTTACGGGGCGCTCCCGCGGGAGAGGTTTACGGGGTGCCACCTTCCAGCATCCGGCGCAGGAGTTCGACGTCCTCGGCGAAGGCCGGATCGACTTCGATGAGCTGCCCGACCCGGGAGACCGCGTGCATCACCGTCGTATGGTCGCGGTTGCCAAATTTGCGACCAATCTCCGGCAGGCTGCGACTGGTGAGTTGCTTTGCCAGATACATTGCCACCTGACGTGGCCGCGCCACGTTGCGCGCTCGCCGTGCGGAGAACATGTCGGTCAGGCGCATGTTGTAATGCTCTGCGACCTTGCGCTGGATCTCGTCGATCGATACGCGCCGCTCGAAGGCTTTCAGGATGTCGTGCAACACCTCCTGCGCCGCTTCCAGCGTCACCGGGCGGCCGAACAGGTTGGCGTGGGCGAGCAATCGATTCAGCGCACCCTCCAGCTCCCGCACGTTGGAGGTGATCTTGTGCGCCAGGAACTCCATCACCTTGTCCGGCACCGGCACGCCGGCGAGCTGCGCCTTCGCCTCAAGTATTGAAATCCGTAGTTCGAAAGTAGTGGCGTGTAAATCCGCCACCATACCACAACTTAGACGTGTGCGGAGGCGGTCTTCCAGTCCTGACAGGTCCGACGGCGACTTGTCGGCCGACACCACGATTTGCTTGCCGGCGTCCACCAGGGCGTTGAAGGTGTGGAAGAACTCCTCCTGGGTGTTGTCCTTGCCGATGAGGAACTGGAGGTCGTCCACCATCAGGACATCGACGCTGCGGTGTTGCTCCTTGAATTCCATGGTGGACTGGCTGCGCAACGCAGTGATGAAACGATACATGAACTTTTCGGCGGACATGTACGCAACGGTAACCGGGTAGGCGGATCGCGCGCCGTGAGTCGTCAGTTCCCAGGCGATGGCGTGCATCAGATGAGTTTTGCCCAGCCCGACACCGCCATACAAAAACAACGGATTGAAGCCGGCGCTGCTGGGTTGTTCCGCCACCCGGCGGGCGCAGGCATAGGCGAATTCGTTCGGTTTGCCGACGACAAAATTGTCAAACGTAAAACGCGGATCCAGTGCCGCGTTCAGTTCGGAACGCGGTTCGCCGCTGCGCTCGCGGCCGCGTCCGATCGGCAGCAGCGGCACGATGGCGGACGACGGCGCCAGGCTTTCGGCCAGCCCATCCGGCGTGCCGGAGATCGGTCCTGTCGCCGACCCGACACGGATATCCACACGGCGCACGGCGGGATTTTCGGCCTGCCACAGCGCCGTGATGCGATCGCCATAGCGCGTGCGCACCCAATCGCGCAGGAACCTTGTGGGCAGGTGTACCGTGATCTCATCGCCGTCCAGCCCGATCAACGTCATCTGCCGCAACCACGTGCGGTACTCGACCTCGCCGAACTCCTGCTGCAAGCGCCCGCGAACGCGCGCCCACTGGGACGCAAGCTGTGGCATTTCCACGATTTCCTGCTCCATGGTCGTGGGCATTCCCTGAGCTCCCCCTGAACTGGTTTTTTATGCCGTCATTGACCCAGACCTTCGCGGCCCGTTAAGGCGCCGCGCAGACAGAACCACCTCGCCCGAAGCGGGTGCTTCGAGATTTTTGCCGGCTGGAGAAATCGCTTGGAAGAAGTGCCCCTGTGTTCACGATTATGCAAAGCTTCCGAACGCGAGGCAATACTAATTTTAACCCCGCCAGTAATGACGAAGCACAACGCAAGAAGATTACGGCATGTGGATTAAATCTGTCGTGCAATCACAGAGAATTACTGCGGCCGACAGAAAGCCTCACCACCTTTATTTCTGGGGTGGTGCTCAGCTGTGTTTGCTCGCGGCGATTATTGCGCTCGATGCTGCCGGAGGTCAACCGTCATGATTGCCTCCTGCAACGAGATTTCTACGCCGCGGTGAGTGCCTTGATGCGCGAGGAAAGCCGCGAGAGCTTCCTCGCGACGGTGTTCTTGTGGGTGACGCCCTTGCCGGCAGCGCGCTGCATTTCCGGCTGCGCAGCTTGCAGCGCAGCCGTCGCCGCGTCCTTGTTGCCGCTGGCGATCGCCGTCTCCACCTTTTTCACGAAGGTACGCATGCGCGATTTCCGCGCATGATTGAGCTCGGTGCGCTTGAAGGTCTGCCGGATGCGCTTGCGCGCGGATGCGGTGTTGGCCATGGGCTCGCTTGTCTGATGCTCTATGAACTGATCGGCCGGCCGCCGAGGCAGCCGGGTGAGGGGCGCAGTTCTAGGCACCACCAGGATGCGAGTCAAGGAAGCCCACGGGCAAAAACATGCCACGGCTATTGTAACATTCCGCAGCATGAAAAAATTTATATGCGCGACCCGCGGGAACGACGCAAACTTATGTCGTCAAGGCGCGCGAAGGTCTCCCATGACACAAAGTCCCGGCCACGACATGAAGGGGACAGCATGCTTCGCATGCCCTCACAGCAGACGCTGATGGCTATGGTTCCGCCACCACCCGTCATGCCGACGAAGGTCGGCATCAACGTCTTGTCGTCATGGACGCGGCACAGTCGTGGATGCCGACCTTCGTCGGCATGACGGGTGGTGGCGCATCGAGCCTATACCAGCACATCCTCGATGCGGATCGGCACCTTGCGCACGCGCACGCCGGTTGCGTGGTACACCGCATTGGCGATCGCGGCGGCGACACCGACCATCGGCAACTCGCCAATACCTTTGACGCCCAACGGGTTGGAGTTGTGCTCGTCGTTCGCGACGAACATCGCCTGGATGTCCGGCACGTCGGCGTTCACCGGCACCAGGTATTCGGCGATGTTGGCGTTGACGATGCGGCCGGTTTCCGCGTCCACGTGGGTCTCCTCCAGCAGCGCCATGCCGATGCCGTAGGTGATGCCGCCGATGAGCTGGCTGTGCGCGGTCTTGGCTGTTCAGCACCAACCCGGCGTCGAACGCGCCGACCCAGCGATTGACGCGGATCGTGCCGAGATCGGGATCCACCAGCACCTCGGCAAACTGCGCGCCAAACGCGTGCCGCGAGTACTGTCTGGCGCTGTCTTCGAGCGCCGCGCCGGCTTCCGCCTCCACCGCATCCTGGCCCGCACCCTGAAGCAATTTGTCGATCGGCACGCTACCGATTGGGGCCGGTCACCGCGCCGTTCTCCACTCGCAGCGTCGCGGCCGGAACATCGCGCCAACCTGTGTTGTCGCAGCGCGAGGTCGATGATCTTCTCGCGGACCGCCTGGCAGGCGGCGACGACCGCGGGCGCCACGCTCGGCACCGTGGACGACCCGCCGGACCCCGGCGCCGGCGGCAACGTGCTGTCGCCGAGTTCGAACCGAACTTGCTCTACCGGAACGCCCAGCGTGTCGGCGGCGACCTGCGACATCACGGTGTACGTGCCGGTGCCGAGATCCTGGGTGCCCGATTGCACCAGCACCCTGCCGTCCGCGGCAATACGCACCCTCACCTGCGCTGGGCGCTGATTGGTCGGATAGGTGCTGGTCGCCATGCCCCAGCCAACCAGCATGCGGCCATCGCGCATCGAGCGCGGCTCCGGCGTGCGCCGCGACCAGCCAAATGCGCTCGGCAGCCCTGTCGATAGCACGCACGCAACATCTTGCTGGCGAACGGCTTGTTCTCGTGCGGGTCCTGCGTCTCGCATAATTCTCCAAGCGGAATTGCAGCGGGTCCAGCTTCAGCGCCACCGCCAGTTCGTCGATCGCTGAATTCCAGAGCGAAATTACCGGAGGATTCGCCAGGCGCGCGCATATAGGTCGGCAAGCCGGCGTTCACCGCGACCAGCCGATGCGTCACCGCGACGTTGGGACAGGCATAGAGCATTTCGGTGCTCAGCGCGACCGGCTCGACAAACTCGCCGAGAATCGGCTGCGACATCTGGCTGATGCCATCATGCCGCATCGATACCAGTTTTCCCCCCGCATCCGCGGCGAATTTCAGTTTCTGGATGGTGCGCGGACGGTAGCCGTTGGAAGTGAACATCTGCGCGCGGGTCAGCACCAGCTTCACCGGCTTCTGCACCACCCTGGCGGCCATCGCGGCAAGCGTTGCCGGCGGCCAGGTGTTGCCCTTGCAGCCGAAGCCTCCGCCAACGAACGGACACACGACGTGCACCTGTTTCGGATCGATGCCGAACAGGCCGGCGAGAGTCTTCTGCGTGCCGGAGATACCCTGGGTCGCCGTCCACACCGTCAGCTTGTCGCCGTTCCAGCGGGCGATCGTGGCGTGCGGCTCCATCGGATTGTGGTGCTCGACCGGCGTGATGTAGGTCGCGTCCAGCTTCACCGCGGCGCTATCGAACGCACCGGCGGGATCGCCGCGGGTCGAATCCGGCGAGCGCTCGCCGTTGCGGAAATGCTTCGGCACATAGGCCTGGCCGAGCACCGCATCCATCGAGGTGATTTGCTTCGGCCGTGTGATAGCGTACGTGCACGCGGGCCGCGGCGGCCAGCGCGCGATCCAGCGTGTCGGCGACCACCACAGCGACGTGCTGTCCATTATAACAGGATCGCATTGTTCTGTAGCAGCGGCGCGCGGACCGACTGGTCGCCCTGCTGCTTGTCGGGCAGCTTCGGCGCGTTGTCGGGCGTGATGATGGCCAGCACGCCGGGCATGCCCTGCGCTTCGGCCAGGTCGAAGCCGGCGATGCCGCCGGCGGCGATGGTGCTTTGCACGAGCACCGCATGCACCAGGCCGGGCACGGCGAATTCCGCGGCGTAGCGCGCCGCGCCGGTCACTTTCAGCCGGCCGTCAACCCGATCGATCGGCTTGCCGATGCTTGCCATGGCAGCGTTCTCCTCAGGCCGCGACGGTCTGCAACGCGCGCAGCACGGTGCGGCGCAGCAGCGTGAGTTTGAAGCCGTTCTGGCTGGCGGGCTGCGCGCCCTGTCCCGCCTGCGCTGCGGCCTCGCGCAAGGTCTGATCGTTCAACGGCTTGCCGCGCAGTGCGGCTTCCACTTCCGGCAGGTGCCAGGGTTTGGTGCCGACGCCGCCGGCGGCGATGCGCGCGTCCTGGATCGTGCCATTGCCGATCTGCATGGCGACGGCGGCGGAGACCAGGGCGAACTCGAAACTCGCACGGTCGCGTACCTTGAGGTAGTGCGAGCGTTGCGCCGCCGGCGTGTCGGGCACGACGATCGCCGCGATCATCTCGCCTGGTGTCAGGACGGTTTCGATGCCAGGCGTGTCGCCGGGTTCGCGGTGGAAGTCGCGCAGCTTCACGGTGCGGTCCGTTCCATTGGCGGCGTGCAATGCGACGCTGGCGTCGAGCGCCACCAGCGCGACGGCGAGATCGGACGGATGCGAGGCGATGCACTGCGCGCTGCCGCCGAGGATCGCCAGCAGGCGGTTCTCGCCGTGGATGGCGGGACAGCCGGAGCCGGGCTGGCGCTTGTTGCAGGCGAAGCCGGTGTCGCGGAAATAGCCGCAGCGGGTGCGTTGCAGCAGGTTGCCGCCCATGGTTCCCATGTTGCGGATCTGCGGCGACGCAGAGAGCAAGAGTGCCTGGCTGATGACGGGGAAACGTTGCTGGACGACGGGGTGGGCGGCGACGTCGCTCATGCGCGCCATCGCTTCCAGCCGTAGACTGCCGTTTTCGGCGACGATGCGGGTGAGTGGCAGTGATTCGAGATCGATGAGGCGGTCGGGTGCCTCGACGTCGTCTTTCATCAACTGCATCAGGTCGGTGCCGCCGGCGATGTATTTGCCGCCGCGGGCGGCGGCGGCCGTTGCGGCATCGACGTCGGCGGGGCGCAGGAGCTGGAAGGACTGCATTTGTCAGGTCCTCTGCGCCGCGTCGCGGATGGCCGCGACGATGTTGGGATACGCGCCGCAGCGACAGATGTTGCCGCTCATCCACTCGCGGATTTCGGCGTCGGAGCCGGCGTGGCCTTCGTGGATCAGCGCGACCGCCGACATGATCTGGCCGGGCGTGCAATAGCCGCACTGGAATCCGTCATGGTGGAGGAAAGCGGCCTGCACCGGATGTAGCTCGCCGCCGGACGCGAGGCCCTCGATGGTGGTGATGGCCTTGCCCTGGCAGCGCGCGGCGAGGGTCAGGCAGGACACCACGCGACGGCCGTCGATATGCACGGTGCAGGCGCCGCAGGCGCCGCGGTCGCAGCCTTTCTTGGTGCCGGTCAGGTCGGCTTGTTCGCGCAGCGCATCCAGCAGGGACGTGCGCGGTTCGATCGTCAGGGGCAGGCGGGTGCCGTTGATTTGCAGGACGATGTCGAGGCGGTCGGACGCGGCGGCGGCGGGTTGCGGGGCCGGGAGTGTGCTGTCCGCCTTGGCTGTTGGGGACGCGAACACTGCCGGAAGTGCGACGCCGGTCGCGGTGCCAGCCAGCAGGCCGCGCCTGGTGACGCCGGAATTTGCCATTTTCACCTCCATCCGTCGTCCATTACGTTGTGGCGCTGGTGTGGTTGCGAGACTCACGAGTTGGTGTGGTTGGGAATCGGTATGACAGTTCACGAAGTGCGTGAGAGGGTGAGGGGTGGAGGTGGGAGTGTGCCGACCCGATCACCCTCACCCGCCGCTGCGCGGCGACCTCTCCCGCGCGCAGCGCGGGAGAGGTTTTAAGAGCGCATGCGCGGGAGATTTGCCTGTTTTCTGATTCTGGCTGGGCTTTTCGCAAGTGTGGCTGGGGCAGCGCCGTCGCGCGACGAAGGGTCCGGCTCGGTACCGGCGATGCGGGCGGTGCTGGTGGCGGGCGATGGCAGCCTGCGCGTGTTCGACAACGGCGTGGCCGGCATGGCGTCCTGGCTGCGCGACCGGGGCGGCGTCGCGCCGTCGCGGACCGCCTTGCTCAGTGCATCGCCCGTGGTCATCGCGCGGCAGCACGCCGGATCGGCGTCGTTGCACCATGTGTTGCGTGCGATCGCGAGCATGCAGCCCGCGCCAGGTGAGGCCTGTTTTGTATTCGTGACCTCGCACGGCATCCCGGACGAGGGCGTGGCGCTGGCCTATGACGACAGCGTGCTGCGTCCGGCCGCGCTCGACCGGGCGCTGACCGCCGGCTGCGGCTCGGCGCCGACGGTCGCCATCATTTCGGCCTGCTATTCCGGCAGTTTCGCGCGGCGGCCGATGGCGCGGTCCAATCGCATCGTGTTGACCGCGGCGCGATTGGACCGGCCCTCGTTCGGGTGCGGTGCGGACGAAACCTACACGTTCTTCGACGAATGCCTGTTGCACAGCCTGGATCGCGGCCCACTTTGGCGCGACGTGTTCCTCGCGACGCGGGCCTGCGTAGAGCATCGCGAGGCGCTGGAAGACGAGGATCCGTCGATGCCGCAGGGTTGGTTCGGCGCCGCGGTGGGTAATATGGCGCTGCCGCGGGCGGCGCCCTGACCGGGACCGTGTGCACGAGACTTTGCCCGCTCGCCCGGCCCGCGCTATCTCTGCGCCGGAACCGAGAGGCCTGAATGGAAGACGACCAGGAGCGGCAGCCGGAGAGCCTGCTGCCCTATGAGCAATGGACCGAGATTGCGCTGCGCCAGGTGGTGGCGCAGGCGATCGCCCACGTCGCGGTGCACGGGTTGCCCGGCGAGCACCACTTCTACCTGACCTTCCGCACCGATCATCCCGGCACGGTGATCCCGCCTCGGCTGCGGGCGCAGTATCCGCAGGAGATGACCATCGTCCTGCAGCACCAGTTCTGGGACCTGAAGATGGACGAGGAGGCGCGGCTGATCACCGTGGGGCTCTCGTTCGGCGGGGTGCCGACGACGCTGGCGGTGCCGCTGGACGCGGTGGTCGGCTTCGCTGACCCGTATGTGCGCTACGGGCTGCGCTTCCAGGTGGTGTTGCCGGAGGCGCCGGCGGACAAGCCGCTGGCCCTGGTGCCCGCGCCGGAGGCAGCCGCACCGGCAGAGGCGGCGCCGGAGACCCCGGCCGAACCGCCCGCGCCGCAAGTGGTCAGCCTGGACGCGTTCCGCCGCCGCACACCGCCGAAGGAATGACTGTCATCGACAGGTGTCATTGCGGTGACGCCGGCAGTGACACGCTAGCAACGACGAATTGCCGGCATTATGGCGCAAACGCCACCAAGCGTCGTCATCCCCGCGAAAGCGGGGACCCAGGCCGCTTGGGTCCCCGCTTTCGCGGGGATGACGTGTGGATCGCGGAAAATGCCCGGCCAACTTGCGGTTGCTGCACGATACCGCGAATCGCTTCGAACCTTAGCGGAAGGACCGCTTCACCATGAATGCACCGTTGCCGCGGCCGTCAGGTTTTCTCTATTCGCCGATGTTTCCGCTGGGGCCGGATCGAACGGCCTGGAAGACGCTGCCGCTCGATGGCGTGCGCACGGCGACGTGCGACGGCCAGACGGTGCTGCGCATCGCGCCCGAGGCGCTGTCCGAACTGGCGTTCCAGGCGTTTCATGACGTGTCGCATCTGTTGCGGCCGGGGCATCTGGCGCAGTTGCGCGCGATCCTCGACGATCCGGAGGCGAGTGCGAACGATCGGTTCGTGGCGCTGGACCTGCTGAAGAATGCCAATATCGCCGCGGGCGGCGTGCTGCCGATGTGCCAGGACACCGGCACGGCGATCGTGTTCGGCAAGAAGGGCCAGCGCGTCTGGGTGGATGGTGACGAGGAAGAGGCGCTGAGCTGGGGCGTCCACCGCACCTACACCGAAACCAACCTGCGCTACTCGCAGATGGCGCCGCTGACGATGTTCGATGAGGTGAACACCGGCAACAACCTGCCGGTGCAGTTCGATATCGCCGCTTCGCCGGCGGGGCATCACGACGACGAGTTGCACTTGATGTTTGTCGCCAAGGGCGGCGGCAGTGCGAACAAGAGTTTCCTGTTCCAGGAGACCTGGGCGATCCTGTCGCCGGAGAAGCTGCTGGCGTATCTGGCGACGAAAATGAAGACGCTGGGAACGTCGGCGTGCCCGCCGTACCATTTGGCGATCGTGATCGGCGGCACCTCGGCGGAGATGACGTTGAAGACGGTGAAGCTGGCGTCCACTCGGTGGCTGGATACGCTGCCGACCAGCGGGAGCAAGGCTGGGCACGCGTTCCGCGATATGGAGATGGAACAGAAGGTGCTGGAGCTGTCGCGCAACATCGGCATCGGCGCGCAGTTCGGGGGCAAGTATTTCTGCCACGATGTGCGGGTGATCCGGCTGCCTCGGCACGGTGCGTCGCTGCCGGTGGGGATCGGGGTTTCCTGTAGCGCGGATCGGCAGATTCTGGCGAAGGTCACGCCGGATGGGGTGTTCCTGGAGCAATTGGAGACGGACCCGGCGAAGTATCTGCCGGAGACGACCGACGAGCATCTGGGCGATGCGGCCGTCGCGATCGATCTGAACCAGCCGATGGCGGAGATCCGGCGGCAGTTGTCGGCGCATCCGGTGAAGACTCGGGTGATGCTGACCGGGACGATGGTGGTGGCGCGCGACATCGCGCATGCCAAGCTGAAGGAACGGCTGGATCGCGGCGAGGGTCTGCCGGCGTATATCAAGGACCATCCGGTGTACTATGCGGGGCCGGCGAAGACTCCGGCGGGCTATGCGACCGGGTCGTTCGGGCCGACCACCGCGGGGCGCATGGACAGCTACGTGGCGGAGTTCCAGGCGGCCGGCGGGTCTTTGGTAATGCTGGCGAAGGGCAACCGGTCGCGCGCGGTGCGCGAGGCGTGCAAGAAGAATGGCGGGTTCTATCTGGGTTCGGTCGGCGGCCCCGCTGCCCGGCTGGCGCTGGACTGCATCCGCAAGGTGGAGGTGCTGGAGTATCCGGAGCTGGGGATGGAAGCGGTGTGGCGGATCGAGGTCGAGGATTTCCCCGCGTTCATTGTGATCGACGACAAGGGGAATGATTTCTACGAGGGGATGGAGTAGGCACAGCGACGCCCTTTGATCGCGCAGGGCCGGTGGACGACCGGACGCTGTTGCGCCAGGCCATTGACCTGCCAGGCGGGTCTGGTCGACTTGTTGTGCTCGATTGGTCGGGATCTGCTGCCACACGCTGTCAAAATCATGAGGCCGTCAGCAGCGTGGCTCGACGTTACCGCGCTATTGGCGCCGTCAAGTCACCTCATGCGACCCCGGATGGATCGCTCTTGCGATTGACATGACATAGCTTATAGGCTATATGATGCTGTGGATTGTTCGGTTTGAGGACGAATTCGAGCAGGAGTGGCTTGAATTTGAGGAGGAGGTTCGCGAGGCAATTCTGGCAGCGGCCAGGCTGTTAGAAGACTACGGTCCCCTGCTCGGACGGCCTCTCGCCGATACGTTGGAAGGGTCTCGGTTCGCCAACATGAAGGAACTCCGGTTTTTGGCAGCGGATGGTGTATGGCGCGTCGCATTTGCATTCGATCCGCGCCGGCAGGGGATCCTGTTGGTGGCCGGCGACAAGTCCGGGGTGAGTGAGCGCCGCTTCTATCGACGATTGATTGCGACGGCCGACAAGCGTTACGCAGCGCACCTGGAAAGGGTGCGCGGGAAACGGACGAAAGGGTAGCAGGAATGGGCCGCACGCTAGGAGAGATGCTCGATACCCTGCCCGCGGCAAGCCGTGAGCGGGTCGATGTCCGGTATCGAGAACTGAAGGCGGAAGTCGAGGGCCTGCGCGCTCTGCGCAAGGTCGCCGGGAAGGCGCAGGCGGACATCGCCGCGGCATTGCACATCAAGCAGCCTTCGGTATCGAAGATTGAGAGGCAGGCCGACATGTACATTTCCACGTTGCGCAGCTACGTTGAAGCGGTCGGAGGCGAGTTGGAACTGATCGTGCGCCTGCCAACCCACCCAGCCATGCGGCTGCATCATCTTGGAGACGTGTTCGCCGCGCCGGCAGAAGTGGCGCGGGCACGGTCGCCTCGGGCTGCGCCGACCAAACGTGCAAGTTCGAGGGTATAACGTCATGCGCTTCACCATCGACCGCATCGACCACATCGTGCTGAACGTGAAGGACGTGGAGATCACCGCCGCGTGGTTCCAGCGCGTGCTGGGCATGGAACGCGAGGAGTTCGGTCCGAAGCATCGCACCGCCCTCAAGTTCGGCGGCCAGAAGATCAACGTGCGGCCGGCGGACTTCGACCAGGGAAGCTGGGTGACCGGGGTCAACGACAAGCCCGGCTCCGGCGACCTGTGCTTCATCACCGCCGCGCCGCCGGATATCGTGATCTCGCATCTGCACGATTGCGGCGTGACCATCCTGGAAGGGCCGGTGACGCGCGAGGGCGCCCTGGGCCCGATGCAATCGGTGTATTGCCGCGACCCGGACGGCAACCTGGTCGAGATTTCCTCCTATATGCCGTAGCGGCTTGCGACCGGCGGACCCGATGGTCCTGGACATCGCCGATTTCGATTTTGCCCTCCCGCCGGATCGTATCGCACAGCATCCTGCCCGGCCGCGCGACGCCGCGCGGCTGCTGCATGTCGCGAGCGATGGGCTGGCAGACCGGATCGTGCGGGAGTTGCCGGAACTCCTAAGGCCGGGCGACGTGCTGGTGGCGAACGATACGCGGGTGATCCCGGCGCAACTCGTGGCTCGGCGCGGTGGTGCGCGGATCGGCATCACGCTCGACCGGCCGCTGGGCGACGGCACCTGGCACGCGCTGGCGCGCAACGCCCGGCGGCTGCGGGCGGGGGACGCGTTGCGGTTCGATGGTGGCGGCGATCTGACCGCCACGGTGATGCAGCGCGACCCGGATGGCGGCGTAGGGCTGGCGTTCAACCAGGAGGGCGCGCCGTTCGCGGCGGCGTTGCGCGCGGCCGGGGCGCTGGCGCTGCCGCCCTATATCGCTCGGCCGAACGGGCCGTTGCCCGAGGACGCGGCCGACTACCAGACGGTGTTTGCCCGGCATGAGGGCGCGGTCGCCGCACCCACCGCTGGGCTGCACTTCACCCCGTCGTTGCTGGCCGCGCTGGAGGCGCGTGGCATCCGGCGCGTCACGCTGACTCTGCATGTCGGCGCCGGGACGTTTCTGCCGGTGCGAGGCGACGATATCGCGCAGCACCGGATTCATTCGGAACGTGGTGAGATCTCGCCGGTCGCGGCCGCGGCGATCAACGAGGCGCGCGCGGCAGGGGGACGGGTGGTGGCGGTTGGCACCACCAGCGTGCGGCTGCTGGAGACGGCGGCGGATGAGGCGGGGCTGATCCGGCCATTCGCCGGGGATACGGCGTTGTTCATCCTGCCCGGGTATCGATTTCGCGCGGTCGATGTGCTGCTGACGAATTTCCACCTGCCGCGCTCGACGCTGTTCATGCTGGTTTGTGCGTTCGCCGGGACGGCGCGGATGCGCGCGGCGTATGCGCATGCGGTGGCGGCGGGGTATCAATTCTACTCGTATGGCGACGCGTGTTTGCTGGAGGCGGATGGTTTCCAATGAAACTGCTCTAATACGAACCCGCCAAGCGACTGACGCACGGGCCGCCCCCCAACCGTCAAGCCAGGCCATGACGGTTGGGATGGTCCGTGCCGTAGGTCAATCGTTTGGCGGGCTGCTATGACGCGCCGCTTGATACCAATCGCAGATCTGCTCTCCCGTCCAGACCACGACATCGGGTTTCTTGCTGATATAGTCGATGACCTGGCGAAAGTACCGGGTTCGGTGCGGGGCGCCCATGATGTAGGGATGCACGACCAGCGCCATCACCCGCGCAGACCCTTCGGCATCGGCATAGATCTGCTCGAACTGGTCGATCGCACGGTCGCTGTATTCCGACGCCTTGTGGTGCTGGATCAGCATCATGGCGACATCGTTGCACTCCTGCGTGTACGGGATGTTGAGGATCGGCCGCGACCGGGTGCGCAGCCAGACCGGCTGATCGTCCAGCACCCAATCGCACACGTAGTCGTAGCCGGCCTCGGCCAGCAGATCGGGGGTTTCCCAGGTCTCGGTGAGGCCGGGGCCGAGCCAGCCTCGGGGTCGCTTGCCGGTCGCGGCAGCGATGACGTCCCGGGTACGGGCGATGTCCGCGCGTTCGTCCGGCACCTTCTGCATGCTGCGCTGGGTGAAGCCATGGCCGATGAACTCCCAGCGGCGGGCGATGGCCGCCTGCACGATCGCCGGATAGGCGGCGATGGCGGAGCCGTTGATCGCCAGCACCGCGGGCAGGTCGTAGTCGTCGAAAACCTGCGGAGCAGGCGCCAGAAGCCGACGCGATTGCCGTATTCGTGCCAGGCCCAGTTGGGGATGTCGGGGCTGGGCGAGCCCCCGGCCGGCGGGGTCAGCACGGTGCGCGGCATGGGCTGGGTGGCGTCCCATTCCTCGACGTTGACGATGACCCACACCGCGACGCGGGCGGTGTCGGGGAGGGTCAGCCTCGGGCGATCGGTGATCGCCGAATAGGCGATGCGGTCGGTGGGTAGCATGCGGTCGGGGTTGGGCGTGGGTGCGTGGTCTGGGTCGGGGGTCATGCCGCGCCTCGATTGCCGGATTCTGGGCAGGGCATATTGGGCCGGGCGGCAGCCTGGCAGCAAACGGCGGGATCGATCCGGGCGGCGGAGCGGCATTAGAGGTGCTGCCTGGCGTACATGAAACGACCGGGCGGAGGCCGCCCGGTCGTCCACGTCTCACGCCGTATCGAAGGTTCGGATCGGCGTTACTTCTTCTCCTCCTGATGCGCCGCTGGAGCCGGGCGGGCCGCAGGGGCCGGGCGCGGTGCTGGAGCCGGGCGGGCCGCCGGGGCCGGGGCGGGGCGCGGCGCTGGAGCCGGCCGAGCAGCCGGAGCCGGGGCCGGCCGAGCCGCAGGGGCTGCATGCACCTGTGGCGCAGGCGCAGGACGCACCTGCGGGGTGGGCGCAGGGCGGACGGCGGGGGTCGGGGCGGCGGGACGCGCCGCCGGCGTGACGCCAGGGCGCGCCTCTGGGACTGCGCCAGGCCGTGCCTCTGGCGTTACGCCCGGACGAGCCTCGGGGGTCGTGCCGGGACGCGGTTCGATACCGGTGGTCGGGGTGGCGCCGGGACGCGCGGTCTCCGCGGGTGTGCGCAGCGCAGGCGTGGCGCCAGGGGCGCCGGTTTCCGGGCGGGTGGCGGACGGTTGGCCGGTTTCAGCCGGCGTCCGCAGCGCCGGCGTAGCGCCCGGGTGCTCTGGCGTGGCGCCGACCGGGCGGTTGATGGCCGGGCCGGGAGCGCCATGCTCCGCGCCGGCCGGGGTCTCCACCGGGGCCGGATGATCGGGGCCGCCGGCACTGCGCGCCGGCACCACGCCCGGGCCGGAGAAAGCAGCCGGCCGGCTGGTCGCCGCGATCGCCGGACGGCCATTGTTCACCGAAGCCAACAATGCGCGATTGGAGCTCGCAGCTTGCTGATGCTCGGTCTGCAGGCTGGTGGGCGGGTGTGCTGCGCGTGGGCGTAAGCTTCCTGTTCCGCGGTCGGACGCGCGGCGATGCCGCCCTGGCCGCCGTTGAAGCTTACATGGGTCGTGGTGTTGTTGATGACCGTGCGGTTGTACACGTTGGTGATGTGCACATTGCCGACGTTGTTGACGCCGCGATTGTAGTAGAACGCGCCGTGGTTCCAGTAGCCGCCCTGGTAACCGTTGCCGCCGTAGCCGTAGCCGTAGTTGATGCCGCCGTAGAAGCCGACCGTCGGTCCCCAATAGCCGCCATTGAAGGCGTAGATTCCGTTGTTCCAGCCCCACCAGCCCGGGGTCCAGAGCAAACCGACCTGCGGCGGCTGCACCCAGGTGCCGGGCACCCAGTAATAACCGTCCGGTCCATAGGCCCAGTAGCCGGGCGTCCAGATGTAACCGGGCGCCGGGATCACCGGCTGCACGTAAATGGGAAGCGGGGGTGGCGCGATCGTGATGCTCACGCCGATCGCCAACTGTCCGAACGCCGCTGACGGCCCAGCGACGGCACCGAGCGACAGCAAGACAGGAAGGACGAAGCGATACCGGGACATATGTGTTGCCTCGTGGTTGAGGAAAAAAGTGGAAGCGAAAGACGGGCGGGTCGGCAATTCGCCTGACGTGGTGGGTTCGGCATGGATTGCCGGGGGCAACTTGTCGGGCGAACCATACAGTTGCGGGCCGCATGGCTTTTTTGCGGCGTGAATAGGAACGCAAACGTTCATTAAGGAGAGAGGTTGGGCGCGGTCATGCTGTTTTAGCGGGTTGTGTCATGCAAGACCGGAACGATCGGCGTGCGGGGAGTGTTCCGGCTCTGACTGGTCGGCCCCCGGCCTGCGAAGGCCGACCCGCCCTGGATGAAACTGCGGTGGTGCCCGCCCCCCACGTCATGCCGACGAAGGTCGGCCTCCACGACTTTGCCGCGCACGGCGAAGAAAAGTCGTGGATGCCGACCTTCGTCGGCATGACGCGGGAGGCGATCTCGGCTGGTTGTTTCTTGCTAGCCAAGCGAAGCAATCTTCCCCGATGTCCCGCGGACTCACGCGGGGACTTGCGTCACCTCGCTGGCAAGGAAGAAGAAACTTTCTACCCCAAAACGGCGGATCAGAAGAAACTTCCTCTCATTCAAGGCGGGTCGGCCGCGGCGGGCCGGCGGCCAACTCGCAATGACACCGGGATCGCGGGGTTCACTCGCGATGTGCTGATCCCCCGTGACGCCCAAACCAGCATCAAGACCGCGTAACGATCGCGGCGAGTTGATCGGTGGTTTGCGACCAGCCTTGGTGGAAACCCATCTTCTCGTGCGTCTCGCGGTCGGCGACGGTCCAGTGGCGGGCGCGGGCGGTGTAGCGGGTTTGGCCTTCCTCCGGCTCGAATGTCAGGATCACGGTCATGAATGGCTTGGACGCGGGTTCCCACGCCGCGGTGTAGGCGTCGGTGAAGACCAGGCGCCGGTTCGGGACGACTTCCAGATAGACGCCGCGATGGGGGAACTCGGTGCCGTCGGGACCGCGCATCACCACCAGGCTGGCGCCGCCGGGACGCACGTCGAGCTCGGCGCGCGCCGTGGTCCAGGGCAACGGGGCGAACCATTGCACCAGCAGGGCGGGATCGGTCCACGCGCGGAACAGCTTGTCCGGCGGCGCGTCGATGAGGCGGGTGAGTACGAGCTCGCGGTCCTCGATCGGTGCGGCTTCGGTTTGCGGGGGCATGGCTGGTGTCCTTCGGGGATGTCGTGTCGGATCAGGACTGGTCGTAGGCCTGGCGCAACGCGGCGATATCGAGCTTGATCATTTTCAGCATGGCCTGCTTGACCCGGTTGGCTTTCGCCGCATCCGGATCCTGCAACATCTCCCCCAGGGCGCGGGGAACGATCTGCCAGGACAGGCCGAATTTGTCGGTGAGCCAGCCGCAGCGGTTCGGCGCGCCGCCCTCGCATAGCCGGTCCCACAGGTGGTCCACTTCGTCCTGTGTGTCGCAGGTAACGAACAGCGAGATCGCAGGGGTGAATTTGAAATGCGGGCCGCCGTTCAGGGCGATGAACTCCTGGCCTTGCAGCCGGAATGTCGCGGTGAAGACCGTGCCTTCGGCCGCCATCCCATCCGGCCGGTTCCGCATGACGCTGACGATTTCCGCATTTTCGAAGACCGAGGCATAGAAGTTCATGGCTTCCTCGGCGTTGTTGTCGAACCATAGGAACGGGGTGATTTTCGGCATCGTGCGGGCTCCGGCCGGTCGTTGGCAGAGGTTCAGTCGGCGGGCTGGCGCTTCGGTCCCTGGTTCATCGCCCAGAGCACGCCGAACGGGTCGCGCAACTGGCCGTAGCGGTCGCCCCAGAACATGTCGGCGACGGGCATCACCACGGTGGCGCCGGCTTCGATCGCGCGCTGGAACTTTGTGTCGATATCATCGACCGGCAGCATGATGTTGAAGCCCTGCGGCGTTTCCAAGAGGCAGCCGTGTTCGGGATAGGCGTCGCTGAGCATGACAGAGCTGCCGTTGATGTAGAGATGGACGTGCATGCTGCGGCCCTTGTCGTCCGGCGGATAGACCAGGGCGCGTTCGGCCCCGAAGGCTCGCTGGTAGAAGTCGGCGGCCTTCAGGGCGCCATCGACCATGAGGTAGACGACGGCGCCACCCTTCACCGGGACGGGGGCGGGGGCGGACTTCGTTTCGGTGGCAGCGGACATTGGCGGGCTCCTGGAGGTTGGTTGCGCCCCAAGGACGCGGGAGAGTGACGCGGGCCGACAAGGGCGTGGGAAGTTTTTAGGGCCCTCGCTATTTGGTATGGATAGCAGCGACACCAGTACCCTGGCGACCGCGCAGGTGTGGTGCCCAGACCCGCGGTGCCCGTGCGTGATCGCTGCATCGATTTTCAGCACGGAGGACGTGGGGAGAGCACGGTGTGCACGGAGAAAGCGTTATGCTTTTGGCGGAATCATTGACTGGCCGGGTGATTGGGCGAGTGTTCGTGCAAGACCGCGCTTTCTCCGTGGTCACCGCGCTCTCCGTTCTGCCTCCGTGCTGAAAAACAAGCCGAAGCCGCACCAGGTAGCGGTGGGCTGTCGAGGTGGCGGATTTCGACCGCGACTCACTCGGACCATCGCACCTGACAGCCCATTGCATTGCCGCTAGCATTCCGCGCGGCACGCCAAGGGAGGGGAAGCGATGCAGATTGTCGATGCCCAGATTCACACCTGGGGAACCGGCTTGCCGAGCAATCTCTCGCACCGACAGGTGACGCACTTCACGCCGGAGGAGGCCATTGCCCTGATGGATGAAGGCGGCGTCGATGCCGCCGTGATTCATCCGCCGGGCTGGGACCCCGGCTCGACCGACATGGCATTCGCGGCAGTGCGGACCTATCCGGGTCGGTTCGCGATCATGGGTTCGGTGCCGCTCGATCGGCCGAACTCGCGGGCACGCATCGCGGGTTGGCGCGACCAGCCGGGCATGCTCGGGCTGCGCTATACGTTCCTGCACGATCCCATGCGGGCGCGGCTGCACGATGGTGCGTTCGACTGGCTGTGGGCGGCCGCGGAAAATGCTGGTGTTCCTGTCGCCACGCTGGCGACCGATTCGCTGGCGTATCTTGGCGGCATCGCCGCGCGCCATCCCGGCCTGCGGCTGACGATCGATCACCTGGGTGGCCGGGGTGGCCTGACGACGTTGAAAGATGCCGCGGCGATGACTCACATGCCGGAGCTTCTGGCACTGGCGAAATTCCCCAATGTGGCGGTGAAGGCGACCGGTGCGCCGGGCTACTCCAGCGAGGCCTATCCGTTTCCGGCGATGCACACCTACCTGCGGCAGATCTACGACGCGTTCGGTCCGTACCGCATGTTCTGGGGCACCGACATTACCAAGATGCCTTGCTCCTGGCGCCAGTGTGTGACGATGTTCACCGACGAACTGCCGTGGCTCAGCGACCAGGACAAGCGGCTGATCATGGGGGATGCGCTTTGCGCATGGTGGGGTTGGAACCGCGGCGCCCAGCATTAGCTCCGGCCGAGATGGCCGAACCGAAAAGGAAACGTTGACCCATGAGCGAAACCCACAAGACGAACACCGCGGGCAAGAAAGTTGCTGTCGTGATTGGCGCCACCTCCAAGTGGCAGTCGGATGGCCGCAACACCTTGTTGATCCACGGCAAGCCGTTGGACGATAGCGAACTGCCGGTCGGCATACGGTGGGGCGTCGGCGGCGCCATCGCGCAGAAATTCGCGGCGGAGGGCTTTTTCACCGTGCTGACCACCCGCACCGCCGCCAATGCAACGCCGTTGGCGGAGGCCATGCGTGCGCAGGGCGGCGATTGCACGATCGTCGAGATGGACCTTACCTCGGAAAGCTCGATCTCGGCCGCGTTCGCCGCGATCCGCCGCGACGCCGGCGATCCGGACGTGCTGATCTACAATGCGGGTTACCTGGAGGGGCGCGATCTGCCGCCCGAGAAGGAGTTGCTCGAATACATCCCGGTGGAGATGTTCGATACGGCGCAGCACATTGCCAGCCGTGGGCCTTTCCTGGTTGCCAAGGAAGTGCTGCCGGCGATGCGGAAGAAGGGCGAGGGGTCGTTCTTCTTTTCGAACAACTCCAGTTCGCTGCGCGGGCGCAAGCGGATGACCGGACAGTCGCTGTACTATCCCAGGGTGATGATGCGGACATTGGCGCAGGTGCTGACCGAGGAATACTCCGAGCATGGCGTCCACGTCGCCAACGTGGTGATCGACGGCACCATCAACTCACCCGGGACGCGGGCGATGCCGAGGTTGCAGAACCGGCCCGACCTGATCATCAACCCGGTCAAGATCGCCGAGGCGTTCTGGTATTTGCACACCCAGGACCGCTCGTGCTGGACGCACGAGTTGCAGCTTACGCCGTTTCCGACGAAGCCGAGCTATTGAATCGTTCCCACCGTCATGGCCGGGCTTGACCCGGCCTTGACGGTGGGGGCGGACGGTGCGACGTGAAATACGCAGCCCGCGAAATAGTGTGCACCCTTCGCCTTACGAATTGACGACGGCGACAGCCTCGATCTCGATCATGAAGTCGGGACCGGCGAGGCGGGTGACGCCGACCGTCGTGCTGGTCGGGGTCGCCACGCCGAAATAACGCATGCGCACGTCGCCGCATTTCTGAAATTCGTCGAAATCGGTAACATACGTGTTGGTCTTGACGACATCGGCCCACGTCGCACCCGCCGCCTTCAGGCATCGATCCAGATTCTGGAACGTCTGCTCCATTTGCGCGCGCATATCGCCCTTGCCGACGCAATTCCCGTCGATGTCGCGCGCAAGCTGGCCGGCAATATAGACGATCTTGCCGGAACCGCTCACCGTCACGACATGCGAATATGACGGCTGCCCCGCGGACATCCGGACGTTCATCCCCTCCGGCTGAAACCGTTCGATCTCGAATGCCATGTTCGCTCTCCCCGTTGCGTTCTCAACTTGCCGGGATCACATCCCGCCCGGATAGTTCGGGCCGCCGCCGCCCTCCGGCGTCACCCAGTCGATGTTCTGTGTCGGGTCCTTGATGTCGCAGGTCTTGCAGTGCACGCAGTTCTGCGCGTTGATCTGCAAGCGCGGATTGCCCTCCTCGGCGCCGACGATTTCATACACGCCGGCCGGGCAATAGCGCGCCTCCGGACTGCGGAAGCGCTCCCAGTTCACCGCGATCGCCACCGACGGATCGCGCAGGTGCAGATGCGGCGGCTGGTTTTCTTCATGGTTCGTGTTGCTGAGGAACACCGACGACAGCCGATCGAAGGTCAGCACGCCGTCCGGCCTCGGATAGGCAATCTGCGGTGCGGACGCCACATCCATCAGCGTCTCGTTATCGCGATGCGTATGGTGCATCGTCCACGGCGCCTTGCCGCGGAACAGGTAGGTGTCGACAGCAGAGTAGGCCAGTCCGCCCCACATGCCGAATTTGGAAAATGCCGGGCGGATGTTGCGCACGCCGGACAGTTCGTCCCATACCCAGCTCGCGCGCAGCTTCTCTGGATAGGCCGACAAATCCGCCTGTTGGCCGGCGGCCAGGGCCTCGGCCACGACTTCGGCCGCCAGCATGCCGGACTTCATCGCGGTGTGGGTGCCTTTGACCTTCGGCACGTTGATGAAGCCGGCGGCATCGCCGATCAGCGCGCCGCCCGGGAAGACCAGGCCGGGAATGGATTGCAGCCCGCCCTCGTTGAGCGCCCGCGCGCCGTAGGCGACGCGCCGGCCATTGGCGAAGTGCCGGCGGATCGCGGGGTGCGTCTTGAACCGCTGCATCTCGTCGAATGGCGACAGCCAGGGATTGCGATAGTCCAGGCCGATGACGAACCCGTACGCCACCAGATTGCTGCCGAAATGATAGACGAACGAGCCGCCATAGGTATGGGTGTCCAGCGGCCAGCCGATGGTGTGCTCTATCAGGCCGGGCTGGTGGTTTTCCGCGGGAATCTCCCACAACTCCTTGATGCCGAGCGCGTAGGTCTGCGGATCGTGGCCCTCGCGCAGGCCGAACCGCTGGGTCAATTGCTTCGACAACGATCCGCGGCAGCCCTCCGCGAATAACGTGTAGCGGGCGCGTAGTTCCATCCCGCGCTGAAAGGCGTCCGTCGGCTTGCCGTCCTTGCCGATGCCCATGTCGCCGGTGGCGATGCCGACGATGCGGCCGTCCTCCTCCAGGTATTCGGCCGCCGCGAAGCCGGGATAGAGTTCCACACCGAGCGCCTCGGCCTGCGATCCCAGCCACCGGCAGACATTGCCGAGCGACACGATGTAGTTGCCGTGGTTGTTCATCTGCGGCGGTGTCGGCAGGCGGATGGCGCGGGTCGCGGTCAGGAACAGAAAGCGGTCCTCTCCGGCCGGCGTGTCGAGCGGCGCCCCCTGCTCGCGCCAGTCCGGAAGCAATTCGTCCAGCGAGCGCGGCTCGATCACCGCACCCGAGAGGATATGCGCGCCGATCTCGCTGCCCTTTTCCACCAGGCAGACCGAGGCGTCCGGCGCGAGCTGCTTCAGGCGGATCGCGGCGGCCAGGCCGGACGGGCCACCACCGACGATCACCACGTCGAATTCCATCGCCTCGCGTGGTGGCTGCGCGTCCGCCATGTCGTCATCCTCCGATCGTTGCGGCGCAGCCTAGGCAGAGTATGGCCGTTGCGCAAAACGCGGCAGCCATGCAGGAGTCGCCTATGGACGCTCTGGCAATGCTGCGGCTGCAAATCGAGTGGGGCGCCGACGAAGCGCTGGAGGACGCGCCGGTCGATCGGCTGCGTGTAGCGAAAGGTCCCCCCCTCCCCTTGAGGGAGGGGGGTGGGGGGAGGGGTGCCGTGCCGCACGCCCCCTCCCCACAACCCTCTCCCTCGAGGGGAGCGGGAGTGTCTTTGCCTTCCTCCACCCCAACGCCTCCCCACGCGCGCCCTGCTGCTTCGGCGTCGGGCACGCCGGCGGAGCGGGCAGCCGCGGCGGCCGGGCAGGCGCGCAGCCTCGACGACCTGCGTGCGGCGCTGGCGGCATTCGACGGCTGCGCCCTGAGCGACACCGCCACCAACCTGGTGTTTGCCGCCGGCAACCCGGATGCGTCCCTCATGCTGATCGGCGAGCCGCCTGGCGAGGCCGAGGATCGCAGCGGCATCCCGTTCGCCGGCCCGGACGGGTTGTTGCTGGACCGCATGTTGGCGAGCATCGGCCTGGCCCGGGACGCCATGCTGCTGACGCCGCTGATCCCCTGGCGGCCACCGGGCGGACGGCTGCCCAACCCGGGCGAGATCGCCGTCTGCCTGCCGTTCCTGCACCGGCTGATCGCGCTGACCGAGCCTCGGCGCCTCGTGCTGGCGGGCGGCCTCGCGGCGCGCACGCTGTTGGGGCCGACGCGGCGCCGGCCTGGGCCGAATTGGCTCGAAGTGCCGGTGCCGGGCGTGTCAGGGCCGATCCCCGCCCTGGTCATGCCCAGCCCCGCCATGGTCGCCCGCACGCCGGCCTCGCGGCGGGAAGCGTGGGCCGCGCTCCGGCTGTTGCGGCGGACTTTGGACGCCGATCTCGCACAATCGTGACCCGGGAGCCCCGGCTAACCCCCTGATTTGTCGCAGTCCCGTCTCATGGCATGGGAACTATCTCACCGAAAAGGGTTGCCGTCTCGCCTGCCGGTCTATAGCACCATCCGTCATGCGAGGGCTCGATCAGACGTGCTCCCGCCTGCCCGCCACCCGAGCGTTCTTCGCTGGGGTCGCGATCCTCGCCGGAGCGTTCGCTCCGGCAGCGCAGGCTTCCGGGAATGATGAAAACGCCATGGCCGTGCCGCGCGTCGCGTTGCCGGATGGCAATGCCGGCGTGGCGCTGCCGCAACCGCTGGAACCCAGCGATGCCGTCCTGGTGCGGCGCGCGTTTGTCTTGCAGGATCGAGGCGACCTGAAGGCCGCCGACCGCGCCATCGCCGACGTCCACAACGACCTGTTGCTCGGGCATTTGCTCGCGGCGCGCGACCTGGGACGCTTCCATCGGGCCGGCGCGGACGAACTTACGGACTGGCTGGGCCGTTACGCGAGCCAGCCCGACGCGCCGGCGATCCGCGCCTTGCTGCTGCGCCGGGTGCCGAAGGGTGCCGCGGTCCCACCGCTTCCTGCGATCCCCGCTGCGCCGCCGCCGAGTGCAGGCGAAGCGGCGCCGGCGCTCGATGCTACCAACCGTTCCCCATTTCGCGGCAACCGGCGCTGGAAACCACGCTGGCAGCGCGGCTGCAACGCGGCGGCTCACAGGCTGCGTTGCGGCTGATCGACACGAGCAGGGGATTGGGTCCGGCCTATGCGACGCTGTTGCGCGGCGAGATCGTCCGCGCGCTGTTCACGCACAACGAGGACGTCGAGGCGCTGCACGTCGCCCGGCTGGCTTTGGCGGCCGCGTCGCCGTCCCAGGACGTGGGGCTGGCCGCCTATATGGGCGGTCTTGCGGCCTGGCGCCTCGATCACGTGACGGAGGCGCGGCGGCTGTTCGCGAGTGCCGCCGAGGCGCCGATTGCCTCGCCGCAGGTGCGGGCGGCAGCTTCGTTCTGGAGCGCGCGTGCTGCCGATCGGCTGGGCGATCCGGCGGATGCCACGCACTGGCTGCAACGCGCCGCGGCCGAGCCTACGACACTGCATGGTTTGCTCGCCCGGCGATTGCTCGGGTTGCCGACCGGCATCGTGCCGAGCAGTGCGCTGGTGGCGCAGGCGGATGTCGATGCGGTGGCGGCGACTGATGGCGGGTGGCGGGCGTTCGCCTTGTTGCAGGTGGGGCAGGCGGATCGGGCGGCGGACGAGTTGCGTGGTTTGTGGCCGATGGTGCAGGACAATCCGGCGCTGCGGCGTGCTCTGCTGCTGGTTGCCGCCGGTGTCGGGTTGACCGATTGCGCCGCGCAGCTCGCCGCATGGAGCGAAGCGATGCAGCCCGACGCGGGGCAGAACCTGCAATTCGCGCTGCCGCCGTTGCGCCCGGCCGGTGGTTTTCGGGTGGATCCGGCGTTGGTCTATGCGCTGACTCGCGTGGAATCGAACTTCGATGCCGACGCGGTATCGGCCGCCGGAGCGCGCGGTCTGATGCAGCTCATGCCGGTGACGGCGCACTATGTCGATACTAACGCTGTATTGGATGCCGGCAGTCTGCACGACCCGGCACTGAATTTGGAACTGGGACAGCGCTACGTTATTCAACTTGCCACGCAGGACGCCATCGATGGCAATCTGCTGCGGCTGCTGGCGAGCTATAATGCGGGGCTGGGCGGCTATCTGCACTGGGCCGCGACGATGCACGACGACGGCGATCCGCTGTTGTTCATCGAGGCGATTCCGAATGACGAAACCCGGCGCTTCGTGGAACGGGTGTTGACCTACACGTGGGTCTATGCGGCGCGGCTGCATGTGCCCGCGCCGAGCCTCGACGACATGGCGGGGGGAAGATTCCCGCGCTTCACGCCGGTTGCGGATGCGGGCAAGATCGCCTCGGCTTCGCTGCACTGATGGCCGGTGCGGCCGGCCGATACAGGAGGCAGCATCATGGCGCGGATCGACGCAAGCCGTCCGTTCATCGCGGTGAACATCGCCGTGCTGACAGTATCCGACACGCGCACGGCGGCGAATGATACTTCGGGTGACGCTCTGGCCGAGCGCATCGCCAAGGCCGGACACCGCGTCGTCGCGCGGCTGATCGAGAAAGACGATGCCGACGTCATCGAACAGCGGTTGCGGGCGTGGATCGCCGATCCGGAGATCGACGTGGTGATCACCAATGGCGGCACCGGGGTGACCGGGCGCGATGTGATTCCCGAGGCGTTCGAACGCGTGCTGGACAAGAAGATCGAGGGCTTCGGCGAATTGTTCCGCATGCTGAGCTATCAGAAGATCGGGACGTCGACGATGCAGTCTCGGGCGGTGGGCGGTGTGGCTAAGGGCACGTATATGTTCGCGTTGCCCGGCAGTACGGGTGCGGTGAAGGACGCGTGGGACGACATATTGGAATCACAACTCGATAACCGGCACCGGCCCTGCAACCTGGTGGAGCTGATGCCGCGCTTGCTGGAGCGGTGAGGCGGTTCCTGCGTGGGGGGTAGGTGGGGCGATTACGCGTTGTTGCGAGGAGCGTTGCGCCGGCCCTTTTCTATTGCGCGGGCTGTGGGTCAGTTTGAATGGCCGCGAATGGTTGTGTACGGCTGCTCATGCCAGCGATCACGGTTATCGCCGCATTGGATGGGGAGGGGACGTTGGGCTGATGCGTGAATCAAGACTTTCGGACGCTGCGTCCGTCTGTGCCCTTCAATGGGTTGCGGGTTCCGAAAGGTATGACCGGAACCGACACCGCACAGCCGCGGGCCGCCCGCCCGAATTGGCGCGTGATTATCTGGTTCATCGGTCGCTGCCCGCTCGGCTCGCTTGTCCCGAAAACGATCCAACGCGGCGGTAGCGGGCCGGCAGCCGCAACAGCC
This sequence comes from uncultured Alphaproteobacteria bacterium, assembly GCA_963762885.1. GTDB lineage: Bacteria > Pseudomonadota > Alphaproteobacteria > Acetobacterales > Acetobacteraceae > JASHVB01. Next base: position 35,916 of record CAVXNH010000060.1, read on the forward strand.
GGAATCGACCACAGCGGTCCTTTGTGGCCGGTGCGGCGACGGGAGGAGATGGTCCGAATCCGGAACGGCTGGTTCGGATTGTCCATTGGCAACGAACAGACATTCTCCCGGCCGATCCTCGCTGCGCCGGATAGCCCTTGAAGTCCTCGCCGACCTTGATGTTGGGGTATTTCCTGATGCTTTGCTCGTATGTACCGATGATCCGGAAAAACGGCCCGAACAACCAGCCGTTGTCCAGATCCGTGTAGAAAAGATTGTTGTCTTCGTGCGGATCGCTGCTGAGGTCGTACATCATCGGCCACTGAGGCTTGATGTATGCGCTTTCCATCGCAGGGCGCGGGCTGTCTTCGGTGTAGCGGAAGACGGCCTTGAAGATTTTGGCTCTTCGACGTTTCAAGTGGAACGAGTTGTGCTGAGCAAGTCATCGATGGGCGCGCCGATCAGGTAGATGATGCACGCGAAGGTTGCGGCGCTTCGATAACCTCTGGCGCGTGCCCTGGCTGCCTGGAACAGCCCATTGAGCGCCTCCAGCCGGGCATTCGAGTAGCCGGAGAGCCAGCGGCGGATGATCCGCGTGGCGTGCCGGCACGGTTTCGACGGCGTCACGACGGGATCGAGCATGTAATCCTCGGCGAGGCGTTCGTCGACGTGTCTGAGGAAGTGGGTCAGGCGCCAGCGCGCGGCCTGGGTGGTGCCGGCCTCTCGCACCCAGCGTAGCATTTCTTTGGTACGGTAGGCTTCGGCGGTGGCAAAGCCGCCGGTTTCGAGTTCCGCCAGCGCCTGTTTCTGGGCGTCGGTCAGTGCCTCGGGCCGCTTCAGCGTGGCCCAACGGACGCCCTTCGGCAGGACGCAGCGATGCGCCTCGGCGCGGCGGACCTTCTCGACCGCGGTGGTGAAGATCTGCACCACGTGGAACCAGTCCACGGTGACGGCCGCATGTGGAAAGTTCTCGGCGGCAGCGGCGAGGAAGGCAGCCGACATGTCGCAGACCACCTCGGCGATGCGGGTAGGTTCGCCGCCATGCTCCAACAGGAAGGCACGGAACGCCTTGACGCAGTCCTTGCCTTTGCCCGGCGTGACGAACAGCACAGGTTTGTCGGCGGCATCGAGATCGATGAACACGGTCACATATTCCTGGCCGCGCCGCGCGGCGGTCTCGTCGAGCGCGACGGCCTCGACGTGACGCAGATCGAGCCGCTCGATCGCCTGGCGGACGTCGAATTGCAGGATCCGCCAGAGCCGCTTGTCGGTGACGCCGATGATGCGGGCGGCGGCGGAGACCGGCATCTCGCGCATCAGCAGCAGGGCGACTTGCTCGAACAGCAAGGTGAAGCCGCTGTCGGGGCGCGCCCAGGGCACGTGGATGCGTAGTACGCCATGATCGGGGCAGTCGGTGCGCGGAACACGGGCGGTAATGATACAGGCATGCTGGAAGAAGTTGAGGTGGCGCCAGCTCAGTCTTTCCAGTCGTGCGGCTTGCAGGACTGGCCACAGGTCGGACAGGGGAAGCGGGCGCCCGGATCGGCGGCGACGGCGAGATGCAGTTCGTTGGGCTGCTTGTCGGTCTCCAGGCGCTGGTCGATGACGCGCCAGGGCGGGGTCAGGCCGAGGCCGAGGGTGAAGATGTCGCTGCTCGCCATCGCGGGTCTCCGGTCGATGGGGCTGGGAACGGCTTAGACTGTCAAGCGCACACCGCCGCGGACCATAGGGCAAGGCTCCGCCTGTGGATTTGTGGGCAACCCCGCCCGGGGTCACTCGGAGGGCCGGTGCGTCAGACCGGGGTTGCCCACAACTCCACAGGCACAGCAACAGCATCAAGAGAAGATCGTATATTGCTACCTACGGTAGCCACGGCTGCGGTCAAAGAACAGGCCACGGTACGAATCGTGGCGTCGAGGAGG
>CAVXNH010000061.1:0-61066 GCA_963762885.1 uncultured Alphaproteobacteria bacterium
TCGACGTTTCAAGTGGAAGGGGTTGTGCTGAGCAAGTCGTCGATGGGCGCACCGATCAGGTAGATGATGCACGCGAAGGTTGCGGCGCTTCGATAGCCTCTGGCGCGTGCCCTGGCTGCCTGGAACAGCCCATTGAGCGCCTCGAGCCGGGCATTCGAGTAGCCGGAGAGCCAGCGGCGGATGATCCGCGTGGCGTGGTTCCGGACGGTTTCGACGGCGTCGCGAACGGGATCGAGCATGTAATCCATCTTGGCGAGGCGTTCATCGACGTGTCTGAGGAAGTGGGTCAGGCGCCAGCGCGCGGCCTGGGTGGTGCCAGCCTGTCGCACCCAGCGCAGCAACTCTTTGGTACGGTAGGCTTCGGCGGTGGCAAATCCGCCGGTTTCGAGTTCCGCCAGCGCCTGTTTCTGGGCGTCGGTCAGTGCCTCGGGCCGCTTCAGCGTGGCCCACCGCACGCCCTTCGGCAGGACGCAGCGATGCGCTTCGGCACGACGGACCTTCTCGACCGCGGTGGTGAAGATCTGCACCACATGGAACCAGTCCACGGTGACGGCCGCATGTGGAAAGTTCTCGCCGGCGGCGGCGAGAAAGGCAGCCGACATGTCGCACACCACCTCGGCGATGCGGGTAGGTTCGCCGCCGTGCTCCAACAGGAAGGCACGGAACGCCTTGACGCAGTCCTTGCCTTTGCCCGGGGTGACGAACAGCACGGGTTTGTCGGCAGCATCGAGGTCGATGAACACCGTCACATATTCCTGGCCACGCCGCGCGGCGGTCTCGTCGAGCGCGACGGCCTCGACGTGACGCAGATCAAGCCGCTCGATCGCCTGGCGGACATAGAACTGCAGAATACGCCAGAGCCGCTTGTCGGTGACGCCGATGATGCGGGCGGCGGCGGAGACTGGCATCTCGCGCATCAGCAGCAGGGCGACTTGCTCGAACAATAGAGTGAAGCCGCTGTCCGACCGGGCCCAGGGCACGGCGATGCGCAGCACACCATGATCGGGGCAGTCGGTGCGCGGCACACGGGCGGTAATGATACAGGCATGCTGGAAGAAGTTGAGATGGCGCCAGCTCAGTTCTTTCCAGTCGTGCGGTTTGCAGGCCTGGCCGCAGGTCGGACAGGGGAAGCGGGCGCCCGGATCGGCGGCAACGGCGAGATGCAGTTCGTGGGGTTGCTTGTCGGTTTCCAGGCGCTGGTCGATGACGCGCCAGGGCGGGGTCAGGCCGAGGCCGAGGGTGAAGATGTCGCTGCTCGCCATGGCAGGTCTCCAGGTCGATGGGGCTGGGAACGGCTTAGACTGCCAAGCGCACACCGCCGCGGACCATAGGGCAAGGCTCCGCCTGTGGAGTTGTGGGCAACCCCGCCCGGGGTCACTGGGCGGAACGGTGCGTCAGACCGGGGTTGCCCACAACTCCACAGGCGCAGCATCAGCATCAAGAGAAGATCGTATATTGCTACCTACGGTAGCCACGGCTGCGGTCAAAGAACGGCCGCGGTTCCATTCGTGGCGTCGAGGAGGCATTAAATGCTTGCTGTGCTTTCGTCAGGCACATGCCAAATGCGATAATCATCGGCCGTTCGGGCAAATCGTTCCAGGGACTCCACTGGCAACGCCATCGGAGTGTATCAGTCCAACATGTGCGCAAGACTGTGCTGGTCTTAACGAGGTCATCTGCTCGACCCTGAAAACCATGCCGGTTTTGCTCCGCGGGCCTCGCGCCGCGGTCGCCGCCTGGACCGGCCACCTCCCGACAGCGTGAGCCGCTGCCACGCCCGGATACGCCACCAGCCTGATGGAAAGCTCTTTGTTGGTCAGTAGGTTCCGGGCTATAGTTACGCTCGCGCCGAAGGTCCCGTAGCACATGGCCGCACGTAGCACCGCCGAACCCCGCCGCATCGCCTCACCCGCGTTGCGGACGTTGATGAACCGCCGCACGGCGGAGTTGGGCGCGCTCGCGCTCGGCCTGCTTGGTCTCGCGTTGCTGGTCGCCTTGGCGAGCTACGACCCACGCGATCCGTCGCTCAACACCGCGACCGATCGCCACCCCGCGAACCTCGCCGGCACCGTAGGCGCAGGGTTGGCCGACATCCTGCTCCAGGGCTTCGGCCTGGCCGGGATGCTGCCGGGGATCGTCTTGCTGGCCTGGGCGTGGCGGATCGGCTCGCATCGCGGCCTTGGCAGCATGGCAGGGCGGCTCGCGGCCATGCTTTCGGCCATGCCGGTGGTCGCGGCCATGCTGTCGGCCACGCTGCCGCACGCAATCGTTTGGCCCGCCGGTGCGGGACCTGGCGGCGCTATTGGTGCGCTGCTCGCCCACGCAGCATTGGGCGCCGGCAGCGGCTTGCTGGGCCCGTTCGGCGCAGTGGCCGTCTGGCTGGGCGGCGCCGGCCTGGCCGTGCTGCTGTGCCTGGCGTCGCTCGGTCTGTCGCCCGGCGAGTGGCGCGCCGCGGGACGGGTCGCCGGCTTCTCCGCCCGGTATTCGTGGGCCGGCGGACGCAGCGCGGGCGGACTGCTGATGCGGGGGGCCGTTGGGGTCGGCACCGCGGCCGGCTCGCTGAGCCACTTCCTGCGCCGCGACCCCGGCATGGCCCCGCCCGCACCCGGAACAATCATCCACCGCGAACCCACCGCGCCGTCCTCCGGGCACGCGCCGCCTCCGGATGCGCCGCCGCCGTCGGTGGTTCCCCCGCGCACCGTGCGCGGACCAGCGACACAGCCCCGCAAGCCGACGCAAGGAACCTTGCCGCTGCCGGATGCAGGCTGGCGCTTCCCGCCGCTCGACTTGCTCAAGGCCGCGCCGGCGCGTTCCGCGTCAGGCCCGTCCGAAGAGGCGCTACAAGCCAACGCACGGCTGCTGGAGACCGTGCTGTCGGATTACGGCGTCGAGGGCAGCATCGTGAAGATCCGCCCCGGACCGGTGGTGACGCTCTACGAGCTGGAACCGGCGCCCGGCATCCGCAGTGCTCGCGTGATCGGGTTGGCGGACGATGTGGCGCGGTCGCTGTCGGTGACAGCGGTGCGTATCGCCACCGTCCCCGGCCGCAACGTCATCGGCATCGAGGTGCCGAACGCCAAGCGGGAGATGGTGTATCTCAGCGAGTTGCTGGGCTCGGAGGAGGTGCTGAAGAACGCGGGGCGGCTGGCGCTGGCGCTGGGCAAGGATATCGGTGGCGGTCCGGTCGTCGCCGATCTGTCGCGCATGCCGCATTTGATGATCGCGGGCACCACCGGCTCGGGCAAGTCGGTGGGGGTCAACGCGATGATCCTGTCGTTGCTCTACCGGCTGTCGCCCGACCAGTGCCGGCTGATCCTGATCGACCCGAAGATGCTGGAGCTGTCGACCTACGATAGCATCCCCCACCTGATGGCGCCCGTGGTGACGGAGCCGGCCAAGGCGGTCACTGCGCTGAAATGGACCGTGCGCGAGATGGAGCGGCGGTATCGGTCGATGAGCCAGCTAGGGGTGCGCAACCTGACGGGCTACAACGACCGAGTTATGCAGGCTCGGGCGAAGGGCGAGGTGGTGACCCGCCGCGTCCAGACCGGCTTCGATCCCGATACCGGGCGGCCGACGTTCGAGGACGTGCCGCTGGCGCTGGAGCCGCTGCCGCTGATTGTGGTGGTGGTGGACGAGATGGCCGACCTGATGATGGTGGCGGGGAAGGAGATCGAACAAGCGGTGCAGCGGCTGGCGCAGATGGCGCGGGCGGCAGGCATCCACGTGATCATGGCGACGCAGCGGCCCTCGGTGGATGTGATCACCGGGACGATCAAGGCCAACTTCCCCACCCGGATTTCGTTCCAGGTGATCTCAAAATTCAATTCGCGGACGATTTTGGGAGAACAGGGGGCGGAACAGTTGTTGGGGATGGGGGACATGCTGTTCATGCAGGGTGGGGGGCGGATCCAACGCGTGCATGGACCGTTCGTCTCGGATGAGGAAGTCGAGAAGGTGGTGGCGTTCCTGCGCGAGCAAGGGGAGCCGGCGTATCTGGAGGAAGTCACGGAACCGGCCGAGGGCGACGATCGGGGCGAGGCTGCGTCCGGCTTGTTCGGCGGCGGCGGGGCTGGGGACGGGGAGAAGGGGTTGTACGACCAGGCGGTGTCCGTGGTGGCTCGAGAGGGCAAGGCGAGCACGTCGTTCATCCAGCGGCATTTGAATATCGGCTACAACCGCGCGGCCAAGCTGATCGAGCAAATGGAGAAGGACGGCATCGTCGGGGTGGCCAACCACGTGGGCAAGCGCGAGGTATTGGTGCGGCGGACCGGCGGGGACGACGAGGATTAATCCGGGACGGCACGATCAAATCGGCGGCACCGACACCGCGGTGGCACGGGCAGCGCGATCGGGTTGGAACAAATCGCTGTCCTTTGCTGCACGGGGAGAAGAAATTCATTTTCAATCTCCCTGTCTCGCGATAATCTTCCACCAAATGCGTGACGACGCGTGACCTTGCGCATTGCGACCGCCCGCCAGCGTTTCCACCACCGAGTTAGTGTCGAACTATTCCGCCGCGGCGCTGCGTTCGCGCGCGCCGCCCTTGAGCCACGCCGCGGCGCATGGCCAAATCACTGCCTCCCATCATGAGGCTCGCTTGATGTCCGACGTGACTGCCCTTGTGACCGACCTGACCCGCGACCTCGTGAGACTGGATAGCCGGAGCTTCGTCTCCAACCTGCCGGTCGCCGAACGGGTGGAAGCCGCATTGCCCGGCTTCGAGATCGAACGGCTGGACTACACCGACCCGGCCGGCGTGGCGAAGCGCGTCCTGGTGGCCTATCGCGGCCCAGCCGCCAGCAGCAGCGCCCCGGGTGGGTTGGCCCTGTCCGGCCACATGGACACCGTGCCCGATACCGGCTGGCAGGAAGATCCCTGGTCGGCGGGGATCGACTCCGAGGGCGTGCTGCACGGCCTGGGCAGCACCGACATGAAGGGACCGGTCGCCGCCGCGATCGTCGCGGCGCGTTCGCTGCCGGCGCATGTGCCGATCACCCTGCTGATCACGACCGACGAGGAGACGACCAAGCAGGGCGCAAGGCTGATCGCGTCGGGCTCGGACCTGGTGCGGCGGGTGAAGCCTCGCGGCATCCTGGTGGTGGAGCCCACCGGCCTGCATCCGGTGCGCGGCCATCGCGCCCACATCGCCTTCACCTGCGTCGCCCGCGGCGTGCAGGCGCATAGCAGCACCGGCAAGGGCCGCAATGCCAACTGGGCGCTGATCCCGTTCCTGGTCGAGATGAAGGCGATCTACGAACGGCTGCGCTCCGACCCCAGCTTGCACGACGCCGAGTACGATCCGCCGTTCAGCGACTTCAACCTGGTGATCGACAACCACGGTGCGGCAGTGAACGTCACCGTGCCCGTGGCAACCGCGCGCATAAAATTCCGCTACTCTGCCAAGCTGGATCCACAACCGGTCCTGGATGCGGTCTACGCTGCCGCCGCCCGCACCGGCGTCGCGGTGACCGAAGCGCGCGAGGGTTTTCCCCCAGCTTCCCGCCGACCATCCGCTGGTGCGGCTGTGCGCCGATATCGCGGGCAAGCCGCCCCGCACCGCGCCGTATGGCACCGATGCCTCCGAGTTGCAGGCGATCGCGCCGTGCGTGGTGCTTGGCCCCGGCGACATCGCGGTGGCGCATACGCCGACCGAAAAGGTGGCCATAGCGGAGCTTGCCGCGGCGGTGCCGCTGTTCATGCGGCTGGCAACGCAGGTGGCGGCCGAAGGCTGAGTGCCGCCGAACCGGTGTTGAGGTTCAAACGCTACCGGAGCGATGGAGACGGACGCGCCTGCATAACGCGGCTTGACGGTGTGGTTTGCGGTGAATGCGGACGAAGTGGCGTTTGCTACATGATGCCGGATCTCACGAGGGAGACTGCTTCGCTTCGCTAGCAAGAAACAACCGGCGATGCCTGCCTCCTACGTCATGCCGACGGAGGTCGGCATCCACGACTTTGCCGCCCATCGCGAGAAAAGTCGTGGATGCCGACCTCCGTCGGCATGACGTAGGAGGTGGCGTCGCCGCTGCAGTTTCATCCAGGGCGGGTCGGCCGTCCCCGGCCGGTGGCCAACTCGCAATGACGAAGTTGCCCGCGAGAACGACAGCATCACGCCCGGCCGGCGCGAATTGGGCCGGGCGGAACCCGTTACGCAGCGCAGCGCTACATCAGCCGCTGCAACGGCACGCTCGCATCCGCCAGTTTCGCCGCATCCACTACCTTGTGCGACTTGATCAGCGCCTGGCCGGCACGGATCTCCCGCGGGTTGTTCGCGGCGGTCACCCCGATCACGTCGCCGTCCTCCGCCAGGTGCACCGCGACGAACGACCCCGCCGGGCCGCCTTCACGCACCACCGTGCGCGCGGCGTCCGCCGGCAACCCGGCGACTTGCAGGTTCACCCCGTGCTGGTCGGTCCAGAACCACGGCACGTCGTCATACGCGGCTGCATCGCCGCACATTGCCTTGCCCACCGTGGTGCCGTGGTTCTGCGCATGGCGCCACGACTCCAGCCGCAGCCGCCGGCCGAACAACGGGTGGAAGAAGGCTGTCACGTCGCCCGCCGCGTAGACGTCCGGCACACTGGTGCGGCCGCATTCGTCCACCACGATGCCGCCTTCCAGCGTCAGCCCCGCCGACTCCGCCAGCGCCAGGTTGCGCTGCATGCCGACGCCGGCCACCACCAGCTCCGCCGCGAAGCAACGCCCATCGCGGCAGGTCACCGCCACGCCGCCGTCAGCCGGGTCCAGCCGATCGACGATCACGCCGAAATGCAGGTCCACCCCGGCATCGCGATGCAGCGCCTCGATGAACGCCGCCCCTTCCGGCGATACCGCGCGTCCCATGGCCCGGGGCAGCGCCTCCAATACCGTCACGGCACACCCGCGCGCCCGAGCCGACGACGCGATCTCCAGTCCGATCACCCCGGCGCCGATGCACAGCACGCTCGGGGCGCCCGCGAGCCGAGCCCGGATCGCCCGCGCATCCTCCAGGGTCCGGAGATACAGCGCCAGGTCGCCGCCATGGATCGGCAGCCGGCGCGCCGCGCCGCCCACCGTCAGCAGCAGCTTGTCGTAGTCCAGGGTCCGCCCGTCGGTCAGCACTACGCGGTGCGCCTCCGGCTCCACCGCCGCGACCGCCGTACCCAGCAGCAATTCGACGCCCAGTTCGGCGTAGCGTTGCTCCGGGTGGAAATACAGGATCGGCGGCTCCGGATCCTCGGTCAGCACTGCCTTGGACAGCGGAGGCCGTTCGTATGGCCGCCACGTCTCGTCGCCGACCAACAGGATGCGGCCGGCGAACCCGGCCTGCCGCATCGCCACGGCGGCCCAGGCGCCGGCCTGCCCGGCCCCGACTACAATGTGCGTCGCCGCCATGCCTGGCGGCTACTGATTGCCCGAGGCGCCGCTACCGACAATCCGGCCCGCCTGCACCGGCGTCGTGCCGGGCGGTGGGGTGGGCGGCAGCCAGGCGTCGGTCCAGCCGGTCTCGTCCCGATTGCTGACCTTGACCTCGGTGCTGCCCGGGCCGTCCCGATGCACGATCTGGATCGCCGTCGGCTGGAGGATGCGCCGGCAATCGGCCGGCCCCGCTTGCTCGCCGCGCATCAGCGCGGCGCGGCGTTGCAGATCGTCCTCGCTACGGCACAGCACGGCGCCGGGATCGAGCCGCGGCCAGGCACTGGGCGGCGCAGCAACGTCCGGAGCCGCCTGCGCCGGCGGGTGCTTGGCCAGCATCCCGCCGTAGCTCATGCTGCTGTCGCTGGGTGGATGTAATTGGGCCAAGGCCGGCACCGCCGCAACGAGTAGTGGCGCGGCAAACAGGCAGCACCGGGCAACCGACGATATCCGCATCTTCCCCCCTTATCGCGGTCGGAGTACCAGTGGCCTGTATGAAGCGCTGCGGGATGCGGTGCAACAGGTCAGGGCGGGCCACTGACATTCTGTTTCGGCAAGCCGCGCCTCGAAATCCAGAGGATTGCCAACTGGCGTCCACGCGACTCGGTTCATCGGTGTTCATCGGTGGTTCCAATGCCTTGCGCGGTTTCGGCGGTGGCGTGCCAGGCAAGGCATTGGAACCACCGATGAACACCGATGAACCGAGTTGCGTGAAGCGACGGTGGCTATGACGAGATCGTGGAAATCCGCTCGCCATGCTCATAAGACCAGAGCGCCGCGAACGATGCGGGCCTCTGCTGCAACCCGCCTACGCGCACGATCTTGGCGCACCGCGCACGCCGCCTCACCCCAACGATGCACCCCCGCCACCCAGCCGGCGCGCCAACTCCGCTCGGCACGCGGGCGCATCGGCCACACACCCACCCTCCAGCCACCACGTCCGCACCGCGCCCAGCAGCGCCCCAACCGGCGGCCCAGGCGCCACCCCGAGCGCCAGGACGTCCCGCCCCTCCAGCGGAAACACCGGCCGAGGCATCGCCTGCAACCGAGCCCGCAGCGCCGCCCACTCCGGCTCGCCGCGGCCCTCCAGCCAGGTCCGGTCCATCACGACCGTCGGGTCCACCTCGGCCAGCAACCGCCGCAGGGCCGCATCATCGGCGTCCGGCCGCGCCAGCGGCGCCCGCCGCAGCGCCACCAACCGGTCGCGCTCCGCCAGCGACAGCCGCAGCCGCGCCGCAAAAGCCAGAGGATCGCCGGTCAGCAGCGCCGCCAGCCGCAGGACCGGATCGGCCGGCGCGCCGGCCGCCACCACGCGAGCCAGCCGTATCGGATCGGCGCCCTCCGGCAGCACCACTGCCAAAACCCCGAGCTTGGCCATTAACGCCACCGCCTCGCGCGGGTCTGGCGCCGCGAGGATCCGGGACAGCTCGCTCCACACCCGTTCGGCGGATAGCCGCGCAAGCCCCGGCACGCCGGCGCGGATCGCCTCCATCGCCGCCACATCCGGTGCCCCAGCCCCGTACCGGGCGTGGAACCGGAAGAACCGCAGGATACGCAGGTAGTCCTCGGCGATCCGCGTCGCCGGATCGCCGACGAAGCGCACCAACCCCAGCCGCAGGTCGCCGATGCCGCCGAAATAGTCGAACACCGCGCCGTCGCGAATCGATAAACAGCGCGTTCATGGTGAAATCCCGCCGCGCCGCATCGGCCCGCCAGTCATCGGTGAAATCCACCACCGCGTGCCGACCATCGGTCTGGACGTCGCGCCGCAGCGTGGTGATCTCGAACCCGTGCCCGCCGGATACCGCTGTGACCGTGCCGTGCTCCAGGCCGGTCGGCACCGTGCGGATGCCCGCCGCCGTCAGCGCCTCGATCACCTGGTCCGGCCGCCGAGGCGTCGCCAGGTCGATATCGGCAACCGGCCGCCCCGCCAGCGTGTCACGCACCGCGCCCCCGGCAACCCGAGCCTCCGGCAACGCCGCCAGCACCGGTAGCAGCGCCGGGTCGGACAGAAACCCGGGCGAGTCGATGGTCAACGCTGGATGGCAGGTCATTGCGGCACGCCGCGCGGCGGAACCACGTGGCCACCCTCCAGTTGGGCGGGAACATAGGCGGTCCCCGGCGGCAGCGAGCCCTCGCCATGCAACCACAGCAGCGCGGCCAGCAGCAGCACCACCAGCGCCGCCGACGCTGCGATGACGCGGGGCGACAGCCCACCACCCAACGGCGTCATCAGCCGCCACACGGCGAAGAGGACGAACGGCGCGAGGAACAGGACGATTTCAACGAAGCGCATGTGTCACGATCATTACCGCGCCTGTGCTTCGAGCGGGAGAGGTCGATGAGGCGACGCGGCGTGGGTGAGCGAGTGCGACGCCGATCGTCAACTCTCCGGCCGTGTCACGATGGCTTACACCGAAGATGCGACGGCGTCGCGTTTTTTGCGGACTTACGCCGCAACGGAGGGCCGCGCCCGGCTCAGTCCGAGAGCGGCCCTTGCTGGTTCAGAGAACGTTCCAAACCTCATCCGTGCTGGCGCCGCTGAGCAAGTATTCGGCGATCTTGGCGAGCAGGGCCTGATAGTCCGCATTGGCAACCAGCTTGGCGTTGGCGACCTGCATGGCATTCATGTCGGCGTATTGGACGGTCCACCGAATGCGCCACGGATTGCCGCCGACTGGCATTTCAACCCGGGCGTCCACGCCGGCCACCTTCTTCAGGAGGGGAACGAACTCCCGCGCGATACCCACGGCGACGGCCATCATGCCGCTCTTGACGCAAGCTGTACGATGGAGGCTGATCATGGCTCATCTCCTTTTTTCGTATGATTGCGTGAGAGAACCCTATCCGCCAAAGGCGCGGAAAAATCATTGATGCAAATCAAATTGCCTATCATCCCACACTGCCGCCGCAGGCGGGAGAGACGTCCCGCATCGCCGGTGATGCGTCAGCGGGGATGAAAACGGCTGACGCCAGTCGTCATCCCCTCGCAAGCGGGGGACCCACGCTGCTTGGGTTCCCGCCTTCGCGGGAATGACGACATCGGGCGTCGGGGGAGTTTTCATAACAGGCTGGGTCATCCACGCAGCTTCTGCGCCAGATGCACCAGGATCGCCGCGGTGGCGCCCCAGATGTAATGGTCGGGATGCGGCCAGACCCAGAACTCCCGCCAATGGCCGCTTGCCTCGCGGCTCTGCCGCTGCGGCGCATCCGGATCGAGCAACACGTCGATCGGTAGTTCGAATACCGATTCCACTTCGTGTGGGGACGGGTGCAACGTCAGGCCAGGTGGCAGCAGCCCCACCACCGGCGTAATGCGATAGCCGGTGCCGGTGAAGTAATCGTCCATCCGCCCCAGCACTTCGACATCGCGCGGCGACAGCGCCACTTCTTCCTCGGCCTCGCGCAGGGCCGCGGCCTCGGGTGTCTCGCCGGGATCGATGCGGCCGCCAGGGAAGCTCACCTGTCCGGCATGCTTGTTCAAATGCCGATTGCGCTTGGTCAGCAGGATGCCGGGCGGCGACCCCAGCACCACCGGCACCAGCACCGCCGCCGGCACGGCCGGAGCGTCCAGCACCTCATCGCCGTACACCACGCCGCGGTCATGCGGCGTGGTGATGACCTGTGTGAGCCGGGCGCGAAGATCTTCTGCGTTCACTCTTCGCCGCGCGGCATCTCGCCCAACGAAAAGAACTTTCCCCTGCTCCAGACGCCCAGCATGCGCCGGCAGCCAACCCACTCCGGCACCGCGAGCGCCACCAGCTCGTAATACACCGCCCGGTTGATGCGCGCCTCGATGGCGAGATGACCGGCGGCGCCGGGGCGCACCAGCAGATACGGCGTCGGCTCGCAGGTCAGCAGGTCGTGCGCCACGCGGATCGGGTTGTCCGGGCCGGCAGTGATCACCTCATCCACATTGGTGCGGAAAGACAGCACCTGCTGGCGCCCATCGCCGGTCCACTCAAGTTCCACGGCGATGAACGGCGCGTCTTCCACCTCGATGCGGCCGCGCTCGGCAGGGGTCTGCAACCAGAAGGAACCGTCCTCCTCGCGCCGCAGCACGCTGGAAAACAGGCAGACCAGCTCTTTGCGATTGATCGGGGTGCCGCGATAGAGCCAGGTACCGTCACGCTTTATCAGGAACGGCAGGTCGCCGCATTCCACCGGCACACGCTTCGGGCGCGGCGGTGTTTGCTCGGCAAACGCCAGGGCGCCGCCGCCCAGGGCGCCCGCACATGGTCCGATCCCCGGCCCGCCACGCGGGAACGTGGCGCCTAGCCTGCCTTCGTTCACGTCTCCGTCTCCAATGGGTGACCGCCTATCTCTACAGTCCGCGATATAGGTAGCATCCCCCTGTCCGTGAAAGAGCCTATATGACGGCCACGGACTAAAACGTGGAAGGCAGGACCTGAATGACGGCCGGTATGGCTGCTGCGCCACTGGGCGCGGCGAATGCGGGGCAGATGACGCCAGCGGATCAAGCCGCGGTCCTTGCCGAAATAGAGGCGCTGGGCGCCCGCGTGGCTCGGGTGCGCACGGCGATCGGCCGGGTGATCTTCGGCCAGGACGAGGTGATCGATCAGACGCTGATCACCTTGCTATCCGGCGGGCACGTCCTGCTGGTCGGCGTCCCCGGGCTGGGCAAGAGCAGACTGGTCGAGACGCTGGGTGTGGTGCTGGGGCTGGCCACCAAGCGGGTGCAGTTCACCCCGGACCTGATGCCGGCGGACATCGTCGGCTCGGAGGTGCTGGAGGAGGCGGACGGCAGGCGCAGCTTCCGCTTCGTCCCCGGCCCGGTGTTCTGCCAGTTGCTGATGGCGGACGAGATCAACCGCGCCAGTCCGCGCACCCAGTCGGCGTTGTTGCAGGCGATGCAAGAGCAACGCATCGCGGTGGGCGGGGTGGAACACCGGCTGCCGCGGCCGTTCCACGTGCTGGCAACGCAGAATCCGATCGAGCAAGAGGGAACGTATCCGCTGCCGGAGGCGCAGTTGGATCGGTTTCTGCTGGAGGTGATCGTCGGCTACCCGGCCCTGGATGCCGAACGCACCATGCTGCTGGCGACCACCGGCGCGGCCGAGGCCCCGCCGGTGCAGGCGATGACCGCCGAGGAACTGCTGACAGCGCAGGCGCTGATCCGCCGCGTCCCGGTGGGCGAGAAGGTGGTGGAAGCGATCCTGTCGCTGGTCCGCGGCGGCCGCCCGGAGACAGCGGACGACGAGACGGTGCGCCGGCATGTGGCCTGGGGACCGGGGCCTCGGGCGGCGCAGGCGCTGATGCTGGCGTGCCGGGCGCGGGCGCTGCTGTCGGGGCGGCTGTCGCCCAGCGTGGACGACGTGGTGGCGCTGGCCCGCCCGGTGCTGCGGCACCGCATGGCGCTGAGCTTCTCGGCCCGGGCGGATGGGGTGGTGCTGTCCGAGGTGATCGACCGGTTGGTGGTGCGCCTTGGGTAGGTGGAGGAAAGGCGTGGCACGGAGCCACCCCCGTCATGCCGACGGAGGTCGGCATCCACGACTTTCCCGCACCTCCAAAGAAAAGGCGTGGATGCCGACCTTCGTCGGCATGACGGGGGGGCGGCGGCGGCGGCACCCCCACCACTTCTCCACGTGTTGTCCATGACCCTCTCTGCGCGCCGCGCCGAGGCGGTCGGGGCCCGGCTGCCGCCGCTGCTGGTCGCCGCGGAGCGCGTCGCTTCCACTGTGGCGCAGGGCGTGCACGGCCGGCGCCGCGTCGGCCAGGGTGACAGCTTCTGGCAATTCCGCCGCTTCGTCGCCGGCGACCCGATCGCCCGCATCGACTGGCGGCAGTCCGCCAAGTCGGGCAGGCCGGTGCCCGACGGCTGGTTCATCCGCGAGACCGAGTGGGAGGCCGCGCAGACCGTGTGCCTGTGGCGCGACGCCTCCGCCTCGATGCGCTGGCACTCCCGCGCCGTCCCGATCGAGAAGCGCGAACGCGCCGACCTGCTGCTGTTGGCACTGGCCTCGCTACTGTTGCGCGGGGGCGAGCGCGTGCTGCTGATGCGCGCGGGCGGCCGCCCGGTGTCCGGCCGAGGCGGGCTCGACCGGCTCGCCCAGGACCTCGCCGGCGCCGCGGCGGACGATGCCGGCATGCCGCCGCATCTGCCCTTGCCGCGGCATGCCAGCGTGGTGCTGTTCGGCGACTTCCTGTCGCCGCTGGACGAAATCCAGGCGATGGTCGGACGGCTCGCCGCAGTGCCGGTCACCGGCTATCTGCTGCAAATCCTCGATCCGGCCGAAACGCTGCTGCCGTACGCCGGCCGCATCCGCTTCCGCGGCCTGGAACACGAGGGCGATACGCTGATCCCGCGCGTCGAAACCGTGCGCGACGAATACGCCCGTCGGCTGAAGGCGCAGCAGGACGGGCTCGCCGCCATCTGCACCGCGGCCGGCTTCGGCTTCGGCGTCCACCGCACCGACCATCCGCCGGAGGCAGCATTGTTGACGCTCTACGCTGCTTTGGGCGTGCGGTAGCGCGGGTGACTGCGCTAAGGTCGCCGCGATGATCTTCGCCGCTCCGTGGATTTTACTAGCTCTCGCGGGATTGCCATTGTTGTGGTGGCTGCTCCGGGTCACCCCGCCCGCACCCCGCAGCGAGACCTTCCCCGCCATCCGCCTGTTGCTCGGTTTGCACGCCACGGAAGAAACGCCCGCGCGGACACCCTGGTGGTTGCTCGCCCTGCGCCTCGTCGCCGCGGCGCTGGTGATCGTCGCACTGGCGCGGCCGGTGCTGGATGCCGGATCGCGCTTCGCCGGCAGCGGGCCGGTGCTGCTGGTGGTGGACAATGGGTGGTCTGCCGCCGCCGATTGGCCGAAGCGCATGCAAGCCGCCGAGACCATGCTGGATCGCGCGGCCCGCTCGGGTCGTGCGGCGGCGTTGCTGGCTACCGCACCGGACGAAACCGGCGCCGCGCCGCAGATCACCCCGGCCATGCCGGTTCCGGACTTGCGCGCCCGGCTGGCGGCGCTGCATCCGCAACCCTGGCCACCAGATCGCGCCGCCGCCGCCACCGCCCTGGCCGGCTGGAAGCAGCCGGGCGCCGCCGTGGTGTATCTCGCCGATGGGCTGACCGACGGCGGCGATTTTTCTCCCTTCGCCAACGCCCTGGGCGCCGCCGGTGCGGTGACCGAGATCTGCTGCGACGCCGGCCCTGCCCGGCTGCTGTTGCCTCCTGACAGTGAGGCCGATCGGCTGGTGGCGCGCCTGGCGCAGACGCCGCAACCGATCGACACCCAGGCCGTGGTGCTCGCACAGACCGGCGACGGGCGCACGCTGGCACGGACCAGCATTGCACTGCCGGCCGGAGCGACGTCCGGCGCCTCGGGCATCGTGCTGCCGCCGGAATTCCGCAACCGGCTGGCGCGGCTGGTGCTGGAGGGGCCGCCTTCCGCGGGTTCCACAGTGCTGCTTGACGAGCGCTGGCGCCGCCGGCCGGTCGGATTGCTCGCCGGCGACCTGGCGACCGCCGATACGCCGTTCTCCGGGCCGCTGTTTTATCTGCGGCGGGCGCTTGCCCCGTTCACCGAGCTGCGCGAGGCGAACATCGCGGCGCTGCTGCAACGCGATCTGTCGGTGCTGGTGCTGGCCGATCGTCCGCTGCCGTCGGGGCCGGAACGCGACGCGGTGACGCAGTGGGTGGAGAAAGGCGGGCTGCTGATCCGCTTCGCCGGGCCGCGTACGGCCGAGCAACCCATTGGCGAAACAGATCCGCTGCTGCCGGTGAAGCTGCTGAGCGGGGACCGGCAGTTGGGCGGGGCATTGTCCTGGAGCGAGCCGGCGGGTCTGGCGCCGTTCCCCTCCGGCTCGCCGTTCGCCGGGCTGCCGGTGAGCGAGGAGGTGACGGTCACTCGGCAGGTGCTGGCCGAGCCCAGCGCCGATCTGGCTGCCCACACCTGGGCGACGCTGGCGGACGGCACGCCGCTGGTGACCGAGGCGACCAAGGGCGCGGGCCGTATCGTGCTGTTCCACGTCACCGCCAATGCGGATTGGTCCAACCTGCCGCTGTCCGGCTTGTTCGTCGATATGCTGCGCCGGCTGGTCGCCCTGTCGGTGGGCGTCGCCGCCGCGGAGGGCCACACGGTGCTGGCGCCCGCCGAGACGCTGGATGGCTTCGGCCTGCTGTCGGCGCCTCCGCCGGCCGCTACCGGACTGCCGGCCGATGCGTTCGGTGCGACCGCCGCGTCGCCGCGGCATCCGCCAGGGCTGTATGGGCCGGAGAACGGGCGGCGGGCGCTGAACCTGGGCGCCGCCACGCCGGCTCCGGAGCCGGCGCCGCTAGTGTCGGGGGCTCGGGTGGAGCAATTGGCATCGACGGTGCCAGAGCAAGCGCTGGGGCCGCCGCTGCTGGCGCTGGCGGTGCTGCTGCTGGCGGTGGACCTGCTGATTGCGCTGGGTTTGCGCGGGCTGCTGCGGCTGCGCACCGCCGGTGCGGCGGTGTTGCTGACGGTTGCGCTGGCGTCGGGAGCAGCGCATGCGGCGACGCTGGAGAGCGGCGTGCACCCGGCACTGGCAACGCGTCTGGGCTACATCGCGAGCGGAGACGCGCAAGTGGATGGCGTGTCGAAGGCGGGGCTGGAGGGGTTGTCGGAATACGTCAACCGCCGCACCGCCGCGACTCTGGTGGAACCAGATCCGGTCGAGCCCGGTAAAACCGACCTGAGTTTTTATCCGCTGTTGTATTGGCCGATTACGGCGGACGCGCAGGCGCTGCCTGCCGAGGCGACCGCGGCGTTGAACGACTACATGAGCCGCGGCGGGATCATCGTGATCGACACGCGGGATTTGGGGTCCGGGGCGGGGTTCGCGCCGGGGACGGATTCGGCGTTGCGGCGGGTGGCACAGGGGCTGGTGATCCCTCCGCTGGCGCCGCTGACCACAGAGCATGTGCTGGCACGGGCGTTCTATCTGCTGCAGGACTTTCCGGGGCGATACACCGGTGAGACGGTGTGGGTGCAGCGCGATCAGGATCGGACGAACGACAGCGTGAGTCCGGTGATCATCGGCGGCAATGACTGGGCGGCGGCGTGGGCGGTGGATGCGGATGGGCGGAACCCGTACACGGTGATGCCGGGCGGCGCGCGGCAGCGGACGATCGCGTATAGGTTCGGGGTGAACCTGGTGATGTACGCGCTGACAGGGAATTACAAAGGCGACCAGGTGCACGTGCCGGCGATATTGCAGAGGCTGGGGCAGTGACGCGTGTGCGCATCGTCAACCGGATTGCGGCTGCCTGCGGCGGAGCGTTTTCAGGCGCCGCAGGTGCTACTGGCGGGTGGCATATTGAATTAGAAGCTCGCAGAGACGCAGAGATCGCGAAGAAGGTATCTTTGCAATCTCTGCGGCTTTGCGATGTTGTTGATCAAGATGGGCCGAATCAGAACCAGTGGAAGCCTTTGGCCATCAGCGCCGCGAGCCCAAGCGCGACAGTGATTATCGCACCGAAGGTGAGGCGGAAGTCGCTTTCCACGGCATCGCGTAGTGCGTCCACACGGCGGTTGGTCTCGTGCACTTCATCCCGCACATCTACGATCGCCTGTTTCGTGGCGGATGCGATCTCTTCCAGCACGGCGACCCTGGCTTCCATGCCCGGATCATGCGGCGGACTGCCGCCTCCTGCAAGATTGTTCACTCCGTCCATCTCCGGCCCCGCCTCGAAGCCGCTGTTTGGAGCAGAAAGAAGCGAGCAAAGGGTTAACGGGGCATTGGAAGTCGTGGCGAACGGTAGAGCAGGAATACAAGTGCGTGCCGCTGGCCTCGTCCAACGCTCGTCAGGCGGGAGATTGCTTCCCGGCTCCGCGCTTAGCAAGAAACCACCCGTGTTGCCCTGCTCCCACGTCATGCCGGGCGAAGGCCCGCCATCCACAACTATGCTGCGTGCCGCGAGAAAAGTCGTGGATGCCGACCCCGGCCTTCGCTCGGGGCAGGCTCTACGTCGGCATGACGCGGGGGGCGGGCACCACCGCAGTTTCATTCAGGGCCGGTCGGCCACCGCCGGACGGTGGCCAACTCGCAAGAAACAACCCGTGTTGCCCGGCTCCCACGTCATGGCGGGCGAAGGCCCGCAATCCACGACTATGCTGCGTGCCGCGAGAGAAGTCGTGGATGCCGACCTACGTCGGCATGACGTGGGGAGCGGGCACCACCGCAGTTTCATTCAGGGCCGGTCGGCTACCGCCGGACGGTGGCCAACTCGCAAGAAACAACCCGTGTTGCCCGGCTCCCACGTCATGGCGGGCGAAGGCCCGCCATCCACGACTATGCTGCGTGCCGCGAGAAAAGTCGTGGATGCCGACCCCGGCCTTCGCTCGGGGCAGGCTCTACGTCGGCATGACGCGGGGGGCGGGCACCACCGCAGTTTCATTCCGGGCGGGTCGACGGCCACCGGACGGTGGTCAACTCGCACTGACAGACGTGTTGGGTCTGCGGAGTTGGCGGGTGACGTGCGCCTGGCCATAGGATTCTGAAATGCACCCTGAACAAGCCATCGCGGCACTGCGCTTCGATCCGCTGCTGCCGGTGTGGCTGATCGCTACGCTCGGCGTGCTCGCAGCGCTCATCGTGGCGCTCGCCGCGACCCGCCGGGCACGCGGCACTATCCTGCGGCTGGGCGCTTTTGCGGTGCTGCTGTTGTGGCTGGCTGGGCCTCGTTTGGTGCAGGAAACCCGCGAGACGCTGCCGGATGTCGGGCTGCTGGTGGTGGACCAGAGCGCCTCGATGCAGGTCGGCGACCGGGCGCAACTTGCCGAGGCGGCGCGCGCCGCCATCGCGGCGCAGGCGGCGAAGCTGCCGGACCTGGAGTTGCGTACCATTACCGTGCCGGAGCAGGGGGATGCGGGGACGCGGCTGTTCGGGGTGATCGACCGGGCGCTGGGGGATATCCCGCGCTCGCGGCTGGCCGGCACGATCGCGATCACGGACGGGCAGATCCACGACATCCCCGCGACCTCGCCCGGCGGCGCCCCGCTGAACGTGCTGATCCCCGCCAAGGGCGAGGAAACCGACCGCCGGCTGCGGGTGATCGAGGCGCCGAGCTACGGCATCGTCGGCAAATCGGTGACGCTGCGCGTCGCCATCGAGGACCTCGGCGTCAGCCATCGCGGCGGCACGGCCAATTTGACCATCCGCCGCGACGGCGACCCGCCGAAGGTCGAGAACGTCCCGGTCGGGGTAGAGCAACAGATCGAGTTGCCGATCACCCGGGCAGGCCCGACGGTGGTGGAGCTGTCGGCCGACAAGCTGTCCGGCGAGGTGTCCACCCTGAACAACCGCGCTGTCGTGGAGATCAACGGCGTGCGCGACCGGCTGCGGGTGCTGCTGATCTCGGGCGAGCCGCATCCAGGCGAACGCACCTGGCGGCGGCTGCTGAAGGCCGATCCATCGGTGGACCTGGTGCATTTCACCATCCTGCGCCCGCCGGAAAAGGACGACCTGACGCCGCTGAACGAACTGGCGCTGATCGCCTTTCCGGTGCGCGAGCTGTTCCTGGAAAAGATCGGCGAGTTCGACCTGATTATCCTGGACCGCTTCCAGAACCGTGGGCTGCTGCCGCTGCCTTATCTCGGTAACATCGCAGAGCATGTCCGGGAGGGCGGCGCTCTGCTGCTGTCGGTCGGGCCGGAATTTTCCGGTCCCGCCAGCCTGGCCGCGACGCCGCTTGGCGCGGTGCTGCCGGGTGCGCCGGCGCTGTTCAACGCGGTGGTGAACGGCCGCTTCCGGCCGCGGGTCAGCGACCTGGGGCAGCGCCATCCGGTGACCGAGGGGCTGACCGGCGCCAATCCTCCGGACGACCCGAACGGCTCGCCGAGCTGGGGATCGTGGTACCGGCACATCGACCCCGCCGACGTGCATGGCGAGGTGCTGATGCAGGCACCGGACGGCGACCCGCTGCTGGTGTTGAACCGCGTCGGCAAGGGGCGCACGGCGCTGCTGCTGTCCGACCAGATCTGGCTGTGGTCGCGGGGTCACGAGGGCGGCGGGCCGCAGGCCGAGCTGCTGCGCCGGGTGGCGCACTGGCTGATGCAGGAGCCGGCGCTGGAGGAGAACGCCCTGACAGCGCAGGTGGCCGAGGGGCGGCTGACGATCGAGCGCCGCTCGACCGATCCCGCGCCGCCGGGGGATGTCACGGTGACCGATCCGGACGGCAAGACACAGAAGCTGGCGCTGACCGAGACTGCGCCGGGGCGGGCGACCACCGGGCTGGCAGCGACCACGCCCGGCGTGTGGCAGGTGAGCGACGGGCAGCGTAGCGCCTACGCCGCGGCGGGCGCGGCCAACCCGCTGGAGATAGCGGACTTGCGCGCCACGGCGACGCTGGTCGGCAAGCTGGCACGCGGGTCGGGCGGCGGGGTGCACTGGCTGGGGACCGCCGCGTCGCCGGACGTGCCGGAGCTGCGGCGGACAGAGCAAGACCGGGGGGCGTCAGGGAGTTCGTGGATCGGACTGGAGCGGCGGCACGATCATCTGGTCACCGGGATCGCGGCGCTGGCGCTGCTGCCGTCGTGGATCGCGCTGCCGCTGATGCTCGGGCTGATGGTGGGGGCCTGGCGGCGGGAGGGGTATTGAGGCGACACCCTGAAATCGGGCAAGACGAACGTTGCCTGGTATTCCCGTTAGAAGATGCGGTGCGCGCGAAAGCCAGTAAGATTCAACGCCAATGAACGCAAAGAAGCGCAAATGGCTCCGTGCCGATCGCTGCTTCCAAGCAAACCGCTGATCTTCCATCGCGGCGCGGATAAACTTCGGCAAGCGGCCCCCGGAATTCCAAGACGTGGCTCGATGCCGCCACCGCCGCTGACCTTATTTGCGGCCCTTTGCGTTCGTTTGCGTTGAAGTTTGGCTTACTTGCCCGACGGTCGGGGCACGGCGCGCAGGTAGAGCGTGCCGACCCGATCACCCTCACCCTCGACGCTGCGCGTCTCGACCTCTCCCGCTCCCGCGGGAGAGGTTACCGTCCCGCGAAGAGGTTACAGTTCCGTTGCATGTCGTTTACTGTGCCGTGGCTCTGCGATATGCAGAGGGAAACTGGGGTGAATCGGGGGGACCATGTCCGGGGATAGCAACGAACACCGACCGGTCAAGGTCGTGGTCTGGGCGCGCCTGCTGCTGATCGTTCCATTCATCGCCATGCTCTGGGTGTCGTCCTACGACAGCGCCGAGCCGATGATCGCCGGCATCCCGTTCTTCTACTGGTACCAACTCGGCTGGGTGATCCTCGGCGCCGCGATCATCGCCTTCGTCTACCTGGTGGAGCGCTGATCCGATGAACTGGACCGCGCTGATCGTCTTCATCCTGCTGTTCGGCTTCATCACCTGGCTCGGGTTCATCGCCGCGCATTGGCGCAAGGGCGATCTGGACCTGCTGCACGAATGGGGCCTGGGAGGCCGCCGCTTCGGCACCTTCGTCACCTGGTTCCTGATCGGCGGCGACCTCTACACCGCCTACACCTTCATCGCGGTGCCCGCGCTGATGTTCGGGGCCGGCGCACTCGGCTTCTTCGCCGTGCCGTACACCGTGATGATCTATCCGCTGCTGTACATCGTGTTCCCGCGGCTGTGGTCGGTGGCGCACAAGCACGGCTATGTCACCTCGGCCGATTTCGTGCGCGGCCGCTATGGCAACCGCTGGCTGGCACTGGCGATTGCCTTCACCGGCATCCTCGCCACCATGCCATACATCGCGTTGCAGCTTGTCGGCATCCAGGTGGTGATCGGCGCGATGGGCGTGGAGACCAGCGGCTGGGCCGGCGACCTGCCACTGATCATCGCCTTCGTCATCCTGGCGGCGTTCACCTACTCCTCCGGGCTGCGAGCGCCGGCCATGATCGCGGTGGTGAAGGATCTGCTGATCTACATTACCGTGTTCGCCGCCATCATCGCCGTGCCGATCCATCTCGGCGGCTATGACAAGGTGTTCGCGGCGATCCCGGCACCCAAGCTGCTGCTGGCGCATCCGCCGGCCGGCACCTATGGCTCGTTCAGCGCCTATGCGACGTTGGCACTGGGCTCGGCCTGCGCTTTGTTCCTGTATCCGCACTCGATTACCGGCATCCTGAGCGCGTCCAGTTCGCGCGTGGTGCGGCGCAACGCCGCCATGCTGCCGGCCTACTCCGTGATGCTGGGGCTGCTGGCGCTGGTCGGCTTCATGGCGATCGCCATCGGCGTGCAGTCAATGCCGGAGCTGGCCGACGGCTTCAAGCGCTACTCCAACAACTTCGCCGTGCCGGCGCTGTTCCTGGCGCTGTTCCCGAGCTGGTTCGTCGGCGTCGCGTTCGCCGCCATCGGCATCGGCGCGCTGGTGCCGGCGGCGATCATGTCGATTGCCACGGCCAACACCTTCACCCGCAACATCTACCGCGAGTTCCTCAACCCGGCCTGCACCGACGCGCAGGAGAGCCAGGTGGCGAAGATCGCCTCGCTGGTGGTCAAGGCCGGCGCCCTGGTGTTCATCTTCGCATTGCCGCTGCAATACGCGCTATGGCTGCAATTGCTCGGCGGCGTGTGGATCGTGCAGACCGGTCCCGCCGTGGTGCTCGGGCTCTATACCCGCTTCTTCAATGGGTGGGCGCTGTTGCTGGGTTGGATCGCCGGCTTCGGGCTGGGCTCCTGGATGGTGGCGAGCAACAATTTCGCTCCGGTGTACCCCTTGCACATCGCCGGCATCGGCTTCCCTTGCTACGTCGCGCTGGCGTCGCTGGTGGTGAACCTTGCGGTCTCGTTCGTAGTGTCGCTGTTCCTGAACCAGGTGGCGTCGGACCGGCACAAGGACGTCACGGCCGCGGAGGACTACGCGTAGCCACGTCTCAAAGCATTCGCCGCACCACACCATCGCGCCGGGTCATGCCGTGATAGGCCACACCGCACAGATGTGCGGCGACCAGCCCGAGCAATAGCAGCGCGCCCCACCAATGTGCCTGCGACAGCAGCGGAGCGACGGCCTCGTCGTGGCCGATCGGCGACGGGATCGGCAACAACCCGGCCCACGTGACCGGAAATCCCCAGGCGTTGGCATCGAGAAACCCGAGCACCGGCTGCACCAGCAAAACCGCATACATCAGCGCATGATTGGAACGCGCCGCGAAGCGCACCGAGCCTGGCAGCCGCGACGGCAACGGCGCCGGCGGGTTGGCCAGCCGGCGCAACAGCCGCAATGCGACGATGACGAACAGCGCCACGCCGGTCGATTTATGGATGTCGTAAAGCAGGTTCTTGAACGCCTCGTCCTTTGGCTCGAAGCTGGTCATCCACACGCCGAGCCCGCCCAACACGATGACCAGCGCCACGGTGATCCAGTGGAACCAGCGCGCGGTGGCCGGGTAACGATAGGGCATTGCCAAACTCCCCGAGGACCATGGGCCCAACATCTTACCATGAAGCAACATCGGTGCCGGCGTCCCTTGTCGCGCATGCGGACTGGAGCATCGATCCGCGCAAGCGCTGGGTCGCCGTGGCGCGCCCCGCCGGGTCAGGTTGGGTGCTGCATGCACCGCGGCCGGTGGACGACGTCGCCAGCTTCCTGGGGCGGCTTCGTACCGAGGCGGATGGCGGGGCGGTGGCGCTCGGCGTCGATCTGCCGCTGGGCCTGCCGCGGGCGTACGCGGCGCAGTGCAGGGAACCGGACTTCCTGCATTTCTTGCGGGCGGCGCGCAACTGGCCGGACTTCTTCCGGGTCTGCACGGAATTGCAGGACGTGACGCCGGAGCGGCCGTTCTATCCCGCCCGCGGCATCGCCGGCATGACCCGGGCGGCGCATGCGGCGGCGTTGGGGCTCGGCGGTCCCACCGGCCTGTCGCGCGCCTGCGACCGCGCCACGGCGGAACGGCCGGCCGGAGCGCCGCTGTTCTGGACGCTGGGCGCCAACCAGTCGGGCAAGGCGGCGATCGCGGCCTGGCGGGACATGCTGCTGCCGGCCCTTGCCGCCGGCGAGGACCTGCGGATCTGGCCATTCGCCGGGCCGTTCCGAGCCTTGCTCGCACCCGGCGCGGTGGCGCTGGCGGAGACCTATCCAGCGGAGGCGCTGCGCCATCTCGGCATTCGGCTGAAGGGCAGCAAGCGGCGGCAGGCCGACCGGGCAGCCGCGGCGCCGGCGCTGCTGGCGGCGATGCATCGGCTGGACGCCGCGCCTGCGCCGGCACTGGTGTCGTGGGTGGCGGATGGGTTTGGACCCGAGGCGGCCGGCGAGGACCGCTTCGACTGCGTGCTGGGCGTGCTGTGCGTGCTGAATGTGCTGGCCGGCAACCGGCCCGACACGGCGCCGGACGATCCATGGCTGCACCGATGGGAAGGCTGGGTGCTGGGGCAGACGGCGCTGCCGCTCCAACCACTTCCCCTGCCACGTGTCATCGCGAGTTGACGACCGGCCGGCGGCCGACCCGCCCTGAATGAAACAGCGGCGGCGCACGGCCCCCTCGTCATGCCGACGAAGGTTGGCATCCACGCCTTTGGCACCTGCAACTCCGCAAGTCGTGGATGGTGGGCCTTCGCCCGCCATGACGGGGGCGGTCACTTCACGCCGCGAGTTTCTTGTTAGAGCCAAAGGGTCGACGCAATGACACTACGATGCGCGCCCCACGGTTGACGCCGCGCGGGGTTTGGGTTGCAACAGCGCCACCATAAGAAAGCCCGCCCGTTGACCCGCATGGTGATCGCCGTCGTGGCGATGTTTCTGCAACAAACCTGCGGCTCGGTCGGCCGGGTGCTACCCGCGGTGCTCGCCCCGCTGATCATCCTGGAGCTGCACGCCGACCCATCCTGGGTGGGCGTCTATTTCGGCCTGGTCGCCATCGCCGCGCTGATCGGCCAGCTTGGGTCCGGCGGCTTCATCATCCGCCACGGCGCCATCCGCATGAGCCAGTTCGCCCTGCTGTCGGTCGGCGGAGGCATGGCGGTCGCGGTCGTCGGCGGCGCGGCGGGCTTCGTACTTTCGGCACTGGTCGGCAACGGCATCGCCGCCGTCGCGACGCCCGCGAGTTCCCAATTGCTCGGGCGATGGGCGGTGCGCCGCTACGCACCGTTCGCATTCTCCATCACCCAGACGGCGATCCCGGCGGGCATCCTGCTGGGGGGATCGCTCGGCCCCACCATGGCGCAATCGCTGGGATGGCGCGGCACCATGCTGGTCAGCGCCGCGGCCTGCTGGTGCTTCGCGCTGCTGCTGCAGCCGTTGCACGGCCGGCTGGACACCGACCCGTCGCCCAACCACCCGATCCACTGGTCGGACTTCCGCACCACGATCACCGGCGTTCTGGCAGAGCATGAACTGCGCGCATTGTCGTTCGCCTGCTTTGCCTTCAACGGCCTTCAGGCGGTCTTCATCGCCTATTTCGTGACCTACCTGACCGCACTCGGTTACGACCTGGTGGCGGCCGGAGCGTTGTTCTCCGCAGTCATCGCGCTGGCGATTCCGTGCCGTATCCTGTGGGGCTGGATCGGCAGTTTCTATGTCGCGCCGCGGGTCGTGATGTCATGGCTCGCTTTCGGTATGGCGGCGAGCATCGCATTGACCGGCGCCTTCACCGCCGCGTGGCCCGCACTGGCGATCGGCGTGGTCACCGGCGCGCTGAGCGCCACCGCGATGTCCTGGCACGGCATCCTGCTGTCGGAGTCCGCGCGCCTGGCGCCGCCCGGCCGGGCAGGCTCGGTCACCGGCGGTGTGCTGTCGTTCGGCCAGATGGGCGCATTCCTGTGTCCGTCCGTGTTCGCGCTGCTGCTGCGGTTGACGGGAGGCTACGCGGCCGGATGGGTGGTCTGCGCCGTGCCGGCGGTGATGGTAGGGGTAAACCTGTTGCGGCGAAGGCAGCACGGACCAGGGCGACACAGGCAATCCTGACCGCGCGTGCGGACACCTCATGCAGACGTGGTGGCCGTTGGCACGAACCGGAATGGCGCCGGGGAGTTGTGGAACATCGATCCCGCCCACGCGCCGATAGCGGCCCCCAGGAGTGCGATATGGCAAAAATCGTGGTGATTACCGGCGCCGGCGCCGGCGTCGGCCGTGCCACGGTCCGCGAGTTTGCCCGCCACGGCTGCGATGTCGCGCTGCTGTCGCGCGATCCGGAGCGGCTTGCAGCGGCCGCCGACGAGGCCCGCCAGTGTGGGGTGCGTGCCCTGCCCATTCCAACGGACGTCGCCGACGCCGATGCCGTCGAGGCCGCGGCGGCACAGGTGGAACATGAGCTCGGGCCGATCGACGTCTGGGTGAATGTCGCCATGGCAACGGTATTCGCGCCGGTGTCCAAACTTTTACCCGAGGAGGTCGCGCGCGGCACGGCGGTGACCTATCTCGGCCAGGTACATGGGATGATGGCTGCCCTGCGGCGCATGCGCGAACGCAATCGCGGTTCCATCGTCAATGTCGGTTCGGCGCTGGCTTATCGCTCGGTGCCGTTGCAGTCGGTGTATTGCGGGGCGAAGTTCGCCATTCGCGGGTTTACCGATTCGCTGCGCTCCGAACTGATCCATGATCGGCTGAACATCTCGCTGTCGATGGTGGATCTGCCGGCGGTCAACACGCCGCAATTCAATTGGGCATTGAACAAGATGGGCAGACGCCCGCAGCCGGTGCCGCCGATTTTCCAACCGGAGGTCGCGGCGCGTGCGATCTATCACGCCGCGTTGCATCCCAGGCGGCAAACCTGGATCGGTTTTCCCACCGTGAAGGCGATCCTGGCCAATCGCATTGCTCCGGGTTTGCTCGACCGCTACCTCGCCAAGGACGGCTATTCCGGGCAGCTTACCAACGAGCGAGCGCCGGACGATGCGCCGGGCAATCTGTTCCATCCGGTGCCCGGTGCGGTACGGTGCGCATGGCCGGTTCGACGATCGTGCCCTGTCCGTTAGTTGGGAGGCGTTGGTCAGCCGGTATCGCAATGCCCTGTTGGCGGCCGTTGGATTGGCAGCCATCGCCGGCCTGCGCCGCCTTGCGAGGCGCTGAAGGTTTACCCAGCAGTCGGCAAGGTAAGCGGTATTTACTCAGCAGTCGGCAAGTAAGGCGACACTGCCCATAGAGTGTCATAACCGGGCTTGGCTCGGTTACCCACGTCTTTCCTTCATGCAACACAGCGAAGTCGTGGGTGGCCCGGCCAAGCCCGGCCATGACACATAGGTCACCATTGCCGCAGGCCGGTATTACTTACCCGCCGCTAAGCAAAGCGGCCGCGCACGCAAACTTCCTGTTGACGCGATTGCGTTGGCTTCAGGACCGTCCCGCCGAATCGCAGCGTGCAACGCCCGCGCACACTGAACGTTAGCGCCATGCGCCGACCGCTTCGGACAGCATGGACCAACAGGACAGGATGACGCGTATGAGCCAGACCGTGGGCGATTTCTTCTGGCACCGGCTGCACGAGTGGGGCGTTCATACCATCTTCGGTTACCCGGGCGACGGCATCAACGGCTTGCTCGGCGCGTTGAACCGCGCAAACGGGCAATTCAAATTCGTCCAGGTGCGGCATGAGGAAATGGCTGCCTTCATGGCCTCGGCCTATGCCAAGTTCACCGGCGAAGTCGGCGTCTGCATGGCAACATCCGGTCCCGGCGCTTCGCACCTGCTCACCGGCCTGTACGATGCGCGCATGGACCACATGCCGGTGCTGGCGATCGCCGGTCAGCAGGCGCGCGCGGCGCTCGGCGGCCATTACCAGCAGGAACTCGACCTGCCGGGCATGTTCAAGGATGTCGCCGGCGCCTTCGTCTACCAGGCCAGCGCTCCAGCGCAGGTGCGGCATCTGGTGGACCGCGCGGTCCGTATCGCCAAGGGCAACCGTCGCGTCACCGCCCTGGTGTTTCCCAACGACCTGCAGGAGATGGACTACGCCGAGCCGCCGCGGGCACACGGCACGGTGCATTCCGGCGTCGGCTATAGCGGCCCCAGCGTGGTGCCGCACACGCACGACCTGCGGCGTGCGGCCGAGGCGCTGAACGCCGGCAAGAAAGTCGCGATCCTGGTCGGCGCCGGTGCGCTGCATGCCACCGACGAGGTCATCGCCGTCGCCGAGAAGCTCGGCGCCGGCGTGGCCAAGGCTTTGCTTGGCAAGGCCGTATTGCCGGACGATCTGCCCTGGGTCACCGGCTCCATCGGATTGCTCGGAACCAAGCCGAGCTGGGACATGATGACCGATTGCGACACGCTGCTGATGATCGGCTCCGGCTTTCCGTATTCCGAATTCCTGCCGAAAGAAGGCCAGGCGCGCGGCGTGCAGATCGACCTCGAGCCCGAGATGCTGAGCCTGCGCTATCCGATGGAAGTGAACCTGGTCGGCGATTCGAAGGAGACGCTGTCCGCGCTCTTGCCGCTGCTGGAAGAAAAGCGCGATCGCGGCTGGCGGAAGACTATCGAAAAGAACGTCGCGGACTGGTGGAAGGTGCTGGAAGGCCGCGCCATGACCTCGGCCAATCCGGTGAACCCGCAGCGCGTGGTTTGGGAATTGTCGCCACGCCTGCCCGAACGCGCGATCATTACCAGCGATTCGGGTTCGTGCGCCAACTGGTATGCGCGCGACCTGCGGATTCGCCGCGGCATGATGTGCTCCTTGTCCGGCGGGCTGGCGTCGATGGGGGCGGCGGTGCCTTATGCGATCGCCGCGAAGTTCGCGCATCCGGATCGGCCGGTGATCGCCCTGGTCGGCGACGGTGCGATGCAGATGAACAACATGGCGGAGCTCATCACGGTCGCCAAATACTGGCGCGAGTGGTCCGACCCGCGGTGGATTGTTTGTGTTTTCAACAACCAGGATCTCAATCAGGTCACCTGGGAGCAGCGGGTGATGGAGGGCGATGGGAAGTTTGAGGCGACGCAGCAGCTACCGGATGTGCCGTACCATCGCTTTGCCGAGTTGATCGGCTTGCGTGGCCTTTATGTGGACAACCCCGACAGGTTGGGGGCGGCGTGGGAAGCGGCGCTGACGTCCGATCGTCCGGTGGTTCTGGAAGTGAAGACCGATCCCGAAGTGCCGCCGCTGCCGCCGCACATCACGCTGAAGCAGGCGAAGAATTTTATGTCCGCGAGTTTGTCGGGCGATCCGAACGAGGGCAGCATGCTGGTGGGCGTCGCCAAGGAAGTGATCGGCTCGGTGTTGCCAGGCAAGCGTTGATGAATGCTCGCGTGCAAGACCACGTCCGCATCGAAAGCGTGCGGGCTGCGGCCTACACAATTCCGACGGACAAGCCGGAAGGTGACGGCACGCTGCGTTGGGACTCCACCACGCTGGTCGTGGTGGAGGTCGCCGGCGGCGGGCAGACCGGGCTTGGCTACACCTACAGCAGCGGCTCGATCGTCGCCCTGATCGACGGCAAGCTGGCGGAGGTCGTAAGGCAGCACAGCGTTTTGGATCCGCCAGCCGCGTGGCGGGCGATGCAGCGCGCCGTACGCAACATGGGCCGGGAAGGATTGGCTGCGACGGCGATCTCCGCCGTCGATACGGCGCTATGGGATTTGAAAGCGAGGCTGTTGGGGCTGCCGCTGGCGCTGCTGTTCGGCCGGTTTCGCGAGGCGGTCCCCATCTATGGCAGCGGCGGCTTCACCACCTACAACGATGACGAATTGCGCGAACAATTGGCGGGATGGGTGCAGCGCGACGGCTGCCGGTGGGTAAAGATGAAGGTGGGCACTCACCCGGAGCAAGATCCGCACCGGGTGCGGGTGGCGAAGCGGGCGATCGGCGATCGCGGGCTGTTCGTGGATGCCAACGGTGCGTACACCATGAAGCAAGCGTTGTCCCTGGCGCAGGAGTTCGGCCGCCAGTCGGTCGCGTGGTTCGAGGAACCAGTGTCCTCCGACGATCTGGCGGGACTGCGTTTCCTGCGGCAGCGCGTGCCGGACTGCATGGAGATCGCGGCCGGGGAATACGGCTACACCACCGGCTATTTTCACCGCATGCTGAATGCCGAAGCCGTGGACGTGCAGCAGGCGGATGTGACGCGCTGCCAGGGCTTCACCGGGTGGTTGCAGGTCGCGTCGTTGTGCGAGGCGCACCACATCGACCTCTCGGGCCACTGCGGCCCGTCGGCGCACCTGCACGCGGCCTGCGCCGCGCCGCGGCTGCGTCATCTTGAATGGTTCCACGATCACGTCCGCATCGAGCACATGCTGTTCGACGGCGCACCGGTGCCGCGCGACGGCATGATCCGGCCCGACCTGTCTCGCCCCGGCATGGGTTTGGAATTCAAGCGCCAGGATGCCGAGCGCTATCGCGATCAATGAGGAGTTGCCATGGCGCGCTTGAACCAGGCCGATATCGACTCCGTAAGCAATGCGGCGGTCGAGGTGATCCAGGCGCTGATGGAACGGCGGCGGCCCGCGCGTGCTGCGGTCCCGATTTCTGATTCCGGCCATAGCGTCGATGCAGCGGCGACCGTCAAGGCGGCACGCCGCTTGAACCGGGCGGCGGGCCTGCTGGCGACCTCGGTCCTGGCCGATAGCGCGGTGGAGCATTACCGCGGCTCGTTTCAGAATCGCGCGATGTACACGCCGCTGCTAACGGCGGCGTTGACGCTCGCCGTCAGTGGTCACGGCCTGAAGGACAAGCGGCCTGCCGCGCATGCCGTGCGCGACTCGGTGTACGCGTTGGGCGGCATCACTGGCCTGATCGGCACGGGATTCCATCTTTACAATGTCAGCAAGCGGCCGGGCGGTTTCTCCTGGCTCAACCTGTTCTACGGCGCGCCGTTGGGAGCGCCGTTTGCATTGCTGCTGGCAGGCTTGCTCGGCTTCACTGCCGAACGCGTGCGCGACAACGCGCCGGGCGTCACGCCACGCATATTGGGAATGCCCGCTGGCCGGGCGATGGCGGCGCTGACCGGAATGGGCATGCTGGGCACGGTCGGCGAGGCCGGGCTGTTGCATTTCCGCGGCGCCTACCACGATCCTGCGATGTTCCTGCCGGTGACGGTACCGCCGGTGGCCGCCGGATTACTGGCGAACACCGCATTGGGCGAACGCGGCCAGGATCGCTGGTTCACCCGCTGGTGGCTACGCCTTACCGCGGGGGTGGGGCTGGCCGGAGTTGGATTTCATATGTTCGGCGTCGCGCGGAACATGGGCGGCTGGCGCAACTGGAAGCAGAACGTCCTGAACGGTCCGCCGATCCCGGCGCCGCCCAGCTTTACCGGGCTGGCACTCGCCGGGCTCGCGGCGTTGGGCCTGCTGGAGGATCATCCGGATGCGTGACCGCTTTCCCGGCTACGACGTGATGGCAAAGCGCAACACGCCGTCGTGGAACGAGGCGACCCGGCGGGTGATCGATCAGCGGCTGGCAATGCCGCGCGGGCCGAATTTTTTCACCGAGGACGAATGGCTGACGCTGACTGCGATTTGCGATCGCATCGTGCCGCAACCGCAGCATCGGCCGCCGATTCCCGTGGCCTCGATGGTCGACCGCAAGATGGCACAAAATATGACCGATGGTTATCGCCATTTTCGGATGCCGAACATGCAGGAAGCGTGGCGCCGCGGCCTGCATGCGCTGGATGCCGAAGCGCGCGCACGATACGGCGGGCGCTTCCATGCCATCGGCGACCAGCAACAGAATGCATTGTTGCAGCAGATGCAGGACGGCGCGCTGGATGATGCGGCCTGGGGCGACATGCCCTGCAAGCTGTGCTTCAGCGAGCGCATGGTACACGATATCGCCGCGGCCTATTACGCGCATCCGACCGCGTGGAACGAGATCGGCTTCGGTGGGCCGGCCAGTCCTCGGGGCTACGTGCGCATGGGTTTCGACCGGCACGATCCCTGGGAAGCAACTGAAGCCAAGCCGGACCAGGAGGACGCGGCGCGCCGGCAGAACCAGCATGTTGGATGACGCCGACCACAGGCCGCGCGGCAGAAATGGCCGTGCGCCTGACCCGATGCGCGTCGGCGGCTGGATGCCGATGCGCGAATATCCCGAGAACGAACCCGTGGATTTCGCCATCGTCGGCACCGGCGCCGGCGGCGGCACATTGGCGTGCAAGCTGGCCGAGTACGGTTTTTCGGTGGTGGCGTTCGATGCCGGCGCGTGGTGGCGTCCGTTAGAAGAGTTTGCATCGGACGAAGCGCATCAGCAGAAGCTGTACTGGACCGACGATCGCATCTGCGACGGCGAAAATCCTTTGCAGCTCGGTTCCAACAACAGCGGCAAGGCTGTCGGCGGCAGCACCGTGCATTTTGCCATGGTCTCGCTGCGGTTTCGTCCGGAATGGTTCAAGGCGCGCACCACGTTGGGCTATGGCGCCGACTGGCCGCTGGATTGGCGCGAGATATGGCGCTACTACGCCGAGGTCGAAGACGCGCTGAAGATTTCCGGGCCGGTGACCTATCCGTGGGGTCCGCAGCGTCCGCGTTATCCGTATCGGCCGCATGAGGTCAACGCCGCCGGTTTGGTATTGGCGCGTGGCGCGGAGGCACTGGGCATCGACTGGGCGCCGACGCCGCTGGCGACGGTTTCGGCGCCGCGTGGACGCTCGCATCCCTGCGTTTATCGCGGCTTCTGCACCGTCGGGTGCTCTACCAATGCCAAGCAAAGTGCGCTGATCACCTGGATTCCGCGTGCAGTGCGCGCCGGCGCGGAAATCCGCGATCTGGCGATGGTCGGCCGTATCGAGACAAACGCTCTGGGCCTGTGCACCGGCGTGCATTATCTGCGCGAGGGTGAGTGGCGCTTTCAGCGGGCGCGCAATGTTGTGGTGGCCGGCTATGCCATCGAAACGCCACGCCTGCTGTTGCTGTCCGCCAACGACCGGTTCCCTGACGGGCTGGCCAACAGTTCCGGGCTGGTCGGGTGCAATCTGATGGTGCAGACCAATCATGCCGTATGGGGCGCGTTCGAGGAGGAAATTCGTTGGTATAAAGGGCCGCCTTCCCTGGCGCTGACCGAGCATTGGAACTATACGGATACCGGCAAGGATTTTTTCGGCGGCTACGCTTATATGAGTCAGGGGCCGCTGCCGCAGCAATGGGCCGCTACCCAGACAGGAAATCACGGTCTTTGGGGCGAAGCGCTCATTAGCGACATGCAAAACTACAATCACCAGGCCGGATTGAAGATCGTCGGCGAGGTGCTGCCGCAGGAACGCAATCGTGTCACCCTGGCCGATGATCGGGACCAGTACGGCCTGCGGATCGCTCGGGTGACGTTTTCATTGTGCGATAACGACAAGAAGCTGGTCGAGCATGCGATCGGGCAAATGACCATGGCGATGCGCGCGGCCGGTGGGCGGGATTTGTGGCATGAAACCGACAATACCGCGCACCTGAACGGTACCGTCCGCATGGGAGACGATCCCGCATCCAGCGTGGTTAATGCCGACTGCCGCAGTTGGGATATTCGTAATTTATGGATTTGTGACGGCTCGGTTTTTCCCACGGTCGGTGGCGTTAATCCGTCGCTGACAATCCAGGCTATTGCCTGCCGAACCGGCGACCGGATTCGAGACATGGCGGCGCGCGGCGAACTTTAGTCCTGCGCGCACCGCGCCGGGGCGCCCTGGCCACAAGGGCGCCCCCGGGCTTGATCCAAATCAATGCCGGTCCCGGTGCCGCGGCGCAGCATGGCGGCCCAACCAGGTGCGCCGTATGTCGCAGCCCGCGGCGTAGCAGAAACCGGCAAGGAAACCGTACCATGATCGCACGCCGTACGTTGTTGTCCGGAACCGCGGCAATGCTCGCGATGCCCGCCATTGTGGGACGTGCCGGCGCTCAATCGACGTTCGACTGGAAGCGCTGCAAGGGTCAGACGATCGTCGTCAGCCTGACCAAGAACCCGCGCGCCGACAACCTCCAGCAGCACCAGAAGGAATTCGAGGACCTGACCGGCATCCATGTCGAGTCGGAGCAAATGCCAGAGCAACAGCAGCGGCCGAAAATGGTGATGGAATTGGCGTCGGCGCGGCCAAGCTTCGACGTCACGCACTTCTCGCTGCACGTGTCGAAGCGTGTGGTGGGGACCGGGAAGTGGCTGGAAGACATGCGGCCCTATCTGGCGAATCCCGCCCTGACGGCTCCGGATTACGATTGGGCCGACATGAGCCCGGGCGCGCTGCGCGCCGCGACCCAGCCGGACGGCCGCATCGACAGCCTGCCGCTGGAGACGGATATCTGGCTGATCTACTACAACAAGCAGATCTTCCAGCAGAAGGGCCTGACCTTCCCGACAACCTTCGATGAGATGCTGGCGACCGCGCGCAAGATCAACGATCCCGCCAACGGCATCTACGGCTTCGTCGGGCGCGGTGTGAAGAACGCCAACGTTCCGGTGTGGACCAGCATCTTGCTCGGGCAGGATCAGGAGACGGTGACACCCGATGGCAAGACCCTGCTGACCGATACGCCGGCGGCGGTCTGGGCCGGCGAGATGTACAAGTCGCTGCTGCGCGAATGCGCGCCGCCCGGGGTCGTCGGGTTCAACTGGAACGAGTGCCAGACCAGCTTCATGCAGGGCAAGGTCGGCATGTGGATGGATGGCGTCGGCTTCACTCCGCCATTGCTCGATCCGAAAGTTTCGAAGATCGTCGATCACGTCGGATTCGGATTGATGCCCGCCGGTCCGAAGGCGCATGCCTGTCCGGTGTTCACCGACGCGCTCGGCATCCCGGCGCAGAGCAAGGCCAAGGAAGCCGCTTACCTCTACTGCCAATGGGCCACCAGCAAGCCGATGCTGCTCAACCTGGTGAACATGGGCGGCGGCGCGTCGCCGCGGCTGTCCACCTATAACGACCCCACCCTGATGGCGCACAGCCCGTTCGGTCAGGAGTGGCTCACGACCCTGCTTGCCAGCATGAAGATCGCCCGCCCGGGCCTGCCGGAGATCGTCCCGGTGACCGAGTTCCGTGACGTGATCGGCATCGCGCTCAGCAACATGGTTGGCGGCGCCGACGTGGCGACCGAGTTGAAAGCCGCGACGGCGGCGTTCCGGCCCATCCTGGAGCAATCGCTGAAAACCTGAACCGGCGCACAACCGCACCGGACGCCTTTGCCATGAGCGCAACGACCGCAGGCATGCAGGCCATCCCCCGGGTTCAGCCGAGTGGGCGGCGGAATTATGCCCGCAGCTACTGGCTGTTCGCCATGCCTGCGGCGGTGGTGGTGATCGCGGTCATCCTGTTCCCCTGGGTGTTCACCCTGGTGATGTCGGTGAACGACTGGAAGGTGTCCGGCAACGTCTATTTCGTCGGGTTAGGCAATTACGAACACCTGTTCCGCGACCCGCGGTTCCTCTGGGCGGTGGTGCGCACGTTGTATTTCACCACCGCCGCAGTGGTCGCGCCGATGCTGATCGGTGTCTGGGCCGCGGTCTGCTTTGCCGCCAACTTCAAGTTCCGCGGCGCGGCGCGCACCATCTTCATCATGCCGATGATGGCCACCCCGGTGGCGATCGCGCTGGTCTGGACAATGATGTTCCACCCGCAACTCGGCGTGCTGAACTACCTGCTGAGCCTGGCCGGACTGCCGCCCTCAAGCTGGGTGTATAGCAGCAGCACCGTCATTCCGACCCTGGTGATGGTGGAGACGTGGCAGTGGACGCCGCTGGTGATGCTGATTGTGCTCGGCGGCATCTCCAGCCTGCCGATCGATCCTTATGAGGCAGCGGTGATCGACGGCGCCAACGGCTGGCAGATGTTCCGCTACATCACGCTGCCGCTGGTCTGGCCATTCATCGTCGTCGCGGCGGCGATGAGGATCATCGATGCGCTGAAGGCGTTCGACACGATCTTCGTCATCACCAACGGCGGTCCCGGCACCTCCAGCGAAACCATCAACATGCTGCTCTACCAGACCGCATTCGGCTACTACGATCTGGGCTATGCCTCGGCCATGGTGGTGGTGTTCTTCGTGCTGATCCTGGTGCTGACAGGCGTGCTGCTGCGCATGCGGAAGTGGGAGCATGGGATATGACCGCGGTTGCCGCAGTCCGGGGCGATCAGGCGACCAAACCCGCCCGCACGCTGGTCGCGGCGGAACTGCGCGCGGTCAATCCGTATCGCTACCGGCGCTACCTCAGCCGGATCGGGCTTTATGCCTCGGTGATCATCCTGATTTCGCCGGCCATCCTGTTCTTCTTCTGGATGCTGTCGCTGTCGCTGAAGACCGAACTGGACAACACGACCTATCCGCCGGTGTTCATCCCGCATCCGCCGACATTGGCAAACTTCATCGACGTGTTCGCCAAGAACGATTTTCTTACCTACGGCATCAACTCGGTCATCGTGTCGTTCTCGGCCACCGGGCTGGCGTTGCTGCTGGGCGTGCCGGCCGGCTACGGCATCGCCAAAAGCAAGGCTACCAAGGCCGCGGTGCTGATCCTGGTGGCGCGGGTCACGCCCGGCTTATCGTATTTGATTCCGTTGTTCCTGATGTTCCAGTGGTTCCACATGCTGGGGACGCTGGCGCCGCTGGTCATCACCCACTTGGTGATCACGGTGCCGATCGTGGTGTGGATCATGATCGGTTATTTCGAGGGCCTGCCGGTCGATCTGGAAGAAGCGGCGCTGGTTGATGGCTGCAACATCTGGCAGGCGTTCCGCTATGTCGCGGTGCCGCTGGCGCGGCCGGGCATCATGGTCGGCATGATCCTGTCGTTCATTTTCAGTTGGAACAACTTCATCTTCGGGGTGGTGTTGGCCGGGCGCTCCACCCGCACACTGCCGGTCGCGGTTTATAACGTGCTGACGTTCGAGCAAATCTCCTGGGGTCCGCTGGCGGCGGCCGCGCTGGTGGTGACCGCGCCGGTACTGCTGCTGACGTTGCTGATGCAGAAGGAGATTGTCGCCGGCCTGACCGCTGGAGGGGTGAAAGGTGGCTGAAATGCGCACAGACACGGCATCCGTCGGCGTCGATGTCGGCTCGGGCAGCGTGCGGGCGGTGGTGTTCGACCATGCCGGCAACCGCCGCGCCGAGGCGGTGTATCCGATCCGGCAGTTCAATCCGCGCAGCGACGTGTTCGAGCAATCCTCGGCCGATATCTGGGCGCAGACCTGCAACGCGGTGCGCCAGGCGGTGGCGGACTGCGACCTGCCGTGCGAGGCGATCACCGGCATCGGCTTCGACGCGACGTGCTCTTTGGTCGCAGTCGGCGCGGGGGGAAAGCCGGTGTCGGTCGCCGAAGACGGCGACCCGGCACGCGACATCGTCATGTGGATGGATCACCGCGCCGTCGCGGAGGCGGCCGAGATCAACGCGACCCACGACCCGGCGCTGGCCTATGTCGGCGGCGAGGTCAGCGTGGAGATGGAACTGCCGAAACTGCTGTGGCTGCGGCGGCATTTCCCCGAACGCTACGCCGCTGCCTGGCGCTTTTTGGATCTTGCCGACTACATGGTCTGGCGCGCCAGCGGCGCGGACGTGGCCAGCGTGTGCACGCTGACCTGCAAGTGGAACTACCTGGCGCACGAAGGCCGGTTCAGCGACAGCCTGCTGGCGGCGATCGGGATGACCGACCTGCCGGCGAAAATTCCAATCGACGTCAGGCAACTTGGGTCTGCCGCCGGCTTGCTGTCGGAGCATGGCGCGGCGGAACTCGGATTGCTGCCGGGGATTGCCGTGGCGACGGGCATCATCGACGCGCATGCCGGCGGGTTGGCATTGCTCGGCGCAGCGCCTGAGGGCGGGCTTGCGATCATCAGCGGCACCTCCTGCTGCCACCTGGTGAACAGTGCCGCGCCAGTGATGGTGCCCGGCGTGTGGGGGCCGTATTTCGGCGCGATGCTGCCGGGTTGGTGGCTGAACGAGGGCGGCCAGAGCGCCGCGGGCTCGCTGATCGATTGGACGCTGCGGCAGAGCGATGCGTGGCCGGGACTGCAAACCGCCGCGAAAGCCACGCATAACAGCGTCTATGCTTTGGCCAACGCCTGGGTGGCGGCCTTGCAGACTCGTGAGCCCGAACCGACGCGGCATCTGCACGTGCTGGCCGATCACCATGGCAACCGCTCGCCCCGCGCCGATCCCGCCGCGCGAGGCGTCATGGCGGGGCTATCTCTGGAGCATGGACCGGACGCGCTGGCACGCCACTACCTCGCGACAGTGCAGGCGCTGGCGTACGGCACGCGCCACATCATCAGACTCGCTCAATGCCGCCGGGCATCACATCCAGCGCGTGGTGATGTGCGGCGGCGGCGCACGCAATCCGCTGCTGGTGCGCGAACATGCCGACGCCACCGGCTGCGACCTGCACGTGGCAAGCGAGGACGAGGCCGTCGCGCTCGGCGCCGCGGTGTTGGCTGCGACCGCGTCGGGCGCCTTCGTGGACCTGCATGGCGCCGCCGCGGCGATGGTGCGTCCCGGTGCCGTAGTGCGCGCCAATCCGGCGCGGCGCGCGTTCCACGATGCGAAATACGCGATCTATCTGGCGATGTACGACGACTGGTGCCGGTATCGTGCCGTCATGAACCGCGCGGCGCGCGATATCGAAGATGAGGAAGAGGCCATCAGCACGGTGCGTGTCGCGGCACCCTCACCCGGCGCTGCGCGCCGACCTCTCCCGCCGTAGGCGGAAGAGGTTTCCTTCGGAGAAAATCCATGTTGCATTTGAATCTCCCGGCAGAGCAATCGATGGTGCGCGCCGCGAACGCATGAAGTGCTGCTGGTGACCAACGCCGATCTGCGCGAGTCGGCCAATGTGCAGTGCTGGCCGGTGCAGGAAAAATTCGAGGCCAAACTGCGCAAGGTTCTGGGCGAAAAGTTCGATGTGCTGCTGCGGCGCGCGCATCCGATCAAGGTCGAGCGCGGCCACGGATTCATCAGCAGCCAGCGCGAGGGCAGCGACCTGTTTGCCACGATCGATCCGGAGGCGCCGGTGATCGTGCTGCTGACGGCATGGCAGTACTCGCACCACCTCGCCGCGAGCCTGGTGCGTCATCGCGGCCCGGTCCTGTTGCTGGCGAACTTCGACGGCACCTGGCCCGGACTTGTCGGCATGCTGTGCATGGCCGGCACGCTGACCAGCCTCGGCCGCGCGTACTCTCGCCTGTGGTCGGAGAATTTCGACGATGCGTTTTTCCTGCACGGGCTGCGCGCGTGGCTCAACACGGGCCGCATCGAGCATGACACCAGCTATCTGCATCCGATCCGCGCGACCACAAGGTGATGGCGTCGCCCGCCGGCGCGATCGGCCGCCAGGTCGGCGAGTACGTGTTGCGCCATAAGGACATCATAGGGCTGTTCGACACATTCTGCATGGGCATGATCAACGGCGTGTTCCCGCAGCAGGCGCTGTGCGAGATCGGCCTGCCGCTTGAATCGCTGTCGCAATCCGCGCTGCTGGCGGAAATGGCGGACGTGCCGCAATCGATGCGCGAAGCCTGCCTCGATTGGTACGAGGCGCGCGGCATGCGGTTCAAATTCGGCACCGATGCGGCGACCGAATTGGTGCGGAAGCAGGTGCTCGAGCAATGCGCCATGCTGATCGCGCTCGCACGCTTTACCCAGCGCTTCGGCTTGTCCGCGGTCGGGGTGCAGTACCAACAGGGCCTCGCCCGGTCCTGCGCTGCATCCGATTTCGCCGAAGGGGCGATCGGTTCGGCCGAGCGTTATCCGATTCCGGATGCGGACGGCAGAGTGATTCGCCCCGGCAAGCCGATTCCCTGCGTCAACGAAGTCGATATGGGCAGCGCCATTCCGCAGACGATGCTCTGGCGCTTGCTCGATGCGCTGGGGCTGCCGTCGGAGACGACGCTGCATGACATTCGCTGGGGCAGCATGTTCGAGGGACAATTCTATTGGGACCTGGAAATCTCCGGCGCGGTGCCGTTCGGGCACTTGAAAGGCGGCATCACCGGGCGCGACCGGTTACCGCCAGCCGCCGATGTATTTCCCCAAGGGCGGCGCCACCATCACCGGCCAGTGCAAGGCCGGCCGTTTCATCTGGGCGCGTGCCCACTATGTCGGCACGCAGGTGTTCCTGCATGTCGGCACCGGCCACGCCGTCGAACTGCCGCGGGGAAGAGTTCGAACGCCGCCGGCGTGCGACCACCTATGAATGGCCGATGATGAACGTCGTTCTGGACGGGGTGGGCCGGGACGACCTGATGGCCGGTCACCAGAGCAACCACATCACCGTCGCATATGTGGACGAGGCGCAGCTTCGCGATGTGACGCGCGCGTTCGTAGCGCAGGCGCTGACGCAGAACATTGCCGTTTCCGTAGCGGGCGAGCCCGCCCAGTGGCTCGAAGGGTGAATGCAGGGCAAGGAGACAGGCCATGAGCATGTCGCAAGCGGCCGATCGCGGCGACGGACTTGCGCCGGAAAATGCAGTCCTGGTGCTGATCGATCACCAGGTGGGGACGATGAGCATCATTCGCGACATGGGCCTACAGGAGGCGACGAACAACGTCCTCGGCCTGGCGAAGTCGGCGAAGACTTTGGGCTTGCCGGTGGTCCTGACATCCAACATGGAGTGGGGCATCAACGGCCGCATCATACCGGAGCTCCGCCGGGTGTTTCCCGACCAGCCGGTGATCGGGCGCGCCGGCGTTATCAACGCGTGGCGGTGGCCAGCGTTCCGCGAAGCTGTGGCGCACCGGACGCCGCAAGGTGATCATGGCCGGCGTGACGACGAGCACCGCATTGCAGTTCGCGGCGCTGGACATGCTGCGTGACGGCTACGAGGTGCATGCCGTAATCGACGCCAGCGGCGCCGAAAGCACGATCGCCCGCGATGTATCGTTAGCGGCGTTGACCCATGCCGGCGTCACGGCGCGGACGTGGTTCAGTGTCGCATCGGAATTGCTGGCCGACTGGCAACGCGACATCGACCAGGGATCGCCGCTCGGCTTCGGCGTCGTGCACGCCCATCTGACGGCCTGGGGTTATTTGCTCGATAAGGCGATCGACACGATCGGTGGCGAGATGTAGCGAGACACGCTGCTTGGGTAGGAGGCGGAGCAGGATACGCCTGGAATTTCGCGAGGCGTTTCAGGCCGCCGGCATATCTGCGGCGCCGCACACGCGCAGATCGTCGGTTTGCAGCAGCAGCACCGCGCCCTGGCCCGGCGCGATGGCGGGCAAGGTGAGGCGGCGCACGGCGCCGTCCCAGGTGCCGAGCAACGTGGCCTCGCGCACGATCCGGTATTCCAGCAGGCGCCGGCCACCATTCTCGCCGCCACGCACGGACGTGTGATGCTCTGGATCGTAAGTGACCAGCAGGGCGGTGACGGGCCGGCCGGCGGGGCCGGTTTCCGCGACGGCACCGTCCTCGCTACGCCGCAGGGACACGGCGACCTCTGGGGCGCGTGTTGCGCCGATCGCCGTGCGTATCGCATCGGCGTCCGAGCCGACCACCATATGTGCGCCGTTCACCACGAGTGCGGGCGTATAGACCTCGTCGCGCAGTTGCGCGGCATAGGTGCGCTGGCGTTGGGTGGCGAGGGGGCTGGAAAACGGATCATGCCAGCCCAGGCCATTCCAGTAGTCCACGTGCCAGGCCAGCGCGATCACCCCAGGCTGGTGCGCGAATTGCCCCAGCAGCGCGTCGGCCGGAGGGCAGGATGAACAACCCTCGGAGGTGAACAGCTCCGGTACCCGCGGGCTGTTGTCCCTGATCCGGGGCGGAAAGTGGCGTGGACGCACGAGCCAGCGGCGCGAGGCCGGACGCGGCGGCGGCCAGGATGAACGAGCGTCGGTGCATGGCTCTCTCCGGATGGTGCATGCCATAGTAACTCGCGATCCCGGGCCGGCGTTACGGCGGCGCGTAGCTGGGCGGCTTACTCCGATGCGCCGGACTTCAGCCAGACGATCCGGAAGCCAGCCTGGCGCACGAAGTCGGGGAAATGCCGGATCGTGTTGCGGTCCTTTTTCTTTTCGTTCTCCGGGAGTTCGCTGTACCTTGACCAGCGCCGGATGGATCAGCTGGTCGTCGTCGCGTGGCTCGCCGCGTTTCCAGCCGGTCTTGAGGCGGTAGTCCATCCAGCCATCGTGCTCGGCCTCCGCCAACCGCTCCATGTGATGTTCGAGTTGCTGTTTTACGTCCGCCTCGCTCGGATCGGTCGGGTCAGGTTGGCTGGCAGGAGTCCGCTTCACCAGTGCCATGCCGGCCAGCCCTAGT
Source organism: uncultured Alphaproteobacteria bacterium (assembly GCA_963762885.1). Taxonomy (GTDB): domain Bacteria; phylum Pseudomonadota; class Alphaproteobacteria; order Acetobacterales; family Acetobacteraceae; genus JASHVB01. The sequence goes on from CAVXNH010000061.1 coordinate 41,425, forward strand.
ATCCATGGAATCCGCCTCGCGGCCGCGCGGTTATCCTCCTGGTCGACAAGATCGAGCTTATCGAAGTCCTTGTCGTAGCGGGGTGCCATCTTCCAGTCTTCCGTGGCGGCCAAATCCCGCCAGGTCTGGTGGATCGCTGGGGCAAGCGGATCGAGGCGGTGGCTCACAGCCAAGTCCTTCACAGGCGTCGCAGCGGGCTTCATTGCCAGCAACCAGTCGGTGTCCGGCTGCATCGCCAACAGTTTGGCAAAACCGTCCGGAGAATCGACATGCATCGCAAGCTGCGAGTGTGTTGGCAACCAGGAGCGGCGCACCGGTTCATTGCGCGCGGGTGTCATCGGCAGCACCAGCTTCTCCATGGAACGGGCGCCGTTCTTGTAGCGGGGCACGCGCAGCAACGCGTTGATCAGCCCTTCGTCGAGGTCGGCCAGCGGCTTGCCGCCGGTCTTCAGGACGGAATGGATCAACAGCGCGCGGCGCAGGACATATCCTTGATCGTCTGGATCGAGTCCGCCCAGGTCGGGAAAGGTCTCCTCCACTGGCAATTCACGCTGATTTGGTCCCAAAACGTCGTAATAGGCATCGAGCCGGCTGCGAAAATCCGGTCCCTTTCGAAGCTTGAACTGGATCGACGCCTCATCGCCGGCGCTTCCCTGCTGCTCGAAGGCGGCAAAGCTTGCGCTGGTTCCGCCGGCGAAGATGAACACGCACTTGCCGACCGGGTGACTGATCTGGCCCTCCTGGAAACGGCCATCCTGCATCGGCGCGAGCAGGTATTGCAGCCACTCGAAGGCCCGGGAGTCGAACTCATCCCAGAATACCACGGGTATCACTCCGGTCAGCACCCGGTCGCGCACCTGGTGCAACGCGCCGATAAGATCGGTGGGTGGCGTGAACTGCGACAGGTTGAATTCCAGCCACGCGGTTTCCTCGAACCCCTTATGGGGAACTTGATTTTCGAACACCTGCTTGGCGATCTGCTTGACACCGAAGGACTTTCCGGCCCCTGGCGGCCCGAACACACCGAGCGACAGAGGCTTTGTCGCCGACATGTCCTTTTTATAGCTGCGCATGAGGTTGCGGATGTTTCGCAGGGCCTCGATTTCCTTGCGGTCGACTGTGGTGAGCAGGCCGAAATCTGCATGCGGAAAGTGCGGCAGCACGGTTTTCGTGCCACGGATCAGCAGATCGCAGGCGACGCCGAACAACGACGGCCGGCCGCGTGCGTCGAGCGGCCGCTGGAGCATCTTGATGATCATCCAACGGGCGGCGCCGGCCCATTGGGGTTTTTGGAACATCGATTGGGGGATGATTGCGGGGGCGAAACCCCCGTCCTTTGGCGGGACAACCGGCTTGAGCAAGACGTCGCGGATGCGCTCTATCGGGTAGCCGCCCGGTCGCTGCTTGCCGGGGTCCTTCCCGACAACTCCGTGGCCGAGCGCCATCAAGTCTCGCATGGCATGCAGGCCCCGCTTGATCGCGTCGTCGAGCTCTAACTTGGTACCTGTGCCTGGCGGATCAACGACAGTTGCGTGTTGTGCCAGCGCCCGTGCCAGCGCGGCGGCGATCGCTGTCTGCAAGCCCACCATCTCGCCTGGCATGTTCGCGATGAATTCGCCGTCGGCCCCGCCGGCGTCGAAGATCAAAGTCGCCACCGGCTTCGCCGGGTCCGTCCGATCGATCCACAAGGCACCGTCGGCAGAAAAGGTGACGATGAGATGCGCGCAACCTTGTAGATCGGCAAATTCGGGCAGGCTGCCGAGCGCGAAGCATAGTTCCTCGATCGTGCGTTCCCATGACAGGCCGCGCCCGAGACTGAGCTTTTCATGCCGAAGGTCGTCCGACGATATGAGGCAGACCAGCCGGTTGGCGTGGTGAACGATCAACTCGCTCCACAGGTCGCCGCGCGCTATCGGCCCGGACATTTTCAGTAGGATCCAGCGAGGCGGCTGCACGAGTGGCGGCGCCGCAGACAGGTGCCAACAGTCGGCTTGCAATCGCTTGCGAAATTCGAGCCCGCCATCGTCGAGCACCAGGACGTTCGCGTGCGGCAGGTGCTTGATCGGCTGCGGCGGCGTCGGCGTGGATACCTCGTCCGGTTCGCCATAGCCCATGCGCTCGGCAATGCGCCAAACCTGTTCGCCGCCTGCGTTCGGCTGGTCTGGACCGGACGGCAGCCGGGAATGCGGACGCAGGACGGCGTAGGCATGATTGCTGCCGGTCGGTTCGTTTTCCTGCGGTGTGGTGACCCCGAGCTTAACGTGCCACGCCGGTTCCCATGGTCGCTGCGGCTTGTCGGGCAGCTTATCGCCTTTGGCCCACGCGCGGTAGCGTGCCTCCAGCGCTCGCAAATTTGCTGCGCGTGTCTGCTTGTCACCCGTGAGCAGAAGTTGCTCGATGAGCCGCTTCAGGATTGCGGCGCCCCCGACTTCCCGGACCACGTGAACGCCGCGCCGGCCATCCGTGGTGGGTCGCGGCCGCTCGCCTTCATACAGGTGATGATCCACCACCACGTCGCCAGTCACGATCAGGGTCAGGTTCGCACTTGATGCGGCGGCCATGGACGGCGCTCCCCTTGGCGGTCGGCGAGCCGTCGATCAGCGTTGCGTGCCGTGACGGCCCGACGGTTCCACGCATCATTCGTTCCGCGTGATGGTCCGTCAATCGGCCGCGGCCGGTCAATGGGCCGCCGGCTCTAATGCCGCGAGAGCCACTGTCATTGCCTCGCTATGACGGTGGCTCAGGGTTCGGATCGGCCGGCCCTTGCCAACCGGCCGAGGAGTCGCTATTTACCCGACCATCAATCACATTCTCCGCTGAGTAACGGGGGGTGGCCTTCACGGGCCGCCTTTTTTGTTTTGGAACAACGCGAACAACAAAACACCAGCCTGGAAGCCAGAATCGCCGGTATCGTCGAGCCCTCGCTCGCGCATATGGGATACGAACTGGTGCGCGTCGCCGTGCTCGGCCGCGACCGCCCCACGGTGCAGATCATGGTGGACCGCGCCGATGGCGCCTCGATCTCGATCGACGACTGCGAGCACCTCGGGCGCCATTTCAGCGCCCTGATGAACGTGGAAGATCCGATCCCCGGCGCCTGGACCCTGGAAATCAGCTCGCCCGGCATCGACCGGCCGCTGACCCGGGTGAAGGATTGGAACCGTTTCGCTGGTCACGCCGCCCGTGCCGAGGTGGTCGCCCCGATCGGCGGCCGCAAGCGCTTCTTCGGCATTGTGCTCGGCGCCGACGAAACCGCCGCCCGGCTCCGGCTGGACGACGGGACCGAAGTCGCCTTGCCGCACTCCGATATCCGCCGCGCCAAGCTGGTGCTGACGGACGCCTTGATCGAAGCTACCGCAACTCCAACCCGGACCAATTGACAGAGGTCATCATGGACACCGCCGTCTCCCGCCCGGAACTTCTGCTCGTTGCCGACGCCGTCGCGCGCGAGAAGAACATCGACCGCGAGGAAGTGCTGGAGGCTATGGAGCAAGCCATCCAGAAGGCTGGCCGCGCCAAGTACGGGCATGAAAAGGACATCCGCGCCACGATCGACCGCAAGACCGGCGACGTGCGCCTGTCGCGCTGGACCGAAGCGGTGGAAGCAGTGGAGAACGAGGAAACCCAGATCCCCGTTCACATCGCGCAGAAGTTCAAGCCCGAGATCAAGCTCGGCGAGTTCATCGTCGATCCGCTGCCGCCGATCGATTTCGGCCGCATCGCGGCGCAGACCGCCAAGCAGGTGATCGTGCAGCGGGTGCGCGAATACGAGCGCAAGAAGCAATTCGACGAGTTCAAGGACCGCGTCGGCGAGATCGTCAACGGCGTGGTGAAGCGCACCGAGTACGGCAACCTGATGGTGGAGCTCGGCCGTGCCGAGGCGCTGCTGCGCCGCGACGAACTGATCGCGCGTGAAAGCTTTCGCAACGGCGACCGGGTTCGTGCGTACATTTATGACGTGCGCGAGGAGCCACGTGGCCCGCAAATCTTCCTCAGCCGCACCCATCCCGGCTTCCTCGCGAAACTGTTCGCGCAGGAAGTGCCGGAAATCTATGACGGGATTATCGAGATCAAGGCGGTCGCGCGCGATCCCGGCAGCCGCGCCAAGATGGCGGTGATCAGCCGCGACTTCTCGATCGATCCCGTGGGCGCCTGCGTCGGCATGCGCGGCAGCCGCGTGCAGGCGGTGGTGCAGGAACTGCAAGGGGAAAAGATCGACATCATTCCCTGGTCGCCGCAGGCCGCCACCTTCGTGGTGAACGCTCTGGCGCCCGCCGAAGTCACCAAAGTCGTGATGGACGAGGAAGCCGGCCGCGTCGAAGTCGTGGTGCCGGACGAGCAACTCTCGCTTGCCATCGGCCGTCGCGGGCAGAACGTGCGGCTGGCATCGCAGCTCACCCGCTGGGACATCGACATCCTGACCGAGGCGGAAGAAAGCGAGCGCCGCCAGGAAGAGTTCCGCCGCCGCTCCGGGCTGTTTGTCGAAGCGCTGGATGTTGATGACGTGATCGCCGCCTTGCTGGTGACCGAGGGCTTCAACTCGGTGGAGGAGTTGGCTTTCACGCCGCTGGAGGAAGTCGCCGCGATCGAGGGCTTCGACGAGAGCGTGGCGGAAGAGCTGATCCGCCGAGCCGAAACCTTTCTGACCCGTCGCGACACCGAGCTGACGGAGAAGCGTATCGAGTTGGGCGTCGGCGAGGACGTTGCGGCGATCGAGGAGCTGACGCCGGCGATGCTGGTGGCACTGGGCGAAAAAGGGGTGAAGACGCTGGACGACCTGGCCGATCTCGCATCCGACGAATTGATTGAGATCGTCGGTGCCGACAACATGAACGAGGAAACCGCCAACCAGGTGATCATGGCCGCCCGCGCGCATTGGTTCGAGGGTGAGGACGGCGCGGCGCCAGCGGAAGAGCACGCGGCGCAGGAGGCGAGCCACGATTGACGCGGAGTCGATTGCTTCGCCGGACGAGGAAGCGCAGGAAGAAACTGGCCCGCTGCGTCGCTGCGTGGTGACGCGCGAACGGTTGCCCAAGGAACGGCTGATTCGCTTTGTCGTCGGTCCTGACCGTGCGTTGGTGCCCGATCTGAACGCAGATCTGCCTGGGCGGGGAATGTGGTTGAGCGCGTCGAAGGATGTGCTAGAAACCGCCCGCGACAAAGGTGGCCTGGCCCGAGCGTTCGCCAGGGCCGCCCGCGGCCCGGTCACAGTGCCCCAAGATCTTCCCGTCTTGCTCCAGGCGGCGCTGGTCCGGCGGATCGGCGATTTGCTTGGCCTGACCCGCCGCGCCGGCCAGGCCGTTGCCGGCTTCGAGAAGGCGCGGGAATGGCTGCGGAGTGGCCGGGCTCGGCTGGTCCTGGAAGCTTCGGACGGGAGCGAGGCCGAGTGTGCCCGGTTTCTGTCCGGCAATGCCGGGAAGGTGGCGGTCGTCGCCCCTTTGTCGGCGGAGGCGCTGGGGCGCGTATTCGGGCGTGATCGCGTGGTGCATGTGGCGATCGCGCCGGGACGGTTGGCCGACCGGCTTCACGCCGAGGCGGATCGTCTGGCGGGGTTACGAGGACAAGGGCTGAGCGATCGGAGGCCGCACGGTCAGGCGGCAACTCGCCAAGACTGAATGGCCGGCGCTAAGAGACCGGCGGATGCCAGGTTGGGGCCGGATGGCCGCGAACTGGACGAACAAGGGCGGGCAACCGTCAGGCTGAACGGATAAGTTGGGTGTCAACGGGTAAAGCATGAGCGAAAGCAACGATCAGGACGCTGGCAAGGGCCGGCTCTCACTGCGCCCGTCGGGGCGCCTGGAGCTGGGCCGTACCGTCGATGCCGGTTCCGTAAGGCAGAGCTTCAGTCATGGCCGGTCGAAGGTCGTGCAGGTGGAGGTGCGCAAGAAGCGCGCGCCCGTCGGCGCACCCGGGGCGCCGGCCAGCCCGCCTCCTGGCACGCCAGCGCCGCCAAGTGCGCGCGGTCCTGTACCGGCTGGGCGGCCGCCCGCCGGCGCCGGCCGGGCGCTGACGCAGACAGAATTGGCGGCCCGTCAGCGTGCGCTGGTTGAGCAACAGCGGGAATCGGCAAAGCGCGAGGCTGAGCGGCGCGAGCAGGAGAAAATTTCGATCCTGTCGGCGGCCGAGGAAGCGCGCCGCCGCGAGGAAGAGGCACGCAAGGCGGCCGAAGAGGACGCTCGCCGACAGGAAGAGGAAGCGGCGCAGCAAAGGGCCGAAGAGGCCGCACGCTTGGCCGCCGACGCGGCGGCCACTGAGCAAGTCGCCAGTGGCGGTCCTGCCACGGCACGGGCTCCGGAAGAGCAGCGCCGGCATCCCGCGCCGGCTGCGCCTGCCACGCCGGCCGCGGCGCCTTCGACCGAAACCCTGCGGCTTCGCCCTGGCGCGAAAGCGGTGGACGACGACGACGAGACCCGTCCGGTCCGTCGCGCTGGCCCCGGCATGCCGCCACGCCGGCCTCCGGTCGCCGCGCCGAAACAGGGCGATCGACGCCGGCCTGGCCGCATCGACGTCCAGGCGGCGATCGAGGGCGAAGACGAGAAGGTGCGCTCGCTCGCCTCGGTGCGGCGCCAGCGTGAACGCGAGCGGCGTCAGGCGGAACTCGAGCGGCTACGTTCCGATCAGGTGAAAGTTGTGCGTGACGTCATCCTGCCCGACACGATCACCGTGCAGGAGCTGGGCAACCGCATGGCCGCCCGCGCCGTGGACGTGGTGAAGGTGCTGATGAAGCTGGGCGTCATGGCGACGCCCACGCAAACCCTGGATGCGGACACCGCCGAGCTGGTGGTGCAGGAATTCGGCCACCGCGCTCGCCGCGTCTCGGAATCCGACGTGGAGGTCGGGCTGGAAGGCAGCGTCGACACCGACGCCGAGCTGGAGCCGCGGCCGCCGGTGGTGACCATCATGGGCCATGTCGATCACGGCAAAACCTCATTGCTCGATGCGTTGCGTGCCACCGATGTCGCCGCGGGCGAAGCGGGCGGCATCACGCAGCACATCGGCGCGTATCAGGTCGAGCTGTCGAGCGGCGAGCATATCACGTTCATCGACACGCCGGGCCACGAGGCGTTCACCGCGATGCGGGCGCGCGGGGCCGGGGTGACCGATATGGTTATCCTGGTGGTGGCGGCGGATGACGGCGTGATGCCGCAGACCATCGAGGCGATCCGGCATGCCAAGGCGGCCAACGCCCCGATCATCGTCGCCATCAACAAGATGGATCGTCCCGACGCCAATCCGCAGCGCGTGCGGCAGGAATTGCTCTCGCACGACATTGTCGTCGAGGAGATGGGCGGCGAGACGCAGGACGTCGAAGTCTCGGCGCTGAAGAAGACCGGGCTCGACAAATTGCAGGAAGCGATCCTGCTGCAAGCGGAAATCCTCGACCTGAAGGCCAATCCGCATCGGCCGGCCGAGGGCGCGGTGATCGAATCGCGGCTGGATCGCGGGCGCGGGCCGGTGGCGACGGTGCTGGTGCAGAAGGGCACGCTGAAGCAGGGCGACATCGTGGTGGCCGGCGCGGAATGGGGCCGCGTGCGCGCGATGCTGGACGACAAGGGGCGGCCGGTCCCGGAGGCTGGGCCGTCGGCGCCGGTGGAGATCCTCGGTCTGGCGGGCGTGCCGACCGCGGGCGAGCCGTTCGTGGTGGTGGAGAACGAGAGCCGCGCCCGCGAGGTCGCCGAATTCCGCACCCGCAGGCTGCGCGACAAGGCGGCCGGCGTGACGGCCGGCGCGCGTGGCACGCTGGACGAGATGCTGGCTCGCATCCAGGCCGGCGAGCAAAAGGAAGTCGCGGTCCTGATCAAGGCCGATGTGCAAGGCAGTGCGGAGGCGATCCAGGCCACCGTGCTGAAGCTGGCGCATGAGGAAGTGAAGGTCCGCGTGCTGCATGCCGCGGTGGGTCAGATCACCGAAAGCGACATCCAGCTTGCCAAGGCGTCGAACGCGGTGATCGTGGCGTTCAACGTTCGCGCCACGTCGCAGGCTCGGGAGCTGGCGACGCGCGAGGGTGTCGATATCCGCTACTACTCGATCATCTACGAAGTGTCAGATGACATCCAGAAGCTGGTGCAGGGCAAGGTGGCACCGAAGGCGCGGGAGAAGTTCCTGGGCTACGCCGAGATCCGCAAGGTGTTCACTATTACCAAGGTGGGCAAGGTGGCCGGCTGCATGGTCACCGACGGGTTGGTGAAGCGTGGCGCCGGCGTGCGGCTGCTGCGCGACAATGTGGTGATCCACCAGGGCGAGTTGTCGCAATTGAAGCGCTTCAAGGACGACGTGCGCGAGGTGGCGCGCGGCTACGAATGCGGCCTGTCGTTCGCCAACTTCCACGACTTGCAGGAAGGCGACATGGTCGAGTGCTTCGAAGTGGAGATGGTTCCGGGTTGAAGAAGCAGGCGCGTGTCGGACCGAGCCAGCGGCAATTGCGCGTGGCGGAGGAAATCCGCCATGTGCTGGCTGGGCTGTTCGAGCGGCGGGATTTCCGCGATCCCGAGTTGGCTGCGGCGTCGCTGACGGTCACCGAGGTGCGCATGTCGCCCGACATGAAGCACGCGACGGTATTTGTGGCGCGGCTGGGGCGGTCGGATGTGGAGGAACTGCTGCCGGTGTTGAAGCGTGCGGCGCCGTTCCTGCGCGGGCAGGTTGCGCATGCGGTGCAGCTACGCTACGCGCCGGATCTGTCGTTCCAGCCGGACCATGCGCTGGAGTATGCGACGAAGATCGATCGGCTGCTGCATGCGCCCGAGGTGGCGCGGGATCTGGATTGAGAAACCTCACCCGCGCTTCGCGCGGGAGAGGTCGAGACGCGGGAGTGTCGAGGGTGAGGGTGATCGGGTCCGCACGCTGCTACTCTTGCAACCGGCACCTGGATCGATTTCACCGCTGTCGCCCCGATTTCGAATTCCGAGTCTTCCGTGATTCGCATCGGCCGTATTTGATAATGTTCATGGAACGATAAACGAATACGCAGCACTTTCGCAGAATTGCGAGGAGGTAAATGCTCGGTAGAGTTAACGTTCGCTGCGACGTTTTTATCGTGGAGAGTACATGTGCACGCTGTGCAATGCATCAATTATCTCACAGCGAGCATATACCAGGCTTTGTCTTCTACGTAATTGTGGTAAGCCGCGTGTGAAAGTCAATCGTTTAGCCAGCGGCTTTTGCAATACGGCACTGTCCATATGCGTGCATCTGCGGTTCCAATTTCTTGTTTTGGCCGAACGGCGCTTTCATGCGTGGTCTGGCGCCGCACGAGCGGTGCGCACGTCAGCAAGAAATTGGAACCGCAGATGCACGCAGACTTTGACCGCCCCAAGTGTCATGGCCGGGCTTGACCCGGCCATCCATGCAGCACGGTGCGGCGATAGATGGCCGGGTCAAGCCCTGCCATGACGGTTGGGGCGGCCGGTGCGATGCCGTCGAGAGTCGAATCGTGAAGCAGGTTGGTATCAGGTCGGGGTTCAGGCAGTAATGGCGCTTATCCTGGCGCAGGAAGTGGTTCCGGACGACCCAGACGAATCACGGAAGACTCCGAATTCCTAATCCGCGTAGATGGCGGGCAGTATTATTACATCTATGCAACCAGTATTGCCCGCACTGCTGCAGCCTCTCGCGATCGTGCGGCGGGAGGGATACAGACAGACGGAGCGTTGCGTGCGGCACACTTCACCCTCACCCTACCCTCTCCCGCCGAAGCCGGGAGAGGGTTTCTAAAGCGTCACCCGCACATTGCCGAACGCATCGAGTGCGGCCGTCGCACCGCGTGGCACCAGGCAGGTCGCGTCGTATTCCTGCACGATCAGCGGGCCGCTGCGCGACGCCGACAGCGCTGCCCGATCGACGACCGGCGTATCGATCCAGCCGGCATCAGGGAACCACGCGCAGCGGCTCGGCGGGACGTCTGCTCTGGCGGGTGGGATATGGTCTGGCAGGCGAGGGCGTTCCGGCGTACCGCGCGCTATCACGGAGAGGCCCATCAACTCAACCGGCTCGTCGTCGGGCGCGCGAAAACCGTAGGTGCGCTCATGCTCCGCGGCGAACAGCGACGGCAGATGCGCCAACAGTGCCGCGGCGTCCATGGCATCCGGCAGCGGCACGTCGATCTCGCTGGACTGGCCGACATAGCGGGCCGATGCGGCGCGGCGAAAACTTTGTTTCCCAACCGGAAAGCCGTCGCGCGTCAGGGTACGCGCTCCGGCCTCGGCCAACGACGCGAGGACGCGGGCGATCTGTACCGCATCGGCGCGATCCAGCCGCATGCGCAGGCTTTGCGTCGCGTGGTGCTCGGCATCCGCGAGCAACAGACCGAAGGCGCTGAACAAGCCTGGCATCGGCGGGACGATCACCCGGGCGATGCCGAGTTCGGCGGCGATGCCGGCGGCGAACAGCGAGCCGTTGCCGCCAAACGCCAGCAGCGCGAATTGCCGAGGATCGCGGCCGCGCTCGACCGACACCGCGCGGATCGCCCGCATCATCGTCGCGGAGGCCAGCCGCAGCATGCCGAACGCAGCTTCCTCCATGGAGCAATGCAGAGGTTCTGCCAGATCGCGGACGATCGCCGCGCGTGCCGCCTCGATATCGACCTTCAACGCGCCGCCGACCAGGCCACCCGGATCGAGATACCCCAGCACCAGATTGCAATCGGTGATGGTCGGCGCGGTGCCACCGCGGCCGTAACAAACCGGCCCCGGATCGGCGCCCGCACTATCCGGCCCGACCTTCGGTGCGCCCGCGGCGTCGAGCCGGCAGATCGAGCCACCGCCGGCGCCGACCTCGGCCAGATCGATCGCCGGCAGCTTCAACATGTAGCCCGCGCCAACCAGCAGGCGCGAGCCAACCATGACGCCGCCGCCGACTTCGATCGCCTCGCTGCGCAGCACTTCGCCATGTTCGACGAGGCCGGCCTTGGCGGTGGTGCCGCCCATGTCGAAGGTGATCAGGCGCGGTTCGTCCAGCCGACGCGCGAGCACGGCGCCTCCGACGACGCCGGCCGCCGGGCCACTTTCGATGATGTGCGCCGGTGCGGCGGCGGCGAACTCGGCCGAAGCGAGCCCGCCGTTCGACTGCATCAACTGCAGGCCCGCGGCGATGCCGAGGGCGCGCAGCCGCGCATCCAGCGCGGTAATGTAGGCGCGCACGACGGGCTGCACATAGGCGTTGATCACCGTGGTGCTGGTGCGGGGGTATTCCTTGATCTCGGGCAGGATCTCGTGGCTGACCGAGATGGCGATGTCCGGCAGCGCCGCGCGCACACGCTGCGCGACGGCGCGTTCATGCTCTGGGTTGGCGTAGGAGTGCAGCAGGCAGATCGCCACGCTCTGCGCTTGTTCCACCCGCAGCATGGCGATGGCGGCGTCCACGGTGGCGAGGTCCAGCGGCACCGAGACTGAACCGTCCGGGCGCAGCTTCTCTGTGACTTCCAGGCGCAGGCGGCGTTCCACCAGAGCGCGCGGCTTGGTCCAATGCAGGTCGTACAGCACCGGCATGCGCAGGTCGCGGATTTCCAGGATGTCGCGGAAGCCGCGCGTGGTGATCAGCGCGGTGCGGGCGCCTTTGCCCTCCAGCACGGTGTTTGAACCGACGGTGGTGCCGTGCAGAACTTCGCTGACCTTTACTTCATCTGTCAGGAGCGAGCGCAGGCCCTCGACGATGCCCTCGCCGTAGTCGTGCGGGGTGGACGCGGTCTTGTGGGTGCGGACATGGCCGTCGCCGTCGATCGCGACGAGATCGGTGAAGGTGCCGCCGATGTCGATGCCGAGTCTCATAAAACCTCTCCCGCTTCGCGGGAGAGGTCGAGACGCGAAGCGTCGAGGGTGAGGGTGATCGGGTCGGCAAGGTGCAGGTAGGGCGTGCCGACCCGATCACCCTCACCCGGCGCTCCGCGCCGACCTCTCCCGCGCGTAGCGCGGGAGAGGTTTTTTCTTAGTTCGGACGTAGCCGCAACGTCGATCTCCGGCGGATCGCCGTGCGCGATGACACCGTAATCGCGTGCGGCACCTTCGATGGTCACCAGGCCGTCGCGCAGGTCCTGCGCCACGCCGGCGAGGTCGCGTGACAACGGATCGCCCCAGCCACCGGCGCCGGGCAGTTCGTGGCGAAACTCCTGGCCGCGCCGCAGGGTCATTGTCAGTTTGGCATGCAGCGGCGTCTCGGTTGGCAATCCCGCGTCGAGCACATTGCGTCCCGCCGCACCGGGTCCGCCGCCTTGCAATCCGTACGGCCGATGGGTCTGCCGATCGGCGCGCACTTGCAGGATGCCCTCGTCCGCCAGCATGCGCCATGTCCTGCGCTGCGCCATGCCACCGCGGAATTTTCCCGCGCCGCCGGTGTCGGGGACGAATTCGTAGTCCAGGACTTCGAGGGGGTTCTCCGCCTCGATCACCTCGACGGAGAAGCTGGCCATGTTGGCGAACATGTTGGTGTTGCCGTCGAGCCCGTCCGCCCACGGCCGGCCACCCCAGCTGCCGCACAGGAAGTCGACGTAAATGAACGGCTGCAGGTCCTTGTCATAGCCGCCGATCGTTACGCCGGTGTTGCCGCCGTCGGACGCCGCGTACACCCGGTCGGGATACAACTGCGCCAGCGCTCCGAAGCAGCAATCGACGGCGCGGAAACCGGTCAGGCCGCGCGCCGCGCAGGCGGCGGGCAGCTTGCCGTGGGTGATGGTACCGGGCGGTGCGATGACCGAGATCGGCCGGAACACGCCGTCGTTGTTCGGCATGTTGATCGACAGCACCGACTTCACCGCGGTGAAGCTGGCGGCGGCGGTGTAGCTCCAGGTGTTGTTGATGGCGCCTTTGACTTGCGGCGCGCTGCCGGTCCAATCGACTTCCATCGTCTCGCCGTGCTTGCGCACGGTGCAGACCAGGGGGATCGGCTTGCCGGCGTCGATCTGGTCGTCGTCAATCCAGTCGGTGAAGGTGGCCTCGCCGTCCGGCAGTTGGGCGAGGCAGTGCCGCGTCAGGCGTTCGGAATAGTCCATCGTGGCGTTCATCAGTTCGCGCACGCCGTCGGCGCTGTAGCGGGCGAGGAGATCGACCATGCCGCGTGCGGCGATCTCGCAGGCGGCAAGCTGGCTGCGGATGTCGCCGAGCACGCGGTTGGGCAAGCGCACGTTGCGATCGATGATGCGGAACAGCGTGGCGTTGGGCTTGCCGCGTTCGTACAGTTTCAGCGGCGGGATGCGCAGGCCCTCGGCGTAGATCTCCGTGCTGTCGGAGGCGTTGGATCCGGGGACGCGGCCGCCGACATCGGTGTGGTGGCAGATGGTGGCGGCGTAGGCGATCGGTTTGCCGTCGGCGAAGAGCGGCTTGAAGATGAAGATGTCCGGCAGGTGCATGCCGCCGTCGTAGGGATCGTTGTTGATCAGCACATCGCCTTCCGCGATGTCGTCGCCGTAGTGGCGCAGCACGGCTTGTAACGCAACGGGAATGGAGCAGAGGTGGCCGGGGAGGGCGAGGCCTTGGGCGACGAGGCGGCCGTCCGCGTCACAGAGGGCGGCGCTGTAGTCCATGATGTTCTTGAGCACGCCGGAATAGGCGGTGCGGTAGATCGTCAGCACCATCTCGTCGCCGAGCGCGGCGACCGCGTTGCGGAACAGTTCTTCGGTGATCGGGTCGGGCATGGAGGGGGCCGGTCTATTGGGGGTTGTTGGATCGGACCACCGAACGGTCGGGCTGACAACCGAGCAATGAGGTCGCCGGAGCCTTAAGGGTATTGTGCCGACCCGATCACCCTCACCCTCGGTGCTTCGCACCATCGACCTCTCCCGCGAAGCGGGAGAGGTTATTCTGCTGCCGCTGCATAAGCCTCCAGCGGCGCGCAGGTGCAAACGAGGTTCCGGTCGCCGTAGACGTTGTCCACGCGCTTCACCGGCGGCCAGTATTTTCCCACCGCCACCCACGGCAACGGAAACGCCGCCTGCGTGCGCGAGTAGCTGTGCGTCCACGTCTCTGCCATCACCTCGGCCGCGGTGTGCGGGGCGTGCTTCAGCGGATTGTCCGCCCGGTCAAGTTTTCCGGCCGCAATCGCCGCGATCTCGGCGCGGATCGCGATCATTGCTTCGCAGAACCGGTCCAGTTCGGCCTTGGACTCGCTTTCGGTCGGCTCGATCATCAGCGTGCCGGCGACCGGCCAGGACATGGTCGGCGCGTGGAAACCGAAATCCGCCAGGCGCTTGGCGATGTCCTCCACCATCACGCCCGCCTCGGCCTGGAAGCCGCGGCAGTCGATGATGCACTCGTGCGCCACCATGCCGCCCGGGCCGGAATACAGGATCGGGTATGCGTCGCTGAGCCGCCGCGCCACGTAGTTGGCGTTGAGGATCGCCACCTCGGTTGCGCGAGTCAGTCCCGCCGCGCCCATCATCCGCACGTAGGCATAAGAAATCGGCAGGATCAGCGCCGAACCGAACGGCGCCGCCGACACCGGTCCGAAGCCGGTCGCCGGCCCGGCATCGGCGCGCAGCGGATGGTTCGGCAGGAACGGCGCGAGATGCGCGGCGACACCGATCGGCCCGACACCGGGCCCGCCGCCCCCATGCGGAATGCAGAACGTCTTGTGCAGATTCAAATGACAGACATCCGCACCGATCGTCGCGGGCGAGGTCAGCCCGACCTGCGCGTTCAAATTGGCGCCGTCCATGTAGACCTGGCCGCCCGCCTCATGGACGACACCGCAGATATCGCGGATCGCCGCCTCGAACACGCCGTGGGTGGAGGGATAGGTCACCATCAGCGCCGCCAGCCGGTCGCGATGCAGCGTCGCCTTGGCGCGCAGGTCGGCGAGGTCGATGTTTCCCTCCCGGTCGCAGCCGACCACAACGACCCGCAGCCCGGCCATCGCGGCGCTGGCCGGATTGGTACCGTGCGCGGAGGATGGGATCAGGCACACATCCCTCCCGCCCTCGCCGCGCGACTCATGGTAGCTGCGAATGGTCAGCAGGCCGGCATACTCGCCCTGCGAACCGGCGTTCGGTTGCAGTGTGACCGCGGCAAAGCCGGTGATGCGTTGCAGCCATTCTGCCAACCGGTGGATCAGCGTCGCGTAGCCCTCCGTCTGGTCCTCCGGGGCGAACGGGTGAATGTCGGCGAAGCCGGGCCAGGAGATCGGCATCATCTCCGCCGTCGCGTTCAACTTCATGGTGCAGGAACCGAGCGGAATCATGCTGCGGTTCAGCGCGACGTCCTTGTCCTCCAGCCGCTTCAGAGTACCGCAGCATCTCATGCTCGGAATGATGCTGCTCGAACGCCGATTGCTCCAGGAAGAACGCGTTGCGCGACAGCTCCGCCGGAATGCTCGGCGCCGCGCCCTCGAGTTCGGAATCCAATACCGAAGCCAGCCTCGCCAATTCGTCCTGAGTCACCGTTTCATCAAGCGCAATGCCGACCGCGCCGTCATCGACGCGGCGGAAATTGAATCCTGCTGCCAGCGCAGCGCGCATCAGCCCATCGGCGTCGCGACATTCCACCACGATCGTATCGAAGAACGCGGCGTGGCGCAGGCGGTGTCCGCCGCGCAGTGCCGCATCGGCGAGCAAACGCGCACCCAGGTTGACGCGGCGGGCGATGCGCTTGAGCCCCTCCGGTCCATGCCAAACCGCATAGAACCCGGCGATCACCGCCAGCAACACCTGTGCCGTGCAGATATTCGACGTCGCCTTTTCGCGGCGAATGTGTTGTTCGCGGGTTTGCAGCGCCAGCCGCAGTGCCGGCGCACCACTGGCATCTACCGACACGCCGACCAGCCGCCCCGGCATGTGCCGCTTGAACACGTCGCGCGTGGCGAAGAACCCGGCATGCGGACCGCCGAAGCCCATCGGCACGCCGAAGCGCTGCGCCGAGCCCACCACCACATCGGCGCCCATCTCGCCAGGCGGCGTCAGCACCGCGAGTGACAGCAGGTCCGCCGCGACGATTGCCAGCGCGTCGGCGTCGTGCGCCGCGTCGATCTCCGGCGACAGCGCGCGCAGCGCGCCGGTGTACGGGATATTGCAACACCAGCGCGAACGGCCGCGCTGCGCCGATGGCAGCCGTGTCGCCCGGCGCCACGTCCACCAGCGTCACGCCGATTGGTTTGGCACGCGTCGCCAGCACCGCACGGGTCTGCGGATGCACGTCGGTCGCCACCGCCAGCACGTCCGACTTCGATTTGCTGACGGCATGCGCCATCGCCATTGCCTCGGCGACGGCGGTCGCCTCATCGAGCAATGAGGCGTTGGCGATCGGCATGGCGGTGAGTTCGCAGATCATCGTCTGGAAGTTCAGCAACGCCTCCACGCACGCCCGGGAAGGTCGATCCGTTGATCGAAGCCGGCGCGACTCCGGTCGCGACGCCTGCCGCGGCGGCGGAGGGCGCGGACGCGTTGTGTCTTTGCGTGACCGACAAAGCCGCGGTGGAGCACGTGCTGTTCGGTCCCGGCGGCGCGGCGGAGGCCGCGCATGCGCCCGCACTGGCCGTGGATTTCTCGACCATCGGCCCGACGGCGACCCTCTCTCTCGCCGGGCGATTGAAGCGCCAATGCGGAACGTCCTGGGTCGATGCGCCGGTGTCCGGAGGGGCGACGGGTGCGGAGCAGGGCAAGCTCGTGATCATGTGCGGCGGCGAGGCTGACGACATCGCACGGCTGGGTCCGCTGCTGGCCGCGTTTTCGCAACGGGTGACGCGGATCGGCGAGCTGGGCGCCGGGCAAACTCTGAAGCTTTGCAATCAGCTCATCGTCGCCACCAATCTGGTCGCGATCAGCGAAGCTTTCAAGCTCGCGAGGGTCAGCGGCCTCGATCTCGACATCATCCCGCAGGCGCTCGCCGGCGGCTTCGCGGATTCCATTCCCTTGCAGATTTTCGGCCGGCGCATGGCTCAAGGGGTGTTCAGCCCGGTCTTGGGCGAGCTCGCGCTCATGCTGAAGGATCTCTCCGCGGTTCAAGACCTTGCCGGGGAGCACGGCTCGGTGCTGCCGATGACCCTTGCCGCGCTCGGGGTGTATCGGCGTGCGGCCGAGCGGGGCCTGATTCACGAAGATCTCGCGGCATTATTCAAACTTTACGACGAAAGTCCTCCATGAGCGGTGTGCTGCCCATCGCGGCCAATATCAGCACGCTGTTTCGAGAATTGCCGCTGCTCGAGCGCTTCGAGGCCGCACGGTCGCATGGCTTCGATGGAGTGGAGATTCAGGCTCCCTACTCGGAGCCGCCCGAGGCACTGGCGAGGGCGGCCGGCGCGGCCGGCATGCCGGTGGTGCTCATCAACGTCCCCGTCGTTGCGCCGGAGCATCCCTTCGGGATCGCCGGGCGGCCGGATTTGAAGCCCCTGTTCCGAGCGCAACTCGCACAAGCGGCCGAATACGCCGAGGCGCTGGGGGCGAAGCTGGTGCACGTTCTGGCGGGGCTTGCGCCGGCCGAGGCGGACCGCGAGGAATGTCTTACCGCATACGAAGAGAGTCTGGATCTCGCCGCCGACATGCTGCGCCCGAAGGGCGTCGTCGCCTTGATCGAGCCCTTGAACCCCATCGACGCCCCGCGCTATCTATTGAACTCCTTCGATGTCGCCCGCTCGATACTGTCGCGGCGCGCCTCCGGCATCGGCCTGCAATTCGATGCCTATCACGCGACGCGCCTGGGCCTCGATCTGATCGAGGAACTCCGGCAGTCGCTGCCCTATGTCCGCCATGTGCAATTCGCCGATGTCCCGGGCCGGCACGAGCCGGGCACGGGCGGAGTGCCATTTCCCGACCTGTTGCGCGCGCTTTCCGATGCGCATTATGCCGGCTGGCTGGGCGCCGAGTACTTCCCGATGACCACGACGGATCGAAGCATGGGCTGGCTTGCGGAATGGCGCGCCGCGATGAGCGCGCCTCCGAGGCGCCGTAGCCTGCAATTCTGACGGTCCGGCGCCTCCTGGCGCCCCAATCCATCGGTGCGACACCGAACAGACGCACGCGGGGCGCGTGCGTAGCCTGGTGCTTCGCCTCTCGAATCTCGCCTGCCGGAAGGAGCAATGAGCCCATGTTACGCACGATGGATGACCTCGAGGATTACTCCGTCGGGGCGAGTGACGGCTCCGTCGGCCGGGTGAAAGAATTCTATTTCGATGACGAGTTCTGGGTCGTTCGGTATTTCCTGGTCGAAGCGGGAGCGTGGCTCGCAGGTCGCAAGGTCTTGATTTCGACCATGTTCATCCGCGCCCCGAATTGGTTCAACAGACTATTGCCGGTCTCGATGACGCGGCAAGAGGTGGCGGCACGCCAGGAGATCGGGACGCAGCGGCCCATGCGCGGCGACCATCATCTGCGCAGTTGCAAGACGGTCACCTCGTCCCACATACGCGCGCCCGACGGTGATGTGGGACATGTCTGCGGCTTCCTCGTCGATGAAGAAAACTGGGCCATCCGGTACCTGATCGTGGACACGCGTAATTGGTGGCTCGGTCATCACGTGTTGATCGCGCCGCAATGGATCGCGGGATTGAGCTGGGACGACCACACCGTCACCGTGAAAATCACCCGTGACACGGTGAGAAATGCGCCGCCGTATCGGGCAAAAAGTCAATTCGACCGCGATGCCGAAATGAAACTGCACGACCACTACGGCTTACCGGGGTATTGGGCCGGCAAAGTGACGCCGCAGAAACCGGAAATTCGTCAGGGGGCCTGAGCCCCCGGACTCCCTATCCACCAGTGAGAAGAACATATGTTGCGAAGCATGAAGGCTATGGAAGATTACACGATCGGTGCGACGGACGGCATCATCGGCCGCGTCCAGGATTTCTATTTCGACGATGAGGCCTGGGTCATTCGTTATCTCGTCGTGGATTGCGGTGAGACAGGGAAGGGGCGCAAGGTCCTCATCTCGCCGATTTCCGTCGGCCGGCCGAATTGGTCGGAAAAGATCCTTCCCGTCTCACTGACGTGCAGCCAGGTGGCGGGCAGCCCCGATATCGACACCGATAAGCCGGTCTCGAGCCAGCAAGAGATGGGTTATCTCGGTTACTACGGCTATGGCAATTACTGGGGTGGGGGCGGCCTGTGGGGTGCGGGTCTCTACCCCGATGTTTTGCAGGCCGGACTCTCGAGCACCAATCCGGCGGCGCTTGCGCAGCATCGGCACGACGATCCGCATCTGCGAAGCGCCAATGCGGTCATGCGCTATTACGTGCAGGCGAGCGATGGCGATATCGGCCATGTAGAGGGATTCCTGGTCGATGAGGCGTCCTGGGCGATCCGCTACCTCGTCGTGAATACGAACAATTGGTGGATCGGCCACAAAATGCTCGTCGCTCCGCAATGGATAGAGGCCATCAATTGGGCCGAGTGCAAGGTCTCGGTGGGAATGACTCGGCAGGCGGTCAACCGTGCGCCGCCGTACGATCCCGCGACATCGCTGGATCGGGGGCAGGAAGAGGCCCTTCACACCCATTACGGCCGGTCCGGCTATTGGCCTCTCAAGGGGAAACACCGGTCGACGGAAACCAGAGTGGGACCCTAAGCGATGCCCAACACGCTTTCCGACGACCTGCGCCGCAAGATCGACGCCTATTGGCGGGCCGCGAATTACGTGTCCGTGGGGCAGATCTATCTCTACGACAATCCCCTGCTCAAGCGCCCCTGCAGCTCTCCGATGTGAAACCGCTGGTCGTCAGCCATTGGGGG
>CAVXNH010000062.1:0-65360 GCA_963762885.1 uncultured Alphaproteobacteria bacterium
CGGCGCCCCCTGCTCGCGCCAGTCCGGAAGCAATTCGTCCAGCGAGCGCGGCTCGATCACCGCACCCGAGAGGATATGCGCGCCGATCTCGCTGCCCTTTTCCACCAGGCAGACCGAGGCGTCCGGCGCGAGGTTCTTCAGGCGGATCGCGGCGGCCAGGCCGGACGGGCCACCACCGACGATCACCACGTCGAATTCCATCGCCTCGCGTGGTGGCTGCGCGTCCGCCATGTCGTCATCCTCCGATCGTTGCGGCGCAGCCTAGGCAGAGTATGGCCGTTGCGCAAAACGCGGCAGCCATGCAGGAGTTGCCTATGGACGCTCTGGCAATGCTGCGGCTGCAAATCGAGTGGGGCGCCGACGAAGCGCTGGAGGACGCGCCGGTCGATCGGCTGCGTGTAGCGAAAGGTACCCCCCTCCCCTTGAGGGAGGGGGGTGGGGGGAGGGGGCGCCGTGCCGCACGCCCCCTCCCCACAACCCTCTCCCTCGAGGGGAGCGGGAGTGTCTTTGCCTTCCTCCACCCCAACGCCTCCCCACGCGCGCCCTGCTGCTTTGGCGTCGGGCACGCCGGCGGAGCGGGCAGCCGCGGCGGCCGGGCAGGCGCGCAGCCTCGACGACCTGCGTGCGGCGCTGGCGGCATTCGACGGCTGCGCCCTGAGCGACACCGCCACCAACCTGGTGTTTGCCGCCGGCAACCCGGATGCGTCCCTCATGCTGATCGGCGAGCCGCCTGGCGAGGCCGAGGATCGCAGCGGCATCCCGTTCGCCGGCCCGGACGGGTTGTTGCTGGACCGCATGTTGGCGAGCATCGGCCTGGCCCGGGACGCCATGCTGCTGACGCCGCTGATCCCCTGGCGGCCACCGGGGGCGGACGGCTGCCCAACCCGGGCGAGATCGCCGTCTGCCTGCCGTTCCTGCACCGGCTGATCGCGCTGACCGAGCCTCGGCGCCTCGTGCTGGCGGGCGGCCTCGCGGCGCGCACGCTGTTGGGGCCGACGCGGCGCCGGCCTGGGCCGAATTGGCTCGAAGTGCCGGTGCCGGGCGTGTCAGTGCCGATCCCCGCCCTGGTCATGCCCAGCCCCGCCATGGTCGCCCTCACGCCGGCCTCGCGGCGGGAAGCGTGGGCCGCGCTCCGGCTGTTGCGGCGGACTTTGGACGCCGATCTCGCACAATCGTGACCCGGGAGCCCCGGCTAACCCCCTGATTTGTCGCAGTCCCGTCTCATGGCATGGGAACTATCTCACGCAAAGGGTTGCCGTCTCGCCTGCCGGTCTATAGCACCATCCGTCATGCGAGGGCTCGATCAGACGTGCTCCCGCCTGCCCGCCACCCGAGCGTTCTTCGCTGGGGTCGCGATCCTCGCCGGAGCGTTGGCTCCGGCAGCGCAGCTTCCGGGAATGATGAAAACGCCATGGCCGTGCCGCGCGTCGCGTTGCCGGAGGCTATGGGGGCGCGGCGCTGCCGCAACTGCTGGAACCCAGCGATGCCGTCCTGGTGCGGCGCGCGTTTGTCTTGCAGGATCGAGGCCACCTGGTAAGGCCGCCGACCGCGCCATCGCCGACGTCCACAACGACCTGTTGCTCGGGCATTTGCTCGCGGCGCGCGACCTGGGACGCTTCCATCGGGCCGGCGCGGACGAACTTACGGACTGGCTGGGCCGTTACGCGAGCCAGCCCGACGCGCCGGCGATCCGCGCCTTGCTGCTGCGCCGGGTGCCGAAGGGTGCCGCGGTCCCACCGCTTCCTGCGATCCCCGCTGCGCCGCCGCCGAGTGAGGCGAAGCGGCGCCGGCGCTCGATGCTACCGAACCGTTCCCCATTTCGCGGCAACCGGCGCTGGAAACCACGCTGGCAGCGCGGCTGCAACGCGGCGGCTCACAGGCTGCGTTGCGGTGATCGACACGAGCAGGGGATTGGGTCCGGCCTATGCGACGCTGTTGCGCGGCGAGATCGTCGGCGCGCTGTTCACGCAGAGCGAGGACGTCGAGGCGCTGCACGTCGCCCGGCTGGCTTTGGCGGCCGCGTCGCCGTCCCAGGACGTGGGGCTGGCCGCCGATAGCGGTCTTGCGGCCTGGCGCCTCGATCACGTGACGGAGGCGCGGCGGCTGTTCGCGAGTGCCGCCGAGGCGCCGATTGCCTCGCCGCAGGTGCGGGCGGCAGCTTCGTTCTGGAGCGCGCGTGCTGCCGATCGGCTGGGCGATCCGGCGGATGCCACGCACTGGCGGCAACGCGCCGCGGCCGAGCCTACGACACTGCATGGTTTGCTCGCCCGGCGATTGCTCGGGTTGCCGACCCTTACGGCGCCGAGCAGTGCGCTGGTGGCGCAGGCGGATGTCGATGCGGTGGCGGCGACTGATGGCGGGTGGCGGGCGTTCGCCTTGTTGCAGGTGGGGCAGGCGGATCGGGCGGCGGACGAGTTGCGTGGTTTGTGGCCGATGGTGCAGGACAATCCGGCGCTGCGGCGTGCTCTGCTGCTGGTTGCCGCCGGTGTCGGGTTGACCGATTGCGCCGCGCAGCTCGCCGCATGGAGCGAAGCGATGCAGCCCGACGCGGGGCAGAACCTGCAATTCGCGCTGCCGCCGTTGCGCCCGGCCGAGGTTTCGGGTGGATCCGGCGTTGGTTGATGCGCTGACTTGCGTGGAATCGAACTTCGATGCCGACGCGGTATCGGCCGCCGGAGCGCGCGGTCTGATGCAGCTCATGCCGGTGACGGCGCACTATGTCGATACTAACGCTGTATTGGATGCCGGCAAGTTGGATGACCCGGCACTGAATTTGGAACTGGGACAGCGCTACGTTATTCAACTTGCCACGCAGGATGCCATCGATGGCAATCTGCTGCGGCTGCTGGCGAGCTATAATGCGGGGCTGGGCGGCTATCTGCACTGGGCCGCGACGATGCACGACGACGGCGATCCGCTGTTGTTCATCGTGGCGATTCCGAATGACGAAACCTGGCGCTTCGTGGAACGGGTGTTGACCTACACGTGGGTCTATGCGGCGCGGCTGCATGTGCCCGCGCCGAGCCTCGACGACATGGCGGGGGAAGATTCCCGCGCTTCACGCCGGTTGCGATGCGGGCAAGATCGCCTCGGCTTCGCTGCACTGATGGCCGGTGCGGCCGGCCGATACAGGAGGCAGCATCATGGCGCGGATCGACGCAAGCCGTCCGTTCATCGCGGTGAACATCGCCGTGCTGACAGTATCCGACACGCGCACGGCGGCAAATGATACTTCGGGTGACGCTCTGGCCGAGCGCATCGCCAAGGCCGGACACCGCGTCGTCGCGCGGCTGATCGAGAAAGACGATGCCGACGTCATCGAACAGCGGTTGCGGGCGTGGATCGCCGATCCGGAGATCGACGTGGTCATCACCAATGGCGGCACCGGGGTGACCGGGCGCGATGTGACTCCCGAGGCGTTCGAACGCGTGCTGGACAAGAAGATCGAGGGCTTCGGCGAATTGTTCCGCATGCTGAGCTATCAGAAGATCGGGACGTCGACGATGCAGTCTCGGGCGGTGGGCGGTGTGGCTAAGGGCACGTATATGTTCGCGTTGCCCGGCAGTACCGGGTGCGGTGAAGGACGCGTGGGACGACATATTGGAATCACAACTCGATAACCGGCACCGGCCCTGCAACCTGGTGGAGCTGATGCCGCGCTTGCTGGAGCGGTGAGGCGGTTCCTGCGTGGGGGGTAGGTGGGGCGATTACGCGTTGTTGCGAGGAGCGTTGCGCCGGCCCTTTTCTATTGCGCGGGCTGTGGGTCAGTTTGAATGGCCGCGAATGGTTGTGTACGGCTGCTCATGCCAGCGATCACGGTTATCGCCGCATTGGATGGGGAGGGGACGTTGGGCTGATGCGTGAATCAAGACTTTCGGACGCTGCGTCCGTCTGTGCCCTTCAATGGGTTGCGGGTTCCAAAAGGTATGACCGGAACCGACACCGCACAGCCGCGGGCCGCCCGCCCGAATTGGCGCGTGATTATCTGGTTCATCGGTCGCTGCCCGCTCGGCTCGCTTGTCCCGAAAACGATCCACGCGGCGGTAGCGGCCGGCAGCCGCAACAGCCGGAATTGACCACAGCGGTCCTTTGTGGCCGGTGCGGCGACGGGAGGAGATGGTCCGAATCCGGAACGGCTGGTTCGGATTGTCCATTGGCAACGAACAGACATTCTCCCGGCCGATCCTCACTGCGCCGGATAGCCCTTGAAGTCCTCGCCGACCTTGATGTTGGGGGATTTCCTGATGCTTTGCTCGCATGTACCGATGATCCGGAAAAACGGCCCGAACAACGAGCCGTTGTCCAGATCCGTGTAGAAAAGATTGTTGTCTTCGTGCGGATCGCTGCTGAGGTCGTACATCATCGGCCACTGAGGCTTGATGTATGCGCTTTCCATCGCAGGGCGCGGGCTGTCTTCGGTGTAGCGGAAGACGGCCTTGAAGATTTTGGCTCTTCGACGTTTCAAGTGGAAGGGGTTGTGCTGAGCAAGTCGTCGATGGGCGCACCGATCAGGTAGATGATGCACGCGAAGGTTGCGGCGCTTCGATAGCCTCTGGCGCGTGCCCTGGCTGCCTGGAACAGCCCATTGAGCGCCTCGAGCCGGGCATTCGAGTAGCCGGAGAGCCAGCGGCGGATGATCCGCGTGGCGTGGTTCCGGACGGTTTCGACGGCGTCGCGAACGGGATCGAGCATGTAATCCATCTTGGCGAGGCGTTCATCGACGTGTCTGAGGAAGTGGGTCAGGCGCCAGCGCGCGGCCTGGGTGGTGCCAGCCTGTCGCACCCAGCGCAGCAACTCTTTGGTACGGTAGGCTTCG
Source organism: uncultured Alphaproteobacteria bacterium (assembly GCA_963762885.1). Lineage (GTDB taxonomy): Bacteria > Pseudomonadota > Alphaproteobacteria > Acetobacterales > Acetobacteraceae > JASHVB01. The sequence goes on from CAVXNH010000062.1 coordinate 4,817, forward strand.
GCGGTGGCAAATCCGCCGGTTTCGAGTTCCGCCAGCGCCTGTTTCTGGGCGTCGGTCAGTGCCTCGGGCCGCTTCAGCGTGGCCCACCGCACGCCCTTCGGCAGGACGCAGCGATGCGCTTCGGCACGACGGACCTTCTCGACCGCGGTGGTGAAGATCTGCACCACATGGAACCAGTCCACGGTGACGGCCGCATGTGGAAAGTTCTCGCCGGCGGCGGCGAGAAAGGCAGCCGACATGTCGCACACCACCTCGGCGATGCGGGTAGGTTCGCCGCCGTGCTCCAACAGGAAGGCACGGAACGCCTTGACGCAGTCCTTGCCTTTGCCCGGGGTGACGAACAGCACGGGTTTGTCGGCAGCATCGAGGTCGATGAACACCGTCACATATTCCTGGCCACGCCGCGCGGCGGTCTCGTCGAGCGCGACGGCCTCGACGTGACGCAGATCGAGCCGCTCGATCGCCTGGCGGACATAGAACTGCAGAATACGCCAGAGCCGCTTGTCGGTGACGCCGATGATGCGGGCGGCGGCGGAGACTGGCATCTCGCGCATCAGCAGCAGGGCGACTTGCTCGAACAATAGAGTGAAGCCGCTGTCCGACCGGGCCCAGGGCACGGCGATGCGCAGCACACCATGATCGGGGCAGTCGGTGCGCGGCACACGGGCGGTAATGATACAGGCATGCTGGAAGAAGTTGAGATGGCGCCAGCTCAGTTCTTTCCAGTCGTGCGGTTTGCAGGCCTGGCCGCAGGTCGGACAGGGGAAGCGGGCGCCCGGATCGGCGGCAACGGCGAGATGCAGTTCGTGGGGTTGCTTGTCGGTTTCCAGGCGCTGGTCGATGACGCGCCAGGGCGGGGTCAGGCCGAGGCCGAGGGTGAAGATGTCGCTGCTCGCCATGGCAGGTCTCCAGGTCGATGGGGCTGGGAACGGCTTAGACTGCCAAGCGCACACCGCCGCGGACCATAGGGCAAGGCTCCGCCTGTGGAGTTGTGGGCAACCCCGCCCGGGGTCACTGGGCGGAACGGTGCGTCAGACCGGGGTTGCCCACAACTCCACAGGCGCAGCATCAGCATCAAGAGAAGATCGTATATTGCTACCTACGGTAGCCACGGCTGCGGTCAAAGAACGGCCGCGGTTCCATTCGTGGCGTCGAGGAGGCAAGATTTTCCACTTGACCGACATCAACTCGCCGTCGACGCCGAAGAACATGTAGCTGTCGCGGCCGGTCGTTGCGCTCTTTCCCAGCATGAAAGCCGACGCATCGACGCCGTCGATGGGTCGATCCTTCGGAACGCGGTTCGAAGCGCCGACCATGGCGGCGAGCGTCGGCATCCAATCGACATCCGCGAGTATCTCCTGCGTGACAACGCCGGAGGGAATATTCCCCGGCCACCGGATCATGGCCGGCACCCGCATGCTTCCCTCAAATGGAGTGTTCATGAAATTGCCACGAAACGGTCCGTTCGTGAACCCGCCGACTTGCGGTAACGCCCCGCCGCCCGCGTTGTCGCTAGAGAGGACGAAGATCGTGTTATCCTCCACGCCCGCTTCCTTGACTGCGTCAATCACCTGCCCAACACGATAGTCCATCTCCGCGATGAGGTCGGAGAACGGCCCGCCGCGTTGGAGGGATTTGCCAGCGAAATCTGGGTTGGGGATGACCGGCGGATGCATTTCGGAATAGCCAACGTAGACGAAGAATGGCTTTTTCGCCGCGGCGTTGCGCTTGATGAAGTCGATGGTCTTGGGAATGATGTATTTCTCGTCCACGAAGGGCCGTATCTTCGTGTCAAGCGGCATAACCGGCTTGGACGGCGCGCCCTTCTTCCCCTCCCAGATCATGGGCGGCTCCTGGCCGCTCTCCTTGAATTGCGGCCACGTCGTGTAGCCGGCCTCGTCCCACGAGTGCAATGGGCCCCACCACTCGTCATAGCCCATGTTGGACGCAAGTCGACCCTCGACGTCGCCGAGGTGATACTTGCCATAGAGCGCGGTGGCGTAGCCGGAGTTGGAGAAGAGTTTGGCGATCGTGTATTCCCAGGGCGACAAACCAGAGAGGCCCTGGCCGGGCCAAGGGATGGTGTAGGTCCCCGAACGAACCGAGTAGCGTCCTGTGTGGATCGCTGACCGTGTCGGCGTGCATTGCGCCTCAACGTTATAATTATTGAATTGAATGCCCTCGTGGGCCAACTGATCGATTCGTGGCGTCGCCGTGGTGCCACCGTACACGCCAAAGCTTCCCCAGCCGACGTTGTCCACCAGGAAGAACACCACATTCGGCTTTTTGTCCTGAGCTAGAGCCGGTGCGACGGCGAACAGGTTTGCCAGGACCAGGGCAATGCCCAGGAGTTGCGAAATCCCCAACCGTCTCATTGCTTCCCGCTCCCCCAGTCGATCAAGTTTCGACATTACGCCACATGGTCACGCGCAGGCCAGCCAGTAACTACTCCAAGCCGCTGTACCCGCCGCACCGCGCTGCTCGTACCCGGCCCTTTGCGGACCACCAACGATCGACAACCCGTGCGACATGTCCGGCCCGGACAAGAGCATCAGCAAGGCGGGATGCCTCGGCATAGGCAATTTGCCGCTTGGCGCATGGCCATGATCCGGCGCGATGCCCTGTGGCGCTTCTCCTTGAAGGGGCGGCACGGCACGCGGCGAAGCAAGCAAGAATTTTTGCGCAGATGCAGAAGACGATGCACGCAAAACACGCGGATGGGCCTGAGTGCGGCAGCCCGTGTCCCATCTGCGTGTTTTGCGTGCATCTGCTTGCATCTGCGTTAGACCCTTGCTTGCTTCGCCGCGCATCGCACGCAGCTTGGGGGGGAACTCCGACCGCTGTGGTGCCAGGACCCCATGCACCAATTCACCCGCCTGCCGCCGTTGCACCGTCCAAGCGGGCCGAGGCCGAGATCATCGTCGTGCGCTGTCAGAACCCCATGCACCAATTCAGGCCGCCATTTCGGCAACAGCCCAGCGGGAGGCATCACCCCATGCCAAGCGGACAGTTGACCGCTGGGCACTGCCCAGAGTCTCATGGGGAGACTTCTGAGACGATGGTGATACGAGCCGGTAGAACGACTGACGTACCAACGCAGGCCGCCCGGATCGTCTTGGCTGGTCTTGTCCCTCCCATCTCTCGGGGCGCCCTTGCTGCATGGATGGCCGGGTCAAGCCCGGCCATGACGATTGGGGCGCGGCCATGACGATTGGGGCGCGGACATGACGATGGGGGCACGGCCTTGACGATTGGGGCGCAGCCATGACGATTGGGGCCCGGGCATGACGATTGGGGCACGGCCAATACGGTTGGGGCGGTCGGTGCGAAGGCCCGCTCGTGAATTGAGGCCTCAGTCCGCCAGTCAGTCCTATTGACAGATGGTTATTAAAATGTTAGAACCGTCGGATGAAAAGCGCGGCGACCGCAACTGCCTGCCCTGCCTCACCTGACGATCCCCAATCGGATCGGCCGGCGCGGACCGTGCCGGAGCGCATCGCCGCACTGCTGCACACCGTTCGCATCATGCTCGGCTTCGGCCGGCATCTGGCCGAGACCGCGAAGCAGCGCTCCGCCAGCCCCGAGTTCAACGCCATCGCCGCCTGCTTCGGCACCGGGCGGCTGTTTGCGATCATGGCGCACCTGCAACGCGGCATCCTGCGCGCCACCGCCCTGGAGAACGTGCTGCTCGCACGCGCGGCACGAGGCCGCGATATCGCCGTCGGCGCACCGCGCAAGCACGTGATTACGGAACTGACCATGCCGGTCGATCCGCCGGTAGAGCCGCCGGCAGAGCAACCGGCCGCGCCGCCAGTAGAGCAACCGGCTGCGTCAGCCGAGCCGCCGACCGAGGCGCCCGTCGCGCGGAAGAACCCGCGGCCGTCCCTCCCGATCGGCTGGGACGATCCCGAACTGTTCATGCCAACCCTGAAGGAACTCGAGGCGCAGGTGCGCCGTCGTCCGCTCGGCCGCACCCTGGTCGATATCTGCCTCGACCTCGCGGTGGTGCCCGGCTTCTGCTCCAGCCCGTTCCTGAATGAGCTGCTCGACGCCATCCGCCTACGCGGCGGCAGCATTGGCGTTCTGATGGTGGAGAAGATGCACCGGGAGCAGGCCTTCTGTAAGGAGCAGGACCGGAAGGTGGGCAGCAACTGGGATTGGCAGACGCTGACGCAGGACGCGGTCCGCCGCATGCTGGGGGGCCTCATCGGCGAGGCGGCGAACGGCACGTCCGATCCGTTATCAGAACTATGTGCACCGGCGGCCGCCGGCCCTTCCTGACGCTTTCGCATGCATCGCGGCAAGGCTCGCGCACGGGACCGGATCATGGCCGGCCCCGCCGTTCCAATTCGCGGCTTGCGCACGCATGCGGAGACATCAGGCGGCGCCTGTGCCGGCACGGAATTCAAATAAGCTTCTAACGCGGAGGGCACGAAGGATCACGGAGCAGCACGGAGAGCGCGTGGCTCCCATTTAGCCCACGAACATACTGGCTCTCTCCGTACTGCTCCGTGGTCCTTCGTGCCCTCCGTGTTGAAAGCTTGCTTTGTTGCCCACAGGCAAGACAGTGGCAGGTTCCAACCGGTTGCCGATCCAGCGCGGGCACATTCAAATTTCTATTCCCCCCGTTCCCCACGCCGGCTTCAACCCGATCAGGCTGCGGCGGAATTTTCTACCGTGCCGGTGTTCTGCCCCTGCCGGATCGATCCCCCCGTCCAATTTCGCCATTGCGAACGAAGCGGAGCGATCTTCCCCGAGAGATCCCGCGACCCCAGGCCGGAGATTGCTTCCGCCGGCCTTCGCCGGGGTCGCAATGACACCTGGGGCGGCAGGCCACATACAGACTTTGCCAACGCGGCGGTGGCCGGGTTAGCCTCTCCGCCCATGCAAGCATCCCGTGAAATCCGCAACTCCGTCTGCCCGCACGACTGCCCGTCCACCTGCGCGTTGGAAGTGGAGGTGCGCGACGGCACCCGCATCGGCGCCGTGCATGGCGCGGCCGCTAACACGTATACGGCGGGCGTCATCTGCACCAAGGTGGCGCGCTATGCCGAGCGCATCCACCATCCGGAGCGGCTGACGCATCCGCTGTTGCGCACCGGGCCGAAGGGCTCCGGCCAGTTCCGCCGGATCGGCTGGGACGAAGCGCTGGACCGCGTCGCCGGTGCGTTCACCGACGTGGCGGCCAGGCATGGCGAGACGGCCGTGTGGCCGTTCTATTATGCCGGGACGATGGGCCTGGTGCAGCGCGACGGGATCAATCGGCTGCGGCATGTGATGCGCTACTCGCGGCAGAACCTGACGATCTGCACGTCGCTGCCGGAGGCCGGCTGGCAGGCCGGCATCGGCCAGAGCAGGGGCGTCGATCCGCGGGAGATGGCGAAGGCTGACCTGATCGTGGTGTGGGGCGGCAATCCCGTTTCGACCCAGGTCAACGTGATGACGCACATCACGCGGGCAAGGAAGGAGCGCGGGGCGAAGCTGGTGGTGATCGATCCGTATCGGTCGCCGAGCGCGGCGGTGGCGGACCTGCACCTGGCGCCGCGCCCCGGTACCGACGGCGCGCTGGCCTGCGCTGTGATGCACGTGGCGTTCCGCGATGGCTATGCCGACCGAGCCTACATGGCGCGCTATGCGGTTGACTCCGAGGCGCTGGAGGCGCATCTGCGATCGCGTGGGCCGGAGTGGGCGGCGTCGATCACCGGTCTGCCGGTGCGGCAGGTGGAAGAATTCGCCGCGCTGTATGGCCGCACGCAGCGTTCTTATATTCGTTGCGGCTATGGATTTGCGCGCAGCCGCAATGGTGCGGCGAACATGCACGCGGTGACCTGCCTGCCGACGGTCACCGGCGCCTGGCAGCATGAGGGCGGCGGCGCGCTGTGGTCGAACCGCGGCATGTATCATATCGACAAAACGCTGATCGAAGGGCTGGATGCGCGGGACATCGGCATCCGCGAACTCGACATGAGCAGAATTGGGAGTGTGCTGACGGGGGATCGGACGGAACTGGGCGATGGGCCGCAGGTGCATGCTCTGCTGATTCAAAATCAGAATCCGCTGACGGTGTGCCCCGATAGCAATCGCGTGCGGCGCGGGTTTTCGCGCGACGATCTGTTCGTCTGCGTGCACGAGCAATTCATGACGGAGACGGCGCGGTGGGCCGACGTGGTGCTGCCGGCGACGATGTTCATGGAGCACGACGACCTGTATCAGGCCGGCGGCCATACGCACATCCAGATCGGTCCGAAGCTGATCGAGCCTCCGGGCGAATGCCGTTCGAACCACGAGGTGCTGCAAGGGTTGGCGTCGCGGCTGGGTGCGCAGCATCCGGGGTTCGAGATGACGGCGATGCAGATCATCGACGCCACGTTGCGCGCGTCGGGCTGGCCGGATGCGGAGACGGTGCTGCGTGAGCGTTGGGTGGATGCCGCGCTGCCGTTCGAGAAGGCGCATTTCCTCGATGGGTTCCCGCGCGCCGCGGGACGGTTTGCGTTTGCGCCGGACTGGAAGGCGATGGGTGATACGCGGGGCGTTATGCCACGCCTGCCGGACCATATGCCGACCATCGACGAAACCGGTCCGGACCGGCCGTTCCGGCTGATGACCTCGCCGGCGCGCAGCTACCTCAACACCAGTTTCACCGAGATGGCGTCAGGGCGGAAGCGCGAAGGCCGGCCAACGGTGATGCTGCACGCGGACGACGCGGCGATGCTGGGGATTGCGGACGGCGACAAGGTGGTGCTCGGCAATGCGCGCGGCGAGGTGGTGCTGCACGCGCGCATCGTGGCGGGGATGCAGCCCGGCGTTCTGGTGGCGGAAAGCATCTGGCCGAGCGAGGCGTTCGAAGGCGGCATCGGCATCAATGCGCTGACCAGCGACGAGCCCGGCCCGCCGCTGGGCGGCGCGGTGTTCCATGATACCGCGGTGTGGTTGCGCGCGGCGGCGACGGAATTGCAGATGGCGGCGGAGTGATCGCCTCCCGTCATGGCCGGCCTTGTGCCGGCTATCCACGCCTTTTATTCATATACCGGCGCGAGGCGTGGATGGCCGGCACAAGACCGGCCATGACGGTGTGAGCGGAAGTCGGGGATCCAGGGCATGCGGAAACGAATTGCTGTCGTCGGCGCGGGCGCCGTGGGTGGTTACGTGGGTGCGAACCTGGCACATGCCGGACACGACGTGACCCTGATCGACCCCTGGCCAGAGCATGTCGAAGCCATCCGCGCCAACGGCATGAACCTGTACGGCATGACCGAAGCCGAACGCCGTACCGTCAAGGTCAATACCATGCACCTGACCGAGGTGCAGAACCTGGCCAAACAACGGCCGATCGACATCGCTCTGATTTCGGTGAAGTCGTACGACACGATCTGGGCGGCGATCATGATCCGGCAGTATCTCGCGGCCGACGGTTACGCGGCGTCGATGCAGAATTGCATCAATGAGGAACGGCTGGCGTCGGTGATGGGCTGGGGCCGCACGCTGGGCATCATCGTCGGCGGCGGCGTTGGCGTCGATCTCTATGAACCGGGCCATATCCGCCGCGGCTATGCCCGCCGGCCCGACAGCACGGCGTTCTATGTCGGCGAACCGAGCGGACGCATCACAAGGCGTTCCCAGGAACTCGCGGCCATCATGAATGACGTGGACCACGCCAAGGCCACCGACAATCTGTGGGGCGAGCGCTGGACCAAGCTGTGCGTCAACGCGATGCGTAACGGCGTGTCCGCCGCCACCGGCATGGGCGGCAATGAACGCGACCGGCACGACGCGGTGCGCCGTGTGTGTATCCGGTTGGGTGGGGAAACGGTGCGGGTCGGCCAGGCGCTGGGCTACAAGCTGGGCAAGGTCGGTGTGCTCGACCCGGAGAAGCTGGCGCTGGCGGCGGAAAGCAATCGCGCCGCGCTGGACGAGATCGAATTGCAGATGCTGAGCGCGGCCGAGGGCGGCGGGCGCGCGGCGTACCAGCGGCCGTCGATGGCGCAGGATATGGCGAAGGGCCGGCGCACCGAGATCGAACTGATGAACGGCTTCATCGCCGAGGAGGGGGCTCGGGTGGGCGTGCCGGCGCCGACCAATGCGATGATCACGCGGCAGGTGCTGCGGGTGGAACGCGGCGAGCTTTCCCCCCGGCCGGAGAACGTGCTGGTGAATTCCTGAGCACGGTCACGGCATGGCCGTCATTCGTTGCCTCCCGCGGGCGACGGCAGCAGCCGGGGATCCCAACGCACCGGCTGTTCCGGCCCGGCCACGACGCGATCGAACGCACTATGCAACGGATTGATCAGCGCGTTCGCGTCCAGGCCGCTGGTGACCACCGAGGGCACCAGCAGCACGAGGCCTTGCCGGGCGCGCAGCCATGCCTCGCCGAACGAGCACGATGCTCGTGCGGGCAGCGAATCCCAGCCGGGCACCGCATCAGGCGCGACTTGGTCGATCGGCGCATCGTCAGGGACGTCGATCGTCACATAGCGGAAGCCCCGGGGCATACGGGCGATATTGCCGTGCACCAGGATTTCCAGCACGGCCGACGCATAGGACGTTGCGGCATAGATCGCCGGCGTGCCCGGCTGGTTCCAGCGTCCGCCCTTCAGCCGTGCGCCTTCACTGCTCCATACCGGATACAGCGCACTGCCGATCCGCCACAGCCGCATTCAGAGCGCGCGCATTCAGACCGGCAGGCCGTATGCCAGGGCATCGAGCACCCGTTCCACCGCCCGCCCGCCCAGTTCCGTCAGGGCGGCATCCACCGGACGCCGCCCCTGCAACTCCGGGTGCGGGTTGTGCATGAAGGCGCGCGCATCGCCGGCGTCGCCGAACACGCGCTGGGCATAGGCGAACAGCCGCGCCAGGCGTTCGGTCTGTTCCCCCTGGGCCGGGGTTAGCGTGCCGCGCCGGCTGAGGCTGGACTTCGGCACGACAGCGTGGACCAGCTTGGTCGCCGTAACGGGATCGGGGAAAATCGCCCGTGCCACCCGTTGCAATGCGTCCCGGGGCAGTCCCTGGGCGATTGCGTGCTCGATGGGCCACGCTGCCTGGGTTTCGGACAGACCGAGCAGACCGGCGTGGTCGGGGATGGCGTAATCCGGGAATTCATCGTGTTTGGTGGAGCCTGGTTCCATATGAACCTCCATGGTAGGCCATTTGGTCCCGGCATGCTCCCTTGTCAACCCCTCGCTACATCGCGACCCGGTAAATCCGTGCCGCCGTGCCGCTGAACAGCGCTGCCTTCTCTGCGGCCGACGCCCCGGCGGACAGCCGCTTGAACGCGTTCCAGCAGGCCGTGTAGTCGCAGGACTGCTTGTCCACCGGGAAATTGCTCTCGTACATGCAGCGGTTGACGCCGAATGCCTCGATGCAGGTTTCGATGTAGGGCTTCCAGGTCGCCGCCAGCAGCTCGGACGACGGCGGATCGTCCCGAAGATGCAGGTCGAAGCCGAAAATCAGCATCCCCAGGCCACCCAGCTTCACCACCACGTTGGGGCACGTTGCCAGCTCGCGGATCGACTTCTGCCAGGCGGCGAATTCTTCGCTCCGGCGGCTGGCGTAAGGCCCGACGCCCAGGAACCCACCCACATGGTTCAGGATCAGCGTGGTGTCCGGGAAGGCCCGCGCCAGATCGACGAACTCGCTGAGTTGCGGGTGATAGCCCCACGCCTCGAACGTCAGCCCCAGCTTCGCCAGCCGCGAGAACCCCGCCCGCCACGCCGCAGTCCCGGAAATCCCTTGCTCTATGGGGCGCGACACATACTTGCCGACCTCACTGGCGCGTCGTACGGGATCGACCAGCGGATGCCGCGCATCCGGCCGCCAGTCAGCGCGAGCTGCGCCTCCAGAACGTCCTGCACCTGCGCGCCCAGCCGGAGGTCGGCGTGCCCGACGATCGCCGCCGCGACGCGCACCGGGCCGTAGCCGCCCGACGCGCTCATCGCCGAGATGCCGTTGACGAACTCGACCTCGCCCAGCGGCCGCTGCGGTTCGGGACCGGGGCGGTACATCGTGCGGCACTCGATGAACACCGTGGCGCGCACGTTATGGCCGCCGCCGATATCGGCCAGGATGTCCTCCAGCAGATACGGCCCGCGGCCGTCATCCCACAGATGATGGTGCGGATCGAGGATCGGCAGATCCGGTTCCAGCGCCTGTTCGCGCCGCGTCCGCCTGATCCAGCGCTTTAGCGCAGCGTGGTCGCGATAGGTGTTGCCGCGAAAAACGTACGGTTCCGCCATGGCCCCCTCCTTCAAGCGGTAAACGTCACCACGGCTTCGCCCAGACCCTCGAATAGCACGCCGCAGGTGTCGCCGGGCTTCAGGAATTCGAGTCCGGTCCAAGAGCCGCAGGTCACGAACTGGCCGGCATGAACACCATTCTGCTCGCGCATCATGTTCACCAGCGCCACCGCAACGCCGAGCGGGTCGCCAGTCGGATGCCCACCGTCTTTCTCCAGCACGGTCTCGCCATTCACCGTCAGCCGCACATGCAGTTTACCCAGGTCCAGCCCACGCCAGTCGGCCAGCGGCGGCAGCGTGCACGAACCCGCCGTTGCTGATGGAATCGGCGAGGTTCTCCAGGTTCGAAACGGCGTTGCGGTCGGCGTAGCGGCTGTGCACGACCTCGATCGCCGCCAGGGCATCGACCGCCATCGAAACCTCGTCTCGCGTATAAGGCCGCGACCGCGGTGGCAGATCGCGGCGGAAGATGAAGGCGACCTCGCCTTCCACGCCGCATGCCGGGACCTCCGCCGCCGGCATCTGCGCCGGCGTTGGCAGGACTGTGCCTTCATAGATGACACCGCGATTGGGCTCGCCGTTGGCCGGCGCCATGGCCTTGAAGGCAACCACCGCCTTGCCCAGTGCGGCTGTCGTCGCGTCCTGGATTTCGTGGGCGTCGGTCACGCTGGCAGGGCGGCACGCTTCCGGCAGACCGGCAATCGGCTGCATCGAACGACGCGCCTGCACCAGGAGTAGCGCCGCCTGTGCGCTCTGTTGCTTGTCCATCCCGCTTTCCTCCGTACGTTGGCCCGCAGCGTGGCACGGCGCGTCAGTGTCGGCAAAGCCCTGGCTTGGCAGTCTCGTGCCGGGATGACAAAATTCCACGCAACGTCGGCAAAGACGTCCGTTGCGGGGGTGTTCGGAATGATCGGGCTGGTGCGCATCGCTCTGCGCAGGCCATACACATCGGCGATCGCCGCGTTGCTGATTGTGCTGATGGGCGCTCTGTCGATCACTCGGATGGTCGTCGATATTTTCCCGGTGATCGACATTCCCGTCGTGCTGGTGGTGTGGAACTATCCAGGCCTGACCACGGAAGACATGGAGCGGCGCGTCGTCTTCATCACCGAGCGCGCATATTCCACCACGGTGAACGGCATCCAGCGCATCGAGTCGCAGTCGATCCCGGGCACCGGCATCCTGAAAGTGTATTTCCAGCCGGGCAGCGATATCGGCGGCGCCATCGCGCAGATTTCCGCGGTCGAACAGCTCCATCCTGCGCATCGCGCCACCGGGCATGACGCCGCCCGCGGTGATCCAGTTCAACGCGTCGAACGTGCCCGTCGTGCAGATGACGCTGTCGAGCAAGACGCTGACGGAACAGCAGATCTACGATTACAGCCTGAACTTCATCCGGGTGCGGCTATTCACCATTCCTGGGCTGTCGACGCCCGGGCCGTTCGGCGGAAAATCGCGGCAGATCGACGTGGACCTCGACATGGCGCGGCTGACCGCCAAGGGTTTTGCTCGCCGCCGACGTGGTCAACGCCTTGCAGGCCTCGAACGTGATCGTGCCGGCGGGCACGGCGCGTATCGGCGATCGCGAATACAACGTCGTGATGAACTCCAGCCCGTCGCTGGTGGACCGGTTCAACGCCCTGCCGATCGGCGTCTATGACCGCAGCATCGTCACTTTGGGCGACGTGGCGACGGTATCCGACAGCTTTGCGGTGCAGGCCAATATCGTGCACGTCAACGGCAAGCGCGCGGTTTATCTGGCCATCCTGAAGCATGCCGACGCCTCGACGCTGGCGGTGGTGGATGCTGCGCGCGGCGGCGTTGCCGGAGATCCAGGCGGCCGCGCCGAACGGGCTGGACCTGAAGCTCGACTTCGACCAGTCGGTGTTCGTGCGCGGCGCGGTGGTAAACGTGATCCGCGAGGCGATCATCTCGTCGATCCTGGTGTCGCTGCTGATCCTGGTGTTCCTGGGAAGCTGGCGGAACACGGTGATCGTCTCGACCTCCATCCCGCTGTCGATCTTCGCCGGCATCATGGGGCTGTTCCTTACCGGCAACACGATCAACCTGATGACGCTGGGCGGCCTGGCGCTGGCGATCGGCCTGCTGGTGGACAACGCCACCGTCACCATCGAGAACATCCATCGCAACCAGTCGCTGGGCAAGCCGCTGACCGTGGCGATCATCGATGGCGCCGCCGAGGTGATCCAGCCGCTGACCGTGGCCACGTTGGCGATCTGCATCGTGTTCTTCCCAGTGGTGCTGCTGTTCGGCGTGGCGCGCTACCTGTTCATACCGCTCGCCGTCACCGTCGTGTTCTGCATGCTGGCGAGCTACGTGTTGTCGTTCACCCTGGTGCCGACCTTCGCCCGCCTGCTGCTGCCGGCGGCTGAAATGCATCACGCGTCCGCCGCGCGGCTTCTTCGGCCTGTTCGAGCGCGGTTTCTCCCGAGTTGCGCGACGGCTACGGTCGCGCCCTGGTCGCGGCATTGAACCGCCGTGCCCTTGTGCTGATCTGCGGCGCCGCATTGCTGCTGATCACCGGCGCGCTGGCCACCCGCATCGGGCTGGATTTCTTTCCGGCCGCCGATGTCGGGCTGATCAAGCTGCACTACCGCGCGCCGTCCGGCACCCGCATCGAGGTTACCGAAAAGCTTGTGCTGCAGGTGGAGGATCGCATCCGCCAGATCATCCCGGCGGACGAACTCGACACCATCAACGACAACATCGGCATCCCGTCGTCGTTCAACCTGGCCTTCGTGCCCAGCGACAATGTCGGCGACATGGACGCCGAGATCACCATCTCGCTGAAGCCGGAGCATCATCCGACGATCGGCTATATCCGGGCGATCCGCGCAACGCTGCCGGACGAGTTTCCCGGCAGCGTGTTCTATTTCCAGACCGCGGACATCGTCAGCCAGGTGCTGAATTTCGGCCTCTCGGCGCCGATCGACGTGCAGATCCAGGACGTGAACTTCGACCGCGCGCAGACGCTGGCGCAGGAACTGCTGCGCCGCATGCACGTGATCCCCGGCGTCGCCGACGCGCATCTGGTTCAGGTACTCAACTATCCGGCGCTGCAGGTGGACGTCGACCGGCTGCGCGCCATCAAGATGGGCATCGCGCAGCGCGACGTGGCGACCAACATGCTGATCTCGCTGTCGTCCAGCTCGCTGGTGTCGCCGAACTTCTTCCTCAACCCGCAGAACAACGTGAACTATTTCGTGTCAGTGCAGACGCCGGTGGCGCAAATCAACACGGTCGGCGATCTGCTGGATACGCCGGTGAGCAAGCCGGATCCGTCGCTCGTCGCGGCGAATACCGATTTGCCCGGCGCACCGGTGATGCGGCTGGCCGACATCGCCAGTGTCACGCCGCGTAGCACCCTGGAATCGGTGAACCACTACACGGTGCAGCGCGAGATCGACATCGCCGCCAACGTGGACGGCCGCGACCTGGGGTCCACCGCCGCCGACATCCAGCAGGCGATCGCCGCGATCAGCAAGGATCTGCCAATCACCACGCATATCTTCATCCGCGGTCAGAACGAGGTGATGATGACCTCGTTCCGCAGCCTCGGGCTGGGCATGATCATCGCGGTCCTGCTGGTCTATGCATTGCTCGTGGTGCTGTTCCAGTCCTGGGTCGATCCGTTCATCATCATGATGGCGGTGCCGGGCGCGCTGATCGGCATCATCTGGATGCTGGCGCTGACCGGCACCGACCATCAACGTCGAATCGCTGATGGGCGCGATCATGTCGATCGGCATCTCGGTGTCGAACTCGATCCTGGTGGTGAGCTTCGCCAACGACCTGCGTGCACGCGAGGAGATCGGCCCGCTCGCCGCGGTGATCGAAGCCGGACGCATCCGGCTGCGGCCGATCATGATGACCGCACTGGCGATGATCATCGGCATGGTGCCGATGGCCCTGGGTCTCGGTGAGGCGGGCGAACAGAACGCGCCGCTCGGCCGGGCGGTTATCGGCGGGCTGATGATGGCGACACTGGCCACCTTGTTCATCGTGCCGATCGGCTACACGCTGCTGCGGCGGAAGCCGCCCAGCCTGCATAGTCTGGACGCACGCTTCGCGGCCGAGGCGGCCGGCGCGCACGCAACGGATAAGACAGGAGAAACCAGTCACCATGGCTAAAGGCGGTGGTTCCCGCGCCATCCTCGGGTACTCTGGCCGCGATCGTCGTGGTGGCGATTGCCGGCGGCGCGGTGTTCCACATCTGGCAGCAGAAGGACGCGCAGCTCAGCGCCACCCGCGAGGCTCTGGCAGTCGAGATCGCGCGCGGACCCAGCGTGCAGGTCGTGCCGGTCACCGCCGGGCCGAAAGAGCGCCTGATCACCTTGCTCGGCGACACGCGGCCGTGGGAGACCACAACGCTGTACGGCAAAGTCTCTGGCTACGTGCGCACAATCGCGGTCGATCGCGGCGACCATGTGACCGCCGGCCAGGTAGTGGTCGAGGTGAACTCGCCGGAGACCGACCGGCAATACGACAGCGCGGTGGCCGATCTCGAGAACAAGCGGAAGAACGACCTGCGCGCGCGCGACCTGATGGGGCATGGGGCCGGATCGATCCAGGCGTCCGACCAGGCGCAGGCCGACTTCCGCATGGCGATGGAGAATGTCGCCCAGCTCGCGGTGATGAAGTCGTACGAGGTGTTGCGCGCGCCATTCGACGGCGTGGTGACGGCGCGCTTCGTCGATCCGGGCGCGCTGGTGCAGAACTCCACGACCAACCAGTCCAGCAACCAGCCGGTGCTGACCATTGCCGATGAAAGCAAGATCCGCGTGGACATCTACGTGGCGCAGCGCGACGTGCCGTTCGTGCATGTCGGCGATACGGCGGACGTGGCCGACGCCGCCAACCCGGACCGCAAGTCACAGGCGCGCATTTCCCGCACCGCCGAGGTGCTGGATCAGCGGACCCGCACGCTGGCGGTGGAGCTGGATCTCGACAACGCCAGCCACGCGCTGCTTCCCGGCAGCTTTGCCTATGTGACGCTGCATGTGCCGCTGCACAGCTATCCCGAAGTGCCGGTGGCCGGACTGGTGGTGCGCGGCAACAACACGTTCGTCGCCGATGTCGATGCGGACAACCTGGTGCATCTGCGGCCGGTGAAGGTCGCCAGCACCGACGGCATCCGCGCCAGCCTGGCGGATGGCGCCACGGTCGGTGCTCGGATCGCGCTCAACCTGCCGGACGGCGTGGTGGATGGCAGCCGCGTGCGGGCGGTGAGTGCGGGGCAGTAGGCGGACCGCCCCAACCGCCCCATTCGTCATGGCAGGGCTTGACCCGGCCATCTAAGCAGCACGGTGCCGCGGTAGGCGGCCGAGCCGCTACGTCAATCTTCAAGGCGCTTGGTATCGTCATAGCCTGGGGAGGAATGTCAGCGGATCGAACCAGCTGAATGCGCGCGCCGTGCCGGGCACGGGATTTCCAGTCGGCACGAATTAGGATGGCGGGGCTGGCCATGTGCCGGCCCCGTGCATCAGACATGAAAGGATTGGTAGTCCCGTGCAGCCTGGCGGCCCGGTCGATGGACAAGGGCCGGCGCGAGCAAAAGCCTGCCGCACTGATGCGGCCAACCATGACGCGGGCAACAGGAGATGCCCGGCGTCGGCGTCCACCGCGTTCGGCACCGGCTGCGGAGAGTCCGCCACAGCCGTCCGCGCCAGCCGCAATAAGGTCGCCGCGGCGGTCGGTGCCGCTGCGTTCTCCCCGATCATTCCGGGTATGATGTTGGGATTTTCCCACCAGAGCAGTCCGCGCGCCGGGGCACCGGCGCGGAACCCCGCCAAGCTGCCGCCGAACGCCACGATGGCGCGGGACAGCTCCGGCCAGTCCGCATGCCCCGGCCCGATGCCGCGGCGGCGGCACATCCAGGCGATCGAGCGACCGAACGGGCCGCGGATCGACGCGGCCTCGGCCTGCGCCGAGGCCAGCGGCAGGTCCGGCCGGTCGTGCCACCATGCCTGCCGTTGGGGAGGACGACGCGTCCTGCCGCCGAGCAAACGCTCCAGCATGAGAAGGATCAGCATGGCGAGGAGATGGACGAGCCACTCCGGCGCGTGTGCGATCCCCTCCGGACCGGCCCGATCTGCATCGGGGGCGTAGGCTTCGGCCGGAGAGGTGAGTGGGTTGCACATAACGCGGCGAGGTTTACGACAGGCAGGGAGAGCTTGTCAAGTAATATTTCCTATAATATGCCAGGTTGGAGACATAATGCCCAGACAGGTGACCACTAGGCCACGGCAGTGTCGAAGCCCGCCCGGGTTACGGTTCGTTGAATGGCCTGGCGGACAGTGACGCTTCAACAGCGGGGATCGATGTTGCCGGCAACGGCAATTCAAGGATCGACTGCGGAATCGATGACGGGCAGCACTGGCACCTCTGCACACGAGCGTTGACCGATTGGATGACGGGCCACCCCACACTTTCTGTCCAACCTGATGAGGCTCTATGCGGAACAGCCGGTTCCGACCCAGAGCGGTCCCTCGTCAGGTCGCGATTTGGTGCGATCCCCAATTGTTTAAAGCACGTCTGATTCATCGCATGCCAAACGGGCCGACCAGGAAGAGTCCGCGTGGCGGGTGAACCGAGCCAGTCGGTTCGGTGGTAGCGGCAATCTCATCGCGCCGCGGTCTCACGCGCCCGCGCTGCTTCGTACGTCGCGACATGGATACGCGCGAGGTCCAGGATCGGCGTCGCTACCCCAAGCGCCCGGGCGCGCCTGGTGAAGTCGCCCAGAACGTGTTCGCCTTCGGTAGGGGTGCCACGTTCGATGTCGCGCAACATGGACGCCTTTAACGGTGATCCGGCCGTGGTGTATGCTTTCGTAATGAGCTCGACATAAGCCGGTGTCGAAGGAAAACCCGCCGCGGCGGCCACGGCGCGCGTTTCGGCGTACAAGTCCAGGACCGCCTGCTGTCCGCCGGGCGCGTTAAGAATATCGCCAAAGGTGCCGCGCATCATGCAGGTGATGCCGGCGCCCGCCGCCAGTTGGGCGAATTTGTCCCACATGTTCTGCATTATGTTGGCGCTGGTGACCGCCTCAAAGCCGCAGCCCTCGAACAACGCGGACAACGCACGAGTCCGGTCACTGAAACCGCCAGATACTTCGCCGAAGGTGAGTGGAAAATCGGGAGCAAAAAGAACGACGCGCCCCTCGCCATCCAATGTCCCGCTAATGAGCGTCATGCCGCCCAGTACCTTTTCAGCACCGAAACGGGCGCTCAGGCTGTCCAGATGCGCCATGCCGTTGAGGATCGGCAGGATCGCGGTCTTTGGGCCAACCGCGGGCGCGAACTGATCCATCGCTTCCGCCAGGGAGTACGACTTCGTGGCTACCAGGATCAGATCGTATGGGCCGCGCAAGTCGCCGGCCTGAACCGTGACCGCGGGGACGGAGAAATCGCCATGTGGGTTGACCACGCGCAACCCGCCATTGGCGAGTTGCGCCGCGCGCATCTGGCGCACCAGGAACGTGACATGGCGGCCCGCGCGGGTCATGCAGGCGCCGAAATAACCGCCCAGAGCTCCCGCACCGATCACCAGAACTCGCATGGTGGCTTTCCCCTCGCTGAGTATTTGGCATTCATGATGTCACTTCGAGCGACATCGTCCACGTCACCGCTCCATCCGGGCAGCTCGGGTCGACGGTAACCGTGGATGAGCGCACCCGTAAAGATTGGCAGCGCCGCGGACGAGCCGGTCGCGTCGTAAGCTGTGATGTGGGCGCCGTTTGGCCGACGCCAATCGCAAGGACTTTTCGGGAAGGTCCGCAAACCACCCATTGCAGCGGTAGCCGGCTGTCCGGCCCGAACCGCTGGAATCGACCCACAGCGGACATACTCCGCGCCGACCCGGACGGCTTGGCCTGGCCGGGAGCGGAATGGCGGCTCTTGAGTACGTGGCGGCGACCAGGAGACCACCGTTTTGGGCAATCCCGGAGGGCAGCTTTTAGCCGCAGACCGTGCCACGGCCGGTACAGTGCTGCACCAGCAGCACACGTTGTTCGTTTTGTTGTCGGATATCTTGGTGGGACCGCTAAGGCTCATGTGAAATCAGAGGCCGATAGAATTCCACCTGTCCGGCCTCTGATACGAATAATACGGCGACGCCAAGTTGGACGAGGGCGCGCTCGGTTTCCTCGAACAGTTTGCGATATCTGGAGATATCTGGAAAAGCTACTACGGCCACGGCTGTAGGGTGTGCCGAGCGGACGCGCATGGCCGTTAACATTGCATGAGAATACCAGTGTGTAGCCTGAAGAGTAGGGCTCGTTGGCTTCCGTTGACCGACTCGGCTTTGATCGCGGTACGATTGCGAAGGATAGCCTTTCACCTCGATCATGATCTCCTGATCGCCCCGCAATGCGTGAATATCTAGGCCGCGCTCTTTCGTTCGTGTGTCTGCATGGGAAAGAGTTCGCCAACCTTGCCCTTCAAGATACCTCACAACGGCATCGCTGACGTTGCCCTCCCAGAACCACTCTTTGGTGGCGTCGATCACGGCTTCAGCGCAATGGGCTTCTGCCTCACTAGATGGAGCGGCACTATTTGTGCTGGGTCCTTCCGAGGGGTAGTTCCCGAGTTTGCCGGTTGGATTGGGACGCCGCTCCAGTACGCCTGCTTTCGCGAATGCTCGACAGACCTGATTCACGGTCTGCCGTGGCTCTATTTGGAGCGCAGCCGAAATTTCGTCGTCATCCCTGCCGGGGAAGCGGCGGATGAAGTCGGCGATGCGTTCGCTATTGTTCACCTTCTGACTGTGCAGCAGCGAGCGTTTAGAAGCAAGGCGGAACTGGCCGGGAGCGGAACGGGAGCCTCTGCGCCCGGTATGCGAAACCTGACAGCAGCGTCGGCTGCGCGCTTCGGATGCCGCCGACCAAAGGCACACATCCGTACCGAATATCCGCGCTATGGGGTGGTCCTCTCGACCACGAAGTCGGGGAGTTGCTTCGCAAACTCCTGCATCGCTAGGAACAATGCATACCCCTGCCGGTGCCAGAAGGTGTGAGGTTCCAGAGGTTTGCCCTCCATATCGGCTGAAATAGACATATTGTTCCAGGTAGTCGGGAGACGTTTCAAAAAGCCTCTGCTGAAGCGAAATCGAAAGTTGTGCGAGACCGCATTGCGAACTGCCGTAGCATACACATACCATTCCGCATTTTCAAGAAATGGCATCAGCGTCGGCGTACCCTGGGCCGCGTCATAGTCTTCGCAATAGTCCCTCAGCACCTCAAGCGGTGCGCGAATGGTGGTATGGAGCTGGTTCATCACCAACTCTCCCGACAGCAAATTGGGATCGCGCTCTAGCTCATTTGCGATGTCGGTGAAGTCGATCCAGTTATCATCCACTTCCATCCACAGGCCCCGTGCCTCTTCGACTGCGTTGGGCTTGAATGTCCTATGATCTCGGATCCAGTGACTTGCCACAATCGCCAGCCGGTAGGCCGCGTCCTGACGCACAAATACCTCAGAGCATCTCTGACTTGGTGAAACGCATCTCACGCACCAACCCACTCCACTCTCACCGTCACAAATCCCTTTCTGCCTCAGTGCTGACATCGCAGCCGCCGTTCAATGTCCAGCACATGACTATCAGGGCCATGGACATATACCAGGTCCAGCACCGATAGCGAGGCCAAGCACCGGCGGTCCCGGCAGCGTACCAGAAGTGCCGCCTTGGGCGAGATCAGATGACGCAGGCGAACGGCATCGAAGACGATGACCGTTGCCGGAGACATCGAGGCGCTGTGCCGCCTCCCTCGGGTGAGAACAAGGGAGAAACAAGGCTGGGTACCGCTTGCAGAACCCCCCGAATGTGTGATTTGGTTGCCTGGGGAGAACATCAATGCCACCGACTGAGGAAGGCATCTTCGTCAGCCTGGACTTCTCAGACCACATGCACATTGGTGCGCTGGACCTGTCCGCCTTCCTATTCGATGTCAACCGTCTCTACGTCGTCGCGTTCAAGGTCGAGCAAGACCCGTACGAAATCGACGAACGCGGTTTCCGCGGCTATGGAAGAGGCAGCTTTCGCATACCGAAGGCGTATCAACTCAATGTATCGAGGATCCGCTTTCAGTCACCTGGCCTGATTATCCTTAGTCCTGCGATTGCTGGGATCGCAGCCGTATGGACGCTGATGCAGATCGTTGAGAAGGTTCAGTTTTGGCCTTTACAATGGGAGAAGCTCAGGCTGGAAGTAGAGAAGTTACGAGCCGAGGAGGCGGCACGATTGGCATCACGCCGGGACCCGCCGATGCCGGTTCCTCCTACTACCGAATACATGACGTTTGACGGCACATTAGAAGGTCATAAAACGAGGCCCCCGGGGCCGCCAAGACGGCTTCGTGCTCGGGGCGAACGGCAGCGCATTGAGCCAATTCTAACGCTACCGGTGGTCAAGAGCGCGGTTAAACAGTTATCTCAAAACCCACTTAAGCCGACTGATGTGACCGTGGATATCGCTCACGAGGAACCGTCGCACCTGTATCGATCGCACGTTGGGGAACGACCGGTTTAGAGGTGCTGGCTGAAACTGCTGAATGTCCAAGATGGGCGCTTATCTGTCACCGACCCAACGAACCGGGAAGGTCCGGAATCCACCCACAGCGGTCCTTGAACGCGCCCCACCAACGGCAGCGGGTTTCCGGCGCCCCTGTACCCCTCAAAACCCTGCCGTCCAATGTTGCTTCAGGAGACGCCATTCATGACCGCCTCGTTCCGCCGTTGCTGACTCCGAACCGGCGCCACCATGTCCAACCCATAGTCTCCCGCCAGCCCAGCCAGCGCTGCCACCCGCGCCACACGCCAGCGGGTTGATCTCTGGGGGCTAATCCAGCGCGGGATGGCGCGTGTGCCAGTCGGTGACTGACTGGAACGCATGGCCAGCGCGAAGCAGCAAATCTTCCGACAAATGCTTCCCAACCAGTTGGAACCCGATTGGCGCGCCACGTTTGTCAAAGCCGCCGTTCATCGTGAGAGCCGGGAGGCCGGTCAAATTGAATGGTATCGAGAACAGCAACTGTTCCACGATGTCCCCCTTCGCCATCTCAGTCCATTCCGCGGCGCTCGGCGCCGGGGTGGTCCACACCGGGATCAGCAGCACATCGATGTCCTCAAACATACGCGCGACCTGACCGGCGAACTGGTCACGCATGATATGAGCCTTGCCAAGCTCCAGGAGTGTTGTTTTTCCGGCGGCCTCAAGCACCGGCACTAGACCCGGCCCATACTCCCCTGCGCGAGAGGGATAGGTCGCCTCATGCGCGATCAGCACCTCCGCCAGGCAAATATGCCCCCACGCGGCCCTCGCATCCGCGAGGGATGGGAACTCGACGGGCACCAACCGCGCACCCAGTTCGACCAGCGCGTCTTTCACGCCGCTCAGAACCTCACGCACGTCCGGGCTCAGGCCATCGAAGGCATAGGTTTGAGCCAACCCGACGCGGAGGCCCTGAATACCACCCATGAGTCCGACGATATAGTCGGGCACCGGCGCATGAAGTGCGGTTGGATCGTGTGGGTCCGCACCAGCGATCGCCGCCAGCATAGCTGCGCTATCGGCCGCCGTCCGCGTCATTGGGCCGATATGATCGAGTGATTCCGACAAGGCGAAGACGCCGCGGCGGCTGACGCGGCCCCAGGTCGGTTTGAGGCCCGTCAATCCGCAGGCGGATGACGGCATGCGGATCGATCCGCCGGTATCGGAGCCAAGTGAGCCGAAGCACAGTCCCGCCGCCGTCGCCACACCCGACCCGCTGGAGGACGCGCCCGTCGCTACGTCAGCCCGCCAGGGATTCACGGGGGTTGGCATGTTGGGATGGTGGATCGCGAAGGCCCCCTCGGTCATCGAGAGTTTTCCCAGGATGATCGCCCCGCCGCGTTCAAGCCGCTCCACCACGGTGCTGGTGTACGGCGGAATGAAGTTTTTATAAATGAACATCCCGGCGCTGGTAGGAGCGAAAGCGGTGTAGCACAAATCTTTCACTGCGATCGGCACGCCATGCAACGGGCCACGGCAAAAGCCACAATTCAGTTCCTCTTCCGCCACCCGCGCCTTGGCCATCGCGCGATCCGCGAGCAGCGCCGTGTAGGACTTCAGCGCTCCGTCATGCCGCGCAATTCGCGCCAGGATCGTTTCGGTGAGGGCGGTTGGCTTCAACTCGCCGCTTCGGAGCCTCGCCGAAACGTCCATCAGGCTGAGATAGTGAACAGGTTCCGAGGTCATATCTCCGGCCCTTTCTCCTTTTTGCGCCCGCCGGTCGCGGGCGCCGCCTGCGATGATTTATCGCAGAGCTGCAACCTGGCGGCAAACCCGCGCCAACGCCAATGGCCAGTTGCGACCAAAGGATCGCTCCCCATCCGAGAGCGCCATCGTCACCGCAATGGTTAGCTTGCCAGTTGGCCTACGACAGTCGTGGGCCTGTAAGCGCAGGAGCCACGCATGTCTGCCGAAACCCATAGTGAGCCACAGCCATTCCTTGCCAATCCTCGATCGCCCTGGAATCGCGGCAAGTTCATCGGACAGAAACCACCACTTAAGCTTCGGGAGGTCTGGTCGATCCGCATCCGTCTTCAACTGAAAGAGCGATTGCGCGACCTTGCCATGTTCAACCTCGCAATCGACAGCAAGCTTCGCGGTTGCGACCTCGTCGCATTAAGAGTCGATGACGTGCTGCTGGGCGGACGCGTCCGGCCGAGAGCCGTGGTTATGCAGAAGAAGACCGAGCGTCCCGTCCAGTTCGAAATAACCGAGCAGACACGCGAGACAGTCCTGCAATGGATCAGGCAGAGCAATCGCGGACCTGGTCAATATCTATTTCCGAGCCGGATCGGAAAGAACAAGCCGCTCACTACCCGGCACTACGCGCGTCTCATGGACCAATGGACAGGGTCGATCGGCCTGGATCCCGCATTATATGGGACGCACTCCCTACGCCGGACGAAGGTAGCCCTGATCTATCGGCGCACCGGAAACCTTCGCGCTGTCCAGCTCTTGCTCGGGCATACCAAGCTGGAAAGCACGGTCCGCTATCTCGGGATCGAAGTCGACGATGCTCTGGCAATCGCGGAACAGATCGATATCTGAGGCATACAGACCGTGATATCGGCGGCGGCGGGATCCGCCGCCCTCGACCCTTCTCCGACATTTAGACCAAGCGATCGAATAGCAGAGCCTGGCCGATGGCGGAATGGCAGCTTTGGCGCAAGCTGGCGTGGTAAGTTGCCGTTCCCGCCCCCCGGGCTGTTCGACAGGTACCGACCCAAAGCAGCGGTGGGGTGACCGAGGCAGCTCCCGGCAAACTCGACCCAAAGCGGCGGCAGGATGATCGCGATCCCTACAGCCAGGGTCGGCCCACGGCGGACCTGGGGAAGGGCATCTTGGCGCCGACGCCAACCCCGAGGTTGTGCAGCAGTGGACATGGACACAGCCTGTGCGCAGTGCCTCCGCAGGGCGCCACGCCGCAGGCACGTGCCGCGCAGAGCGCGATTGGCCTACTGCCGCGCCATCGCGACGCGGATTGCCTCCTCCGGCGACACGAGGTGCTCTGGATTCTCGGCGGCATCGGTGATGGCGAGCTGCACGCCCTTGACCCGGCCGTTGAAAGCATTGCCGTGCGAGCCGTAGTCCGGGGAGACCGGGGCGCCGCTATCCTCGCCGACGTCGCAGCCATCGTCCGCCGAGAAGACCATCGCCTGCGTCATCGGAACGGTGCCTTCGCCGACCTTCGTGCCGTCAACGTACAGCGTCACCTCACCACCCTTGCCGAGTCCTCCTCCGGCGTAGGCGAACTCCATGCGCACCTGGTGCTCACCCGCCGGCAGCGGGCTCGCCGCTTCCACATAATAATGATTTACTCCCGCAACGTTGTAGCAGTATTTGAGCTTGCCGCCTTTCGCATACAGGCTCCAGCCGCCGATGTTCGCGCCCTGGGCAATGATCACACCCTCGGCGCCGGAGGCCGGCACGACGATCTCGGCGGTGACCGCGTGCGACTTGTTCTTGATGTTCAGCACGCAGTTCTCCGACAGGCGCCCCATGCCGCCGAACAGCAACTGGGTCTTTCCCTTGATCAGGACCGGCCGGCCGGCGGTATCGGGGTTCATCTTTTCGACAACCCGGTCGTCGATCGGCAGCACGTTGTAGCGCGTCGCTTCGATCAGCCACAGCCGCTGCAGCTCATGGAGCTTCTCCGGCATCTGCTTGGACAGGTCGTTCGCCTGGCTCCAGTCCTTGCTGGTGTCGTAGAGTTCCCAGATGTCGTCGTCGAGCGGCACGGTCTTGCGCCCGACGAGCACCCAGGGCGTCCCGTGCTTCGTCACCGCGGTCCAGCCCTTGTGATAGATGCCGCGGTTGCCGAACATCTCGAAATACTGCGTCTCGTGCCGCTCCGCGGCGTTCGCGTCGTTGAAGCAGTACAGCATGCTGACGCCCTCGATGGGGCGCTGGTGCACGCCGTTGACCGACACAGGCTCCGGCAATCCTGCCGCCTCAAGAATCGTGGGCGCCACGTCGATGACGTGATGGAACTGCGAGCGGATTTCGCCTTTCGCCTTGATGCTGTTCGGCCAGTGTACGATGGTGCCGTTGCGTGTCCCGCCCCAGTGCGAAGCAACCTGCTTGGTCCACTGATAGGGCGCGTTCATCGCGTGCGCCCAGCCGACGGCGTAGTGGTTGTACAACTCCGGCCCGCCGAGCTTGTCGAGCCGTGCCATGAGGAATTCCGGGGTTTCCAGCGCCGCCAGGCCGTTGAAGTTGGCCATCTCGTTGTAGGCGCCGTTGAGCGTGCCCTCGGCCGAGGCGCCGTTATCGCCAATGATGTAGTAGACCAGAGTATCGTCGAGGATGCCGAGCCGTTCCATGCCATCGAGCAGACGTCCGACATGGTGGTCGGTGTACTCCATGAAGCCGGCGTACACTTCCATCTGGCGGCGCAGGACGGGCTTGAGCGCCTCCGGCATGTCGTCCCAGGCCGGGATCTCCGCGTGGCGGGCGGTGAGCTGGCAGTCCTCCGGGACGACACCGAGCTTCTTCTGTCGGGCAATCGTTTCCTCGCGCAGCTTGTCCCAGCCCTGGTCGAACTTGCCCTTGTATTTGTCGGCCCATTCCGCGGGCACATGGTGCGGCGCGTGAGTTGCGCCGGGCGCGAAATAAACGAAGAACGGCTTGTCCGGCGCCAGCGCCTTCTGCTGCGACACCCAGGCCATGGCCTTGTCGGTCATGTCCTCCATGAAATGATAGCCCTCTTCGGGCGTTTTCTTGGGTTCGACCGCCGTGGTGCCGTCGTACAGCGTCGGGTACCACTGGTTCGCCTCGCCGCCGATGAAACCGTAGAAATACTCGAAGCCGCCGCCGCCTGTCGGCCATGCGTCGAACGGCCCGACCGGGCTGGTTTCCCACACCGGAACTTCGTGGCACTTCCCGAATTGCGCCGTGGAGTAGCCGTTGAGCTTCAGCGTTCGCGCCAAGGGCGATATCGTATTGGGCAGCACGGAATTGTATCCCGGCGCCCCGGTCGCGATCTCGGTGATGCCACCCATGCCGGCGGAATGGTGGTTACGTCCGGTCAGCATGGCCTGGCGCGTCGGCGAGCAGAGAGCGGTGGTGTGAAAGCGGTTGAACTTCAGCCCGCCGGCGGCAAGCTTTTCCGCGTTCGGCGTCTGGCAGGGGCCGCCGAACGCGCTCGCAGAGCCAAACCCGGCGTCGTCGATCAGGATGATCAGCACGTTGGGCGCACCCTTGGGCGGCCGCAATTGCTCGATGGGCGGGAATTTGCTGTCCGGGTCCTTTGCGTCATAGGTGATCAGGCCGGTCCGCTCCGGTGTCGGGATGGGCAGATGTGACCGATGCATTTTGTCTTCGCTGGCCATGACATTATCTCCACGCCGATTGACCGAGAGGGGATGGTTATCGAAGCGCGACCCTTGCGCAAGCGGCGCTCGCCGATGGTTGCGCTTGTCACAATTTCGTCTTCGCGGCCCGCAACCGACGATTGTCGTCTCGACGCCGCCGGACGCAGATGCACGCCGATTGGGGCTGGCGATCCTGCACTGTCCGATCCCCAAACAGTCCTTGGGCAGGGCGGACGGCGCCCAGCGCCGCTTGCCACCCATTGCGGCGGCCATTACCGGATTCGTTACCCACTGCGGACTTTCGGCGACGTGGCCGCGATGCCCGTTTTTCGCGGGCCCATTGCGTCCCGCTGTTGTGGTCAGGCTACGAACAGCCAGACGACCCCACCCAATCCACAAAGCAGAACGAGTGCAGTCAGGATCAGGATACTGCCGGGCCGCGGAGAAAAGTTTTGCCGTTCGATCTGGCGCAAGATCAGGTAATAATGCACGGCAGCCCAGGCCAGCAACACCATGCCGAGCGCCACCATGCCGATACCGAACTGCCCGGAGCTGGCCAGCCGAGACACCGGGTGCTCGGTGTTGCGCGTTGGATTGGATTGGTCAAGAAAAACACTGAAGCGATTGATCGCGATCCCGAAGCTCATCAGAGATATCGCGGTGCGCAGGTAGGCGAGATAGGTCCGCTCATTCGCGAGGTGGTCTGAGAGAAACATCGGCCGTGTGCGCTGCGCAATTGCGCTGTCAGCCTTGCCGGCGTCGACTGCCACTATGAAAATCTCCCCTGACTGGCACTCAGATGCGAGACATACCGTCTCGGCGCATGAACGCAATGCTAGGCTTTTTGCCTTGGGTCATAAAGGTCCGCTGTCCAGCCAAAGTGGCTGCCCAAAGGGAGCTCTCGCCGAGGCTAAGCCAGGTCTGTTGTGCAGTGACGCTGGAGAATCGTTGCTACGGCCGGTCAAAATCCCGGCCGGTGGCCAACGAGCAAGAAACAGCGCCCCCGTGTCATGGCCGGGCTGCGCCGGCCATGACACGGGCGATGGCGGTTTCATTCAGGACGGGTCGGCTGTCGCCGGCCGGTGGCCAACTCTCAATGCCGAGGCGCGGCTTGATTCGCACTGCACCGACAGCGCGTATTCAAGACGCGCGACAGTGCATGGGCGACGGTGGGTGCCCGGATCGCGCTCAACCTGCCCGATGGTGTGGTGGACGGCAGTTGCGTGCGACCGGAGCAGCGGCCGTAACCTGTCCGTCGGCGTGATCGGCGAAATAACGCCGACGGCGCAGGTTTCCGGTTAGTCTCTACAACGAACCGAGGGCACCGTTAGCAAGGAACGCAACGGTTTCCGTTCCACACGTATCCCGGAGGACAGTGTGCGCCGTTACCCCCGCAAGCTGCATGGGTCACCGGCCCTGCGGATTTGGCGGCTGTGCTTACCTGCGCGGCTCCTGCGCCAACCATGGCTTCAGCCTTCCACGCCACCAGTCCCCCACACAGCATCAAGGTCGCCACGGCGAAAGTCATTACTAGCCTACGCATGAAACGCTCTCCTTGGAAGCGGATTTCCCCCCTTGTCGTCGACCCCTTGGGGGATCGAGAATTACGCTAACCGAATTGTAATGTGACTTTCAACGGAAGAATCGTTCTGGTTTATGCCAAAGTCGCGAGCCGACGGACGGGCTCGACCTGCGATCGGAGGCGGGTTCCCCGGTGCTTCAGCGGTTGCGGCTGCGCTCACCGATTTAGCCCTGGCGTCCATAGCACATCGCCGCCTGCGGCCGTATTCAGCCGCCGCGCCAGAACAAACAGATGATCCGACAGCCGGTTGAGGTAGCGCACCACCTCCGGGTTCACCTGTTCCGCATCTGCCAGCGCCACCACGCGGCGCTCGGCGCGACGTGCGACGCCGCGAGCAACGTGTGCATGGGCTGCGCCTGCGCTGCCGGCCGGCAGCACGAAGCTCTTCAGCGGCGACAGCTCCGCGTTCATCGCCGCCACCTCCTGCTCCAGCCGCACAGTCAACGCGCCGTTCACACGCAGACGGTCGCCAGCTTCTCCCGGCACGCAGAGATCGGCACCGACATCGAACAGATCGTGCTGGATGCGCGCCAGCATAGCGTCCGCCTGGGCGTCGCCGAGCGTCGCCAGGCGCAACACCCCGATCGCGCTGTTGGCCTCGTCCACGCAACCGATTGCCTCCATGCGCAGCGCGTCCTTCCGCACACGCGAGCCGTCACCCAGCGACGTGTCGCCGCCATCGCCACCGCAAGTCGTAACAACGTCGATCCGCACCATCGTTTCTCTCCCGTCAGCCGCGCACCGGCAAGCTCAGCGGCGCGATCTCGTCGGCACGACGCTCGGCCCAATCATGGTTGGGCACGTCGGCTTCCATGCGAGCCTGCGCTTCGGCCAGGATGCCAAGCGCCTCGGCGTGATCCAGCGTCAGCACGCGGCCTGCCTCTACCACCTTCTCGCCATCGACGAAGACGCTCTGCACGGCGCGATCGGCGGCGGTGTAGACCAATGAACGCAATGGGTCGCGCGCCGGCAGCATGAACGGATTGGTCAGGTCCACAAGCACCAGATCCGCCCGCGCACCGGGCGCCAGCCGGCCGATGTCGTCACGCCCCAACGCGGTGGCCCCGCCCACCGTCGCTGCATGAAAAATCGCCGCGGTGCTGGTCGTGTTGATGTCGCGTGCGGCCACGCGTGCGAGGATGGCGGCCAACCGCATCTCCTCGATCAGGTTATGCGGTGCGACATCGGTGCCCAGCCCCAGGTTCACACCCGCGCGGCGATAGCGCCCGAAATCCTCCAGTGTCTGGCCGTAACGCGCAAAGGGCGACGGGCAATGCGCCACCGAGGCGCCCGTCTCCGCCAGGATGTTGACGTCGTCCCTGGTGTGCCAGCGCGTCCAGGAATGTTCGTCGGTGAAGATGGCGTGGCCGAGGATGCTGCGCTTGCCGAGAATGCCGATGTCGCGCGCCCAACGGATCGGAGTCTTACCGTGCCGGTGCACCATCTCGTTGAACTCGTTGACGCTCTGCGCGCAATGCGTGGTGAAGGGGACGTCGAGTTGCTCCGCGGCTTCCCAGCTTTCGCGCAGCAGCGCTTCGGTGCAGGTGTCGATCTGCGCCGGGAACACCACGCCGGACAGCCGTCCGCTGGGATGCCGCACGGCCTGGGCGATCAACGCCAACGCGTCGTCCATGCCGCGTTGCCCGGCCGCCTCATCCCAGATGTATTTAAGCTGCCAGCCGTTCTCCAGTTGCCAGCGCGCCGATGCATAACCAGGTGCGAGAAACACCCGCAGGCCGCTTTGCGCCGCCAGGTCGATCCAGCCGGGATCGGCGCCGGACAGGTCGGCGACGGAGGTGATGCCGGTGCGAAGCATCTCGCAATACGCCACGGTCTTGCCTGCGCTGCGCCCGGCGGCGTCGGTGCGAAACGCGAAGGAACGCTCGTACAGGCCGGTCATGAACATTGCCGGCACGCCGTGTTCTTCGCGGATGCCGCGGAAGAACGGCTCGGTGCTGGGATGCGAGTGGATGTCCACCAGGCCCGGAATCAGCATCATCGTGCGGCCGTCGATCTCGGTGTCCGCCGCGCCCTGGTACGACGCGCCCACATGCACGATCGTGTTGCCGCTGAACGCCAGGTCGGCATCGCGCAAATAGACATGCGTGCCGGCCGCCGCGTCCCACGCAATGATCCAGGCCGCGTTCCTGATGCAGGTGGTGTGCGTCATCTGTAGCCTCCTGTGGTCGCCCTCGCGCGGTCATTGTCCGCAGCGCAGTGGCGAAGCAAGCTTCCGCGGGAGATTGCTGCGTCGCTGCGCGCATCGCAATGACAGGTCACTCTAGGGGGACGAACATGGGAAAGCTGACGTTGTCGATCGCGGTCGGCGATTACGACCGGGTACGGCCGATGGTTGATGGCTCGGTGCGGATCGATGGCGTCGATCCGGTGTTCATGCTGCTGGAGCCGGAGGAGATTTTCTTCCGCGCGTTCCGGCACGCCGATTTCGACATTTGCGAGCTGTCAATGAGCAGTTTTACGGTGAAGACCGCGGCGGGGAGTTGCCCGTATGTCGGGGTGCCGGTGTTTCCGTCGCGCGCGTTCCGGCATAACTCGATCTACATCCGCACCGATCGAGGGATCGCACGGCCGGAAGACCTGAAGGGGCGGCGCATCGGCGTGCCGGAATACCAGGTCACCGCGAATGTGTGGACGCGGGCGATGCTGGAACAGGACTACGGTGTGAAGCCGTCCGATGTGACGTGGGTGCGCGGCGGGTACGAGCAAGCGGGACGGATCGAGAAGATCGCGGTGACGCTGCCGGCGGATGTGCGGGTGGAAGACGCGCCGGATGGCAAGACGATCTCGGGAATGCTGGCCGAGGGTGCGATCGATGCGCTGATCGGGCCTCGGGCGCCATCGTGTTTCACGGCCGGACATCCGCATGTGGCCTGGCTGTTCTCCGATCCTGCCGCGGCCGGCGCGGCGTGGTTTCGCAAGACGCGGATATTTCCGATCATGCATCTGCTGGGAATACGGCGGCCCCTGGCGGCACAGCATCCATGGTTGCCGATCGCCGTCATGAAGGCGTTCGAACAGGCGAAAACCCAGGCGCTGGTGAAACTGCGCGATGTCGCGGCGACCAAAGTGACGCTGCCCTTCGTCGAGGAACAACTGCTGGCAGCCCGAACGTTGATGGGCGAGGATTTCTGGTCCTACGGCCTGGATGCCAACCGCCACGTGTTGGAGGTGTTTCTGCAACGGCATCACGCGGAAGGACTGTCGTCCCGGCTGCTGACGCCGGAGGACTTGTTTCACCCGTCAACGCACGAGACGCATCGGGTGTAAGCCTTACCTCTCCCGCGCTACGCGTGCCTAACCTCTCCCGCGAGAGCGGGAGAGGTCGCCACGAAGTGGCGGGTGAGGGTGATCGGGTCGGCACGTAGCAGGTAGAGCGGGGCGACCCGATCACCCTCACCCTCGTCGCTTCGCGACTTCGACCTCTCCCGCTCCCGCGGGAGAGGTTTGCTAACCGTTACGATACCGTGATCGCTGACGTCACCAGGGCGCCTGCCGTAACGCCGCCGGCGCTCTGTGCCAACATCCAGAGGTAGAACGTGCCGGCTGTGGCTGGGGTGCTGAACCACTGGCCCCACCCGTTGGTTTGACCGTCTGTGGTGGCCGCGATCAACCCTGTGTTCGGGACTACGGACGCGCTTGTCGACCACGCGAACGCTGCCCCGGTGACCGCGGTCGGTGCGGGAGTTGCAAATCCATTGACCCCGGTGTTCGGTGCAACGGGGGTGTTGTGGACCTGCGTCGCCGCGGCCTGCCAAGAGCCCGGCGTTACCGTGACGCCCCAGGTCGTGCCGTTGGTTGCGGCCGACCAGGCGCCTGGACTTGCTGCGGCATTGGTGCCCTGGACCTCGACGCTGATCGCAGTTGCGCCGCTCTGGCCGGTGAGAGTGTACGGGCTGGTGACACCCGATACCGTGGTCCAGGTGCCGGAGCCGGCTGGACCGTAACGCAGGTTATAGCCGGTTGCGGCACCGTGGCTGCTGTCGACCGTCGGCGCGGTCCAGGTGACAATCAGTTTGGAGTTGGTGCCATCCGGCGCCGGCGCGACGCCGGCGATTGCTGGGGCGTTCGGTGCGTAGGGTCCGGCTGCCGCGGTCGTCAGCGTGCTGGTGGTCGACCATGCGCCGCTGCCGCCGGCGTTGGATCCCTGGACCTGCACGTCGATCGCCACGCCGGCTGCCAGCCCGGAGAGATCGTATGGGCTGGTAACGTTCGATACAGTCGTCCAGGTGCCCGCGCCCGAAGGGCTGGATCGCAGGTTGAACCCGGTGGCTGCATTATGTGTGCTGTCGACCGCCGGGGCTGTCCAGGTCACGGTCAGGTCGCTGCCGGTGCCTTGCGACAGTGACGCGGCGTTCGGGGTGTTTGGTGCGGCTGTCGCGGTCGTGAGAGTGCTCGTCGCTGACCATGCACTTGCGCCCGCGGCGTTCGAGCCCTGAACCTGCACGTCGATCGCTGCGCCGGCCGCAGGGCCCGAAAGAGTGTAGGGGCTGGTCACGCCCGACACCGTCGTCCAGGTATTTGCGCCGGACGGGCTGGATCGCAGGTTGAACGCGGTAGCCGCGTCATGCGTGCTGTCGGTCGCAGGCGCTGTCAAGGTCACCGTAAGGTTGCTACCGGTGCCCTGCGCCAGTGACGCGGCGCTTGGCGCATTCGGTGCGGCGGTGGCCGTGATGAGCGTGCTGGTGGCCGACCATGCACTCGTGCCGGTGGCGTTGGAACTCTGCACCTGCACGTCGACTGCTACGCCGGCCGACAGGCCCGACAGGATGTACGGACTGGTGACGCCCGACACGGTCGTCCAGGCACCGGCACCGGAGGGGCTGGACCGCAGGTTGAATCCGGTGGCTGCGTTATGCGTGCTGTCGATTGCGGGAGCTGTCCAGGTCACCGTCAGGTTGCTGCCGGCGCCTTGTGCCAGCGCCGCGGGACTCGGCGCGTTCGGTGCCGCGGCGGCTGTGGTGGCGGTGCTGGTGGCGGACCATGCGCTGACTCCGATGGCGTTAGAGCCCTGGGTTTGCACGTCGATCGCCGCACCCGCTTGCAGCCCCGACAGGTCGTATGGGCTGGTGGCGCCCGCCACCGTCGTCCAGATGCCGGCGCCGGAGGGACTGGATCGCAGGTTGAACCCGGTCGCCGCACCATGCGTGGCGTCGGTTGCCGGCGGCTGCCAGGTCACAATCAGGTCGCTGCCGCTGCCGTTGGTCAGCGTTGCGGCGTTCGGCGTGTTCGGTGCTGCCAGTGGTGTCACGATAATCGACGCGATCGATGATGCGCCTGCCTCGCCGTGCGCTGGTCCGCGCCATCGTGTTGGCGCCGGCGGCGAGTTAGGGTGTCCGAGGGCATGCACCAGGGCCATGCGTTGGCTGATCGGGCGTGACTTGCTGGACTTCGGCATTCTGCTGCGGCTCCTGTTAGCGCCGCGTGGACATGGCGATGCCGCCGCCGTTATCAAGCCGTTAGTATTATTTTCTTTTGACAAGCGTGTAATGTAATAGGGGCAAAACCCCGGGCAGCCCACCGTTCAGGCGGGCTGCCCGCGGCAGCGGACTAGTCCCGGCAGTTGCGCAACGACAAGGTGACCGGGAACGCGAAGCCGGCTGCCGAGATAGTCCCAGAACGCGACGCCGAGCTTTGCGCATGTCTTGCCTAAACCGAGAAAGGCGTCACGGCAGTCGCGACCGAGGTCGCTGCGGGTTCCGGCGCTGACCTTGCGACGGGTAACCTGACAGCGGATGTCGTTCTCGGAGCCATTAGTATTCAGCGGTGTCTCGGGTCGGTCGAGCACCGCCAGCAGTTCGTCCTTGTTGGCGAGCAGGCGTGCCAACAGACGATCCAACGTGATGAAGCCGGTGCGGCGGCGGAAGATGCGATTGAACCGTGCCCGCAGTGCAAGACGGCGGTGTTTCTCGGGATCGGCGCGGTACGCCTTGAGAGCGGCGTAGAAGTCCCAGATCAGCTTGCGCACCTTCTGCTGAGCGGCACGGTTGTGGTCGGTGAAGGCATCCAGCTTGTGCACCAGCCGTTCAGCATGCACCCAGCACAGCGCATGCCGGCCGACGGCAAACTGCCCGGCATCATCGCTTAACACGACGCCATCGCGCAGGAATTCGTGCGCGTGGATGCTGCCCCAGATCGCTCCTTCGGTGGCGATCTGCACCGGATTTGGTGCCATGGTCAGGGCAGCGAAGCCAAGCCGGTCGAGATGCGCCTGCCATGCGGCTTGGTCAGCAAAGGCTGCTTCCGGCTGCTCGGCCAGTTGGGCGATCAGGGGAGCGGATAAAGCGCGGCTGCGCATATAATCGAACGCTGCGGCGTTGAGCACGAAGTCGGTATGGCCGGCACGCAGTAGGTCGAGGAAGTTCAGCCGGCTCTTCGATGGCCGCGTGCCGAACCAGGTGAACCGGTCATTGCCGATTTGAGTGCAGAAGCTGTTCGCCATTTTGTGTCGTGCGCCAGTGTCGTCGACCGATATCCAAGGCGATGTTTGCAATCCCGCGCGCAGCACGTCGCGGGCTTCGGCGAGAAAGCCATCATGCTTCTCGGTCAGCAGGCGCTGGACCTCACGCTTGGAGATCGACAGGCCAACCGACTGCAGCAGGGCAGTCAGCCGCGGCAACGTGGATTGACCTTGATGGTACTGCATCAACACGAAGCGGCGCAGGTCAGGTCCGAAATGTCCCTCGGTCCCCTCTGGCAGCGGCGCGACGATGGTCTGACCGTCCGGTGTGGCCCAACGCTCGCGGCGGTAGCGGATCGCATGCACCGACAGCACAAGCTCCTGGACCAGATAGGTCTCGTAGCCCTTGAAGCGCGACCCTGCCGGTGCCGCGGCTTTCAGCACACGGTCCTCGACGTTCGCGCGAGGCTGCACCTTGCCGCGACGACGACGCCTCTCCCGGCTGCCTGGCTTGGATGGTGCGGTAGCCTTCTCCATGCCGCTTGGCTTGATGTCAGGACGGCCCTTCAGGCCTTTCAGCCGGGCGATCTCCTCACGCTGCGCCGCTACTGTTCGCTCCAGTTCGGTCAACTTCGCCAATAGATTGCCCACCAACTCCCGGAGCTGGGCAGACGACAGGCCATCAAAGTTATCCGGCTGGCTCACACATAGCTTGAATCCGAGTTGCCCGCGTCGGGGCAAGCACCAAATGCACTCATGCCCGGGGTTTTGCCCCTATTACCGTGTAATTTCATAACGCGATGATATAACTCATTATTGTTTCGCGCCGCCCGACTCGCTCTCTACCCTCTTCGTAACTAACATCGTTGGTGCGGTAGCGTGCTCCGCATACCGCGCTACCCCAGCGCGGCGACCAGCGCCTCGGCGCTGCGGCCGTTGGCGATCGTGGCGGAACGTCCGTCCCAATGCACGCCGCCAACCCGCGCGAAGGCATGGTCGGCGTTCGGATAGACGTAGGTGTGGACGAGCGCGGTGCCCTTGGTCGCCTCGACCACCTTGGCGCGGCCTTCCGGCGGGAAGAACTCGTCCTTGTCGGCGATGTGCACGAGCAGCGGCCTGGTGACCTTGGCGAGGTCGGTCAGCAGGTTGTCGAGGCCGACGCCGTAATAGGAGATGTTCACGTCGGCATCCGATTGCTCCGCCATCATGAAGGCGAGCCGGCCCCCCAGGCAGTAGCCCATGGTGGCGACCTTGCCATTGGCGCCCGGCAGCTTGCGGGCCGCGGCAACGGTGGCCTGGAGATCCTCGATGCCCTTGGCCTGGTCGAACTTACCGAACAGCTCGAAGGCCTTTTTCCATTCGGCGTCGGACTTGTCGGTGATGTCGATGCCGGGCTCGATGCGCCAGAACAGGTCGGGGCAGATGGCGATGAAGCCCATGTCGGCGACCCATGCGGCGGTGTCGCGCATCGCCTGGTTCACGCCGAAGATCTCCTGGATCAGTACGACGACGCCGGCGGGTTTTCCCTCCGGCTGGAGCAGATAGGCGGAAAAGCTGCCGGAGCCGTCGGTGGCCTGGATGGTGGTGGATGCCATGGCTCGATCCTCCCTGGGGCGACAATTCTGGGCCGCAGCATAGCGGAGCCTGACGCGGACAGAAGGGGGGCTGTTCGAAATCGATTAACCGGTCGCTGCCTGTCCGTTACACTAACCACTCAACGGCAAAGCCCGGCGACACGGCGCAACAGCGGGACCGTTCTGGAGGAGCAGAGAGCATGCGCCGATTGGGCAGTATCAGGGCTTTTGCCACCCCACTCCTGGCGTTCGTCGTGCTGATCGCCTGCTGCGGGCTGGGCAGCGATCCTGCGGCCGCGCAAGCCGAGGTGGTGCCGGTTGTGCCGTTCGGACTGTACTCGACACATTGGGATCATCATTGGTTCGCCTGGCTGCCTCGGCATCCTGACTTCGAAGCGGTCGAGGTCATGAGCACGCAGATGCCGGACAGCAAGCCGCTCGTGTGGGTCTTCTTCACCGAGCGGCGGCCGCCGAAACGGCAGACCAGTTATGTCAACGATCGCGCGGTCGCACGGGCGACCGGCTGGCAGTATCGCGACATCGACTACAACGCCTCCGGCGCCCCCGGCGGGCCGCTCGATCTCTCGGTTCGAATGGTGTCCGACGGAGGCATTCCTGTCACCATCGCGATCGGGTTTGATCCGGCGACCGTCCTGCGCCATCGGGACAGCACGTTGACACCGCAGATCGGGCACGGCGCCGCGGATCGCTTCCTGATGTTCCATCGCGGCGAGGATGCCATCGCGGCCCACAGCAGCGTCGTGGTTGGCGCCGAGGATGTGTCGCTGCCAATTGACGGCCAGCCCGATCCATTGCCGTTTCATGCAGCCTATAGCCATGACATCTTCGTCGGCAGCATTCCGTTTACCGAGACACACTGGTCGTTCGCCGCGCAGGACGCCGGCCCGCCGGGGTCGGTGCGGTTCGACCGGCTGGTGTCGCAGGATGGCGGGGGCTGCACCTATGTCGCCGCCGCGGGCGCCGGGCGGCGGGTGGAGCTTGTGGTGGACGCGAACGGAGGCTTGGAAAGCTACACCGACACGCGCTGGAATCGCGCCTTGCAGGTTCGGTTCCAACCCCCGCTGCCGGGCGTCGGCAGCACGGCATCCGGCGCAGCCGCTTTCTCCATCGCTTACGGCGATCTTGGTACGATCGTGACCGGCGACGTGCGTTATGCCGGGGACGCCACCGGACTTCGCATGGACTGGCAACCGCGATCGCCGGCGTGGGCGCAAGACTATCCATTTCAATCCCGGGCGGAGCGCGCCGGACCGGACGCCATTACGGTGACGACGTCGCCCGGTGTGCAAAGCGATCCGGCAAAGCCGGCGCCATGAGGCGAACCACGCCCGGGGCGGGCGGCATAGGAGCCGGATAATGACGGCGCGGGTAAGCGGCACGGAGGGCTATGCCGACGAAGCCGAAACGCTTGCCAGGCAGTATGAAAGCCTGTCTTTCGCTGAAACGCACAGGCTGGTCCTCCATCTTATCCCCACCGCCGCGTGCCGTGTGCTGGATATCGGCGCCGGAACCGGGCGCGACGCGGCTGGGCTGGCGGCGCTGGGACACCGCGTCGTGGCGGTTGAACCGACGGCCGAAATGCGCGTGCGGGCCGTGGCACTGCATCCATCAGCGCAGATTGAGTGGCTGGACGACAGCCTGCCGGACCTGGTGCGTCTCATGCCGCGCGGCGAGACCTTCGATGTCGTCATGCTGACAGCGGTCTGGATGCACCTCGACGCAGCGCAGCGGCAACGAGCCATGCCGAACGTTGCATCGCTGGTGCGGCCGGCCGGCGTCATGATCATGTCGCTGCGGTATGGGCCGGTGCCTGAGGGGCGGCGCATGTTCGCAGTGCCTGCCGATGAAACGGTGCAAATGGCGGCCGCGGAAGGTTTGCGCCTCGTGCTGCGGCGCGAGGGGCTGGCGCCCAGCCTTGGGCAGGCGGGCGTAACCTGGACGCGCCTGGCGTTCTCCAAGGACACACCGCCAGGAGGCGGATCGTAGCCGCCATTGCCGCGTCATGGCGGAGCATCAGAGCACCGCCCGTCGCAGCTCCGGACGCTTGCCGCAGCATCACCGAGCGCTCACCGGTCCAGCGGCTGGAGCTCGAACACCGGATAGCGCGTCGCCAGGTCGTTGAAGGCTTCGACCGCGGATCCCTTGGGGACCGGAAAGAACCGCTGCACCTCTTTGGCGAAGCGATCGAGATAGGCTTTAAGGACCGGTGGGCGCATGACGGCCGGCAGTTCGCGCAGAGCGTAGCGGCGGCGGCGCATCGCCCGCGCAAGCACGACCTCGCCGGCCGCACGAGCATTGCGTGCCCAGTTGGAATTGCCCCGGGCGCAGACCAGGTAGCGGCGCCCGTCGAAATCGAGCAAATCGACCGGGAGTGAGATCGTCCTGCCGGTCTTCCGCCCGCGCACCTCGAGAATGTAGAAGTGACCGCGGACCAGGCCGATCCAAACGAGCAATGTGAGCACACGACCGAAGGCCTGCTCGACGGCGCTCGGTTTCAGGTAGGTCGGCGCCGGGTCGGCCATCGTTTTTTCCAATCACGGTCCGCCGCGTTCACTTCCCCGGAACCGCCATCGTCTTCACCTTCGGCAGCTCGTCCCCGTTCAGTGTCTCGTGCGCCAGCAGGGCTGCGGCGCCCTCGTCCAGCGCCTCCCGATTGTCCCGCAGAATCCCCACCGCCCGCGCCCGCGCCGCCTCCACGTGCGAGCGCACCGCCAGATCGATCTCGTGCGCCGTCTGGTCGGAATATCGCCGCTGCCGCCAGAACACCCCCGGTTGGTCCTGCAGGAAACTGGCCTGGTCGGTGTCCCACGCCACCGGCCCCAGCGCCTCGTCCATGCCGAACCGCATGACAATCCCGCGCGCGATGTCGGTCGCCTTTGCCAGGTCGTCCGCGGCCCCGGTGGACACGTCGTCCCCCAGGATCATCTCTGCCGCCCGCCCGCCGAGCAAAACGGTCATCTTGTCCTCCAGCTCCTGTCTGCTCATCAGGAACCGGTCGTCCACCGGCCGCTGCAACGTGTAGCCCAGAGCACCGATGCCGCGCGGGATAATGGACACCTTCTGCACCGGATCGGTCCCGGGGATCGCCAGCGCCACCAGCGCGTGGCCCATCTCGTGATAGGCGACGACCCGCCGCTCCTTCGGGATCAGCACCCGGGATTTCTTTTCCAGGCCGGCGACGATGCGTTCGATCGCCCGGGTGAAGTCGTCCATGCCAAGCGAATCGCCGCCGCGCCGGGTCGCCACCACCGCCGCCTCGTTCGCCAGGTTCGCCAGGTCCGCCCCAGTGAAGCCGGGGGTCAGCGCGGCGATGTCCTCCAGCTTCACGTCGGGCGCCAGCTTCAACCGCTGGGTATGGATGCGCAGGATGTCCACGCGGCCCTTCTTGTCCGGCCGGTCCACCAGCACCTGGCGGTCGAACCGCCCCGCCCGCAGCAGTGCCGGATCGAGGATTTCCGGCCGGTTGGTCGCCGCCAGCACCACGATCGCCACCGACCGGTCGAACCCATCCATTTCAGCCAGCAACTGGTTGAGCGTTTGCTCTTTCTCGTCCTGCCCCGTCATCGGCGACGCGCCGCGCGCCCGGCCAAGCGCGTCCAGTTCGTCGATGAAGATTATGCACGGCGCCGACTCGCGCGCCTTCTCGAACATGTCGCGCACCCGAGCAGCGCCGACGCCGACGAACATCTCCACGAACTCGGCGCCGTTGGTGGAGAAGAACGTCACGCCCGCCTCCCCCGCGACAGCTCGGGCCAGTAGGGTCTTGCCGGTACCCGGCGGCCCGACCAGCAGGATGCCACGCGGGATGTGCGCGCCCAGCCGGCCGAACTCCTCCGGCCGCTTGAGGAAATCGACGATCTCGTGCAGTTCCTCCTTCGCCTCGTCCACCCCGGCCACGTCGTCGAACGTGGTCTTGATGCCGGTCTCGGCGGTGATCAGCTTGGCGCGGCTGCGGCCGATCGAGAACAGGCCCCCGCCGAACCCGCCGCGTCCGCCGCCACCGCCGCCCATCATCGAGCGCGACGCCCACAGCCAGATGCCGACGAACAGCAGTGGCGGGACGATCCAGGACAGCAACGTGCTCAACGCCGTGCTGGAAGGGGCGCCGCTGTATTCCACCCCGTGCTTCGCCAGTGCGCCTGCGAGGTCGGGCGGCACCTGCACCGGTACTGAACTGGGTGTCGCCGCCGGGCAGCTTCTCGGTGAGCGTGCCGTGCAGCAGGTCGCCGGAGACGGTGACCTGCTTCACCTTCCCCGCGTCGAGCAATTGCTGGAACTGGCTGTACGGGATGACCTCGGTGCCTCCGCCGCCACCACCGCCGGACCCGAACACGCCGAACAGGGTCACCACGAGCAAGCCAAGAAAGATCAGCCAGATGGCGGACGGAAGTTGTGGCTTCGGCGCTGGCACGGGGATGTCTCCTCAGCAGGCGCGGCAACAATGCCGACGGAGTGCCGGGGAACGCAACAAACCGGCGCCCGGCCTGGTGCCCGGCGTCTCGCCGCCCGCAAACTCACCAGTGTAATCTTGCTTGCGGTCAGGTGGTATCAAGTGGGGCCGCCGTCACGCCAGCCGCGGACCGGGCGATTAAGGAAATCTGCGCCGGATGCTGGCCTTCAGTGCGGCCGGGAAATGCCGCGGGATGGATGCGGTCCGGCCGGAGAGGTCAACCGGCACGTAGCCGCGCCCGACCTTGCGCATGACAAAGAAGCCCTCGTAGGCCGACACCGGACCCAGCGCCTCCGCAACCGCGCGCGTGACGCCGGGGTGGTAATGAACGCCCGTCGCCGGTTCCTGCATGTAGTGGATGGCCGGATCCTGTCCGTCGTACGCGCCTGGCGCGGCCTGATGCTCCAGATCGTCGCCGCACAGCAGGCCTCCGTCGGCCAGCAAGCGATCAGCCGCCCGCAGTTCATTCGCCACCGCCGCGTAGCGATGGTCGCCGTCGATGAAAATCAGATCGAACCGGCCATCGGCGAAATGCGGCAGGACGTCCTCCGACCGGCCGCGCGCGTGGTCGATGCGGATGGCGGCAGGCGCGAAGGTTATGTTGTGGCGGAAAAGATTATAGGCCAGGTCAGAGCATGCCATGAAATCCATCGTCGCCATGACGCCGCCTGCCTTTATCTCGGCGGGGCTCCAGTAGCTTGCCCAGGGATCGA
Source organism: uncultured Alphaproteobacteria bacterium (assembly GCA_963762885.1). Lineage (GTDB taxonomy): Bacteria > Pseudomonadota > Alphaproteobacteria > Acetobacterales > Acetobacteraceae > JASHVB01. The sequence continues at coordinate 45,682 of CAVXNH010000062.1, forward strand.
CACACAGGATGCTGCCCTTGTGCGGCAGGAATTCATCCAGCGCCTGTGCCCAGGTCAAAGTGCTGAAACCGATCCAGGAACCGATCTCCAGCACGCGCACCGCACGGCCGAGATCCCGCAGCGTGGCGACTGCCGCGGACATGTACAGGTGTCGCAACGGCTCGCCCATCACTCCCATCGTGTCGCCCAGGAAATACGGCTCGTGCGGAAACAGCACTGCAAGCTCGTGCAACGATGACATTGCGCGTCCCATGCTCCACTGCACACTCCGAGGCCCCAAGCGCGCGTGCCCAGCCTTGCCAGTCCGGCCTGGCGTGGACGCAACGCGCTGAGTGAGCCAAAAGCGCCCTGGGTATGACACGAGCAGACTTAAGAATTCGTTTAGCGGCCGGTGACGCACCTCGCGCGATTTCGTGCTTGCGACACGCGGCCTGAAATGGCCCTGGTCGGACCGGCGGCGGGAGGCTGGCTTATGCACACCACCGGACTGATCGACCTCCAGGTGAACGGCTATGCCGGGGTCGACTTCAACGATCCGGCACTCGACGCCGCGGCGCTCGATCACGCGTTGCACGCCATGCTGCGCGCCGGAGTCACCTCCTGCCTGCCGACGCTGATCACCGCCCCCGAATCCGCCCTGGCCGAGCGCTTCGCTGCACTGGACCGCGCCGTCGCCAACAGCCGGTTAGGGCCGCTGATGGTGCCCGGGTTTCACCTGGAAGGTCCGTTCCTCAATCCCGCACCGGGCTTCACCGGCTGCCATCCGCCCGCTGCCATGCTGCCGCCCGATCCCGACTTGCTCCTGCGCCTCGCCACCGCCCTCACCTGCCCGATCCTGCTGCTCACTCTCGCCCCGGAACAGCCGGGTGGGCTGGCCCTGGTCGGCTGGGCGAGCCAGCGGCACATGCTGGTGGCGATCGGCCATAGCGCCGCGGACGACGCGACCGTGGCCGCCGCCGTCCAGGCCGGCGCCACCATGAGCACGCATCTTGGCAACGCGCTGCCGCACATGCAGCCGAAATTCCGCAACCCGATGATCGCCCAGCTTGCCGAGGACCGCCTCGCCGCCAGCTTCATCGCCGACGGGGTCCATATACCTCCCGCCGCCCTGAAGGTGCTGCTGCGGGCCAAGGGCTCGTCGCGCTCGGTGCTGGTGACCGACGCCACGGCCGCCGCGGCCGCGCCTCCCGGGCTTTATCGCTTCGCGGACATGTCCATAGAGCATGCCGCCGATGGCTCCATCCGCCGGCCGGGCACCAATGTGCTGGCCGGGTCGGCACTTTGCCTCGACCAGGCCGTGCGCAATCTGGTTGCCTGGGGCCTGGCCGAACCGGCCGAAGCGATCCAACTGGCCTCCGTTAATCCGGCCGCCCTGCTGGCGCACCCCATGGCGGCGCGCGCAATCGCCATGACCGAGAGCAGAGTGACCTGGTCGCCGAAGCTGGTGCCGCGGAGCGTGCGTATCGGCGGCATGGAATTTCGTGTCGGCTGAATCGCAAGGCGGAAAAGCTCGGCGTATCCGCATCGCGCCGCGCGAACAAAACCCAACTCACCCCGGCTATGCGAACGTTTTGTTTACCTATTAGGCGTAGGCAGGGGGCGCGCGAATATCGCGCAGACCACCAGGTGCAAGGGCAAAACGGCCAATTCCTGGTTTCCGTTGCTCCAGGAGTGGCCCCAGTGTCCGTCGTCGTAACCTTCGGCAACGCGAATACGTCCGAGACATTCTCCACCGTCGATACCCTGACCGGCGGCACCGGCTCCGACACCATCACCTTTCTGGGCGCGCTCTCGAACGCCAGCGTCGACCTTGGCGGCAACGCCAACGACGTGGTGACGCTGGGAGACCTGGGCAACACCGTCACCGTCGCAGGCACGGAAACCCTTTCGGGCGGCGCCGGCGACGACACTGTGACCTTGGGCAACCTGCTGACCACGGCCATGCAGGTGGACCTCGAGGGCGGCAACAATACTCTAACCCTATACAATGGCACCAACACAGCCACGGTCAGCAATGCCGGGACGCTGATCGGCGGGAGTGGCGCCGACACGATTTCGCTCGGCACGGCGATCGACAGCGGCAGCGTCAGCCTCGGCACGGGCGCGGATACGCTGACCCTGGCCAACGCGACCAACAGCCTCACGGTGGGCGCGGTCCAGACCGTTCAGGGCGGTACCGGCACCGATACCGTCACCCTTGGTGCGGCGGCCGACAACTACGACTTCGTCCTCGGTTCGGGCGGCAGCACGCTGAACCTTGGCGATTTCAACAATACTCTCACGGTCTCCAACGTCGTCACCATCACCGGCGGCACAGGCAATAACAATATCACCCTCGCCTCCGCTCTCACCACGGCCATGTCGGTCGATCTGGGCAGCGGCGACAGCACACTTGCCTTGAACAACGCCGCCAACACCGGAACCGTCGGAAACGTTGCTACGTTGACGGGTGGCACCGGCACCGACCTGATCAGCCTTGGTGCTGCCGAAAGCAATGCCAGCATCAGTCTGGGTGCCGGTGCCGACGTGCTGACCTTCGGCGATTTCGCCAATACCGCCACGGTTTCGAACGCTGAATCGATCATTGGCACCGGCGGCGGAGACACCATTACGTTGGGCACCGGACTGACCACCAGCATGAAGGTGGATCTCGGCGCCGGCAACAACACTCTCACTCTGAACAGCACCGTCAACACCGGCACGGTCTTCAATGTCGACACGCTGATCGGTGGCATCGGGGCCGATACGATCAACTTCGGCGCCGCCGTAAACAACGCCAGTGTCAGCCTCGGGGCGGGCGCGGACACGTTGACGCTGTTCAACGCCACCAACGTCCTTACCGTCGCAAATGTCGCGACCATTGTGGGCGCCGCCGGCTCCGATACCGTGACGCTGGCCGCGGCAACCGACAACGCCAGCGTCAATCTTGGCGGCGGCAACGACGTGCTGACCCTGGGGAATTTCACCAACACGCTCACCGTCGGCAACACCGCGACCATCGACGGCGGTTCCGGCACCGACAACGTGACGCTGACCACCGCGTTGAGCGGCAGTACCCAGGTGGACCTGGGCAGCAGCACCAGCACACTCACCCTCGCCAATCTGGCGAATACCGCCGCGGTCGCCAACATCGACACGCTGATCGGCGGCACCGGCAACGACGTCATCACGCTTAGCACCCAAGCCAGCAACGCAAGCATCAGTCTTGGTACCGGCAGCGACAAGATCATCTTCGGCAACTTCGCCAATACCGCAACGGTGTCGAACACCACGAGCATCGTCGGCGGGACCGGCAACGATGCCATCACTTTGGGCATCGCACTGACCACCAGCATGTCAGTGGACCTGGGCGACGGCGCAAATACACTCACTCTGAGCGATGCCAACAACACCGGCACGGTCAGCAACGTCGACACGCTGATCGGTGGCACAGGGGCGGACGTCATCACCCTTGGCAACGATATCGTCAACGGCAGCGTCGATCTCGGCGGCGGGGCGGACAAGCTGACCTTGGCAGCCGCCGGCGACAGCCTGACCGTTGCCAACGTCCAGACGATCGTTGGCAGCGCCGGCACGGATTCCGTCACGCTCACGACCGGCCTGACCGACGCCATGTCGATCAACATGGGCAGCGGCAAATCCACGCTCACTTTGAACAATGGCACGAACGTCGGCACCGTCAGCAACGTCGAGACGCTGAACGGTGGCACCGGCACCGATACGATCTACCTGGGTGCCGCGGCGGCCAGCGACAGCATCAACCTCGGTGCCGGCAACGACACGCTGACCTTCGGGAATTACGCGAACACGGCCACGGTCGCCAACGTCGATACCATCGTCGGTGGTACCGGCGCCGACCTGGTTACGCTGGATACGGCGCTGAGCAATGCCAGCATCAACCTCGACGGCGGCGCCGATGTGCTGACCCTCGGCGACTTCGCCAACACCGCGACGATTTCCAACACCAAGTCGATCATCGGCACCGGTGGCGGCGATACCATCACCTTGGGCAGTGCGCTGACCACCGCCATGAAAGTGGATCTGGGCGCCGGCGCCAACACCCTGACCTTGAACAATAGTAACAGCACCGGCACGGTCTATAATGTCGATACGCTGATCGGTGGCACCGGTAACGACGCCATCACGTTCGGTGCGGCCGTCACCAACGACAGCGCCAGCCTGGGCATCGGCACGGATACTCTGACCCTGGCCAATGCCACCAACAGCATCACCGTCGCCAATGTGAAAACCATCATCGGCGCGGCCGGCGCCGATACCGTCACCCTCAGTGCCGCGGTCAGCAATGCCAGCGTCAACCTTGGCGGCGGCAACGACGTGCTGACCCTGGGGAACTTTGCCAACACGCTCACGGTCGGCAACACCGCGACCATCGACGGCGGGGCCGGCACCGACAACGTGACGCTGACCACCGCATTGAGCGGCAGCACCCAGGTGGACCTGGGCAGCAGCACCAGCACCCTCACACTGGCCAATCTGGCGCAAACCGCCGCGGTCGCCAATATCGACACGCTGATCGGCGGCACCGGCAACGACGTCATCACGCTTAGCACCCAGGCCAGCAATGCCAGCGTCAGCCTGGGTTCAGGCAGCGACAAGATTATCTTTGGCAACTTCGCCAACACTGCCACGGTATCGAATACCACGAGCATCGTCGGTGGCAGCGGCACCGACGCCATCACCCTGGGTACCGCGCTGACCACCGCCATGTCGGTGGACCTCGGCGCTGGCGAAAATACGCTCACGCTGAATAATGGCTCCAACACCGGCACCGTCAGCAACGTTGACACGCTGCTGGGCGGCACCGGCGCTGACACCGTGACCTTGGGCAACACGATCGCCAACGGCAGTGTCAGCCTGGGCGCCGGCGCCGACACGCTGACCATGGAGACCACCGGCGACACGCTCACCGTCGCCAACGTGCAGTCGCTGATCAGCAGCGCCGGCGGCGATACCGTCACGCTGGACAGCGCGTTGTCCGACAGCATGTCGGTCAATCTGGACAACGCGAGCAGCATGCTTACGTTGAACAACGGTACTAACACCGGCACCGTCAGCGGCGTCGACACACTGATCGGCGGCACTGGCACCGACACGGTCAACCTGGGCGCCGCGACGACCAACGCCAGCATCGATCTTGGCTCTGGCAGCGACACGCTGAATTTCGGCAGCTTCACCAACAGCGCCACGGTCATCAACGTCGATACGATCACCGGCAACGCCGGCACCGACACCGTCACGCTGGGCGCCGCGGCCAACAATGCCAGCATCAATCTGGGCACCGGCAGCGACAAACTGACCCTCGGCGACTACGTCAACAGCGCGACGGTCGCGGACACCACGTCGATCATCGGTACCGACGGAAACGCCGACAGCATCACTCTGGGCAGCGCGCTGACCACCAGCATGCATGTGGACCTGGAAAGCGGCGCCAACATCCTGACCCTGGCCAACGGCGCCAACACCGGCACCGTCAGCAATGTCGGCACGCTGATCGGCGGCACCGGCACGGATACCGTAACGTTCGGCTACGGCGTTACCAATGGCAGCGTCAGCCTCGGCAGCGGCGCCGACACGCTGGCCCTGGCAGCCGGCGACAGCAGCAACCTCACCGTCGCCAATGTCGAGACCATTACTGCCTCCGGCGCGGGCACCAATTCCGTCACCCTGGGGACCGCGGTCAATGACGACAGCGTCAGTCTCGGCACCGGCACCGACACGCTGACGCTCGGCAACTTCACCAACACGCTGACGGTGGGCAGCACTACCTCGATCATCGGCGGCTCGGGTACGGATAACGTCACTCTGTCCACCGCGATAAGCGACAGCACCGGGGTGGACCTGGGCACCAGCACCAGCACGCTGACGCTGGCCAACCTGGCCAATACCGGCTCGGTCAGCAACGTCGATACGCTGATCGGTGGGACCGGAAACGACGTCATCACGCTCGATACCGCCGCCAACAACGCCAGCATCAGTCTTGGTAGCGGCAGCGACAAGATTACGTTCAGCGATTTCGCCAACACCGCGACGGTGGCCAACACCACATCGATCGTCGGCACCGACGGCAACACCGACACCATCACTCTGGGCAGCGCGCTGACCACCAGCATGCACGTGGATCTGGAAAGCGGCGCCAACATTCTTACCCTGGCCAATGGCGCCAACACCGGCACCGTCAGCAATGTCGGCACGCTGATCGGTGGCACGGGCACTGACGCCGTCACGTTCGGCTACGGGGTCACCCACGGCAGCGTCAGTCTCGGCAGCGGCGCCGACACCCTGGCTCTGGCGGCCGGCGACAGCAGCAGCGTCACCGTTGCCAACGTGGAGACCATCACCGCCTCCGGCGCGGGCACCGATTCTGTCACCCTTGGCACCGCGGCCAGCAACGACAGCGTCGGTCTCGGCACCGGCACCGACACGCTGACGCTCGGCAACTTCGCCAACACGCTGACGGTTGGCAGCGTCACCAGCCTGCTGGGCGGCTCGGGCGCCGACAGCGTCACGCTGTCCACCGCGCTGAGCGATAGCGTAACGTTGGACCTGGGTGCCGGGGCGAACATTTTGACGCTCGCGGCCGGCGCCAACACCGGCACCGTCAGCAATGTCGGCACGCTCAACGGCAACACCGGCACCGACGCAATCACTTTCGGCACAGCGGCGAGCAATGCGAGCATCAATCTTGGCAGCGGCAGCGACACACTGACCTTCGGCGCCTTCGCCAACACCGCCACGGTGTCGAATACCTTGAACATTGTTGGCGGCGCCGACAACGACACCATCACCCTGGGTACCGCGCTGACCACCAGCATGTCGGTGGACCTGGGCGCCGGATCGAATACGTTGACCCTCGCGGCCGGCGCCAACACCGGCACCGTCAGCAACGTCGACACATTGCTCGGCGGAACCGGCGCCGACAGCGTCACGCTCGCCACCATCGCCAGCAATGCCAGCATCAACCTGGGTGCCGGCGCCGACACGCTGACATTCGGCGATTTCGCCAACGTCGCGACAGTGGCGAACACCCAGTCGATCATCGGCAACGGCGGCGGCGATACCATCACCCTCGACAATGCACTCACCGACAGCATGAAGGTGGACCTGGGCGCCGGCGCCACGACGCTCACCCTGGCCAACGCAACCAACACCGGCACCGTCAGCAACGTCGACACATTGCTCGGCGGCACCGGTGCCGACACGATTACCCTGGGGCTCGCGGTTGATGATGCCAGCGTCAATCTTGGCGCCGGCAACGACACGTTGACGCTGGCAAATGGCACCAACTCGCTGACGGCGGCCAATGTCGAGACGCTGGTCGGCGGCACCGGCAACGACACGGTCACCCTGTCTGCCGTAGTGAACAACGCCAGCATCAGTCTTGGCAGCGGCACCGATACGCTGACCCTGGGCGACTTCGCCAACACCGCCACGGTAGCCAATACCACATCGATCGTCGGCAGCGGCGGCAACAACGCTATCGTTCTGGGCAGCACACTAAGCGACAGCAATTCGGTGGATCTGGGCGCCGGCAACAACACATTGACGCTCGCCGCCGGCGCCAACACAGGAACCGTCAGCAATGTCGATACGCTGATCGGGGGCACCGGTGCGGAAACCATCACCCTCGGGACTGTCGCGAGCAATGCCAGCATCAGCCTCGGCACGGGTGCGGACACGCTCACCTTCCAGGGTTTCAACAACACCGCAACGGTGTCGAACACCCAGACCATCACCGGCACCACCGGCAACAACTCCATTACGCTGGGCACCGGACTGACCACCGGGATGCAGGTCGATCTTGGGTCCGGAAACAACACTCTCACCCTGGCCACCGGCACCGACACCGGCACGGTCACCGACGTCGAGACATTGATCGGCAGCGCCGGCACCGACACCGTCACGCTTGGCACCGTGCTCACGGATGGCAGCGTCAATCTTGGCACCGGCGCAGATGAACTTACACTTGCGGGCGGTGGCAGCAACACCGTGACGGTGTCCAACGTCACATCGATCGTCGGCGGCGGTAGCGGCGACACCGTCACGCTCGGGGCCGCGGCGGTAAATGCCAGTATCAACCTGGATACCGGCAGCAACGTGCTCACCTTTGGCAATTTCACCAACACCGCCACGGTGTCGAACACCGAGACCATCACCGGCGGGACGGGGAACGACGCGATCACGCTTGGTACCGCGCTGTCAGGTGCGGTGCAGGTTGACCTGGGCGCCGGCAACAACAAGCTGACCCTGATCAATGGCGACAACACCGGCGCCGTCAGCAACGTCGACACGCTGATCGGCAGTACCGGCAACGACACGATCACGCTGAGCACCACGGTCACCAACGGCAGCGTCAATCTGGGCTCCGGCGCGGACACGCTGACCCTGGCCGACGGCGGTAACATTCTTACCGTCGCCAACGTGCAGACCATCACTGGCGGAACCGGCAATGACAGCGTCACGCTCGGCGCAAGCGCCAACGACGCCAGCGTCGATTTGGGGACAGGATCCGACACCCTGGCGCTTGGCCGCTTCGCCAGCACACTGACTGTCGGCAACACCGAGACCATCACCGGTGGCGCAGGCGATGACAGCGTCACCATGTCCACCGCGCTGTCCGACAGCATGCAGATCGACCTGGGCAGCGGCAGGAGCACGCTGACCCTCGACAACAGCGCCGACACCGGTACGGTCAGCAACGTCAGCACGCTGATCGGCGGCACTGGTGCGGATGTCATCACCCTCGGCACCGCGGCCATCAATGCCAGCATCAGCCTGGGGGCAGGCGCCGACGCGCTGACCTTAGGCAACTTCAACAACACGGCGACGATAGGGAATGTCGCAACCATCGCCGGTGGGTCCGGCAACAACAGTGTCACGCTGACCACCGCCCTATCCGACAGCGACCAGGTAGACCTTGGCGCCGGGGCCAACAAACTCACCCTTAGCAACCTTGGCAACACCGGCACGGTCGGCAATATCGATACGCTGATCGGCGGGAGCGGCGCCGACACGATCGAACTTCAGTACCGCGGCGAGCAATGCCAGCATCAACCTCGGCGGCGGCGGGGACACGCTCACCCTCGGCAATTTCACCAACACTGCGACGGTCGGCAATACCCAGACCATCGTCGGCGGGACAGCCAACGACACGATCACCCTGACGACAGCCCTTACCGACGCCATGTCGGTCGATCTCGGAGCTGGGCTCAACAAGCTCACGCTTGCTGGCGCCAGCAACATCGGCACCGTGACCAACATCAACACCCTGGTCGCCGGCGCAGGCACCGACACCATCACGTTGGCCACCGAGGTTACCAATGGAAGCGTTCAGTTCGGCGCGGGGGCGGACACCCTGACCCTCGCTGCTGGCGGCAATACGCTGACCGTCGCCAGCGTGCGTTCGATCATCGGCGGCGGCGGCGGAGACACTGTCACGCTTGGGGCCGCCGCCTTGAACGCCAGTATCAATCTTAACAGCGGCGGCAGTACGCTCGCACTCGGCAACTTCGCCAACACCGCCACGGTAACCAATACCGATACGATCACCGGCGGGACGGGGAACGACGCCATCACGCTTGGATCGGCACTGACCGACAGTGTCTCCATCGACCTCGGCGGCGGCAAGAGCAAGCTAACCCTGTTCAACGGCAACAACGTCGGCAGCGTCAGCAACGTCGACACATTGCTCGGCGGCACCGGTACCGACACGATCACCCTGCTGACGGCCATGAGCGGCGGCAGCGTCAGCCTCGGATCCGGGGCCGATACGCTGACGCTGACCGACACCGCCAACTCCGGCACGATCTCGAACGTCAAGACGATCCTGGGCGGCAGCGGCAGCGATGCGATCACCCTGGGTGCCGCAGTCAGCAATGCCAGCATCGAGCTAGGCACCGGAACGGATACCCTGCACCTCGGCAGCTTCAGCAACACCGCCACGGTCGCCAACGTGACAACGCTGGTTGGCAGCGGCGGCAGCAACAACATCACGCTCGACGTTACCTTGACGGACTCTGTGTCGGTCGATCTTGGCGGCGGGGCAAACACGCTCACGCTGAACAATGCCGCCGACACCGGTACGATCAAGAATGTCGACACATTGGTGGGCGGTACCGGCGCCGATACGATTACCCTGGGCACGGTGGCGAAGAATGCCAGCATCAACCTGGGGTCCAGCAATGATACGCTGACCTTTGCCACCGGCGTCAACGTGGCCACAGTGGGCAACGTCCTGACCATTGCCGGCACCGGCGGCGGCGACACCGTGACGCTGTCTACGGCGCTGTCCGAACTCCATGTCGGTCGATCTCGGCGCCGGCAACAACAAGCTGAACTCTTGGAAACCTCACCAACACCGGCTCGGTCAGCAATATAGGCACGCTGATCGGCGGCACCGGCGCCGATACGATCACCCTGGACACCACGATCAGCAAGGGCAGCGTCAGCCTTGGCTCCGGTGCGGATACGCTGACGCTGGCGAACGGCGCCAACTCCGGCACAGTTTCCAACATCAAGACCCTCGTTGGCGGCACCGGGGCCGACACGATCACGCTTGGGACCGTGCTAACCAACGCCATGTCGGTCAATCTTGAAGCCGGCGCCAATCAACTGACGCTTGCCAGTGGCACCAACACCGGCACGGTCAGCAACATCGACACGCTGATCGCTGGCACCGGCGCCGACGCCATCACGCTCGGCACCGGGATGACCAATGGCAGCGTCGAGTTCGCTTCCGGGGCAGATATGCTGACGCTCGCCTCGGGAGGCAATTCGCTGACCGTGTCCAACGCCGAATCGATCGTTGGCGGAGGTGGCGGCGACACCGTCACCCTTGGGGCGGCCGCACTGAACGCCAGCATCAATCTGGACGGCGGCAGCAGCAAACTGACACTTGGCAACTTCAACAACACCGCCACGGTGTCAAATACCAAGACCATCACCGGCGGCACCGGCACCGACAGCATCACGCTGGGAACCGGCCTCACCGACAGCATGAGTGTCGATCTCGGCACTGGGAAGACCACGCTGACGCTGGCAAATCACCACCAACGTCGGCAGCATCGCCAACGTCGAGACACTGAACGGCGGCGCCGGCGCGGACACGATCAACCTGGTCACCGCGCTCGACAACGCCAGCATCAACTTCGGGTCCGGCGTTGACACACTGACGCTCGGCAACTTCACCAACTCCGGCACCGTCTCCAACGTCAAGACCATCATTGGCGGAACCGGTGCCGATACTATCACCCTCGGTGCGGTCGCGGTCAGCAATGGCAGCGTCAATCTCGGTGGCGGCAACGATTCGCTGACCTTGGGGAAGGTGGGCACCACGGCCACGATCGGCAATGTGATGACGCTGATCGGCACGGGCGGCACCGACAGCATCACGCTTGAGCACTGCGCTGACCACCGGGATGTCGGTCGATCTTGGCAGCGGAGCGAATACCCTCACGCTGAACAATGCCGTCAATACCGGGACAGTAAAGAACGTCGGCACGCTGCTTGGTGGCACCGGAACCGAGACCATCACGCTCGGCCTGGTGGTGAAAGACGCCAGCATCAACCTTGGTGCCGGCAGCGACACGCTGACCTTCGCCGACGGCGCCAACACGGCTACGATCGGGAACGTCGCCACCATCCTCGATACCGGCACGACCACCGGCACCGCAGGCGGCGATACGATCACGCTGTCCGCCGCGTTGACTGACAGCACGCACATCGATCTGGGCGCCGGCGCCAACAAGCTGATACTCAATAATGGCGCCAACACGGGGACCGTCAGCAACATCGACACACTCATCGGCGGCACTGGGGTGGACGCTGTCACCTTTGCGACCGCTGTGAGCAACGCCAGCATCAGCCTCGGCGCAGGTGCCGACACGTTGACGCTCGGCAATTTCGCCAACTCCGCCACTATTTCGAACGTCCGCACCATCGTCGGCGGCACGGGCGCCGACGCCATTACGCTGGGGACCGCGGTTGCGGGCGCCAGCATCGATTTGGGGACCGGCCTGGATACGCTGACGCTGGGGAATTTCACCAACTCCGCCACAGTCGCCAACACCAAGACCATTGTCGGTGGCAGTGGCGCCGACAGCATCACGCTCGCGACCGCGCTCACAACCAGCATGACGGTCGATCTTGGCGGTGGGGCGAACAGGTTGACCCTGGACAATGGCGCCAACACTGGCACGGTGAAGAACATCGGCACCCTGGTGGGTGGCACCGGCACCGATACGGTCACCTTCGGCAACGCAGCGGTCAACGCCAGCATCAACCTCGGTTCCGGCAGCGACTCACTGACCTTCGGTATCTTCACCAACACCGCGACAGTGGCCAACACCGACACGATCGTCGGCACCGGCGGCGCCGACTGAATCACCCTGACTACCCTCCTCGACCGATGCCATGAGCGTCGATCTCGGCCAGGAGCCAACAAGCTGACACTTGCCAGCGGCGACGACACCGGCACAGTGAGCAATGTCGACACGCTGATCGGCGGCAGCGGTAACCGACTCGATCACCCTTGGCACCGCGGTGCTCAATGGCTCGGTCGAGTCTTGGCGCAGCCTCCGACACGCTCACATTGGCCAATGGCACCAACCACGTGTCGGTGGCGGGCATCGGGACCGTCGAAGGAGGCACCGGCGCCGACACGATCGTGCTCAGTGGCGCGTTGACCAGCATGCTGATCGGGGGCGGTGGGCTGAACTTCATCACCGGGAACACGGTGGGCGACACGTTCGTGTTCGATCAGGACAGGACCCGGTAACAGCACGACGATCATGAACTTCAGTTCGGCGAAGGGCGACAAGATCGCGCTGGATACCACCGGCAGTTCGATCCTGACCGGCAACACCTACAATCTCGGCGGCGCCGCGCTGACTGTGGGCGTGGATCTGGCCGACGTTACCAATACCGCCGCGCGGCTCGCCACGACGTTGAGCAATGGCGGCAACGGCGCCTTCGTCTACGAACAGGATACCGGCGGTCTGTACTGACAGCGCCAACGGAGCCTTCGCCGGCGGCGGCACGTTGGTCGGCAATGTCACGACCAATGGCGTCACTGCCTGGACCTTCAACGCCAACAGCTTCACCCAGGTCTGACCGGCGATCGGAGACGCATGACATCCCGGCCACGAAACCGAATACCGTCAACATGGCCCGGGCCAATGCCATGGCGGCACTCGCCGCCTGGCAACGGGGCGAGGCGACGCCCGCTGAAGCCTTGAAGCTGCTGCGGCCGGTAGTGCGCGATGCCGCCGACCATCCAACCTCGGGGCATTGCTGCGCACGCTGGGCCAGCCGGCGGCGGCCGAGGCGGCATATCGCCGGGCTCATCGTCCTCGATCCGCGCTTCGCCGCCGCGCCATACAATCTCGGCAACCTGTTGTGCGACGCCGCAACCTTCCTGACGCAGAAGCCGCCTATCGCAGCGCGCTCGGCAGCGCGGCGCGACTATGCGGAGGCATCCAACGCGCTCGGCACCGTGCTGCAACGGCGCGGCAAGCTGGCCGATGCCGCCGAGGCATTCCGTGCCGCTGCCCGGGATGCGCCGCGCTGGGTCGAACCGCAAACCAATCTCGGTGTCGCGTTGCTGGGCCTGGAACGCTACGACGCGGCGCGGGAAGCGTTGCAGGCGGCGCTGGCGATTGACCCAGCGCATGCCAACGCTCACGGCAATCTCGGCGCGGTGTACTTGCGTGCCGGCTGCCCCGTCGCCGCAGAGCATGCGACGCGCGAGGCCATCAGGCTGGCTCCGAACGAGCATCGCTGGATCACCAATCTCGCCGGCGCCTTGCAAACGCAGGGCCGCCACGCGGAAACCGAAGCCTGCCACCGCCGCGCGCTGGCGCTACGCCCCGACTACGCCTCGGGTCATGGCAACCTGCTGTTCGCACTGAACTACCGCGACGACCTGTCGGCCGAGGCGATCTTTGCGGAATACCGCAACTGGGATGCCTGCCACGCCCGCAACCTGGCGCAGGACACGCCATTCGAACTCGACCGCGCCGAGGGGCGGCGCCTGCGCGTCGGATTCGTTTCCCCCGACTTTCGCCAGCACGCCGTTGCGTTGTTCGCCGAGCCGCTGCTGTCCGCGCTCGATCGCTCCGCCATCGCGTTGTTCTGCTATGCCGAAGTCCCGGTGGAGGACGCCGCCACCGCGCGGTTCCGCGCCCTCGCCGACCATTGGCGGCCGAACGGTCGGTCTCGGCGATGACGAACTGGCGGCACTGATCCGCCAGGACCGGATCGACGTGCTGGTGGACATGGGCGGTCATTCGGCCGGCAACCGGCTGCTGGTGTTCGCCCGCCGCGCGGCGCCCGTGCAGATCGCGTATCTCCTCGGGGCCACGGTTACACCTCCGGTCTGTCGGCGATGGATGTCTTTCTGGCCGACGATGCGCTGCGCACCACCAGGCTCCGAGGCGTTGTTCAGCGAGCGCCTGATCCGCCTGCCGCGGCTGCCCTTCGCGTATCGGCCCCCCGCCGACATGCCGCCGGTGGCGCCGCTTCCCGCCGCCAGCAGCGGCATCCCCGACCTTCGGCTATTTTGGCCGCCTGGAGCGGCTGAACGCCAGCGTCATCGCCACTTGGTCCCGCATCCTGCATGCGGTTCCCGGCGCTCGCCTGGTGCTCAACAATCGTTCGTTCCAGGAACCGGCCTTCCGCGATCTGCTGTTGCAGCGCTTCGCCGCCGAAGGGCTGGACCCCGCCGGCTTGAGCTCACCTACACCGCGCCGCAGCCGCTCACCTGGGCGGCCTACGGCACGATCGACATCGCACTGGATCCGTTTCCGCACAACGCCGGCACCACGACGATCGAAGCACTCTGGCAGGGCGTGCCCGTTGTGACCCTGGCGGGGCGGCCGACGGTCGGACGCTTCGGCGCCGCCATCCTGCATGCCGCCGGATTGGAAGATTGGGTGACCGAAACCCCGGACGCCTACGTCGCCCGGGCTCTCGCCGCCGCAGGCGATCTGGACGGTTTGGCCGCGTTGCGCGCCGGATTGCGCCAGAGGCTGGCAGCGTCGCCCTTGCTGGACGCGATGGGTTCGCACGCTGCTGCGAGCAAGCGTTTCGTGGGCTATGGGAAGCGTGGCGCGGGAACGCGGCGCCGCTGCCGGCCGCGGTGGCCCACCCGAACCCCGCCGACGCCGAACTCCGCCGCCTGTTCGGGTCCGGCGACTTCGCCACCGCGCGACAGCGCCGCCGAACATATCCTGGCCACCGATCCCACCGCCGCCACCGCGGCGCACGTCGCCGGCCTGATCGCCCACCGCGAGGCCCGCTTCGACGACGCCGACCGCTACCTGCAGCGCCGCCATCGCCGCCAACCCTTACGACCCGGAGCAATACGCCAATCAGCCGCGGTGTTGCGCGCCCTCGGCAACTCGGCGATGCCGAAACGGCGGCACGGGCCGCGCTGGCGCTGGCGCCCGACCGGGTGGAAACCGCACAACAACCTGGGGAACATCCTGCGCGATTGCGGCCGGAACGACGAGAGCATCGCCTGCTACCGGGCCGCACTGCGCCTGGCGCCGGAGTTCTCCGACGGCTGGTCCAACATGGCCTGGGTCCTGTCGCTGAACGGCCACGCACGCGAAGCGGAGCAAGCGTCCAACCGGGCGATCGCATTCGATCCGCTCAACAGCAACGCATACAACAACCTTGGTGGCGCCCTGATGCGCCAGGGCCGGTTGCGCGAGGCCGAAACGGCGCTGCGCGAGGCGCTTCGGTTGCGGCCAGATTTCGCCTTGCCGCACAGCAATATCCTGTTCTGCCTGAATTACCGCGACGAGCTGTCGCCCGAGGCGGTCTTCGCCGAATACCAGCAATGGGACGCGCGACATGCGCGCCCGCTGCTGCCGGCGGACCCGCAATTTGCGCTCGATCGCACGCCAGGGCGGCGGCTGCGGGTCGGCTACTTCTCGCCGGATTTCCGCACCCACGCGGTCGCCCTGTTCGCCGAGCCCCTGCTGGCCGCGCACGACCGCAGCCAGGTCGAGCTGTTCTGCTACTCCGAGGTGACGGTCGAGGACAGCACAACGCAGCGCTTCCACGCCATGGCGGATCATTGGCGTTCGACGGTCGGCCGCGGCGATGCCGAATTGGCGGAAACAGTACGGCGGGATGGCATCGACGTGCTGGTGGACCTCGCCGGGCACACCGCGGGCAACCGACTGCTGGTGTTCGCCCGCAAGCCGGCGCCGGTGCAGATCGCTTACATGATCGGCCACGGCTGCACCTCCGGCCTGTCGGCGATCGATGCGTTTCTGGCCGACGATATCCTCGCTCCGCCGGGCGCGGAGGCCGTGTTCAGCGAGCAATTGGTGCGGCTGCCGCGGATTCCCCTGGCGTACCGGCCGCCGGAGGGTATGCCGCCGGTCGCGCCACTCCCAGCGGTTGCGACGGGCCATATCACCTTCGGCTATTTCGGCCGCACCGTGCGGCTGAATGGCGACGTTGTCGCCGTCTGGTCGCGCATCCTGCTGGCGGTGCCCGGTTCGCGGCTGGTGCTGAACAGTGCGCCGTATGCCGAACCCGCCGGACGCGCGGACTGGGCGGCGCGGTTCGCGGCCCACGGCATTGGTCCGGACCGGCTGGAGCTGATCTGCACCACGCCGCAGCCGCGTACCTGGGAAGCCTACGGCGCGATCGACATCGCGCTGGATCCATTCCCGCACAACGCCGGCACGACGACGATCGAGGCACTGTGGCAGGGCGTCCCGGTGCTGACCCTGGCCGGTCGGCCCACCGTCGGCCGGTTCGGCGCGGCCATCCTGCACGCGGTGGGGCTCGACGACTGGGTCACCCGCGACGTCGAGGCCTATGTCGCGCGTGCCGTTGCCGCGGCGGCGGACATCGCGGCACTGGCGGCGTTGCGGCGGGAATTGCGGCCGCGGATGGCAGCCTCGGCGCTGTTGGATGCCGCCGGCCTGGCCCGTGCTGTCGAACGTGCCTATCGCGACCTGTGGGACGAATGGCGCGAGGGTGCGGTGCCGCGCCTGCTCCGGCTGTATGCCGGCGGCGACGGCGATGCGGCCCGGGCGCTGGCCCATCGCTTGCTCGCGCGCGATCCGGCCCACCCCGAAGCGCTGCACGTGCTCGGCGCACTCGCCTACACCGCGGGCGACGTTGCGGCCGCCGCGGCGTTGTTCTCCCGCGCGGCCGAACGGGCGGACATCCTGTGCGACCTCGGCGTGATGCAGCGCGCCCAGGGCGATCCTGCCATGGCGGAACAAACCCTGCGGCGCGCGCTGGCGCTCGATCCGGGGCTGGTGGCGGCGCACGGCAATCTCTCCAACGTACTGATGGACCAGGGCCGGCCCGGCGAGGCGGCGGCGGTTCTCTGGAAGGCGGTGGAACTTGCGCCGGCCGCCGCATGGCTGCGCCGCAGCCTGGCGCTCGCGCTGCTGGCCTTGCAGGACGTGTCCGGCGCCGAAGCGCAATTGCGCCATGCGCTGACGATCGCCCCGGACGACGCCGAGGTGCACGAGACGCTCGGCGCCCTGCTGTCGCAAAGCAGCCGGCCGGTCGAGGCGGAACGACATCATCGCGCGGCGCTGCCGCGACTGAAGGACAGGCACCGCTGCCTGTCGAACCTGGCGATCGCGCTGCAGATGCAGGCGCGTCACGCGGAGACAGAGCACTGCTATCGCGAGGCGCTGGCGCTGCGGCCGGATTATCCGTCCGGCCACGGCAACCTGCTGTTCGCGCTGAACTACCGAGAGGACCTGACGCCAGAGGCGATCTTCTCCGAATACAGGCGTTGGGACGCGCAACACGCACAGCGCTTCGCTCCCGCCGATCCGCATTACGCGCTGGATTGCACGCCCGGGCGTAAACTGCGGCTGGGCTACGTATCGCCCGACTTCCGCCAGCACGCGGCGGCACTGTTCGCCGAACCGTTGCTGGCTGCCCACGACCGCTCCCAGGTCGAGCTGTTCTGCTATGCCGAAGTACCGATCGAGGATGCCACCACCGCGCGTTTCCGCGCGTTGGCCGACCATTGGCGCCCGACCTCCGGCCGCAGCGACGCCGACATCGCGGCGACGGTCCGCCAGGATCGCATCGACGTTTTGATCGACCTCGCCGGCCATACCGCGGCCAACCGGCTGCTGGTGTTCGCGCGCAAACCGGCGCCGGTGCAGATCGAGTCCATCCTTGGCACCGGCTATACCTCCGGCCTGTCGGCGATGGACGGCTTCTTCGCCGACGACGCGCTGGCGCCGCCGGGGGCTGACGCGCTGTTCAGCGAGCACCTGATCCGGCTGTCGCGCATCCCGCTGGCCTACCGGCCGCCCGACGGCATGCCGGACGTCGCCGCATCGCCGGCCGCGACCGCCGGCTATGTCACCTTCGGCTATTTCGGCCGGCCGGAGCGGTTGAACGAACGTGTCGTCGCCGCGTGGTCGCGTATCCTGGACGCGGTGCCGGATGCTCGCCTGGTGCTGAACAGCCGAAGTTTCGGCGAGGCGGCGTTCCGCGAGCTTTTCGCTGCACGCTTCGCCGCGCAAGGCGTGGCGCGGCAGCGGCTGGACCTGATCGCCACGGCGCCGCAACCGCGGACCTGGGAGGCGTATGGCCGGATCGACATCGCGCTCGATCCGTTCCCGCACAACGCCGGCACCACGACGATCGAAGCGCTTTGGCAGGGGGTGCCGGTGGTCACCCTGGCGGGCCGGCCGACCGTCGGGCGCTTCGGCGCATCGATCCTTCATGCCATCGGCCTGGACACCTGGATTACCGGCGACGTTGACGCCTACATCGCTCGCGCCGTCGCCGCCGCATCCAATCGCGACGCGCTCCTCCAACTCCGTCTCGCCCTCCGCGCCCGCCTGGCCGCCTCACCCCTGCTCGATGCCGCCGGCCTGGCGCGCGAGGTGGAACAGGCCTGTCGAGTACTATGGAATACATGGTGCGCTGCGCCGCCGCTGGAACTGGCGGCGGACTGATGGCCCCCAGTTCCAGAGCACGCGACCAGGCTCGACAAAAGTCTCCCCCTTACCTTGGTGGAGTGAGTTGGGGGGAGGGGGCGCTCGCTGCGAGCCTCGGACGAACCCCTCCCCCCAACTCCCTCCCTCAAGGGGAGAGGGAGACAGTTCCCTAGCATGCTGTGCATCGCCACCAGCGCCCGCGTTTCGCACCTGGCGGACATCGAGGACTCGAACCGCGGCTCCCGCATCGTCATCGAGGACGATGTGGTGATCGACGCCTTCGTCAAGATCAAACCGGCGGGTGGCAGCGGCGACCTGGTGATCGGGCGCGGCAGCGTGATCAACGCGGGCTGCGTGCTATACACCGGCAACGGCATCCGCATCGGCCGCAACGTGCTGGTGGCCGCGAACTGCACCTTCGCGCCGACCAATCATGCATTCGCCGATCCCGACAGACCGATCCGCGAGCAAGGCTTCCAACCCAGCCGCGGTGGCATCTGCATCGGCGACGATGTGTGGATCGGTGCCAACACGGTGCTGGTGGATGGCGCGCGGATCGGCAGCGGCAGCGTGATCGGCGCAGCCTCCCTGGTACGCGGCGCGCTGCCCGCGTTCTGCATCGCGTTCGGTGTGCCCGCCGAGGTAAGCGGATGGCGCGGGACGCCGCCCCTTCATCCGATATCCGACTTGAACACGACGCCAACGTCGATCGGCCAG
>CAVXNH010000063.1:0-39273 GCA_963762885.1 uncultured Alphaproteobacteria bacterium
CAATCTATCGCAATTGTTGTGTATGTACATCTACTGGTTCGGTTGGTCTTGCTGGCGTGATCGCAGGACGGTCCCAGCGACTGCGCATGAAGGACGTGGAAAATTATCCTGCCGGCGCTCCGTCGTGGTTCTCCAGATGCCGCAGGAAGATCAGATTGCGCAGGCGGTCGAGTTCGGCATCGGAGCGCAACACAGCCAGAGCGCGATTGAGATCGCGCTGCTGAAACGCGTCGTGTTCATCGCCAGCAGCAATATGACCTTGTTGTGTTGTTGGTGCTGCCTCGTCGCCTGTCCATCCACATGCTCGCCAATCTTCTTGATCTCCTCCTCCGTTCTGGTGATGCATATGTCGAGGCCATCGTCATCCTCCAGCGTGTGGAGAGATGCCGTGGTCGTGCACGACGATGCCCACGACGTTCGCCAACAGGCTGCCGCGCTTTGCCGAGACCCGATAGAAGGTGAGCAGTGCCGTCGAGGCGGTCTGCAGCCTTGGGTCTTGCGCGATGCGGAAGCCGGTCTCGTCCATGTGCTTGACCGGCGCCGCTGCCACGTGATCGCGCACGACATCGGCAAAGCCCGGAAGCGTTCGGCGCAACCCTGGCTGATACGGGCAATGGTTGCCGTGGCCAGGCGCACGCCGAACAGATCGGCCATCAGCGTCGCCAGACGTTTCTCCGGCAGCAACTGGTAGTGCAGCAGGTAGAGCACGAACGCGCCGATCCGCTTGCCATACTGCACCGGCGCGGCCACCCAGCCGGGGAACGCCGCACGCGTCTGCGCCCCACACGCCGCGCAACGACAGTCATGCGCCCGATGTTGGTAACAACCAGTGGCTGGGGTCCCGGCAGATCGAACACCTGCCGAGCGGCATGGCCAGTGGCCATCGCTTCGGTTAGCGGTGCGCCGCACGGCGCAGGCCGCGGATAATGGTCAATGATCGCGTTGGGCGTCTCGCTTCGACATAGTGTCTCCCCGGGATGGCCCTTGTCCGCCTGGCTTTTTGCCGGAGCGCCTCCGCAGGCTGCTGACCCGCACTGGCTTGCGCAGACCGTCGCTCGATGGCGGTTTGCGCTGTTGCTGCTGTTCAGCCCGAGCCGACGCTCCAACTCGGCAATGCGTGACTGCGTCGCCGCCATCTCGGCCCGTGGCGCCTCCTGCGCCAACAACAGGGCGATGAGGTCGTGCTGTGAGAGTCATCAAGGGCGGTTCGGTCCACCGACACCTTGGAGTCGGCCCGCCGATGTCATGTCAACCCAAATCTGCGCCCCCGAAGCGCCGTCATCTCACCGGGGCATCTCAGAATAGTCCCCCAGTTCGCCGGTCCGGTCCGGCGACTACCCGGGCAGTTATCAGTATTGTTTATTGCCGATCGGGGCGTTCGCTGCGGCATGCCTTGCCGGGAATGCTGCTCCGTGACGCTCTGTGGTTCTTCATGCCCTACCATAAAAATATCTTGCTGGCGGGCCACCATAGAAATAGCCCGGAGGGGGGCGCGGTCGATGTGGCGTCCACACGATCAGGCCGCCTTCTTGGTGATCTGAATGTCGTATCCCATCTCGCGTATTCGGCGGACCATGTTGCCGATACTGCGATGGCTGTTGAGTTGATCGAGATAGCCCGCGCCAAGGTCCTTATAGTCGCTGCCATTGGCGAGCATGTGGTATGCGGCGACAAGGATCTTGTGGCCGATCTTGACAGCGGCACGCATCGGGCCGCGCCGGGCCATCAGGCGACGGTGTTTGTCGGCAGATAGGTGCCGCGTGTCTTGGCGGCGGCATTGGCGGCGATGACCAGCGCCGTCTTGAGGTGAACATTGCCCTTGCGGGTCTTGCCGCCCCGCTTTTTGCCGGCACTCTCGTAATTGCCTGGGCACATGACGGCCCAGGAGGCCAGATGGTCGGCGCTATGGAAGGCGCTCATGTCCACGCCGATCTCAGCGATGATATCCCGGCGATGACCCAGTCCACACCCGGGATCTGCATCAGCAGGCGCATCTCCCGGTTGTACAGGGCGAGCTTCTCGCGCAGTCGCCTGTCGAGTTCTGCCACGTCGGCCTCGATTGCCTCGATGCGGCGCAACTGCACGCCCAGCAGGAAGCGGTGATGCTCTTCCAGCCGGCCGGTCAGCGCACGCTCCAGCTCGCGCAGCTTGCGCCGCATCCGCCCGCGCGCCAGTTGTGCCATCTCGGCTGGCGACTGTGTGCCCTCGACCAGCGCCTGCAGCATCGCCCAGCCGGAGACGCCGAACACGTCGCTGGCCACACCGGACAGCTTGATGTTGGCACTCTCGAGCAGCTTGATCAGCCGATTGCGTTCTGCCGAGCCGGACTGCGACCAGCTTGCACCGGTAGCGGGTCAGTTCGCGCAGCTCGCGGATCGGCCGCGGCGGGACGAAGCTCTTGGCGATCAGGCCGTGACGGGCCAGTTCGCTGATCCAGTCGCAGTCCTTCACGTCGGTCTTGCGGCCCGGCACGTTCTTGATGTGGTGCGCGTTGCCGACGACCATCTCGAAGCGGCCCTCCAGCACCGCATAGACCGGCCGCCAGTAGATGCCGGTGCTCTCCATCGCGACCAGCGTGCAGCCGCTGCTCGCAGCCAATCGCGCAGTTCTCCAGTTCCGGCGCGTCGTGCCGAAAGTGCGGGTCTCCTTGCGGGGCTTGGATTCGCTGCGCCGACGTTCAGGCAGGCAACGACGGTTGCCTGGTGCACATCCAGGCTGGCACAACATTCAACGATGGCTTCCATCAACTCTCCATGCAAGGGACGGAAGGTCCGACCGTTACGCCGCGCGATAAAGTCAGACTCTACCATGCGTGCTCCCCGTTGCCGGGGGCGACAAAGGGCAATACCCTTCAAGGCGGCGCGGATCAAACTCCGTGACGGGGACGGCAACACCACCGGGGAACTTTACGACCTCCAACGATCGCAGCGGCATTCTGGCGTCGTTCGGCCCGCGCCACTACTCCCCCTCGACACCGCACCACCATTTTCAGCCATGGGGGTGCGGCCGCGGCCGTTGGCTAACTCCGTGTTGAATGCTTGCAGCAGCACGAACCGCACAGGCCGCCGGGCGGAACCGTCTGCAAATGCGATCGCCCTGTGCCGCCGGACGTGCTCGCTATTGCTCTCGGCGCGACCGGCGTAAGCTGCCGCCGCGATCGTCGCACGCCAACAACGGGAGGAGAAAGCCATGCGGTCCTGGATCCACCTCACGCGCGGACGGCACGTCCGGCAGGCCCGGGTCGGGCTCGGCGATCTGCGGGAGGAACACATCAGCCGGCAGGGCTTCTTCGGCGCGGTCGCCATGATCTATCGCGAGCATGGCCCGAACGAAGTGGTGCGCATCGAGGGCACGCTGCATCCTCGCCGCATCGTCGATACCGCACGCGTCGAGCCATCTGACCAGACCGATCCGCGCGGCGTGCCGGAGGTGCTGCTGTCCAACGCCGATGTCAGCGTGGCGATCAGCCGGCGCACCGCGGCGATGCCGTTCGCCTACCGCAACGCCGACGGCGACCTGCTGTATTTCGTGCACCGAGGCGCTGGCGCCTTCGCCACCGAGTTCGGCCGGCTGCCTTATGAACAGGGCGACTACGTGCTGATCCCAAAAGGCGTGACATTCAGCCTGATGCCCGACCCGGGCGACAGCCACCTGCTGGTGATCGAATCGCCGGCGCCGCTGACGCTGACGGAACACCAGCAGGTCGGACGCCACATGCCGGTCGATCCGACGGTCCTGACGATCCCAGAACTATGCGATTACGGCTTTCCCCAGCGCGACGAATATGAGTTGCGGGTGAAGCACGGCGGCACGCATAGCGCCATCTTCTACCGCAACAATCCGCTGGTGTCGGTGGGATGGAAGGGCGACCTGTTCCCCTACAAGCTGAACATCCGCGACATCATCCCGATCAGTTCCGATCGCATTCACCTGGCGCCATCCGCCTGGGCCACGTTCGAGGCGAACGGCTTCATGGTCGTGACCTTCGTGCCGCAGATGGCGGTGTCGGACCTGAATGCGGAGGAACTGCCGTCGTATCATCGCAACGTCGATTACGACGAGAGCGTGTTCGTGCATGACGGTGCGTCAGGCGCGCGGCGGCCTGGGACGCTGTCGCACGTGCCGCAAGGCATCCTGCACGGCGCCGATGAAGCGGCGCGCGCCGCGTTCCAGCAGCAGCGCGCGCCGGGCATGCGGCGCATGCTGACCGGGGTGAGCGTGGACACCGAACGCCCGCTGATCGCGTCCGCGGTGTGCGAGCGGCTGACGTCATAGCTACGCTTCGACAGAAGCTTCGTGTGACAAGGTACGGGCGACCCTATCCTTGACGCCAACCCGCCACGGGTCCGTATTCGCCCGCAACCGAGGGAGGCAACCGTCATGATCCTGAACGACCAGGTCGCCATGGTGACCGGTGCCGGCCAGGGCATCGGCAAGGCATGCGCACTCGCCCTGGCCGAGGCGGGCGCGCACGTGGTCTCGATCGACATCGACGCGCCAAACGCCGCGGCGACCGCGGAGGCCGCCGCGGCATACCAGCGCCGCGCGCTGGCGATCCGCGCCGATGTCGGCGACCTGGCCGATATCGACCGCATGGTCCGCGAGACCATGGAAATGTTCGGCCGCATCGACATCCTGGTGAACAACGCCGGCGTCACGCGTCGCGCCGACATCATGGACCTGACGGAACATGACTGGGACCGCATTCATCGCGTGAATGCGAAGGGTGTGTTCTTCTGCCTGCAACGCGTGGCCCGCGAGATGATCCCGCGCCGCAGCGGCCGCATCGTCAGCATCGCATCGATCGCCGGAAAGGGTTACGCTGGCGCCTCGAACGTCGCCTACGCGGCGAGCAAGGGCGCGGTGATCAGCATGACCCGGCTGGCGGCGTTGCAGCTCGCGCGGCACAACATCACCGTCAACGCGATCTGCCCCGGGGTGACCCGCACCGCGCTGTCGGACGCCAATCTGCGGGTGCGCGCGGAACAGGAAGGCGTCACGCTCGAGGAAATGGAACGCCGCCGCGCCCAGGTCATTCCGCTACAGCGCGCCAACGATCCCGAGGACGTCGCCGCCATGGCGGTGTTCCTCGCATCGTCGGGCGCTCGCAATATCACCGGACAGTCGTACAATGTGGATGGCGGGTTGATACCCGAGTGACCGCACCGGCCCAGCGCTGCCGCACACGCCGAACGTAACGGGGGAAACGATGATTATCGACTGCCACGGGCATTACACGACCTCGCCACGCCAGCACGAGGCCTGGCGCACGGAGCAGATTACGGCCCACAAGGAAGGCCGGTCCGCACCGCCGCGCCCCGCGATCAGCGACGACGAAATCCGCGCCAGCATCGAGGGCGGTCAGTTGAAGCTGCAACAGGAACGCGGCACCGATCTGACGATCTTTTCGCCCCGCGCGGCGGGCATGGGTCATCACCTCGGCGATGCCTCCACCAGCGAGGCGTGGGCAACCGCGTGCAACGAGCTGATCCATCGTGTCTGCACGCTGTTCCCGCGCAATTTCGCCGGCGTGTGCATGTTGCCGCAAAGCCCTGGAGTCTCCCCACGCAACTGCATCGCGGAGCTGGAACGGTGCGTGCTGCAATACGGCTTCGTCGGCTGCAATTTGAATCCCGATCCGTCGGGCGGGTATTGGACCGATCCGCCGCTGGGCGATCCGTATTGGTATCCGATTTATGAGAAGATGATCGAACTCGACGTGCCGGCGATGATCCATGTCAGTGCCGCGTGCAATCCGGCGTTCCATACTACCGGCTCGCACTATCTGAGCGGCGACACGACCGCGTTCAACCAGTGCATGACATCGGATCTGTTCAAGCGGTTCCCGAAGCTGAAGTTCATCATTCCGCATGGCGGCGGGGCGGTGCCGTATCATTGGGGGCGGTTCCGCGGCTTGGCTCAGGACATGAAGCTGCCGCTGCTGACGGAGCATGTGTTGCACAATATTTTCTTCGATACGTGCGTGTATCATCTGCCCGGGCAGGAATTGCTGGTGAAGGTCATCCCGGCGAAGAACATCCTGTTCGCCTCGGAGATGATCGGCGCAGTGCGCGGGATCGATCCGGAGACAGGCTATGCCTACGACGACACCAAGCGGTACGTGGAGCAATTGGCGTTGTCGGCGGCGGATAAAGAGAAGATTTACGAGGGGAATGCGCGGGCTGTGTACGGCCGGCTCCCGGCGCAACTTGCGAAGCAGTTCGCTGCCTGACGGCCTGCTATGCGCACGCGCCTCTGACGCGGCATCGTCATGCCGACGAAGGTCGGCATCCGCGCCTTGCCTTCGTGCGTGCGGCAAAGTCATGGATGCCGACCTTCGTCGGCATGACGGGGATGGTGCATGGGCAACTCCGTGGCGCATGTTGTGATCCTCGGTGCCGGCCATGCCGGCGGGTCCGTCGCAGCCCTGCTCCGGCAGTACGGCTGGAAAGGCCCGATCACACTGGTTGGTGCGGAACCGGTGCCGCCGTACCAGCGTCCTCCGCTGTCCAAGGCCTGGCTAAAGCGCGAGGCCGACGCCGCCAGCCTGGCGTTGCGTGCCGCCACCTTTTATCCGGCCAACGCCATTGCGCTGCATCTTGCCACGCACGCCACCGCCATCGACCGCAATAACCGCAGCGTCACGCTCAATTCTGGCGAGCAGCTTTCCTACGATCACCTGATCCTCGCGACCGGCGCCCGGCCGCGCATGCTGCCGATCCCCGGCCACGACCTGACCGGCGTGCTGGCACTCCGCAGCGTGGCCGACGCCGACGCGCTGCAATCGGCGCTGACGCACGGCAGCAGCCTTGTGGTGATCGGCGGCGGCTATATCGGGCTGGAGGTCGCTGCCTCCGCCCGCGCCCTCGGCGTCTCGGTAACGGTGATCGAGCGCGAACAACGCGTCCTGGCACGCGTCGCCTCGCAACTGCTCTCCGACTTCTTCACTCGCGCACACGCAGCCAACGACGTGCGCATCCTGTGCAATGCCGGCATTGCGGCGATCGAGGGCGCAGCGGGTCGCGTCACCGGCGTGCGGCTGACAGACGGCACGCACCTCGCTTGCGATACCGTGCTGGTCGGCATTGGCGCCGCGCCGGACGATGCGCTCGCACGTGCGGCCGGATTGGCCTGCGATGACGGCGTCATCGTCGATCTCGCCGCGCGCACCAGCGATCCGCGCATCTACGCGATCGGCGATTGTACTCGCCGCCCGCTGCCGCACTACGGCCGCAACCACCGCCTCGAAAGCGTGCCGAATGCGCTTGAGCAAGCCAAGCAGGCCGCGGCCGATCTGTGTGGCCGCGCGCCGCCGGCACCGGAAGTCCCGTGGTTCTGGTCCGACCAGTACGCCATCCGATTGCAGATCGCCGGCCTGCCGTTCGATGTGGACGACGTCGTGCTGCGTGGCGACCCGGAGGCCGGACACTTCGCCGCCTTTCACCTCGCCGCGGACGGTGCGATACAAGCGGTGGAGGCGGTCAATGCCCCCGCCGAGTTCATGGCCGGCCGCCTGATGATCGCCCGCCGCAAACGGACCACGGCGGCATCGCTGCGGGACATGTCTCGGTCGATGCAGGAGCTTGCCGCCTGATGCACGTCGCGACCTCGCCCGCCTTCAAGGAGAACGCCCATCGCGCCCTGGAAGATGCCGGGTTGCAAAAGGCGTTGGCGCGCAGCGGCCCAGCTTCGTCGCTCGCCGCGCCGCCGCCGTGGCCGCGTTGCCGGAATTCGAGCAACTTCGCGACACCGCGCGCGACATCAAGAACCATACGCTGGCGAATCTCGACTTCTATGTGGAAGAATACGAAGCCGAACTCCTGGCGGCCGGTGGCAAACTGCACTGGTGCGCCACCGCGGACGAAGCCCGCGACGCCGTCCTGACGATCTGCCGCAATGCCAACGCGCGCACGGTCACCAAGGGCAAGTCGATGATCAGCGAGGAGCTGAGCATCAACGACCATCTTGAACAGCACGGCATCACGCCGATCGAAACCGACCTTGGCGAATACATCATCCAGCTTCGCCACGAGGTGCCCAGCCACATCATTGCCCCGGCGTTCCACCTCAACAGGGAGGACTGGGAAACCACGTTCCGCAAGTCGCACACCGACCTGCCGTCCGACCGCATCTTCGCCGAACGCCGCGACATCCTGACCGAGGCGCGTGCCAAACTGCGGCAGCGCTTCCTCGCCGCCGATGTCGGCATCACAGGTGCCAACTTCCTGATTGCCGAAACCGGCAGCAGCGTCATTGTCACCAATGAGGGCAATGGCGACCTCACGCAGACCCTGCCGCGCGTGCACATCGTGCTGGCCAGCATGGAAAAGATGGTCCCGACGCTGGAGGACTGCACGTCCCTGCTGCGCGTGCTGGCGCGCTCGGCGACCGGGCAGGAATTTTCCGTTTACACAACCTTCTCCACCGGCGCGCGACGGCCAGGCGATCTGGACGGGCCGGACGAGTACCACGTGGTGCTGGTGGACAACGGGCGCTCGGCGATGCTGGGCACCGACTTCCAGGAGATGCTGCGCTGCATTCGCTGCGCCGCCTGCATGAACCATTGCCCGGTCTATGGCGCGGTAGGCGGCCACGCTTATGGCTGGGTATATCCCGGACCGATGGGCGCGGTGCTGACGCCGTCGCTGATCGGGATCGACCAGACAGGCCACCTGCCCAACGCCAGCACCTTCTGCGGCAAATGCGAGAGCGTCTGCCCCGTGCAAATCCCGCTGCCCAACCTGATGCGCCACTGGCGCGAGCGCGAATTCGAGCGCCATCTCACCCCGGCGACAATGCGCTTTGGCCTGGCGTTCTGGGCTTTCTTCGCCCGCCGTCCCGCGTTGTACCGGCTGGCAACGCGCACCGCAGCGGTGATCTCGGATGGTTCGGACGCAAGCGCGGCCGGTTTACCAAGTTGCCGCTCGCCGGCGGCTGGACGGCGGGTCGCGACATGCCGGCGCCGGAGGGCGACACCTTCTTCGCGCGCTACGCGAAGGCACAGCGGGCCGGGAAAATCCGATGAGCCGTGAGACCATGCTGACCGCGATCCGCCGCGGGCTGCGGCGCGGTCCGTTGCCGCCGGATCAGGCCGCGATGCTGCGCGGACGTCTGATGCTGCACCCGCGGCAATTGATCCCCGCCCGGTCACGCGTGCCGCACGCCGAGCAAATCGCGCTGTTCGTGCGGCGGCTGGAAGCGGAATTCGGCAGTGTCGCGCGTGTGCCCGACGCGGACGCCGTGCCAGGTGCAGTGGCGGATTATCTCGCCGCGCAGAACCTGCCCACGACACTGGTGATGGCGCCGCATCCTGAACTGCGCGAAATCCCCTGGTCGGCGCGGCCTCTCCTGACGATCCGCGAGGGCCGCGCCGAGGCGACCGACCTGGTCAGCGTGCAGCACGCCTTCGCCGCCATCGCCGAAACCGGCACACTTATGCTGCCGAGCGCGCCGGAACGACCGACCACGCTGAACTTGCTCGCAGACACCGAGATCGTGGTGCTGCGCGCGTCCCGGCTGGTCGGGGCTTACGAAGAGGCCTGGGACATGCTGCGGGCCGAATTGGGCAGCATGCCGCGCAACGTCATGCTGGTGACCGGGCCGTCACGCTCGGCGGATATCGAGCAAACGCTCGAACTCGGAGCGCATGGGCCGCGCCAGTTGCACGTAGTGCTGATCGAGGATCGCCTGTAGAATCCGCCGCCAAACCACGGGGAAACGAGCCATGCGCAACAGCGCGATTGAAATCCATCCATCCACCGGCGCTGTCGGCGCCGAGTTCCGCAATATCGATCTTGCCGCCCTCCGCGACGACGACGTGGACACCGTGCGCCAAACACTGTTCGACCGCGGCGTGGTGTTCTTCCGCGATCAGCACCTGACGCCCGAACAACACGTGGCGGCGGCGGAACGGTTCGGCCCGATCGATATCAACCGTTTCTTCAAGCACGCCGATGGCTACCCGATGATCGCTGAAGTGCGGAAAGAGCCAGAGCAGAAGACGAACATTGGCGGCGGTTGGCATACCGACCACAGCTATGACCAGGCGCCGGCGCTGGGCTCGATGCTGTATGCTCTCGAGGTGCCGCCGAGCGGCGGCGACACGCTGTTCGCCAGCATGTACGCCGCCTACGACGCTCTGTCAGACGGATTGAAGCGCACGCTTGAGGGGTTGCGCGCAGAGCATTCCAGTCGGCATGTGTTCGGCGCCAACCGCCACAAGCCGGGCAATGACTTGCAAGGCCGCGTCGGCAATCCCGAGCTTGCGACGCAGGACGCGGTACACCCCGTGGTGATCCGCCACCCCGGCAGCGGACGCAAGGCACTCTACGTCAACCCCGGCTTCACATTGCGGTTCGAGGGCTGGACCGACGACGAATCCCGACCGCTGCTGGAGTTCCTGTACCGCCACGCGCAACGGCCGGA
This sequence comes from uncultured Alphaproteobacteria bacterium, assembly GCA_963762885.1. Classification (GTDB taxonomy): domain Bacteria; phylum Pseudomonadota; class Alphaproteobacteria; order Acetobacterales; family Acetobacteraceae; genus JASHVB01. The sequence continues at coordinate 10,426 of CAVXNH010000063.1, forward strand.
GTTTTGCTGCCGCTTCCAATGGGCCGAGGGGTCGGTGGCGTTCTGGGACAATCGCGCGACGTGGCACTACGCGGTGAACGACTACCACGGGGCGCGGCGGCTGATGCACCGCATCACCATAGGGGGCGAGCCGCTGGGGTGACGCAGGCAATGTATTCCCCCTCCCCTTGAGGGAGGGGGTTGGGGGGAGGGGCCCGTGCCGTCCGGAACCCCTCCCCCCAGCCCCCTCCCGCAAGGGGAGGGGGAGGACTTTGTTTCTTGCCGGGCGTTTGGCTTGTTCAGGACATTTGGCCGATGCAACGCGCCGTCGTCGTTATCCTTGATGGCCTCCGCCGAGACTTCGTCGATGCGGCACGCACGCCGCGCCTGGCCAACTTCGCCGCACAAGCGGAGAGCTTCCCCGCCTTCCGCACCGCGTTCCCGTCCGCCACTCGCGCGGTGTCCGCAAGCTTCGCCACCGGCTGCCATCCGGCACGGCACACGTTGCAGGGCAATGCCGTCGCTTTGCTCGAAGCCGGCAAGCTGGTGCCGCACGACGTCGGGCGACCCGATTTCCTGGCGCATAAGCGGGCGGTGACCGGTTGCGCGCTGGCGGTACCCACCCTGGCGGAACGGATCGCCGCGCATGGCGGGGCGATCCTGTTCAACAACGTCTCGCCAGGCGCCGCGATGGCGCAGGATCCGGACGCACACGGCTACCTGTTTCACCGCGCCATCTCACGTGGCCCGGGCGGCACCATGCTTCCCGATCCGCTGCGGGTCACGCTGGATGCGGCCGGCGACCGCGCAATGACCGAACGCTTCATCGCCGAGGCATTGCCGCGCCGACCGGCGCTCGCCGTGCTGTGGCTCGGCGAGCCGGACCACATCCAGCACGAAACTGCGCTCGGCTCGCCGGCCCAGCTTGCCGTGCTGCGCGAAGCCGATCGCAATGGCGGCATGGTGATCGACGCGGTGGCGCGGCAACGGGCCGAGGGCGACGACGTGCTGCTGATCGTCGGTTCGGACCACGGGCACGAGACCGTCAGCGGGTCGATCGATGTGGAAGCCGAACTGATCGCCGCCGGTCTGAAGCATGCGGCGGACTCTACCGATATTGTCGCGTTGTCGAACGGCACGGCGTCGTTGGTCTATCTGCATCCCGATCAAGAAAACCGCAGGCCACGGCTGGAGGATTTCCTCCGCACGCGCCCATGGGCAGGTGTGGTGATGGCGGCCGATCGGCTTGGAACGATCGGCCAGGCGCCGCATCACGCTCTCGCTTTCGCGGTGTCGCTGCGGGCGGACGATGGGTCGAACGAATACGGCGTGCCGGGCCGCGCGCTGGCGGCGGTGCCGCGCTGGGACAAACCGGTGCGTGTCGGCTGCGGCCAACACGGCGGCCTGGCGCGCTACGAGCAATCGCCGGTGTTGATGGTCGAGGGGCCGGGGTTCGCCGGCGGCACGGCGCGAGCGACGACGGCGCACATCGTCGATCTGGCGCCGACCATTTTGCGGCATTTGCGGTTGCCGGGGGTGGGAATGGACGGACAGGCGCTACAGACGATTTGAGCTTTCCCCTCCCGCGCTTGCGGGAGGGGTTAGGGGAGGGTGATGCGTGCCACACGCACCACCCTCACCTAACCTCTCCCGCCAAGCGCGGGAGAGGGACTAGGCAAGAACCAACCCCTCCGCCAATCCAGCTATCGCAGTGAACAGCACCACGACCAGCGGCGGCGCACGCCAGGCCATCAGCAACACGAACCCCACAGCGGCAATGGCGAAGTCGGCGGGTCCCTGCACGGCGCTGACCCATACCAGGCTGTAGAGCGCCGCACCCAGGACCCCGACCACCGCGGCATTAACCCCACGCATCACCGCTTGTGCCCAGGGCCGTCGGCGTAGCGCCTCCCAGAACGGCAGCATGCCGAGCAGGATCAGGATGCCGGGCAGGAATATACTGAGCAAGGCGATGATGGCGCCGGGGACGCCTCCCGGCGGGAGGTCGCTGACAGCGCCGAGATAGGCCGAGAACGTGAACAACGGACCAGGCAGCGCCTGTGCGGCGCCATAACCGGCGAGGAAAGTGGCGTCGTCCACCCAGCCGGGGGCGACCACGGCCTGACGCAGCAACGGCAGCACGACATGGCCGCCTCCGAACACCAACGCGCCCGAGCGGTACATCGCGCCGAACAAAGCTGCGCCGCCGCCGAGCCGGTACAGCGCCGGCGTCAGCAACAGCAGCGCGCAGAACAGCGCCAGGCAAATCACGCCGGCACGGTGGCTGACCACCAGCGGCAGCCGTTCCGGCGCCGCCTGCTGCGCCTGGCCCGGTAGATCACGGCACAACACCAAGCCAACCAGCGCGCCGACCATGATGGCACCGATCTGGCCCAGCGAAGTCGGAACGAACAGCACCAGCATTAATGCGGCCGCAGCGATGGAAGCACGCTGCCGGTCGGGACACAGCGACGCCGCCATGCCCCAGACCGCCTGCGCTACGATCGCCACAGCCACCAGCTTCAGGCCGTGCAACAATCCGGCGCCGGCTGGCGATCCGGTCAACGCGCTGGCGCCGAAGGCGAACGCCGTCATCAACACGGCAGAGGGCAGCGTGAACCCACACCATGCGGCGAGGCCGCCCAGCCAGCCGCCGCGGATCAATCCAAGCGAAAAGCCGACCTGGCTCGAGGCCGGTCCGGGCACGAACTGGCACAATGCGACCAGATCCGCGTATGCGCGTTCGCCCAACCAGCGCCGCCTGGTGACGAATTCGTTGCGAAAATAGCCGATATGCGCGATCGGACCGCCGAAACAACTGACGCCGAGCCAGGCGAACGCGCGCAGCACTTCGAGCGCCGCCCCTTGCGGGAGGGCGGCAGAATCGGACGGCGACGGCCGAGTACGATCAGCGTGCACTTCCGTCATGGTCGAGACAGTCTCCCGGCCGACACTCTGCGCCATCATTCGCGCGGGGTGAAGCGAGCGCGGGGCCCGGAGGCCCGATGACGCCGCCTCTCCGCTTGAGGGGGCGGTCCCACGTCATGCTGAGGATTGTTTTGCCGCTTCGCTCGCTTGCCCCGCGGCGCGGCCAATTATGCCAAGCAAGACGCCGATCCACCGGTTGCCACTGCTCAACTCGCAGCGGCCCCGTACCACATGGCCATTGCCTGCAACGCCGCCGTCGCACGTGCCATCGGTGCCGACCAGTCGCCCAGCTTCTCCTGACGGAAGATCGTCATCGTCGGATACCAGGGGCTGTCGGCCCGGCCCGACAGCCAGCGCCAACAATTGTCGTAGCGGTCCAGCATGAACACTGGCTTGCCCATGGCACCAGCGAGATGCACGATCGCCGTATCAACGCTGACCACAACGTCGAGATTGGCGATGATCGCCGCGGTGTCGGCGAAATCCTCCACATCTGCCATAGGATCGCACAGCGCCATTCCCCCGGGGACAGTCTCCATGGACGCCACCCCCCGCTGAAACTGGCGGATCTGGTCTTGCGCCGGTCCCTTTTGCAGGCTGACGAATTGCACGCCCGGCACCGATGCGAATGGCGCGAATGCGGCGAAACCAGCACTGCGCCGGCGGTCCACCGTGGAAAAGCCGGGCAGCCAGGGGCGATTCTGCCCCGCCCAGGTCAATCCGACCCGCATCGCGGAAGCCGGCAACCGCTCGGCCCAGGCCGCGACCAGCGCAGGATCAGCGGCCAGGTAGGGCTCCCCGGGCACCGTCGCAACGGTGGTTTCGAATACTCGCGGCAGACTGACAAAGGGGCAGTGGAAATCGAAGCGCGGCGGCGCACCATCGCCGGTGCAAACCGCAGCGATGCCTGGCACAGATTGCACCAACCGCACCAATGGTCCCGGCACCCACGCCACCACCCTGGCGCCACGCGCGGCCAGCAGCGGCGCATAACGCAGGAACTGCATGGTGTCGCCAAAGCCCTCCTCATGGGTCAGCAACACAGTGCGCGCGGCAAGATCGCCGGCTTCCGATAGGGCAGGCAGCAGAAATTCCAGGGGCAGGCTCACCGCGCCCTTGATGTGCAGGCGCCACTCGAAATCCGGCCACGCCTCGCTCCAGCGACCGGCGTGCAGCAGCGCCACAGCGCGGTTCACCCGGATCTGCGCGTCCGACGGCGCGGCGATGACGGCCCGGGCATAGGCGGCGATCGACCGGTCGAATTGTTGCTCGACCTTCAGCAGCAAGCCAAGATTGGCCCAGCTCGCGGCCTGTCCCGGATCGGCGGCGACCGCTTGCCGAAAGTGCCCGATTGCCTCCTGGTTATGGCCGAGCTCCGCCAGTGCGAGGCCCATGGCGTGTTGCGCGACCGCCGAGCCCGGATGCAACAGCAGCCCCTCGCGGAGCAAGGCGACCGCACTCTCCGGCTCGCCGCCCTCCTGGAGAAACCCGGCGAACGCTTGGCGCAGGCGGAGGTCTTCGGGAGCCAGGCGCAGGCAGGCCTGGTATTGCGCGGCGATCTGGGTGCGTGAGAAGCGTGGCAGCAGGGCGGTGAGGTCGCCGCACGGATGGGCGTCGTGCGGCCGTTCGCGCGCCACGCGGTCAAGGATCGCAGCGGCACGCTGGGTCTGGCCGCGCGCCGCGACCGACAGACCAAGCAACAGCAGCGCCTCCACGTCCACCGCGTCACGCGCCAGGAGGCCGCCGCACGCCTCCTCCGTCTGTTGCCACTGGCCGGCCTCGAGCCGACTTAGCGCCGTCCCCAACTGCCGCCGCCGTTCCGCGAGTTCCATCCGCACGCCTCCTGCCGCAGGCACAGAGTCGCGGAGCAACGTTAAGCGCTGGTATACGGGCGCGAAATTACCTCGCCGGCCTCGCAGGAACGGTCAGTACTCGGCGTAGGCGACGATGCCGTTTTCGTCCCAGATACCGAGACAAACCTGCGTGCCGTCGCAATCCAGCAGCAGGTAGGGATCGAGCACGACATACTCCTGCTTCAGCTCGCCGAGGATGAGCGACGCCCCCGGGACTTTGCGGCACAGCTCCCGAGCAAGCACGGCGATCGGCTCCGGCACATCAAGCTCGCGTAGCCAGTCCACCGGCACCCACCGCTCCTCCCAATACGAGCCGGCGCGAACCCGAAACACGCCAGCGCCAATGAGCAAGCCGATGACACACATCCAGGCCAGGGTAAGCCAGCCCGACACGGGCGAACCGCCCCCCATCATCCGTTGGGTCAACCCGCCGGTGGCTGCCATACAGCCGACCGAACCGAGCAAGGCCACCGGCAGCAGGGGTTGGTGGCGGTACCAGAAGCTCGGAGCGAACCGGTCGAGCTGCGCCCGTTTGTGCGCCTCGAGCAATTCCAGACTGACCGGCGTGATGCCTTGATCGGCGAGCACTTCGAACAACGGCTTCGGTTGCGCGGGGGAAACCAGGGCGTCGAAGGGCATGGGCAAATACCTCCTTCGTTCCAGTGGCGGCGGCGAGCCTAGCATGCCAGAAACGGACTGCGCATCGCAATCGCGTGGTGAAAATCGGAACCACGGGGATGCAACCGCGCTGCAACCGCGAAGCCGTCACCCTGGGCCGAAGCATGAACGAGTGCCTGGCAATGCCAAATCGAACGGGAGACGTGCTGCGGACGTTTCCGCCTCGGCCGCTAAACCCGGACGAGCGGACGCTGGTGGATACCTGGCTGGCAGCGACGTGCGACGTTGCTTCAGCGTATGTCAGCGAGCGCCGGAGCGATGATCCAACGCTCTACCGCCGTATCGTCATCACCGTCGGCCCGGAACCGGGGCCAACCTACCTTGTGCACGCCCCAGCCGGCATAAGTTGCTGGCTGGTGTCTGCGGCCGGCCGCGGCGCCGAGGTGCAGAGATACAACAGCCTGCGTGCGGCGCTGAACTCGATCCGGCCGGTATTCACGCTTAACGCGGCGGAGTCCGACCTGTAGCGGCCGAGCGTCCCAGCGGCCGCTGGGCACGCTCGAGCAGGCGGGCAAAAAAGCCGGGCTTCTTGGGCGGTTTCGCCGCTTCCGCCACCTTCTGTTTGGCGCGTTGCTCCGCCTCCTGCTGGCGCTGCTTACTCACGAGCCATTTCTCCAGGGTCATCCCGGCCTTCGCAGCGCGTTTGGCTTCATAGGCGCGCTGACCAGCGGTCAATGCTTTCGGACCTGTCTGCTTGGCGGGAGGCACGGTTTTGCTGGCGGCGGTGACGGTCTTGGCGGCGGTGGGCTTGGCAGTGGTGGCCTTGGCGGCGGTGGCCTTGGCAGCGGTGGTCGGCTTGCTGGTCACTTGTGCGTATCCTCGAAGGCGGCAAGAGGGGTTTTCGCAGGCGTCGTGTGGCGATTCAAGCTGCTGCGCGAGGCAGGATTCGGCTTCCTGCCATAGCGATCCTGGCGGGCGCGTGTGCCAGTCGACACCGCAAGGTGCTGCCGGCATGCTGCCACGGCGGCAGCGGGAGGAAAACCATGAGTGGCGGGCTGGAAAGCGTGGTTGTCGCGGACACTGTCCTGAGCCTGATCGATCCGCCCAACGGCAAACTATGGGTGCGCGGCGTGGCGCTGCCGGACCTCTTAGCCCGGCATGGCTACGAGGGCACGGTCGCATTGCTGTGGGATGGTTTCGCCGGCCCGGGAATGACGCGCGACGGCATGCAGGCGACGTTGGGTGCGGCAAGGGAAGCGGCGTTCGCATCGCTCGGCCGCTGGTTGCCGGTGGCATCGTCACGCTCTTTGGAAACTGGCGTGCGGCTCGCGCTTGCCATGCTGCCGGACGACAGTTCGCCGGCGTCGATCGCCGCGACGTTGGCCGTCGGCGTTCCGGCCCTGTTGCGTAGCGCCGCCGGCGAGGCGCCGCTGCCGCCGGAACCGTCGCTACCGGTCGCCGCCGACGTGCTGCGGATGCTGCATGGCACGGCGCCGGAGCCTGCGGCGGCACAGGCGCTCGACACGTATTTCACCGTGATGGCGGATAGCGGCCTGAGCGCGTCCAGCTTTGCGGCGCGTGTCGTCGCTTCGACCCGAGCCAGCGTCGCCTGCGCTGTGCTGGGTGCGTGGTGCGCCTTCACCGGTCCGATCCATGGCGGTGCGCCCGGCCCCACCCTCGATTTGCTCGATGCACTGGCAGCGACCGACGACATGGATGGGTGGATCGAGGCCAAGCTGCGAGCGGGAGAGCGGCTGATGGGGTTTGGCCACCGGGTGTATCGCGGCAACGATCCGCGCGCGGCGGCGATGCGGGTGGCGTTGCAGAACATGGGTCCGGCGGCGGGACGGCTGCCGTTCGCCGCGAAAGTCGAAGAGCGTGTGGCCGTGGTGTTGGAGCGGGTGAAACCGGGACTCCGGCTGCCGGCGAACGTTGAGATCATGGCGGCGCTGCTGCTGGACGCTGTCGGCATTCCCCGCGAGGCGTTCACCTCGGTATTCGCGATCAGCCGCTGCGCGAGCTGGATCGCGCACGCGTTGGAGCAGCAGCAGACGGGGCGGATGTTCCGGCCGGAAGCGCGTTATGTTGGCCCGCGCCCTGCGGAGTTCTCCCGCTGAGCAGGAGGTCGGGACACGGTAGCGCGACGGTGACAGTGATTGGGGCGAAACGCGCCGCAAAGCCCTGTCATCGCGAGGTGCGAAGCGCCAAAGCAATCCCCTGCCTGACGAACCGCTCGGGGTTTTTCAGGCAGAGGATTGCCGCGTCGCGTCGCTGCCAGCAATGACAGGAGGTTCACGATTCCGGTCAGGCTGAAAACGCTGCTGTGATCGCGCGGCGAAAGCAGCAGGGAAACCGGCGCCACGGGGCGGAGATGAACAGTATCGGCGGTAACAAAAGCCAGGACGGTTGGCGAATGCGGTTGGCCACCTTGGAAGATATCGACGGCCTTCACATGCTTGCGTCCGCACCCTTGGTGTACCGGTATCTGTTCGACGGCGCTCCTCCCGACAAGGAGCTGCTTGCCCACCGGTTGGCGGACAGCATCGCCATGCCGGCGGAAGCCGGATTTGGCACCTGGATATTGGAGAGCGTTTCCCAAACATATGCCGGTTGTGTCGAGCTGCGGCCTTACCCTTCGCCTCGTTCCGCGGAACTCACCTATCTGTTGCACCCCAACCACTGGGGACGGGGGCTGGCGACGAGAATGGCCTGGACGGCCGTAACGCGCGCCTTTCGCGCAGCAGACATCGACCGCGTCATCGCCGGCGCCGATCTTCCCAACGTCGCGTCATTCGCGCTGATGCGCCGCCTCGGAATGCAGTTCCATAAGACGGTCCGGTATCCGTTGGGCGGCGGCGAGGAATACGTGCTGCATCACGACGACGCGAGCCCGATCCCGCGACCAGCACCCATACCCATTGCCTGACGGCCGGGTCGCTCTTATCCACTACATCCCCTGGGTTTCCGCCCCTCACTGCGTGCATTCCGACGCGCCGGGATCAGTTGGCACGCGACATCGTTAACGGTCTGTTTAGACATGCCCCCGCATGTTGCCGCCATGTCGGGCACGCTCAGCGCCGTCGTCATTTCGTATAATCGTGCCGCTGTAATCGGCACATGCCTACGCGCGCTGGGTTTTGCCGACGAGGTGATCGTGGTGGACAAGTCGTCCACCGACGCAACGCCGGAGATCGCCGCGCGTCATGCCGATCGCGTGGTAACCGTGCCGTGGACGCCGACGGTGGAGGACACCAGGGCGTTCGCCGTGGCGCAGTGTTCAGGGGACTGGATACTCTACCTGGATGACGACGAATGCCTGAGCCCGGAAGCCGGCGCGGGCATCCGTGCCGAACTCGCCGCGCCGCGGGCCGATATCTACTATCTACCACGGCGGGAATATATCCTCGGCGTGCATGATGAGGCTGCGTATTACTGGCCCGAATACCATCCACGCCTGTTCCGCCACGGGACGATTGCGTTCACTGGGACGGTGCATGGCGGCATCGGTTTGCGCTCTGACCGGATCGCACACCTGCCGCCGGAGAGCGGGGTGACGATCCACCACTTGTCGCACCGCGACGTGGCGGAGTGGATCGAGAAAGCCAACCGCTATACGTCCCGGGCCGACCGGGCTCGGGTAGAGCACGTGGGGCAGGACTTGGCGGCGTTCGCCCATGACCGGATCGATCATTGGGTGGGGCGGACCAAGGACGCGGCGCCGGGCGGATATCCTGCTGCCGTGGCAGTGCTGCGCGGGCTCTACGATATCGTGGATCGGCTGAAGACCTGGGAGGAGGAGCGCGGCCTGGACGGTGCGGCGGCCTTCGCCGAGGCCTGCGCTGCGCTGGACGCCGGGTACGCCGCGCTGCCTGGCGACGCATCCCGCGACGGGGCGCTGACGCGGGGTTGCCCGGGCGCGGCGGAGTCGAGCGGCGCGGCCGAGTTGGCGGCACTGCGGGCTCGGGTCGCGGAGCTTCGGGCGGGTTGCGATGCCTACGCGGCCGAGGTTGCGCGGCTGGCGGCGGCACTGGCGGCAGCGGCTTTGCGGCAGGACCACACTGATCAGGCATTGGCGGTGGCGCAGCGGCGGATTGCGGCGATCGAGGGGAGTACGACCTGGCGCGCGACTGCCGGAGCAAGACGGCTCGCGGAGCGGGCCAAACGTCTTGCGGATCGTTGATCGGGGCGAGCGGATGGCTGACAGGCTGGTCGGAGTGAGAGGATTCGAACCTCCGGCCCCTGCGTCCCGAACACCGCGACCCCTTGAGCATATAACGCGATCGTTGGCGTTTTTGAGGCACGCTGCGCAGGCGATCTCGTCACGGCGTTCTGCGGGTTTCCGGGGCGTGCGTGTGCACTCGGACAACCGGGCACTGCGTTCAATTGGCTGAATGTAACTCTAGCAAAAGGCCTAAGCTGCCAGACACACCTCCGGCTTGGCCGTTGCTTCCGCAAGCTTCGCCTCTGGCGCTTCTATGCCCTGCGGCTTAGCTGCTCAGGACCTCGCGTCACCGATTTTGGGGTTGCTTTGCGGTCCGTCTGCGGCTCTGGCGGTGGCAGCCGGCATGGACTGATGCCCCACAATATCAACGACTCGGGTACTAGCTTACATAACCGCTTCGAGATCGCCACCGGAGAACTGGGGTTGCATCCGCTAGAGCTTGTTATTGCCGCACCGTGGCGCCGCGTGGCGTTCACCACATACGCGCTCAGCCTCTCCTTTTTCGAGGCAGTGATCCTGGACGCGATGATACGCGGAGGTGCCCGCAACGCCGTCGTGTTCGCCGATCCGATTGGAATCAAGGCCGCGCTAAGTGAACATGGCGCGCGGCGCGTCGGTCGGGAATACGATGTCGAGCCGGTGGCCTGCCTCACAGGTTCTTTCCACCCGAAAATTGGAATTTTCTCAAGCGGCGATGACTGTCATGTCACCGTTGGGTCCGGTAATTTAACCTTCGGTGGCTGGGGCGGCAATGCAGAGGTTATCGAGCATCTTCACCCAAGCTTCGCGGCTGACGCATTCTACGATTTGGCGGACATGCTGGAACTTCTCACGATTTCAGAGCAAATCCGGACCGGCGCCAGCGACGGCCTGTTGTCGCTCGCCCAGGTGGTGCGGAGGGCGGCGATTGGCGCAACGCGCGCCGGAAACATTCGCGTCGTCCACAGCGTAGGAGGGAACATCGCGGGCGCGATCACGGCGGTGGCGGATGAACTAGGAGGTGCTACGGGCCTCACCATCATATCACCATTCTTTGACCGGAGCGGGCACGCTCTGCGGCGGCTCGCCCAAGATCTGCGCCTCTCGTCGATCGCCGTGCACGTGCATCCGAAGGGTCCGGTCCGGGGAAGCACCGGGCTGAACTGGCCCGGCGCGCTGGATGGACTGATCGTTCCCGTTCGCGTGGATGAAGACTGCGTCACCGCAGACCGCGCCCTGCACGCGAAGGCCTTTGAGATAACTTGCCGACGCGGACGTATGCTCGTTTCTGGCAGCGCCAACGCTACCACCGCCGCACTCTACACCGGGAACGTTGAGGCATCGGTGCTGAGGATTCAGCGCGAGACGCAGGTGGGCTGGAAGCGCGGAGACGCGTCGCACCCGCTATGGCCTGAACTGGAAACCGACGATGAGGAAGACCCCGATCCAGATAAGCAGCAAGGCGTGCTCCGCGCGGTACTCAACGGAGGTTCACTAAGCGGCATGGTTCTTTCCCCAAGGATGTCGGGCACCGCCTCACTTTCCTGCGTGCTCTCCACCGGCAAACTGGATATTGGATCGGTGACTTTGGATGACGGCGGCAGCTTCAACGCGACAGCAACGGACTTGGAGGAGCTGACCTGGTCCGGCGGCCGACTGGTTATCAGAGTCGAACAAGGTTCGAGGTGTGCCGAGGGCTTCCTCTCCATCACCGCTGCAACGGAGATCATCCGGCGCGCCGGCGCGCTGGCCACGCGCCTCATGGCCATGCTTGCCGGCACCGAGACACCTGCGGACGTCGCCGCGATCCTTTCCTGGTTCAGGGAGGAGCCGGGGCGATTGGACGTCGCAGATCCAAGCACAGGTGGAACCGGCGAAAACTCTCGGGATATCGAGCCGATTTTTGTGCCAATCGGCATTGCCTGGACCGATGAAGGCTCAGCGAATGGAGAGCGCACGTCGGATAGTGCCGGTGAACCAGCGTGGCGCCGAGCGATGTCGATGGTCATATCGGCGTTTGCTGTTCGTCGAGGACCTTGGGACGTTGGCCAGAACGCTGAGGCCGAGGCCGACGAGGAGGACGACGAAACTCCAGCCGAGCGCGCACGGCGTCTGGCCGATGCGGAAGGGGCCAGACTGAAGGCAGGTGACGCGTTCGGTGACCTCCTCGACGTTATGCTCGCCCCGGCGAACGGCGGAAGACATGTTGCGACAGCTCTTGCGATCGCGCACTACCTCGCTGAAAGGAGCGGCGATCCACACCTGACGGACTCGTGGCTGCAAAGGATTGTACCGGCAGCACGTCGCGGTGCGACCGGATCAAATCCGATGCTCGTGACCGCCGCCCTGGCTATGTTCTCGGGTAACCATGAGCGGGGACCCATACGATGCCGACGCTACCTATTCCGGATAGGTATCGATCCCAACCAGGTCCAGTTGGAGGCGGCGGCTGCGCCGGCGTTCGCCGCTGTGGTCGAACGCAACACGGATGTATCAAAATTCCTCGCTGAAGTGACCAGCGTGCGAACATCGGGCGAGCAGGTTCAGTGCTACCTCGACTGCTTCAGTACCCCTCCACCCCACAACGGCTTCCCAATTCTGCGAGAAGCGGTGGAGTGGCCGCGACTGGCAAAGGCCCTCGTCGAACCTGGGGGGCGCAAGCGCCTTCGGGTGCACTCGACGACGCCCACCGCATGCCCCGACTGTCACATCGCGTTCCCACTCGCCAAGATTGAGGACCTGCGTCGTTTCGGTGTCACCACGTGTTGTCGGGTAAATCTTTCCACAGAGGTTTGATGGCCAGTTCGCTCCAGGATCTCCTCGCCGCCGCCATTATCTCGACGGGACCCGTGGCGGTGCCGGTCAGCAGGGTCAGCCCCGGCGGCGTGGACCCGCTGGGCCTTCGGCAAATCAACTTCCGACTTATGGACATGGTGCTCCCGGGCCTCAACAACGTTGCCAGCAGGATCCGCCCCTTCGTTCTTATGACGTGGGCGTGGCGACGAGTATGGCAACTCGTCGAGCGTGAGGGCCGCGGTGGTGACACGGATGAGCGCCTCAGAGACTTCGTCGACCGGATCGAGGCGATTTACGCCTGGTCCCAGTTTCTGGTGGTACGCGAACCACGCATACCGGGAGGTCAGGCGCTCCATCCGCTCATCTCGTCTGAGAACTACCGCTTCGGCGGCGCCGAATGGCACGCGCTACGCGGGACCCGGCGCTCATCGACCGGGCTGATCTCGCCGCTGAACTATGGTCCGGGGTTGCGATCCATGAACTGGCTGTCGCCAGCCGGGCCTCCGGGCGTGTTCCGCGCCAACCCCGAACTCAATCCAGCGCTGGACGCGTTTGAGGAGCCTCTAAAGGCTGAACTGGACCACGACGCCTTCTCGCGCATCGGTGAGGTGACGGTGGCCTGTGAGGACGTCCGTAGATGGGGCGCCTTGTGGACGCTGGATGAGCCGACCCAGGTCGAGCGCGAAACGACCTACGAGCGCCTAGCCGGCGAACATGCGGCCACTGCCCGGCGGGACGGCTTCGCACTGGTGCGGGCCGCTCTTAAAGTCACGCCGCACGAAGACGGCTATACGACACGCGTGCGCGCGACAATGGCAGCCACCGCTTCCGACGGGTGGAATGGCAGTGCTGCAGTTGTTGGCGTCGGCGCGGTATGGCGCAAGGTCCAGGTGCGCCAAGTGTTTCGGCTCGCTCTTGAGGCACTGCTGCATTGGATGGTGGAGGCCCTTGATGGCGGCCCCTTGGCCAGTATGCCCCTCGCGCGGCTCTTCCTGAGCATGACGGAGCAGGAGAAAGACGAAGGCGACGCGGAATCCTGGTTCAGCCGGCTGACAGGTTCCGAGAACCCGGTGGATCATCTGGATGCGATTCGGGACGCGCTGCGGGGCATGCACGACCGGCGGCTTGAGCAGACAATTGTCGAAGCTCTGGCTTTTTGCATAGCCGAGGCGCCCAGCCGGGCCGAGTACCTCGAGGCATCCGAACGCCTGCCACTCACCAAAGCCCGAAAGGAGTTCGCGCAGTGGAAGGCGTTGACGCCCGCCGAGTTTATGGCGCGCGTGCTCGAAATCTGGGTGCTGGCACAGCACGCATACTGGTGTGTCGGACGAGGCCTCGCTGACGCGCGGGGTCGCGGCAAGACACTTCTGCGGCTTAAGGTGGTCATGGATGAGGGCGGATGGACTCTGACCCCCGGGACCCGGCCCGGTAATCCACCTATCGCGACGCCCGACCGACTGGAGAGCGCGATCGGGCTCCTTTCCGAATGCGGCAGGCTTCCTTCAAACCAAACAATGACCGAGTGACATATGCTTCGGACGATGCCCATTCGCTGACGCAGTCGTCAGCGATTGCATAACGGTCCAGCCAGCGAGGTTGAACGTCTACGTCCAGGTTACCCGAACGCCGCCCCCGTGAGGCGGGCAAGAACCGCGGCGGCAACGTCTTCTTCATGGATCAATCGGGCGAGACCGCGGCACTCGTCGAGGAGGCGATCCCGTAGCCGGGATCGTTCACGTCAGGCGGTGGCAGCACCGCCGCGGCGAAGGCATCCGACACTGGCATCACCCCAGCGCCCGCGCCGCATCCCTCAGATGCTCCGGGTGATGGTGACCGTAGACCTGCTGCACCATGTCGACCGTCATCCCGACCAAACCTGCCGCCTTCCACGGATCAACGCCCGCCTGCAACATCCACGTGACCGCGGTGTGCCGGAGCACGTGCGGCGTCACCCCGGCGAGCTTGGCCCGCGCCGCGGCGTCCCGGAACGCATGCTTGATCTTCGCAACCGGGCCGCCGGCCCATTCGATCACGTACTCTGTCGTGGCGGCCGCCTGCGCTTCGACCAGCGCAGCATGCAGAGTGTCGTTGATCGGCACCGGCACCCGGCGTTTGCGGGTGCGCAGCCTTCCCGCCTCGCGGAAATCGACCAGGCGCCTCGGCAAGTCCACCCGATCCCAGGTCAGGCCAACGATCGCGCCGGAGCGCGCGCCTGTTTGTAGCGCTAACGTAACGAACAGCCGCACGTGATGCGCCTTGCACGCGGCCAGGAGACGGTCGGCTTCCTCTCGGGTCAGCCAGCGAATCCGCGCCTCCGGCCTGGCCGGCATGTCGATCTTGGGCGCCACGCCGATCAAGCCGCGTTCCGGTGCCGCAGCCCAGCGCAGGGCGGCTCGGAGAGCCTGCAGCTCGGTTCGCACCGTGGCGTCCGCCACGCCCTCCTGCCGGCGACGCGTGGCGTAGCGATGGCATTCGGCCTCGGTGATGGCTTCGGGGGGCTTCGGTCCAAGGATACGCATCAGCGGCTTGTGCGCCCATTCGAGCCGCGCAAGGCCGGGGATTGCCCGGGCGCGACGATCGGCCAGATACCGGTCCAGAATCGCGGCAATGGAGATGACCGCGATCTGCGGCCGGTCTCGCTCTTTCAGGTAGCTTGCGAGGACCGCCTCCGCGCCTGCTCGATCCGTGCAGCCCGTAGAGATGCGACGGCGGGCGTGATAGATGTGCCACGTGTCTCGGCCGGCGACCCGACAGAGCCGGGGCTGCTCTGGTTTTGGCATCTGGCCTCATATGCAGTGAGAGCGGCGACCGGAACCCGTAGCATGGTGCCCAGCCGCAGCACGGGCAACTCCCCCGACCTGATCAGAGCACGAACCTTGCCGCAAGAGCATGACCACCGCGTGGCCACGTCGGAGATTCGAAGGCAGGCGGGCTCAACCATCGTGGGTCACCCACGTGTCGTTTCGGTAACGGTGAAGTGGTCTCCGCCGAGAGCGATCTCGGCGCTTACCCTCGCGCGCAAGGCGTCGCTGAAGAACGCGCTGCGGTGGCTCTTCATGGCGTCGCGCTCTCGGCTTGCGGCGCTGGAGCGTGACGGCGCGGGGTCATCGTCGGACGGCCTCCTCGGGCTGTAGGTCAGCTCGGGTAGTAAAATCCAACGATATGTTGTATATGTCAACAACATAGTGTTGGTTGTCTGGGAGCGTGATCGCGCGTGGTGGCGACGACGCGCTTCGCCGCTCAGCGGCCGGGATCGAGCGAGGGATCGGATCGTGCCGGCGGTCGTCGCGATCCTTCTCGGCAGCGGCGTATGACTATCGCGGCCCGTGCCGGCAGGTAGCCATTATGGCTGTGTTCGACGGAACGCAGCAGGCACGACGCAGGCCACTTCCCGCGGCTTCGGCTCGCTCGGTCCCTTCTCGGGCCTAGCGCGCATCTCCAGACGGCGACCCGGCGGTAGCTGGGCGATCAGATCGTCTAGCGAATAGCCAGTGACCCGCCGGACTGCCGAGAGTATCCAAAGTGGCGGTTCGCGCTTGGCACCCTCGTAGAGCCTGTACCTCTCTTCCGGGCGCTCGCCGCTGATGCCCAGCATCTGGGCGAACGCCTTTTGCGTGATCTCCCCTTGGCCGCTCTCTCTGCCATATCGTATCCGCGCCTCGCGAAGCGCCAACGCGAAGAGTCGTCTGGCCTCGTGCGCCGAGTTAAGATCATCGTCCACGGCGGCAGGCTGCCCAACAAATAGTCGGACCGCATCCAGCAAGATGTCCTTGACTAGTCCAACATATCGTTGGAATTTTGGGGCATGGGACTCGCAACCTACATGGCCGAGAATGGCCTGAGCGACGCGCAGCTCGGCGTCATGGTCGGCGTGAGCGCCGAAGCCGTGCGGCTTTGGCGGCACGGCAAACGTTCGATTTCGGCCAAGCGCGCGATCAAGATCTCCGCCCTCACCGGCATTCCGCGGCACCAACTTCGCCCCGACCTTTGGGACATGCGTGCTTCAAGGGCCGCGTCCCGCGCGAAGCACAATTCGGCATCGCCTGCCACCCCTCCCTTAAGCGATTCGATCATTGATGAGGCGATTGCAACCGCCGGGGACGTGGCAGCTCTTGCCAGCCTGCTCGGCGTCAAGGCGTCGGTCGTCTCGTCGTGGCGATCGGTGCCTCCAAATCAAGTGCTTGCTGTCGAGGCTGCGACCGGCATCCCGCGGACCCGGCTGCGCCCCGACCTTTACCCATCCGAGGAAAAGACCCGCCCCGAGAAACGCAGGCGGGCGGCGTGATGTCGCCAGAGCCTCACTCTCGCGATGGAACGAACAAGCCGGTGACGGAGCGCAGCCCGACGAAGGGGTGGCACTGGCCGCGTAGCAATTTGCTGGAGTGAAACAGTCAGGCGCTCCGGAGGGCTGCAACCCTCCGGAGCCGTAGGAGTACCGAATGTCAGCGGGCCAAGTATCGCCGGACCGGCGCGGATTATCAAGCATCCGACCGCAAGACGTTTGCCAAAGCCTGAGTGTATATCTAGCGACTCCTCGGTCTCATGGCGTGTCTGGTTGGTCTAACTGCAACCCGCAGTTGTTCGGACTGTCGCGGTCAAAGTGGCAGGGCGAGACGGGCGGCCGTGCACCAATAAACGGCGGGCACTATGTCTGAGCGTTTGACCGTGCCCCTCGCGGCGCTTTCCGGGCTGTACGACCTGTTTGCCGAACTCGATCGCGCCGCCTCACGCTCCCGGTGCCTTGCGGAGCGTTTCGTGGAGGCCGAACAGATCGGCTTCGGTGCGCGCGACATTCCGGCCGCGTCTGCTGTGACTGATGGCGACCGGCTGATGCGCCTGATCCGGGAATGTTCGGCGTGACGGTCGCGGCTAGCACCGTCGCTGACCAACCATCGGTCGAGACCACAACGCGAGATTCGACACGGGCCAAGGCGCGAGAGGTAGCCGCGCTGGCCGATCAGAACTGGTCTGTGGCAGCGATCGCGGAACGCCAGGGCCTCACTGAAAGGCGGGTGCGGCAGTTGCTGGCGATCGCCGCCGCCGAGGGTTCCTCTGCTCGGGTGGATGAATCGGAAACTGCGAAGCAACCGGAAAACTCGCCGGCGCCGAGGGCGCGGATGACGCGCCGCACGTTGTTGGACCGGGCCTGGATCGCGATGCACCTGGACCGGCGATTGTGGACGATGGACGGCGCCAAAAGGATGTTCTGGCTCGAATCCGTGGTGACGATCCATGCGCTTGGCGACGGCACCGGCCTGGGGTTTGGCGAGCACGGCAGCGGTTTCGAAAGTCGAACCGAGTTTGCATCGGCGCATGGTGGCAGCGATGCCGACCTGGAAGCCCTGTTTCATCGTGGCCTGTTGCTCGACCTGGAGGGCGGCGGCATCGGCCTTCCTCCCAACCTGGGTTTGAAGGCGAGGGAGAGGGCGGGAGGCAACCTGGTTCCCAGCCGCGCGGGGACGGTGCCTGTGCGTCCGATCCGAAATCCCGGCAAACCGGGGGTGGCGGGTCAACGGTCGATGCTGTTGGGCATTCCGGGGGGCGCTCGGGAAGCGCCGGGCGGAAATTTTCACGGTGACAGCGAACGCGTCGGTGGAAATATTTCCACCGGTGAAGGCCAGGATGCCGGCAATTCTGCCGGCAGCGGAGCGGAAATTTCTCTCGCGCCTGCGACTGCCACCACTTCTATAGAAAAGCTTGCTTACGAAGGTGGTAGTCCGGGTACTCGTGCGACCGACGGAAATTTCCGGGCCAGCGAAGATTCGCGATCAGACGGAAATTTCCTGGGTCTCGGAAATTTTCCGAGCAGTGAAAGGCCGCGATCGGGGCTGCCGTGGCTTGCGATCGAGCTGGCCGGTCCCTCCGGGGTCGCGCTGCCGCTGACCGCTGCCGATCTGGGCCTCGTGCAAGGCTGGGTTCAGGAGGCCGCGGGGGTCGGCCTCGACGCCAAAGCCACTGAGGGGCTGCTACGCGGCGTGTTTGACCTGGTTCGCAGCCGCGACAGTTGCCCCGAAGCACCGACCCTCAGTTATTTCAGCGGGCCAGTACAGGACGCCCTGCGGAAAGTGGCCAAGACCAGAGAGCAGCGTGCCGACGATGGGTGACCGTGATGTCGTGGCGACGGCCATGGCATCCACATGCAGCGCACCACGGAACGATCGCTATGGAGCTGCATCACTATCGAGACATCACGCTACCAAGATAGCAAAGTAGCAACGCCCATGCGGACACTCGCATTGCTCGCCCGCAAGGGAGGCACCGGGAAGACCACGCTGGCAGTACACCTCGCCGTTCTCGCGGTGGAATCGGGGCGGCGAGTGCTGCTGGTGGATACCGACCCGCAACGCAGCGCCGGCGACTGGTGGCGGGTCAGGCATTCCGACACCCCTCGCCTGGTCGAGTGCGTGGCGAAGCGCACACCGGAAGTGCTGGCACTGGCGCAGCAGGATGGCATCGACTTGGTCGTGGTGGACACGCGGCCGAGTGTCGAAGCCGACACGGCGGAAATCGCCCGGCTGTCGGACTTGGTGCTGATCCCGACCGGGCCGGGCATTCTTGATCTTCGGGCAATCGCCGCGACCGCCGAGATGGTGCGATCGGTCCAGGCACAGCGTGGCACGACGATGATCGTGCTCAACAGTGTGCAGGCTGGTTCCGGCTTCGGCGAAAACGCACTGACGACCGAGGCGCGCCACGCTTTGCGGGCCTATCAGATCCCGGTCGCGGACGTGGCGATCGGCAGGCGCGTGGCGTTCGCGCACGCGCTGATCGACGGCCGCTCGGTCACCGAGTTCGAACCGAACGGCAAAGCCGCGCGCGAACTGCGGAAACTGTTCAAGCACATGGAGACCGTTCTATGGCCCGCCGCGCAGCCCTGACGCTGGACGACCTTGCTGCGACCCGCAGCGCGCCGGCTCCCACGATGTCAAAGGACGCCTCGCGTGAACGCCGTGGGCAAACGCTTCGGCTTGAGCCCGAGGCGTGGAAGCAACTTAAAATGCTCGCCATCACCGAAGGCAAAACGTCGCATGATTTGCTGATCGAGGCGGTGAACCTGCTGTTCGATCATTACAACCGCCCGACGATCGCGGGATAGTGTGGCAGCTTGATAGCGCAGCATCTCGGTAGCGAGATATCGAAGTAGCTTGATAGCAATGTAGCACTGGCTTCATGCTCAACCGGAGCGGCATTGCGAGACATGCCATTGGGCACTGGTGATTCGGGCCGAGTTCGCCGAGTCGCATCGAATCATGCGTCGAACTCATGCAGAACGCCGGCTCAAACTCGACGTTCTTGATTTACAACCTCTGCGTGCATATAATGGTAGCTCCGGCCCGCCTTGTTGTTCCCCCGGAACCAGGAGGGCCGCATGCGCGACGGGCCGTTCGTTGGCCGTTTCAATGCAACGGATGTCGAAGAACGGCTGGCTGAGGCGGGTCGCGTGTTGCTGACGCTGCCCTGGTCGGGGTGCTTCCCCGCCGGTTTTCGATGCCTCTGGCCCGACCAGGTTGGACCTTCCTCGTGGCACCGCATGCCGACATCGCGGGAGATCAGCGCCATGGATGAGGCATACCGTTGGACATCATTCATTTCTGACCAGGACGAACGCAGGCTGGTGCTGATGCGCTCGTTGATCTTCGAAGACGCTGCCACCGGACGGACGCGGTACGTTTGGACTTGGCGGCGACTGCGGCGGACCACCGGGCTTCATTCGGACACTCTCAAGTCACGCTGGGGCCGCGGTATCGATCGCATCGTTCGCGGCCTCAATCAGCCAGCCCAACATTGCGAGTCCCGCCGATCGGACGGCTTTTCGCCAGTATATGTCGGCATACCCGCGGATGGGGCTGGTCGGGGGTTACATCCTCGGGCACTCGGCGGTTTGACCGGACACACGCGCCAGAATCATGCTACAAAGCGGCTATAATCGCGGCGGTCTGCGCTTGATCACCCGCCGCTTCGATCTCTTCACCCAAATTCACAGTCTGCGTGCGGCGTGTACCACTCTCACGATGGTCCCGTCATTTCGTTGCGTCACTTGGAGCTCGGGTCCGCCGCCGACACTGTCTGACGCCATCGCGCAAGGCGGCGCATGGGCCATCGTGGCCGATACATAAGCCGTCGCGCGATGAGACAATAACCGACCCCGCGGGGCGGTGAAATCGATAAATAAGCCGCCCAGCGCGGGACATAATAACTGTTATGTAACTACCCTTCGGACAAAAACACCTTGGAATCACAAGCAGTTGGCGCTCTTCCAGGCGGCGACGAGATGCTGATTCGGGCCTGGCTGCACGGGCGGCCGGCGAACACGGTCACCGCCTATCGAAACGATGCCTCCCGCTTCCTGGCACACGCCGGCAAGCCACTGGCGGAGATCGAGCTGGCTGACTTGCAGGCGTGGGACACGTCCCTCGTCGGTGATCGCGCAACTTCCCGCGTTCGGAGGTTGTCGGCCGCCAAGTCGCTGCTGACGTTCGCGCACGGGCTGGGCGCCATCGCCACGGACCCCGGCCGCGCTCTCCGGCTGGCGAAGCCGACCGCCACCACGGCCGAGCGGATTCTGGCCGAGGCCGACGTTCAGCGGATGATCGGGGCCGAGCAGAACCCGAACCGCAAGGCGCTGCTGCGCCTGCTGTATCTCTGCGGGCTGCGGGCCTCGGAGGCAGCGGCGCTGTGCTGGCGGGACATGACGCCGGTCGGCAAAGCGGGCGAGGCGAAGGTTCTGGGGAAGGGCGCCAAGCTCCGCACCGTCGGCGTACCGGCTGGCCTGTGGCGGGATCTGGTCGCGCTGACGCCCTCGCGCCAGCCAGGCGCTCCGGTGGTTCCGTCACCGGCCGGCCGGGCGTTCGATCGGCAGGCGGTGCACCGGGCCGTCCGTGCCGCTGCGAAGCGCGCGGGCATCAAGGCGCCGGTGTCGCCGCACTGGCTACGGCACAGCCATGCGAGCCACGCCCTCGATCGAGGCGCACCGCCGCAGGTGGTGCAGAAGAATCTGGGTCATGCGTCGCTGGCGACGACGACCGGCTACCTCCATTCGCGGCGCGGCGACCACTCGGCGAACTACTTGCCGGAGGTCTGAAACCTTCGGGCTGCCGTTCGGCGGCCCGACACGCTGACATCAACTCTCTCTTGCGGGAGCACCCGGATGAGCGCGGCATCGGTCCAGAGCCTACCAGCCTCCCCCCATCGCCAGGCCGAGCTTGCCTGGATCGCTACCTGCGTTAGGCACGAACATCGCCGGCGCGATCAGGACGGCCGTGCCGTCAACCGCATCGGCCGGCTCACGCTCGAAAGCATGGATCGGTGCATCGAAGCCGGTCGGGTCAACCCCTGGCAGATCGCCACGCTGGCGAAGCATGGCCGCTTCGGCTTGCGTGACGATGCCTCACCCCTTGAACGCGCGGAGTGGCATGCTGCGATCGACGCGCTGGAATTCGAAATGGCCAAGCCGACCTCGCCGTTTTTCTACGGCACCGGTGGCACCCCGTTTGTGGATGCTGCGGAGGCGTGGTTCTGGGCGCTCGATTGCCGCGATGCGTTGGAGACTGGCGCGCGATGCGGGAGCCTGCGAGCGGGCCGGCCGTGTGATCCTGATGACGTGGTGAACGCCATGTCGCGCCTGCAGCTTCCGCCAATTCACGCGCGGACCGTGGTTGCGTGGGGCAAGAAGCGCACCGCGCCCCCGGAAGGGTCCGACGCCCGGCGCCTGTGGGATGAGACGATGGACCATCTGGCCACGGTGCTGCGCCCGAAGGGGATCGTCCGTTCGCCGGAGCCGTCGGTGTTGGAGCTGATGAATCTCCCGCTGCTCTACCTCTCCATGATCTCCGGCGAGCCTTTGCCGGCTGCGATGGACGAGGAGCCGGAGGGTGCGCGCCCGGCCTGGTCGGTTGCCGCGGAGTGAGGGGACCGGGGTTCCGCGTCGCGGGCGCGGGGCGGACGGTCGGGCACGCTCTGACCTGGCGTGCGGCGTGGCGGATGTACGAGCCGAATGTTCCGGCAGCGGAACTCGCGCAGCGCGTGCCGGAACTGGCGATCGACTACGATTTCACCTGTAGCGTGATTGAGGACCGCATTGCGTTCCTCGCCCGCCACGCCGGCCGCGCTATGCCGGAGTGAGTTGCCCTATCGTCCGCCTGTCCACCAGCCGGCGATCGGCAGCGTCGCACAGCGGCGTTTGCAGCTCGATCGCTGGCGTGGTTCGGCCGCGTCGCGCGGCTACGACGCGGCGTGGAGAGAGTTGCGCCTCTCGAAGCTGAAAGCCGATCCGCTGTGCTGGTGGTGCTTGCGCAAGGGCGTGCTGACGCCGGCGAACACGGTTGACCACATCGTGCCGATTTCTGAGCGGCCCGATCTCCGGCTGGTCTGGAGCAATCTCCGCTCCGGCTGCAAGCCCTGTCACGACGCGCACACAGCGCGCCAGGTCGCGGCCGGCCACCGCGGCATGCGCGGCACTCGCCGATGATTTCGCCATGACCGGAGTCTGACACACGATGGGCTTCTGGTCGCGGGTCGCCGACTTCGCGCGGCGCCGCTCCGGCGATAGCGACGATCGGCTGTGGGGCGAGTGGGCCGGCGGCGGGCAGTCGAACGCCGGCGTGCCGGTCAACTCGATCACCGCGATGCGGCACGTCGCCTGCATGGCGTGCGTCTCGATCCTCGCCTGCGACGTGGCGAAGATCCCGTTCGACATCTACCGGCGGCTGCCGGACGGCGGAAAGGAAGTCTTCAAGGATCACCCGCTGCACCGCCTGATGCGCCATCCAAACAACTGGCAGACCGCCTTCGAGTTCAAGGAGATGCTGCAAGCCTCGCTGGTGCTGCGCGGTAACGGCTATGCGCCGGTGGTGCGGAACGGCCGCGGCGATCCGCTCTACCTGGTGCCGGTCCACCCTGACCGGGTTGGGCTGTTTGAGGCGCCGAGCGGCGAGTACTTCTATGCGGTCACGCGGAACGGCCTGCACGAGATGGCGATGCTGCGGGAGCATCCGCTGCTGATTCCATCAGCGGATATGTTGCATCTGCGCTGGCTGCCGATGTACAACTCGCTGCTGGGATCGTCGCGCCTCTCGCTGGTGAGAGAGTCGCTGGGCCTGGGGATCGGGCTGGAAGAGCACCAGGCCAGGTTCGTTGGGCAAGGCGCCCGCACCGGCGGCGTGCTATCCACCGACCAGAAGTTCGCCAGCAAGGAAATTCGCGAACAACTCCGCGAGGAATGGCAGCGCCTGCAAGCGGGTCCGCGCAACTCCGGCGCGACCGCGATCTTGGAGCAGGGGCTGAAATGGCAGGCGCTCGGCCTCTCGATGGTCGATAGCCAGTTCATCGAGTCCCGCAACTTCCAGCTTCGCGACATCGCCCGCGCGTTCGACGTGCCGCCCTACAAGCTGGCGATCGAGGGTGAGACCGAAGGCCCGGCGATGGTGCAGATGGGCCAGCAGTACCTCAATGGCCCGATCTCGGGGTATTGCGAACGCTGGAAAGCGAAGGCGGAGCAATTCTACGAACTCGACGGCGACGACACGTTCCTGGATTGGGACTATGGGCATTTCCTCAAGGCGGACCTTCTCTCCCGGTTCACCGCCTATCGGCAGGCTGTCGGTGGGCCGTGGATGAAGGTCAACGAGGCGCGGCGGGCCGAGGGGCTGTCGAGCGTGCCGGATGGCGACACGGTGCAGCAGGCGGTGAATATGGCCCCGCTGGGCTGGGTGCCGTCTGCCAGGGGTGGCGCCGGCGATCAGGGAAGCAACCAGACCGGCGTCCCGGGTGAGGGAGGCAATGGAGACCCGAACCGCAATCCGGCGGATGATCCGGCTCCGGGAGTTTAGAAGAGAATGATTTGCTAGGCGCGCAAGCCAATGATTTTAACAGACGTTGCTTTCGGCCGTATGCATTAATCTTTGCCGGACAGTTCCACATCTGGAAGTGCAAGGCGACCCCAGTTTTCACGAAACTGATCTTGATTGTATCCGCGCGGCTGCAGCCAATAGGACACTCGGCCATCCTTCTCGCCACGATGAGCGCCGTTTCTGACCTCGTTTGGAAGCATGATGAATGCCAGGGGCGCCTCAGACATCGCGTTGTTGACGATGATCCACCAATCGCCCTTGATCCCGTCGAGCGTCTTTCCTAGTGGAACTGGAGATGCTTTCGAAAGTGCTTTGACCTGTATGCCGATAAAGCATGAGGCGTCGGGCGAATAAGCTATGATATCGATGCCTCTTGCATTGCGGGTTGTGGGCATCGCGTTCCAACCGATCCGGGACAAACGGTAGCAGGCGTAAAATAGACCAATGTTGCCGACAATCTGTGCTTCATGCTTAGTTGTCACTGTTCTTCCTCCTGGCTACGATCTTCGGATTCGGGCTGAGGAAGGGTGCCTGAGCGAGCGCGATCGACGAATTCGTGCCAACCGCTTTTCCAACTCTCGAACAAACCAGTGTCAGTTGAAGCGATCTTACGCGGCTTCACCAATTTAACAGCCCAAGGCTTCACAAGCGTAGCACGAAATCCAAAATGATAGACCCCCGGTGAATGATCTTTATAGGGGTCGCCCTCCAACAAGACTGTGGATTGGATTGACCCTGGGGATTTCCCGCTAACAGTCTTGCAGTGGCGTGGGTCGAACGCGCCATGCGACGCCAGTGCAAGCGGCATGTGCGAATGGCAGACAAGAGCATAGTGGTAATCTCGCTCTTTTTCGTGAGACGCACTGAATTCCAGAACATTAGCCGGGAGGTCGTAGCGACCTGTAGCATCTTCCCACTGTGTCCACAGACGTATGCCGGTAGGCTTGGCGTCCCTTTTCTGCGGTCTAGATAGCATGAGTGAAAACAAAACTGGGAGCGTACCGCCAGATTCCTCGGCGCGCACCCGCACCGAATTCCCTAGGCTGGTCCCGACCCCCACCAAAAGATGCCACCTCCAGCAAGCCGTTCAGCTTCCTTGAGAGCCAGGATAGCGGTAAGGTTCATCCCCGATTCTGTCTGCATTTTTGTCCAGACAAAAAACGCCATCGAAGGCTCCTTTCAAGTTCCTTCGCCGAACGCGTCTCGATCGATTTACGTTGGATCATCGCCCAATCCATCGAGTGTCCCATTCTTGTTTACATATCGGATCGGATTAGCTGCTCCACGCTTCCGCATGGAGTCGGGGAGACGGAAACGCCTATATTCCTTTGAGATTTCCTCGGGGGCCTCTCGGCCAACAAAGCCCCACCTACGACCCGGCCAATCTTTCGCGGCTCCGGGGAAATTCTCCGCTGTCGCTTCAAGCCACTTTTCCGCAATGAAGACGTCGATGATTAGCCCTTTGTCAACCGCAAGGACGATCTCGGCTTGCTCCGCCTTTTTAGGGTCTAACTTCCACGCGTAGCGTGCCGCCTCATAGCTTCCCTTCTCTGCCACTGTTTTGCTGACGTTGATGACTATCGCATTGTGGTGGAATGCCACTTCCTTTGCTTCGTAGCGTTCAATGATCTGCTTTGCGTGCATGGGGCCATATTCGTCAGAACCTTGGCCGCTGATTAAATTGCTGGCTTCCGGATAGGCGTCTATCAAGGCCGCCTCGACCCTAATGCAGTTTGTTCATCCATCCCATGTCGATGGATGACGTGGGTTACTTGGAAGCCGTCGCGACGGATTTCCCGAATCCGCCGAAGCTTGTTTGACAAAGCATCGGAGTCTCTGTCTGCGCCAAGCTCGCCTCTTTCATGCGCAAAAACGCGGTTGCCTTTGCCTTTGCCGATGTAAAACGTCTCACCCTTGCGTGGATCGATCAGGCGATAGACGTAGTATCCGAGCCGCTGTGCGACTGTGTCCGAAAATCCGGTCTGGCTGGCCATGGGCGTTTGTCCCGTTTCCCTCTAACCTAACCTACATCCCGTGCCGTGTGTGTCTATAGACATCCTGCGAAGGAAGTCACGCCAGGCAGTCGCGTTGCTCCGCTCAAATCAAGGGGTTTCGTCAAGCGCGTTGCGTAGAGTTGGCAGAAAGGGCCTCACCGGTGCGCCGGACAGCGGTCGGCCGCGGATGGCCGGCCTGGCCCAGGGGTATGGGGTTTCAGCCCCTCCGCCCGCCCCCTCCGGGACCGTGCGTGGGTTTTGTTTTCTCGCTCGCGGAATTAGGGGGGGGTATGGCGCGGCGGGGTATGGCCCGCGCGCGCCGGCCGGCTGGATCAGTCGCTTGCGGGCGGCGAAACAGCCTGGTCCCGAGGGTCCTCGGAGTTCTCGATCTCTGGCGTCTCTTCCTCCATGAGATCGATTTCCTCGCGGACATAGTCGGCACAGCCCTTCAACTCGGTTCGCAGGGCCTGCATGTCGCCGGCCTCGAAAGCCTCGATCGCGGTGCTGACGAAGGCGTTGATGTCGCAGAGCAACCAATAGATCGCTTCGCGCGTGGCGGGGATGCTCATTGGGGGTGTCCTTTCCCAGGGTCACGCTGCGGCGAGGAAACTCGCCTGGATGGCAACCTCGCGGAGCGCGACCTCGATCCGGCGCAGGTCGGTCTGCATGACGGCCAACAGGTCGGCCAGGGTGCCGGCCCGGTGCGGGTTGGTCTTGCGCACAGCGACGATCTGGTTCTCGTGGATGCCGGAGCCAGCAGGGAGCAACCCGTTCGACATGCGCCTCGAAGGCGCTGGCGAGGTCCCGGTCCTCTTTGGTCGTCGGCGGCGGTGCGTCGGGCATCAGCAGAAGCTGCTGCTCTGCATCGACAAGCGCGGTGGATGACGCCCGGAGGTCGTTGTAGTTCCGGCAGGCCCCGGTGCGGATGGCGTTGAACAGCGTGTCCTGCCCGCGGGGCGACAGGCGCACCAGTTGGGTGGCCTCGGAGGGTTTCAGGTTGCCGCTGGCCAGCAGGGCTTGGTACTGGGAGAGGAAATTCAGCAGGGCCGTGCGCTCGATGATGCGGTGCGGTGCCTTGCCGATCCGGGCGCCGAGTTCCTCGACCGTCCAGCCGGTTGTTTCCCATCAGCGAATGATATGACCTCGCCTGTTCAAGCGGCGTGACGTCGGACCGCTGGTCGTTCTCGATGATCTGCATCACGCGGAGGTCGGTCGTGCTTTTCGGTGCGACCACGATTGCCCGGATGGTGCGGGCCCCGTTGATCTGGTGCGCGCGCCAGCGCCGCTCGCCGACTGCGATCATGTAAGGGGTCCGGCCCGTGGTCGAGGGCCGGATGGCGATGGGCTGTAGCAGGCCGTCCGCCCGGATCGAGGCGGCGAGTTCGCGGAGGGCGACCGGCTCGAAAACCTGGCGCGGCTGGTCAGGGTCGGGTTCGATCTGATCCATCGGGATGTAGGAAAAATCTCCACCGATGGCGGGGTGGCGTCGCCGGCCGGTGCAGCAGCCTCCGGCTTGGGGCAGAAGATGATCCTGGTGGCAACGCCGGTGGTTCTCTCGCGGAAGAAGTAGTAGGGCAGCGGCACCGCGTCGGCGCCGATCTCTTCCAGCCACGCGCGGAACTCCTCGGCCGCGGTGTCTTGTCGGAAGAACGGACCCTCCGAGCAGATGGCGATAGAAGTCGACGGCCGGGCCTGACGAACTCCCAGGCGGCTCGGATGTGCTTCATGTCGAGATTGTTGGCGAACGGCGGGTTCATAATGACCGCGTCGAACAGCGCGGCCTCGCGGACCTGAAATGCCTCGAATGGCTCGCGGTGTACCGTAATGCCGTTGCCGAGTTGGCGGAGTGCCTCCGCGTTCGTGGGATCGATCTCGACCGCGACGACGTTGACACCCTTGGCGAGCAGTTGCTTGGCGATCCGGCCGAGGCCGGCGCTCGGCTCCAGCACGGTTTCCCCTGGCCCGATGCCGGAGAGGCCGATCAGGCGCTGCGCCAGCGCATCGGGTGTCTCGAAGAAGCCAAGAGTTTGTTCAGCATGCACGACAACGCCGTCCTCGACCACCGCGCCGATCAGCTCGCGCAGGTCGAAGGGGAAGACGTGGCCGTTGGCCTTGCGGTTCCATTTGCCGCGCGCGGCCGTCAGGACCTTGGCGACGCGCAGATAGGTTTGGCGGATGAAGTTGCTCGGGGAGGGTGAAGGAAGGCATGCCTGCCGTTGAAGGTGCTGCGCCGGAGGATCGGGATTACGTCGTCTGGCACTCGCGTTCTGGTGGCGGACATTGGGGGGATTCCCTTGTGGTAGGAGGGGGCGGCTGTCAGTTGACGCGACCCATCAGCAAGAGTTCTTCGGCGCCGTAGACTTCGGATTTTCCGCAGTTGTCGCAGCGGTATTTGCGGGCGTCCGGCTCGCAACACTCCTGCATGGCGCCGCATTCGAGGCAGAAGCCGCATTGCATGCCGCTCGCTTCCTCAACCTGCTGCATGGTGAAGGTCCGTGGTTTCAGTGAGCGGACCGCTGTCGTCGTCTGGTGGGCCATTTGATTGCTCCATCACGCGCCCGCGGGTGATCTGCCTTTCGCGGGTAAGTTACTCATAAACTCGTCGCAGCTTGCTTATCGCTTCGGCGGGG
>CAVXNH010000064.1:0-37847 GCA_963762885.1 uncultured Alphaproteobacteria bacterium
CGCATGGTGGTCAGGCTGCGATGCCTTGTATGGCCCATGATCTCCTCGTCCGGCACGCCGTTGCGGTAGGCGGTCGTCACGAAGCCGGCGCGCAGGCCATGCGGGCTGACAGGCTCGGCCAACGTGCCCTTCAACCCGGCCTCGGCGGCGCGCTTCAGCAGAATCTGGCGCACGGCGTCGGTGCTCAGCCGGGATGTCTCGACATGGCCGCCGCGGTTGACCTTGCGGAAGAGGGGGCCGGCGGCGATTTCAGCGGTCGTCAGCCAAGCCTGCAACGCCGTCACCGGGCAGGTTTCCTCGGATCGACCTCGCGGAATGGTGATTTCGACGCCCTGGCCTTCCGCGTCGGTCTTGGAGCGCTCGATCAGCAGCGTGAGGCCTTCGCCGGTCCAGGTCACATGCGCCATGTCCAGTCCCACCAGTTCCGAGCGGCGCAAGGCGCCGGCGAAGCCGATCAGGAACAGCGCCCGGTCACGCGCGCCTGCCAGCGTGGTCCCACAGGCTCGGCTCAGCTTCCTGATCTCGGTCGTGGTCAATGCTGCCGCGCGCCGGGACGGCGTGCCGTGCTTGCGGCCGATGCCGCGAAGCGTCTCGCGGATTGCCGGGTGCTTGGTGTCGAGCGGGTGGCCGGCGACACCGCAGGCACGCGCGATCGCGGCGACCCGTCGGCGCAGGGTTGGCATGGCGTAGCCTTCGCCGGCGGCGGCCAGATAGGCGCCGACGATTTCCGGTGTCGCCGGCATCGGCTGGAAGCCGTGCTTGCCGCACCACGCCTCGAAGTTGGCCAGGTCCGCCGCATAGGCCCGCAGCGTCGCCGAGGAATTTGCGGCGTCCTGGTAAGCCTGGGACTTCGCGAGTGCCATGGCTGCGCGGGCGGTCGGCGGCTTGGCGCCCTGCAGGCGGGCCATTTGCCGCTTGCGGGCTTCGGTGAACGAACCTGGCATGGAGGCCTCTTTCGACGGTCTCGGCTTGACCGGCGGCCGCGAAGGATATACTGCTCTTAACGTGTATATCCTTTGCGGGGGTGCCATGCAAGTCGCGAAATGGGGCAACAGCCTGGCGATCCGCCTTCCTGCGGCGGTGGTCGAGGCGCTGCAACTGAAAGAAGGCGACGACATCGAAGTGCATGTCGCGGACGCCGGCTCATGGGGCGTGGCCCGTAAACCCAGTCGCGAGCAACTGCTCGAGCGGCTGCGCGCCTTTCGCGGGAAACTTCCGGCCGATTTCCGGTTCGGCCGGGACGAGGCCAATGCCCGATAGTTTTCTCGACACCAATGTTCTTGTGTATCTCGCCTCGGCGGACACCGGAAAGGCCGAGCGTGCCGAGCAGCTGATTGCAGCCGGCGGCGTGATCAGCGTGCAGGTGCTGAATGAACTGACGAATGTGGGCCGGCGGAAGATGCGGCTTTCCTGGGCAGACATGCACGACTTCCTGACGCTGGTTCGCGCTTTTCTCTCGGTCGTGCCGATCACCGTCGAGACGCACGAGACATGCCTGGCGTTGGCCGAGCGCTACGGACTTTCGGTCTATGATGCCATGATCGTCGCTTCGGCGGTCCTGTCCGGTTGCACGACGCTCTGGTCGGAGGACATGCAGCACGGCGGGGTGATTGATGGCGTCCGGATCATGAACCCATTCAAAGCGCCTTGAGGCAGCATTTCGCACGGTTAATACGCGATATCCTTTCTCGCGTGTTAAAACGTCAGCGAAATCGCTGCTTTTCGTGCTTTCTTTCTGTCGGTTTACGCTTAATTCGTTCAGCGGTTGAAGTATTTTATGGTGCAGGGCCGTGGGGTATCCGTTGCCGTCGGGAATGCTCCGAATTCTGTCCCAGTCCCGTCGATCAGGCCCCTGACGCTCCGATCGTGCAGCATGCGCCCCTGACAGGGTTCTCCCTCGGTCCTGTCCGAGACTGAATTGGCCTTGGCGCACAAGCGCAAGGTTGCGGCAACCCTGCTGAACGAATTAACGAGTCACCGGGGCCATCGTCAACCTTGCTGAACGATTTAGTGAGTCACGCAAGCCATTGATCTGGCTTAGAACACGCTGAACGGTTTAGCGGTGCACCGACACTTTCCATGTCGGCATACACACAATTCGGTTAGCAGCGCCGATCGGGCTCCAACCTGTATGGGGCTTTCGGTGTCGAGTCTACCTCCAGCATCCCTTTCGTTTGGCATCACGGCACCGTGGACCTCGTGCTTCCCGTCGAGGACGCGTCATGATCGGGCGCGAAGATCCAGCGCCTGGCGGATGCGGCTCGTCACGTAATGCGCTATGACAGGTTC
Organism: uncultured Alphaproteobacteria bacterium; assembly: GCA_963762885.1. Lineage (GTDB taxonomy): Bacteria > Pseudomonadota > Alphaproteobacteria > Acetobacterales > Acetobacteraceae > JASHVB01. The sequence goes on from CAVXNH010000064.1 coordinate 2,290, forward strand.
GGCAGGATTAAAAAGGCGCGGCATGCTTGTTCTCATTGTCGGAATTGTTATTTTTCTTGGCGCGCACAGCTTCACGACGTTTCGGGAAACACTGCTTGCGTTGATCGCATGGTTCGGCGCCGGCGTGTACAAAGGCGCTCATTCGCTGGTCTCCCTCATCGGTTTTGTTCTTATCTCGACTTTCCGCCGGTGATTCCGTGGGCGCATCAGATCAGCACCCAGAAGATGTCCTCGTGGGCAATGAAGCGGAGGGCATCGTCGAGGGGCAGGACGGCGCGGCCGAACGGGCCGGTGGACGACCAGCGTTGCTTCCCGAGTGACCAGTAGAGCACCTCGAAGCGATCGTTGCCGGCGTTCGGGCGCAGGCGGGCGACCGGCGCGCCGGAGGCGGCATGGTAGAGCGAGTAGCCGCGGTTGCGGCGCTCGACCAGGACGGCGCCGCGCGTGAAGCGGAAGCGTTCGATGTGTTGGACGATGCCGTCGGTCATGCTGACTATATTATAGGTGGTCCGGGGACGGCGCATCGCCGCGGATGAGCGGCGCCACGGCGCCGCTTGCGACACGGGCGTCGTTCAATTCTACGGATTCGATGACGCCCAATCGCACCCCCGCCGCCTCCGTTCCCCCCGGCACTCTCCCCGTGCCGTCCCTGCTGGCCAGCTGGCTGGAGCCGTTCCGCGACTGTTTCACCGCGCCGGTCTGGCAGCGCGTGCTGGTCCTGGTCGCTGGCGCGGTGCTGGCACCGGGCCAGCGGACGGTGAGCGCCGCCTTGCGGGTGATGGGGCTGGCTGACCAGCCGAGCTTCGGCCGCTTCCACGAAGTCCTGAGCCATGCGCGCTGGAATTCGCGCGCCCTGGCACGCAGACTGCTCATCCACCTGCTCGACGCCTTGCTGCCGACCGGCGAGGTGGTGATAGGCATCGACGATACCATCGAGCGCCGCTGGGGGCCGAACATCACGGCCCGCGGCATCTACCGCGATCCGGTGCGCTCCTCGCGCGGCTTCTTCGTCAAGACCAGCGGTCTGCGCTGGCTGTCGCTGATGGTGGTTTTGCCGATCCCGTGGGCGAAACGGCGCTGGGCACTGCCGTTCCTGACCATCCTGGCGCCATCCCAACGCAGCAACGAGAAGCGGGGCCGGCAGCACAAGCCGCTGACCCGCTGGGCGATCCAGGCGATCCTGCAAACACGGCGCTGGCTGCCCAACCGCCGCATCACCATCGTCGGCGACAGCAGCTTCGCCAGCCTCGAATTGATCGCTGCGGTCCGCCGCCACGTCCGTCTGATCACCCGCCTGCGGCTCGATGCCAACCTGTTCGCGCCGGCCCCGCCTCGCCAGCCGGGCCAGCGCGGCCGGCGGGCGGTGAAAGGCAAGCGTCTGCCCAAGCTCAGCGCCGTGCTGGAGAACTCGGCAACCGTCTGGACCAAGTTGCAGGTGACCGACTGGTATGGCGGCGAGACCCGGCTGGTCGAAATCGTCTCCGGCACCGCGGTCTGGTATCATGCCGGCCTGCCGCCGGCGCCACTCCGCTGGGTGCTGGTGCGCGATCCGTCCGGCCAGCGCGAGCCGCAGGCCTTCCTCAGCACCAACCTCGCCGACACGCCGGCAGAGATCCTGGGCTGCTTCGTCTCGCGCTGGCGCGTCGAGACAACGTTTCAGGAAGTCCGCCGCCATCTCGGCGTCGAGACCCAGCGGCAATGGTCGGATCTCGCCATCCTGCGCACCACGCCGGCGCTGCTCGGGTTGTTCTCGCTGGTGACGCTGTGGGCCGGCCAATTGATGCAGGCGCAAGCCACAGCCCTGCGCCCGCGCGGGGCCGCCTGGTACGCCAAGCAGGAGCCCACCTTCAGCGATGCCATTGCCGCGGTCCGGAGGGCGTTTTGGTCCCCACCGCATTTTTCGATGTCCCGGCCAGGCAAGGACGTCATCGAAATTCCCACGACACTCCTGCAGAGCCTCGTCGAGACCGTCTGCTACGCCGCCTGACAACTCAAAACCTCAGCCCCACGGCGCCCCACCGAACCGGTAGCCTCAAGAAACGGGCGGCGGAAAGCCGAGCTGAGAGTCCGTTGGGAAAGGGGTTCCAAGTTGAACTTAACCGATTGTAAAATCCCGCAGTTTGTATAGGACGGCTGAGAGGCGCGCCGATGGTGTGGACTGCCAAAACTCGCGGTCGCTACGACCGGCGTGGTCAAAGATATCCTAGTGATCTGACGAACGAGGAGTGGACGGGAGACCGTCGCATACCTGGGGGGTACCCCAGCGCCGGTGCCGATCTTCCGTCCGCTTCGGTGAGGAAGCGCCCTGGCAGGGCGGAGGCTCGACGTTTGCACGGCCAACGTAAGACGAAGAACGGCCGGAATCCGCCGCTTTTTGCCACATTACGCGCGATAACGCCGCTTACCACGCTTAGTGAAATTATTGCGCCGTCCTGGGCACGCTCAAAGGCAACACCTCACGCTATGATCGGCAAGGAAACGCTGCCAGCCCAATTTGTGCAAATCAGGCGGCCCGTCGGTATGGACGTTTGGCGCGCCACTCGGCAGCCGCATGGTCCTGATCGAACGTGCCGTTCATGACCGCCGTCCGGACCTTGAGCATCAGATGTGCCCCGCAGGGCGACCATCGTATCTGTTGGTTGGCGTTCATCCGCCGGTGCAGCAGCCACTGCACCGTGCTCTCGGTCGTCGCCGTCGAGATCGGCAGTTCGAAGCGCCGCGCCGTCGCATAGTCGATGATGATCTCGGCGTGCCCGGCCACGTAGGTTTCCAAACTTCGAAGCTGCTCGGCGACTTTGGGCCTGTCAGGAATCAACCGCTCTGTCTGACCTGTTGCTAGGGCGGATCGTATAATTCCATTCACCATGGAAGGCGGCGCGTACGATGTTGAGCGCATCCATCTCTTCATCGGAAACAGCGATGCCCGTCGGATAGGTGGCACGATCGAGTTCACATTGCACCGTCAGGCCGGTCTTGGTCGTGGTTGCGCTGATCAGATCGAGAATCACGCGATAGCTCACCAGCGGCCTGGCGCGCCAGTTCATGCTGATGAATGAGAACAGGCGATGCTCGATCTTGTTCCACTTGCTGGTGCCAGGCGGGAGGTGGTGGACTTCGATGGCGATGCCAAGCTCGTTGGCAAGCCTTTGCAATTCGCGTTTCCAAAGACGCACACGCGATCCGTTGCTGCCACCACCGTCCGCGGTGATCACCAGCTTGCGCGCCTTTGGATAACGCACCCGGCCGACCTCCTGCCACCAGCGACGGATCGTCTGCACTGCAAAGGCTGCTGTGTCGTGGTCGATCCCAACGCTGACCCAGCCTGCATTCGTCGCCAGGTCATAGATGCCGTAGGGCGTCGCCCGGCCAGTCGCAAGGCTCAGGAAGTCATAGACCTGCACTTCCTCCGGATCACCCAGCGGCCGCCATTCCCGGCCTGCGTTCTTGAAGTCGCCAACCAGTTCCTTCTTCTTCGCATCGACCGAGATCACCGGCTGCCCTCTGGCCAGCGCTGATTTCACACATTTGTTGATATGGACAAACTGGGCATCGCGGTCCGGACGGTCACCGCCCTCACGCGTCTTGCTATTGCCCTGCAAGCTGAACTTCTGCGCCTTGAGCAACTCACCAACCTTGGTGTGGCTGATCCAATGCCCAAGCGCCTGCAACTCCTCGGCCAATCGCCGCAGGCTCTTGCACGTCCAGCGCAACGGCGACATCGGATCGCCCCGCTCATCCGGCTCGACCAACTTCATCAGATCGGCCAGCAGCGTTGGGTCGCTGTCCACCAGCACCTTGCGTCCGCCGCCCGGACGCCGGACCCGGCCCGGCGTAAGCGCGGTCTCGGCCGCCAGATCCTTCAGGCCGCGCCCAATCGTGCTGGCGGCAACGCCGGTCGCCCGCGACACCGCGGCAATCCCGCCATAGCCCACAGAACTTGCTTCCATGGCGGCGAGTAGACGGCGTTCCCGCTCGTCCAGATGGGGGGCCATCGCCTCAAAACGGCGACGAATCATGTCAGGGTCGATCATGCGGCCATAGTACAGCTCGTCCTACCGGCCGAGAATCCCGCCCACCCAAACGGTTATGGCCCAAGTCGCTTGTTTTCTGACGGGCCCTTTGCCCGCAGCCGCGGCAACGGGAGAGGTCGTGTCCTTCGCCGTAGCCTCGAGCGGGCCGAGCGTTTCGCCAATGAGGTCCAGCGCGCGCTGGACCTGACCATGCCACAACCGCCAGCGGATGTGTTCCTCGACGACATCGACGAGGCGGGCACCTTCCTGGTGCTCCTCGGCGGTGGCATCCGGCCAGCCTTTGACGGTCTGGGCGACGTGTTGGATGTGCATCCCCAGGTGAAACCAGTCCAGCACGTGGAAGGTCGGACCGACGCTCGCCGTCTGGCCCAGACCCCGCGGTCCCTCGGCGCCGTCGCTGACAATGGTCATCGGCGTCGTCCTGGTGGCCCCGAGGTCGTGCAGCACGCGGCGCAACTGCTGAGCCTCGTGGTGGGCCTCGGCTGGGACGCTGGCAAAGACGATGTGCCGGCCGTTGTCGTTGCTGGCCTGCGCGACGATGATCTCGAACGAGCGGATCTGATAGGTGCGGACTGACCTGACGTGGCCGGAGTTGATTGAGAGCGTGATCGCCTTCGCCTCGGCCGTGGGTGTTGAGCGTGGCGGCGCCGCTGCCTGGCATTCCAGCCTGGCGCCGACCCGCAAGGTTCGCCGTCGGATGGTCTCTACTGCCCGGCGTCCTTGACACTGCGGTGAATGTCTGAATCGATCGTTCCGTATCGGAATGGTGGAGTCGATTCGTGGCTGCGAAAGAGATCGCCGTAAAGAAGTACGTGGTGAGGCTCACCGATGAGGAACGGGAGCGGCTGAACGGGTTGATCAGCAAGGGCAAGCACCCGGCGCGGCAGCTGCTGAAGGCCCGCATCTTGCTGAAAGCTGACGCGTCGGGCGCGGGCGAAGCCTGGAGTGACAGCCAGATCGCGGCAGCCCTGGAGACCAGCGTCGACACAGTCGCTCGGGCTCGGCAGCGGTTGGTGGAAGAGGGCGTCGAACGCCGTCCTGACCTGCAAGCATTCGCCAAACTCGGCCAGAAAGCGCATCTTCGATGGAGAAGCCGAAGCGAAACTGATCGCGCTGGCCTGTTCGACGCCCCCAGCGGGGCGCGCGAAGTGGACGTTGCGGCTTCTGGAAGAGACTGTCGTCGAGCTGAGCATTGTTGACCGGGCCAGCGACAATACGATCGGGCGGACGCTAAAAAAAATGTTGTCAAGCCGCACCTGAACAAGCAGTGGGTCATCCCGCCGGAGGCCAGCGCCGCGTTCGTCGCCAACATGGAAGATGTGCTGGACGTCTACAAGAGACCGCACGATCCAACCCGCCCGCTGGTCTGTCTGGACGAGACCTCCAAGCAACTGGTTGCTGAGACGCGTGTGCCGATTCCCGGCAAGCCGGGGAAAGTGGCGCGTTACGATTACGAGTATGAACGCAACGGCACCGCCAACCTGTTCATGCTGTTCGCACCACTGGAAGGCTGGCGGCACGTCGAAGTGACCGACCATCATGCCGCAGTGGATTACGCGCAAATCCTCAAGTTCCTGGCCGACAAACGCTTTCCCGATGCGGTCAAGATCACCCTCGTGCAGGACAACCTCAACACCCACACCCCGGCGTCACTCTACAAGGCATTCTCCCCATCCGAGGCACGCAGGTTGGTCGAACGGTTCGAGTGGCACTACACACCCAAGCACGGCAGTTGGCTGAACATGGCCGAGTCCGAACTCGGCGTGCTGACATCGCAGTGCCTCGATCGCCGTATTCCCGACAAGACCACGCTGGCCGAGGAGGTCGCCGCCTGGCAGGCGCACCGCAATCGTCATCACGCCAAAGCCGATTGGCAGTTCACCACCGCCGATGCCCGCGTAAAGCTCAAGAGGCTCTACCCGGCGATATGAACGACTCGCGGCACTACCGTCGGCGGTTCGCCGAGCGGGAACAGGTCCTCCAAAAAGGTACGGGCACGGCGATACGGCAGCAGCGCCCCCATCTTGGCGACGGTGCGCTCATACTCCGGCGTGCAACGATCGGGCATGATCTCCCCGACGGGCGAGAGGATCTTGTGCGGGATCTCGCTGCATCGGCACGGGATGAAGCGCGGAGCATGGACTTCGACGGCGCCGAATAAGGACCGCAGGTGCCGGGGGCGACGGTCCTTCAGCGGCCGTTGCGCACCACAGCGCGGGCAGCGGCGCCGGCTTTGGCAATACTCTTCCGTTTGCGCCTGAACCAGTTCGCGCTGCAGCCCTGTCAGAACCTCTTTCGCTTCCGCCAGCGACAGACCCAGCGTCTCCGGCGAGCAGGCAGCCGGGTGCCGCCGCCGGCCTGCACCTCGTGCACCTGCGCCTTGCCGTCCGCCCCGGTCAGTTCCATCATGACGCGCCACTGCATCGGCCCCTCCGTCCTGACAACGGCCTGATATAGCTGCTATTATATCACGTGGGTCGTGGGTCAGGTGCAGTGGCCGGCCAGCGCTCTCTGTCACGTGTACAATAGTGATCGGCTTCGGTATGCCGGCCGGGGTACCCCCCAGGTTTGCGACGGTCTCACTCGTACCAAAGGGGCAGTTCGTTGGAGCCGGCTTGGTGGTCGCCCTGTGGAGGCCGTATTGCGGCGCCTCAGTCGCAGCCTATCGGTCGGCACGGCGAAGAATTCTTGATAAGTATCCGTGCTCACGCCCTGGGGCGGTCGCAGGTACCGAACAGGAACCCGATCCCCTTGGAATCGCAATGACAAAGCCAGAACAACGATGTTAGAAACACAAAAGCGGAGCGCTCCAATAGCAATTAGTCAACGGCGCCGTTGACTTTAAGCGGACGTTCCCCCGGATGTGAACGTTGTAGCTAACACACTTACGTGCCTTGACGTTAACTCGACGGCGGCGCAAGCCTCTCCCCCGCGACGGTCGAGTGCGAGAGTGCTCTGCGCGCCCAGGTTATGGAGGCGGTCCGCCCCAAGGCGGATGGCGATCCAACCCGCAATCACAAACCAGGACAGATTTTGCATGGCCCCGCAGTCGGGTTCCCAGACCAAGCCAACGACTGGCCCGTCGGGTTTCGCTTTGTCGGCCGCATCGGATGCCTTCCTCCCTTTCGCCGGGCAGGCGCTGAACAGCTGGCCAGAGTTCATGGTCGACGCGCTGCAGCGCGGCGTATTGTTCCTGGAGTTGCTCCGGGAGCGCGGCAACGAGCAGGTCGACATCACTTCGCGACAGATGGCAACCGTGCTGCTCTTCGACCATGAGGTGTTGATGAGCGGCCGGTCGCTGAAGCGGCCGATCAACTACGCGCTCTCGCGCATCATCCCGCCGCCAGGGGTTACAATCGATCCGCGCAAGCGGCCGGTCGTGGTGATCGATCCGCGGGCTGGCCAGGGGCCGGGCGTCGGCGGCTTCAAGGCACAGAGCGAGATCGGCGATGCCCTGCGTGCGGGCCATCCGGTCTATTTCATCGGCTTCGGGGCGGTGCCCGAGCCCGGCCAGCAGTTCCTCGACGTCGTCGAGGGGCAAGTGGCGTTCTTCGAGCGGGTGGTCGAGCTCCATCCGGACTCGCCGCGTGCGTTTGCCATCGGTAACTGCCAGGCGGGTTACCAGACATTGATGGTCGCCATGCTGCGGCCGGACCTGTTCGGGCCTTGCCTGGTGGCGGGTTCGCCGATGTCGTACTGGCAGGGCGCGCGCGGGAAAGACCCGATGCGGTATTCCGGCGGCCTGCTTGGCGGCAGCTGGCTCACCGCGATGGCCAGCGATCTCGGCCGCGGCAAGTTCGACGGAACCTGGCTGGTCCTGAACTTCGACAATCTGGGGCCGGCAAACTGGCTGTGGGGGAAGCAGTACGAAATCTACACCAACATCGATACCGGAGGGCCGCGCTTCCTCGGCTTCGAAAAATGGTGGGGTGACTTCATCCAGCTTAACGGCGATGAGCTGCAATTCCTGGTGGACAACCTTTTCATCGGCGACAAGCTGACCCGCAACGAGCTACGCTCGCACGACGGCACGATCTTTGATACCCGCAACATCACGTCGCCGATCATCGTGTTCACATCGTCCGGCGACAACATCAGTCCACCGCCGCAGACGCTCGGCTGGATCCTCGATCTGTATCGGGACGTCGACGATATCCGCGCCACCGGCCGGACCATCGTCTATTGCCTGGCCGACAAGATCGGCCATCTCGCCATCTTCGTCTCGTCCAAGGTGGGGGCGAAGGAGGACGAGGAGTTCGTGGAGCTCATCAACGTCGTCGACTGCCTGCCTCCTGGTCTTTATGAGATGGTCATCTCGCCGCGGCCGGCCGAGACACAAGCAGGCGCCGGCATGACGGGCGATTGGATCGCCCGCTTCGAGCCGCGTTCGCTCGATGACATACGTGCGGTCGGGCGCAACAGCCCCGCGGACGATCGCGCCTTCGCCGCCGTGGCACGGCTGTCGGACTTGAACCTCTCGGTCTACCGCACCGTGCTGCAACCCTTGGTGCGCACAATCGCCAGCCAGCCGGCGGCAGACATGGCCCTGGCGCTGAACCCGCTCCGGCTGAGCTACACGATCTTCGCCGACAGCAACCCATGGATGAAAGCCGTGCAGCCGCTGGCTGCAAGCGTGGCGGCCGCTCGCGCGCCGGTGGCGGCCCACAATCCCTTCCTTGTGCTGCAGGGGCAGGTCTCGGACCAGATCAAATCGGCCCTGAATGCCTATCAGGCAGCGCGTGACAAGCTGGCTGAGCAGATGTTCTTCGGCTTCTATGGCTCGCCCCTCGTGCAGTCCCTTCTCGGCATCAACGAAGGCAGCGAAGTGCGGCCGTTGCCCGGCACGTCGCCGGAAAAGCTGGCGGCACAAAAGGCCCAGTCGGACGCCTACGCGGAGAAGCTGCGGAGCGGTGGATTCGACGAGGCGCTGACCCGGGCGGTGCTGTATGTCATCGCGGCCGATCGGTCGCTCGACCAGCGCTGCGCCCTCGCATTGAACGTTGCGCGCCAACAGCTCATGCGGCTGTCTCTTGGTCAGTTCAAGACGGTGGTGCGGGACCAGTTCTTTGTCCTGCAGCTCGAACGGGAGCGCGCAGTGGACGCGCTGGCAATGATGGTGCCGGAGGCGGACGCGCGGACGGAGTTGCTGACTCAGGTCGACACCATCGTACGCGCGGGCGGTCCGCCGAGTGCGGCCGAAAGCGACCGCCTGGCCCGCCTGGCGGGCGTGCTGGCGGTGTTGACGAAGAAGCCCGCTTCTGCCGGAACGTCCGCAACTGCCCAGCCCGTCACGGCAGCAGATTGAACCGGACGGCGGGACCCCTGGTGGCGTGAGGGGCAACATCCCGATTTGTTCCCCGCGTGGAGACATGATCGTGCAGTCCATCGAGAACAAGACGTTCGACGAGATCCGGCCCGGCGACACCGCGTCGGTGAAGCGTACCATACAGGCTGGGGACGTGCGGGCGTGGGCCGCGGCGTTCGGCGATGTCGGAGTGCTCGCCGAATCAGACCGCGGATATGACGCGGCAGGCATCGTCACGGCAATCTTCACCGCGCTGGTGGGGGCCGCGCTGCCCGGCCCAGGGTCCTCCGTGCGTTCGACCGCCCTACAGGTGCGAACCGCCCTGCCGATCAATGAAGTTATGACCGCGAAGGTCGTGGTGCGGGAAAAACGGGCCGGCGAGGGGATCGTGGTGCTCGATGCGCAGTGCTCGGACCCGGCGGGGCAGGTGGTAGCGACGGCCGTGCTGGAAGTCCTGGCGCCGACCTCCCGGATGCGCCGCGACGTGCCGGAGCACCGGCTGGAGGGATTGCTGGAGCGCTGCCGCGGGCTCAACCCGACCCTCACCGGCGTGGTGCATCCGTGCAGCGCCGACGCCCTTGCCGGCACGCTGGAGGCAGCCGAGGCCGGACTGATCGTGCCGGTGCTGTTCGGACCAGAGGCGGAACTGCGCGGGATCGCCGCGGCGGCGAAACTCGACCTTGCCGCCTGGCGCATCGTCGCCACCGAGGGGCCGGAGGATTCGGCGCTGAAGGCAGCCGCGGCCGCTGGCGCCGGCGAGGTGCAGGCGCTGATGAAGGGCAGCCTGCACAGCGATGTGTTCTTGCATGCCATCATCCAGAAGGACGCCGAAACTGCGCACCGGACGTTTGCTCAGTCACTGCACGATGGTGTCGGTGCCAACCTATGCGCGCCGGGTCGTCGTCAGTGATGCGGCGCTTAACATCGCGCCGGACACCGACCAGAAGCGCGACATTTGCCAGAATGCCATCGGCTTCGCGCGAGCTCTCGGTATCGACCTGCCGAGAGTGGCGCTGCTGGCCGCCGTGGAAATGGTACGCACGAAGATGCCCGCCACGCTCGACGGCGCGATCCTCGCGAAGATGGCCGACCGCCGCCAGATTGTCGGCGCCATCGTCGATGGGCCACTCGACCTCGATGCCGCAGTGGATGCCGAAGCCGCGCGGATCAAGCATATTTCGTCGCCGGTCGCGGGCCTGGCCGATGTGCTGATCGTACCAAACATCGAAGCCGGCAACATGGTCTACAAGAACCTGGCCTTCATGGCCGATGCACAGACCGCCGGCCTCGTGGTCGGCGCGCGGGTGCCGGTGATCCTGACCAGCCGTGCTGACACTCCCTCTGCGCGCCTGTTTTCGGCCGCCGCCGCCGTGCTGTATGCCGATGCGGCAGCGCGCGACCCCACCATCCTGACGCCTGAAACCGCGGAGTGACCGGCGATGAGCGAGGCCATCATCGTCTTCAACGCGGGTTCCACCAGCCTCAAATTCGCCGCCTATGCGGTGGATGGACCAGGTGGTTTGACTCCGATCAGTCACGGCGACGTGGCGGGCATGGAGACCGACCCCAAGTTCACTGCGAAGAATGCGGCCGGCGAATCGGTTGATGCGCATGCCTGGGGCAAGGGTCACGCGATCGATCACCGCAATGCCTTCCAGTTCGTCGTCGCCTGGCTCAAGAAGAGCGTCGCCAACATGAAGGTGGTGGGAGCCGGGCATCGGGTGGTGCTCGGCGGCGCCCGCTTCGAGGCGCCGGTGCTGATTAATGATGACGTGCTCGGTTATCTCGAACTCGCTCGTGATCATGGAGCCGACGCACCAGCCCTACAACTTGCGCGGCGCGCGGGCCATGGCCGACGCGTTTCCTGGCCTGCCGCAGGTGGCCTGTTTCGACACGTCCTTCCACCGGACAATGCCCGAACTGGCGCAGATCTACGCTCTTCCCAAGGACGTGCAGGACGCCGGGGCGCGGCATTGGGGCTATCACGGCATCTCCTACGACTACATCAGCAGGCAGGTGCCGACCTACGCGCCCGGCGCACGCCGGGTGATCGCCGCGCATCTCGGCGGCGGGGCCAGCATGTGCGCCATGCTGGACGGCAAAAGCATTGAGACCACCATGGGTTTCGGCGCACTGACCGGCCTGCCAATGGCGACACGGTCGGGCGACGTACCGCAGGACCTGCTGTTCTATCTGCTGCGTTGCAAGCTGTTCGACGCCAAGACGCTGGAGACGATGCTGTCCGAGCGTTCGGGCATGCTCGGCCTGTCTGGCATCAGCGAGGACATGCGCGACCTGCAGACAAGCACCGATCCGCGAGCCGCCGCGGCCATCGCCTTCTTTGTCTACGCCATGACGAAGGTGGTGGGCGCCTACGCATCGGTGCTGGGCGGCCTTGATGCCCTCGTGTTCACAGCTGGCATTGGCGAGAATTCCGCACCGGTGCGGGCGGGGCTGTGCCGCGCTCTTGGCTGGCTCGGCGTGGCGCTGGACGAGACGGCAAACGAGCGCAATGGCCCGCGCATCTCCACCGCGGACAGCCGGGTCTCGGTGTGGGTCATTCCGACCGATGAGGACCTGATGATCGCACAGCACACGCTGGCGCTTGTTCGCCCCTGATCGAGCGAGGGGGCACGGGTACCTGCCGCACGGAAACGAACGTCGAGCACGGCGAGACCAGAGGACATATCTCTCATGGACCACAATCCAGCCCCGCCCAAGGCTCCCTTGTCGAAGCCCGATGCGACGGCGGATTTGAAATCGCTGCCCCTGCCCGAGGTCGAGAAGCGGCTGGCGTCCTCGCCGGACGGTCTCAGCCAGGCGGAGGCGGAAAAGCGACTTGCTGAATACGGGCCGAACGAGATCGAGGAAAAGAAAACCAATCCTTTCCTGAAATTTCTCACCTACTTCTGGGGGCCCATCCCCTGGATGATCGAAGTGGCGGTGGTGCTGTCGGGCGTGGTGCGCCACTGGCCGGATTTCTTCATCATCCTCGTCCTGCTCGTCGCCAACGCGACGATCGGTTTCTGGGAAGAGCGCCAGGCCGGAGACGCCATCGCGGCCCTGAAGGCCAAGCTGGCGATCAAGGCCAGGGTGAAAAGGGATGGAAAATGGATCAATCCGGCGGCGCGAGACCTGGTGCCGGGTGACGTCATCCGCATGCGCCTGGGCGACATCGTGCCGGCCGACGCGCGCCTGCTGGAGGGCGACCCGGTGGAGGTGGATCAGTCCGCCCTGACCGGCGAGTCGCTGCCCGCCACGTGCAAATCCGGCGATGCGGTGTTTTCGGGTTCGATCATTCGCCAGGGTGAAATCAGCGCACTCGTCTATGCCACCGGCGTGAGCACCTATTTCGGCAAGACGGCGCAACTGGTCCAAGATGCCCATAACGTCAGCCACTTCCAGCGCGCGGTGCTGAAGATCGGCAATTACCTGATCATTCTCGCGGTGGCGCTGGTTGCGATGATCATCGCCGTCGCCATTTTCCGCGGCGATCCGATCCTCTCCACGTTGCAGTTCGCCCTGGTGCTGACCGTGGCCGCGATTCCCGTCGCCATGCCGACCGTGCTGTCGGTGACGATGGCGGTCGGCGCACGCCTGCTTGCCAGGAAGCAAGTGATTGTGAGCCATCTGGTGGCGATCGAGGAACTGGCGGGCGTCGACATCCTGTGCGCGGACAAGACCGGCACGCTGACCCAGAACAAGCTGACGTTGGGCGATCCATTCAGCGTCAACGACATCTCCGCCGAGCAGGTCATCCTTGATGCCGCCCTGGCGTCGCGCGCCGACGACAACGACACCATTGATTTCGCCGTTCTGGGCGGACTGAAGAACAATCAGGCGCTGCAGCCCTACCAGGTGCTGCATTTCCAGCCGTTCGACCCGGTACACAAGCGCACCGAGGCGTCCGTCAAATCCGCCGACGGGCAGAATTTCAAGGTGACGAAGGGCGCACCGCAGGTGATTCTGGCCTTGTCGGCCAATGCCGCGCAGGTGAAGCCCGCGGTCGACAAGGCCGTCGATGGATTTGCCGCGCGCGGTTTTCGCTCTCTGGGCGTGGCGCGGGCTGATGGTGACGGCGCATGGCAATTCGTCGGTGTGCTGCCGCTGTTTGATCCGCCTCAGCCGGACGCCAAGGCCACCATCGCGACCGCGCGACAGATGGGTGTTGCGGTCAAGATGGTGACCGGCGATGCGTTGGCGATCGCTGTGGAAACCGCCAAGAAGCTGGGGATGGGCACGAATATTCTCGATGCCTCCAGCCTCGGCGACATGAGCCATCAGGTGGGCCCGGCGGCGGCGGAATCGATCGACCGGGCGGACGGCTTTGCCCAGGTGTTCCCCGAACATAAGTTCCACATTGTGGATTCCCTGCAGAAACGCGGCCACATCGTAGGCATGACCGGCGACGGCGTAAATGACGCACCCGCGCTGAAGCAGGCCGACTGCGGCATCGCCGTTTCCGACGCGACCGACGCGGCGCGTGCCGCGGCCTCCATCGTGCTGACAACCCCCGGTCTGTCCGTGATCATCGACGCGATCAAGGAGAGCCGGAAGATCTTCCAGCGGATGAACAGCTACGCAATCTACCGCATCGCCGAGACACTGCGGGTGCTGCTGTTCATGACGCTGGCGATCCTGGTGTTTAATTTCTATCCCGTGACGGCGGTGATGATCGTCATGCTGGCGTTGCTCAATGACGGCGCCATCCTGTCCATCGCGTATGACAATGTTCTGTACCGCGACCAGCCAGAGGCATGGAACATGCGCCTGGTGCTGGGGGTCTCCACGGTCCTGGGCATTTTTGGCGTTATCGCCGCATTCGGGTTGTTCGTTCTTGGCGAACGCCTGTTTCATCTCGATCATGATCACGTCCAGACTCTGATGTACCTGAAACTGTCCGTGGCTGGACATTTGACGATTTTTCTGACCCGCACCCGCGGCCCGTTCTGGACAATCCGTCCGGCGCGGATTCTTTGGGCAGCGGTGCTCGGCACGCAGGTACTGGCGACGCTGATAGCGGTTTATGGGCTGTTCATGACACCCCTCGGCTGGGGGTGGGCGGCCTTCGTGTGGGCCTATGCGCTGGCCTGGTTCCTCGTGAATGACAGCGTGAAACTGCTTGCCTATCGGTTACTCGATCCGGTCGGGAGCGGCTCGGAACGGATGGCGAAGGGCGCAGCTTCCGTGTCCCTGCAACCGGACCAGAGTTCCGCCGCCGCGCCGGTTGGCGGCTCGACGCCGACGCACGCCCGGCCCCGTTTCCGCGGCCCGCAGACAGAGCCGGTCATGCTGGCCGCCGGCCTCGGCGTCCTGGCGCTGCTCATTGGCAGCACGTTCTGGATGCTTGAGCCTGGGGACGGGGGCCAGGCGATGCTGGCCGCCTTGCGGTCGGACCTGCCGACGTTTTCGTCGACGGCTGCACCTCCCACCGCCGGACAGGCCGGCCCGGGCGCGCCGCGCAATGCCGAGGACGTCAGCCACCCTGTTAGGGCGCCGGAGCCGCCGCCGGCAAAGGCCGTGACACCATCCGCCGACGATCTCACGGTGCGCTCTCCTGCCCCGCCTCCAGCAGCGGGTGCCGTAGAACCGGCCAGTTCCACCCCGAACGCGCCGCAGCGGGAAAGGGCCGCCGTCAGCGGCAACGTCGCTGTTCAGCTCGCCACCGATAACACAGAAGCGAGTGCGGCATACGACTGGCACCGTTTGCAGACCCGACTGCCAGACCTGCTCGGCAGCCGCGATCCGATCCTCAGCAGAACGGAGCGAGGGCGTCGCACATTCTGGCTGGTGCGGACGAACGGGTTTGCGGATACCGAGCAGGCGGCCGAGTTCTGCCGCCACGTGCATGCCCGTCGGTTCCAGTGCGAGGTGATCGCTGCTGAATAGGCGCACTGCGCAGCCGGTGTGCCGCTCCATTTTTCGTGCCACGGCCGCAGCGCATCGGGCGCAGGCGTCACGTCGTCTGGGCGGCAACCGAGCGGAAACGCCACAGCGCAAGGCCCAGGAACACTCCGCCGACAAGTCCCACGACCAGGAACTGCGGCCAGACAATGTCCAGGCCGGCTCCCCGATACAGGATCGCCTGCGCGAAAGACACGAAATGCGTCGACGGGGAAGCCTGCATGACGGTCGCGAGCCAGGGCGGCATGCTTTGCAGCGGCGTATTGCCACCCGACAGCATGTTCATCGGCAGGTAGACCAGCATGTACAGGAGCCCGAGTTGCGGCATCGATCGCGCGACGGTACCCAGGAATATGCCGATGGCGGTGGCAAAGAACAGGTAGATAACCACGCCCGCCATGAACAGCGGTATCGAGCCGGCGATTGGAATGGCGAGGATCATGCGCACCACGACGGTGAGCGAAAGGCCGACCGCCACGGTGATCACCAGGCCATTCGCCCACACCTTGGACATGGCAATCTCGAATGGCGTCAGCGGCATGGCCAGCAGATGGTCCATGGTCCCGTGCTCGCGTTCGCGAATCACCGCAGCACCCGACATGATGATGGCGAGCATGGTGACGCTGTTGATAATCCCCATCACGCTGGTGAACCACGCGGTCGTCACATTGGGGTTGAAGGCGATGCGTACCAACAGGTTGACTGATGACAGCGCAACGCCTTCGGCGTGCGAAAGAAAATCGGCGATTTCGGTGGTGATGATCTGGAAGGCGTCGCCCGACCCGAGACCCGCCTGAACCATCGCGGTCGCATCGACATCCAGCTGAATTCCCGGGGTGTGTCCGCCAAGCACGTCGCGCTCGAAATTGGGCGGGATGTCGATCACGAAGGTATATTTTCCGGCATTCATCGCCGGGACGATGTCCTGCTCGGCGATAATCCGCGGCAGCTGGAACAGCGGCGGGAAGAACGCATGAGCAATGCGGCGCGACAGCTCCGAATGGTCCTCGTCGACGATGGCGATCGAGGCATTATGCAACTCCTGCGAATTGCTCTGCGCAGATGTGATCACGGCCAGCGAGAATGCGTAGATGACCAGCCCGATCAGCACGTAGTCGTGCGAGAAACTGCGCAGCTCCTTGGTGCCGAGCCAGAAGATATTGCTGATGCTGCGCATCGCTTTCGGGCTCCTCAGCACTCCTGCTTGCGCAACAGCAACATGCTCAGCAGCAACAGGATTGGAACGAACACTGCCAGCGTGGCCAGATCTCCGCCAAGGTCGGCAAAGCCGAGCCCCTTGGTGAAGGTGCCGACGCTGATGGGAACGAAGTAGGTCATTGGGAAGGCCAGCCCCATGTAGCGCGCCGCGCCGGCCAGCGAGGACACCGGGGTCATCATGCCGGAGAACTGTATCGCCGGCAGGACAGTCAGGATAGCGGTGCCGAACACCGCGGCAATCTGCGTGCTGGTAAACGCCGAGATCAGCATGCCGTACGCGGTCGTGGTGGTGACGTAGATCAGCACACCCACCAGCAGCACCAGCAGGCTGCCCTTCAGGGGCACCGCAAAAATAAACACCGTCATCAGAAACAATAGTACGAAATTGACCAACGCAATGCCGATATAGGGCAGGGCCATCCGGTTCTCTGTACGAAGGTATATTCGCGATTACTCACACGCCCTTCATGACGCATACGGAGGCAACGTCCTGTAGGTTGATCCAGAAGCCGTGCTGGATGTTATCGATCCCGTTGGCACGCCCGAGGTTGAGAGCAAAACTTTTCAGGCGCGCGACGATGCCCGGGTTGACGCGGATCTTGCTGGCGTCTTCGCCCAGGGAACCGTCGCGGACCCGGTGGTTGCGGTTTTCTATGCCCCAGTGATCACGTATGGCCTTGGCATAGTAGCTAACCCGCCGACCGACACGGTTGGTGACGTACCACGAGATTTCGACAGTCGTGTCCCAGCGCCACCAGTAGCCGGGCACCCGCGTGCGTACGGTGCGGGTGACGCGAAGCGCCACGCGCGCATACGGTTCCCACCTCTCCAGGCCGAGCCTCGGGCCAGCTTCGAACATCTCCACGCGCCGCGTCTCCTCCCTGCCGCGCTCTATCTTGTCGGTGGCTTCGCTGATCTCGACTGGCGAGTTCGTGACTGCGATACTCTCAACTGCGTCAACCAGTCCCTCCTGGTTGTCCTTGACCTGCACCAAGACATGGCTGCCGACGGCGATAGCCGCCTCGAAGGTCCTCACCTGGCAGTGCATCGCGTCGAAGGTGTAGAGCCTGTCCTTGAGGCCAAGCGCCATGATAAGTTCCTGCGCCGCAGGTATCTCGTTGGTCTTCTGGTCGATCTCGACGTGCGCGAGGATGACGCGTCCGACCGTGCCGAACACGCTCAGGATTTGCTTCATCCGTTGATTGGTGGCCATGTCGGCGCTGCCCTTCATCGTCTTGCCGTCGACGGCCGCTATCTTTTCGTCAATCCCCTTGCCCACGAGAGCATCCGCTTCGAGTGCCGCCGCATGGATCCGGAACGCGGATTCAAAGCCCTCCGGGTGGAGGCTGGCGAGCAGGTCGCGCAACTGGCTCTTGCCGATCGGCTTCTTCGTGTCACACGGAAAGTGCTTCTTCAGCAGCTTGAAATGCCTGCGGATGAAAGCCGCCATGCGCTTATAGCTATGCGCCCCGCACAAGTTCGCCAAAACACAGAATAGTAATACGTGCGGCAGAGGATGCCGCTTTCCCTCGACCCGGCGTGGGTCAGGAACATCCACAAGAACATCCAGAAGCGTGACTGACACGGCCGCAATCTCATATTTGGTTAAGGTCGTGATACCCCACCATACCCCCCAAATCCAGCGCCTTGTGGTTCCAGGTCGAGAATCAATTTCCCCTGTCATTCACTGTCGTTTCAGAGAATCGGACGGCCCTGCGATATAGGGCAGCTGCTTGCCGATCAGGAATTCGAGGCGTGTCACGGGAGTCACATAGAGATTTGTGATGGAGCCGAGTTCCTTTTCCCGCACAACGGCAAGTGCCATCAAGATTGCCGGGAAAAGTGCCAGAAACAACGATATGTTTGCCGGAACCATCGCATATAGACTATTCATGCTCTGATTGTATTTGAACCTGATCTCGATATCGGCCGGCGGCGGTGGCGACGGCAGCGTTGTCTTCACCGCCGGGTCCACCAGATAAAGCGCATGCATCGCCTGCAGGTAGCCGCGAATGGTCTGGGCAATGAATGGCATCGCCCCGTCCACCGTCGCCGACACCCAAACCGGCCGGCCGCGCTTGATGTCACGGCCAAAACCGGGCGGGATTTCAATGCCGGCCTGCACGCTGCCGTTCTTGAGTTCGCGTCTGCAGATCGGCAGCGTTCGCAATCGGCGGCTTTTCGACAAAATACGTCGACCCGCGGAGTTCCTCGAGATAGGCGCGGCTCTCGGTGGTCTGGTCACGGTCGAGGGCGGCAAAACTGAGGTTGTTGACATCCGTCGTGACGCCGAAGCCGAACACGAGCATCAGCAGGGCGGTGCCGAACAGGCCAAAGCCCAGCCGGATCGGATCGCGCAGCAATTCCAACCCCTCCCGGATCGAATAGGCAAGCAACCGCTGCGGGCTGAACCATGAATGGGCAGCCACAGGACTGCGACTCGCCGCCACCGCCAAATTTTTTGGCGCCGGGCGGGCGCCGGGTCGCTTCACGGGCGATGCACGCGCCCCTCTTGCCTCTTCCAGGTATCCGATGAACGCGTCCTCGAGCGTGACGGCACCACGCGCTGTGACCAGTCCCGCCGGCGTATCCGTCGCCAACACGCGCCCGGCATCCATCAGCGAAATCCGATCGCAACGGGCGGCTTCGTTCATGAAATGGGTCGAAAGAAAAATGGTCACGCCCTGGTTGCGCGAAAGGTCAATCAGCAATTCCCAGAATTGGTCCCGCTCCAACGGATCAACACCGGAGGTGGGCTCGTCGAGGATCAGGATCTCCGGCGCGTGCACGATAGCAACGGCCAGCGACAGCCGCTGACGGATGCCGAGCGGCAGATCCAGGGTGCGCTGATCGAAATAGTCGGCGAGCCCGAAGCGTCCGACCAGATCGGCGATGCGCGCCTTCGCGTCGCTTCTTGGCAGGTGAAAAAGACGGGCGTGAAGATTGAGATTCTGCCGGACGGTCAGCTCGGTATATAGCGAGAACGACTGCGACATGTAGCCGACGCGCTTGCGCGTTTCCATGTCGCTCGAATCCACCCGCCGGCCGAACAGAAAGGCCTCGCCGGAACTGGCGGGCAACAGACCGGTCAGCATCTTCATCGTCGTGGTTTTGCCGCAGCCGTTCGAGCCAAGAAAACCGAAGATTTCGCCGCGGCCGATGATGAAGCTCACCTGGTCGACCGCGGTGAAATCGCCGAACCGGCGGGTGAGGTCGCGGGCGACGATCACCGGAGCGGTATGGACAACCCCACGTGGCGGAACCTGCAGCACCGCGTGGCCACGCCGCTGCTCGGCCGGAAGCAGCGCAATGAAAGCTTCCTCCAGCGTCGCCGTCATGTGCGCGTGTTTGAGCTCCACCGGCGATGCGGCGGCCAGAACCTTGCCGGCGTTCATGGCGATCAGCCAGTCAAACCGCTCGGCCTCTTCCAGATATGCGGTCGCGACGATGACGCTCATATCCTTCTGGCGCGACCGCATCAGATCGATCAGCTCCCAGAACTGGCGGCGTGACAACGGATCGACGCCGGTCGTCGGCTCATCGAGGATGAGCAGATCGGGATCGTGGATGAGGGAGCAGCAAAGGCCGAGCTTTTGGCGCATTCCGCCCGACAGCTTTTTGGCGGGGCGGCCAGCGAAGGGTGCCAGTCCCGTGGCGTCGAGCAACTCCGTCGTGCGCCACGCCCGTTCGGCAGCCGACTGCCCGAACAGACGACTGAAGAAGGCGATGTTCTCTCGGACGCTGAGATCGGGATAGAGATTCCTCCCGAGGCCCTGCGGCATATAGGCGATGCGTGGGCAGAGCGCGGCGCGGTCCGCGGCCTTCGCCATGTCGCCACCGAGGACATGCACGGTTCCTGACTGGAGTTGCCGGGCGCCGGCCACCAGGCTCAGCACTGACGACTTCCCCACGCCATCAGGTCCAATCAGCCCAACCATGCACCCGGCCGGCAGCTCCAGGGTCACGGCGTCCAGAGCAAGTGTCTTGCCGTAGCGCTGCGTGACCGCATCCAGACTCGCGGCCACGGCACGGCTGCCGATCATTTCGATGCATCCCCTTGCAGACTGCCGGGCCAGGCAACCTTTGGGTCTGTCTGCACATAGGCCATGCCGGGCAATCCACTTCTCACCTCGGCTGCGTGAGCGCGCGCCCGGTCGGGATCAATTCGGACCCTGACCCGGAACATCAGCAAATCGCGCTCGTCCTTTGTTTCAACGGTCTTCGGCGTGAACTGTGCCTGCGCGGCCACGAACACGACCTTGGCCGGGAAAGCGCGGGTCGGATAAGCATCCAGAATGATTCGCGCATCGGACCCGAGTTTGATCCGACCGGCCGACTGCGTTGGAAGGTAGAGATCCATGTAGACGTAGGCGGTGTCGAGGATGGTGAAAACTTTGCCGCCCGCCGCTAGCACCTCACCCACGTTGGCAACGCGGTACTCAATCCGGCCGTCGCGCGGAGATACGAGAGAGTTGTTGTTGATATCGGCCTCTATTACCTCGGCCGCGTGCGTGGCGGCTTGGAGTGCTTGCAGTTGCTCGCCGATTACGGATTCTGCGGCGCGTTGCCCCGCCAGGGCGCTGGCCAGCACCTGGGCGCGATTGTCAAGTTGCTCCCGCGTCGCGAAGCCCTTCCCGACCAGCGCCTGCGTCCGGGCGATCTCCTGGCGGGCATACAGCACCTGGCTCGTTTGCTGCGCCAATGCGGCCTTGGCGGCGTTGAGTGCTTGTCCCGCCTGCAGAATCAACGCCTGGTCCTGCTTCAGCGACGCCTGCAGATCCTGCGTATCCATCAGCGCAAGAACCTCGCCGGCTGTGGTCAGGTCGCCCTCATCGGCGAGGAGCTTGGCGATTCGTCCGGGAAACTTCGTATCGATATCAATCTCGTCGGCCTCTAGGCGGCCGTTGCCCGCGGCGATGCCCGGCGGCAGACCGGTAGACGGACGAAACCACCAAGCGCCCACGCCTATCGCCGCGGCCAGCAGGACGACCAGCAGCAAGGCGGGCTTGACCCAGTGCCGCTGGGTGCCTTTCTTTTCCGTCGTGGGCAAAACCATCGGCAGTGCCACGACGGCAGGGAGCCCGGTGATATCCGGCGCAGGCGCGGCGCAGTCGGCGTGGATATCGACGTTCTCGTCAGTCGACATCGCAATTCTCCGTGAACCAATGTGATGGATTGCGCCCCCGCGTGCACTTTCCCCCGCTCTGCTGGCCGCACCAGAGCGACCGATCAGCTATTCGGTCGAATATAGCTCTAAACTGCACAAAGCTAAAATTTCGGAAACTACTCATGTGGATTCGAATTCTACGGGGCGCCCGAGCGGCATGCGTCCGAACAGCCAGAAGCCGTGATGATCAGGATTGCATCGGCGGGCGAACAACCCGGGCGAGACTTGCCCGCACGAACGGTGGCTGCGCGTCTGAACGAGGCAGCTTGCGTCCGCGTCCCGCGTCCCTAATCTTCTCCCTTGGTGTGGCGCCGCCCTGGCACCCTCGCCCGGCGCGACCGGGGGTGCTGATTCCAACGCAAGGCGGCCAGGCATTCCGATTTCATCGCGGCCACCCTACCGATCTGATGGCGGCCACCATTCCAATCTGATCCCGCCCCCCTGGAGCTACGGCGGTCGCACAAGTGCGGAATGACTGGCGTGGCGGCGTGACCGGTGATTCCCTTGCCCCGAGCGTTTGCAGAGGGCGATTCGCATGGTCCAGGACGATCTCGGTGACTTTGGTGACGCGCGTCTGCGCCGTGCTGGAGCGCGTTTGCTGGAGGCGATGAGCGAGCAGCCGACCATGTGTGTTCATGCGCTCGCGAAAGACCGTAACGTGACACTCGTTTTTCAAGGGGCTGCACGTACACGGGATCAGGCAAGGATGATCGCGAAAGAGATCCTATTATCCGGACACGTCAAAGGCGGACGTGCTGTAAGCTGGGGTTCTCCCTGGGCAGAGGAGTTGGGCCAGAACGCGTCGCTCGACCTCGTTCGCAGGTACACCTGGGGGTCGCAAAGCTCGGTCGTGCGTGGAGCGGAAGAGGGGGCTCGGCGCCGCATTATGCACGTGCGCAATGCCTTGAGACGGAATACTATACGGTGAGTGCTCGCATCGCCGGAGGCTGGACGTGAAGCTGTTCGGAGGATCGCCGGTCGCGGAGACCTCGGGGCCTAACAGCCCGGCGATCAATGCTGGCGGCAATGTCAACTACGTCCAGGGCTTTACCGCCGAGCAGGTCCAAGCTCTCATGCGGAGCGTCGTGACAGATGCGACGGCGAGCCATGCAAAGGGCCTGTCAGGAATCAACCGCTCTGTCTGACCTGTTGCTAGGGCGGATCGTATAATTCCATTCACCATGGAAGGCGGCGCGTACGATGTTGAGCGCATCCATCTCTTCATCGGAAACAGCGATGCCCGTCGGATAGGTGGCACGATCGAGTTCACATTGCACCGTCAGGCCGGTCTTGGTCGTGGTTGCGCTGATCAGATCGAGAATCACGCGATAGCTCACCAGCGGCCTGGCGCGCCAGTTCATGCTGATGAATGAGAACAGGCGATGCTCGATCTTGTTCCACTTGCTGGTGCCAGGCGGGAGGTGGTGGACTTCGATGGCGATGCCAAGCTCGTTGGCAAGCCTTTGCAATTCGCGTTTCCAAAGACGCACACGCGATCCGTTGCTGCCACCACCGTCCGCGGTGATCACCAGCTTGCGCGCCTTTGGATAACGCACCCGGCCGACCTCCTGCCACCAGCGACGGATCGTCTGCACTGCAAAGGCTGCTGTGTCGTGGTCGATCCCAACGCTGACCCAGCCTGCATTCGTCGCCAGGTCATAGATGCCGTAGGGCGTCGCCCGGCCAGTCGCAAGGCTCAGGAAGTCATAGACCTGCACTTCCTCCGGATCACCCAGCGGCCGCCATTCCCGGCCTGCGTTCTTGAAGTCGCCAACCAGTTCCTTCTTCTTCGCATCGACCGAGATCACCGGCTGCCCTCTGGCCAGCGCTGATTTCACACATTTGTTGATATGGACAAACTGGGCATCGCGGTCCGGACGGTCACCGCCCTCACGCGTCTTGCTATTGCCCTGCAAGCTGAACTTCTGCGCCTTGAGCAACTCACCAACCTTGGTGTGGCTGATCCAATGCCCAAGCGCCTGCAACTCCTCGGCCAATCGCCGCAGGCTCTTGCACGTCCAGCGCAACGGCGACATCGGATCGCCCCGCTCATCCGGCTCGACCAACTTCATCAGATCGGCCAGCAGCGTTGGGTCGCTGTCCACCAGCACCTTGCGTCCGCCGCCCGGACGCCGGACCCGGCCCGGCGTAAGCGCGGTCTCGGCCGCCAGATCCTTCAGGCCGCGCCCAATCGTGCTGGCGGCAACGCCGGTCGCCCGCGACACCGCGGCAATCCCGCCATAGCCCACAGAACTTGCTTCCATGGCGGCGAGTAGACGGCGTTCCCGCTCGTCCAGATGGGGGGCCATCGCCTCAAAACGGCGACGAATTATGTCAGGGTCGATCATGCGGCCATAGTACAGCTCGTCCTACCGGCCGAGAATCCCGCCCACCCAAACGGTTATGGCCCGAGTTCGCTTGTTTTCTGACGGGCCCAAAGGAGGTCGCCGACCTGGCCGGCCAGCTCGGGGCGACGAAGGAAGCGGTCGTCAATTTCCTGCGGTTGATGGGCGAGAAGCGGATCGGTCCCGACCAGCTGATCGAGACATTGAGCGAGCTCGGCGAGAAATACCGGGCCGCCAACGAACGGTTGGCGGGCTTGATCGGGTCCGACGGAGCGGTGCAGGCGCTGATCAATCGGGCACGTGCGGCGAATGACCGCGGCGATTACGAGGAAGCCGACCGGCTTCTCGCCGAGGCTGAGGCGCCGGAGCTCGAGATCGCAAAGGCCGCGCAGGCGAGGGCGGACGCGACATTCGCCCGGGTTGCCGAGATTCGGGCAAGCCGCGGATTCGTGGCGGCGGCGGGGTTACGGTTTGCCGAGGCGGCGGCGCTCTACGGCTCGGCGCTAGATGCCATGCCGGCAAGCCATGCCAAGCAGCGCGACGTGCTCAAGATGTTGCGGGCGGAGGCACTTGAGCGGCACGGGACCCAAAGTGGCGAGAATGCAGCACTGGCCAACGCGATCGCAGCCTACGAAAGCATTGTCGGGGATGCAGCCGCCGATGAGGCGATGAAGGTCGACGCGTTGGTTGGACTCGGACGCGCGCAGACCACGCTTGGCACACGCGAGGAGAACCCGAAACGGCTGTTCGAGGCCGTCGCGACCTTCGAACTGGCAAGCAAACATCGCCCCTGCGAGACGGACCCGAAGGGCTGGGCGATGATCCAGAATGCGAAGGGCATCGCTCTTGGCCAGCTCGGGCGACGCGGCGGCAATTCGGACCTGCTCAAGGCCGCGGTCGCCGCGTATATCGCAGCGCTGGAAGCGCTGGGACAGGATGCGGAGCCCGCGCGGGTGGTGCCGATCCTGACCAATGCCGGGACGGCCCTGCGGCTGATCGGTCAACGCGAGACGGGAGTTGAGAATTTAGAGAAAGCGCTCCAAGCGGATGACATGGCGCTTGCGCGGCTCGATCGTGCGACGTCGCCGATGTCCTGGGCGACCGTTCAGCGCAACAAGGGCAATGTACTGGTGGATCTGTCCGAACGCCGAAACGGTATCGCCAACCTCCAGGACGCGGAGACGTGTTTCCGTGCAGCCCTGGAGGAACAAAGACGCGAGCGGGCGCCCATCGACTGGGCCGAGACGGAGAACGCGCTCGGCATCGCGCTCGTGCGTCGAGGGGAATATGCCGAGGACCCGGAGTTGCTGCGCCAGGCGGCAGAGGCGTTTCGCCTGGCGCTCGAGGAGCTGACGCCGGCCCGCGATCCGCAGGCCAACGCTCAGGCGTTAATCAATCTCGGCAACGCGCTCGCGAGGCGCGCCCACCTGCTGAGCGATGCGACATTGATGGACGAGGCGATCGCGGTTCACACGGCCGGGGCCACGTCGATTTCCCGCAAGGCCTATCCGCTCCTTTGGGCATCGAACATGTCAAGCCTGGCAATCGGCCTCCAGTGGAAGGGAACGCTCGGGAAAAGAGGGTCGCTTTTGCAGGAGGGAGTGAATGCACTGCGGGCAGCGCTCGAGGAATGGCCGGTCGAGCGGCTGGCGGTTCAGCATGCGATCGGTCAGACAAATCTCGGCAGCTTGCTCATGGCCTCTTACGAACTGGGGCAAGACCAACAGGATGCGCGCGACGCGGCGGCGGCCTTGCGCGTCGCGGTCGAGGTCTGGGATCAGGCGCGGATGCGCAGGGATGCGGCCGGCTCGCGCTACACGTTGGCGCAAGCACTGGCCGCTGTCGGTGAGCGCGAGGAGGCGGCCCGCGTAGCAGGCGAGGCGGCGTTGCAATTCACTGCCGAGGGCATGCAGCAATGGGCCGCGCGCGCGGCGGCGCTGGCTACGGCTATGTCCATGGCTGCCGCACCTACGTCAATCCGTGGGGATATTTGTACACCCGCTGCTTCTGAGCGGCATTCACTCCGTCGGCGGGGCTCCGGCTCCGTCGATCGGAAGGGATAGGGTCTGTGCGGCTGAGCGGAACAGAAAACCGGCATAAGATAGGAGGACGACATGCATTCGACGATGACCATGACCGCCTCGTTCCCTCTGGCGCCGAGGCTGGATGTTCGACCCCATTGGCGTGGTGTCGCCTCATGGCGGTTTAAGCCGCAGCATGGGGTGCTGGCGATTGCCGGAATGACGGTGGTAACGATCCTGGCAGTGGCCCCTTCTGTCTCCACTCTGGTGACAACAACTCACGCCGACTCGGCGCCGATTGTCACGCTGGCGCGTCCGCAACTCTCGGGCGAGCATCCGGTGTCGGCGGCGCATGTCGGGCTGCCGCATCTACCCTCGCTGACCGGCCAGCCGCGCGGGGTGCCCGCGTTCTGAAACGAACGTCGCGGGGCCGGTTCGGTCGAGCCGGCCCTGAACCTTTCCGATGACGCGGCTGAAGCCCGGCAAGCAGCGATCGGCCGGATAGCCGGTGCCCATTGGGGTCGATTTCGCCGCTACCGCCTGCTGATCTGCTGAATGTGTGGCGGTCAGCACGACCGGCGATCCAAACATGCTGAAGTGCTTCACCTTCTGGATAAATGGAATTTCTAACTTCGTCTGCATCCTAGATGAAGTGAGTATAATCCGATCCTACAGCCTGTCGCCTCGGTCCCTACATCTATTCCAATAACCGAGCGGCGCTCGGCTGGTCAATGTTGGAGGGCATGATTATGAAAAAGCTTTTGATGGCAGGGGCCGTGGCGCTACTGATGGCGACGAGCGGTGCGATGGCGCAGAGCACGACGTACCAAACTCCAACTGGCCCAGTGGTCAGCTCCGGGGGTGGCAACGGTGTGCAAACGGGGCTCTCGCCGAACGGCGGAACGAGCACAATCCAAACGAACGGAAACGGCACGAGCACGATCACGAGCTCTACTGGGAGCGTAAGCAGTGCGCCGACGCCGCGGTGAAGTTCTGAACCGACATTCGCCATTTTATGGGTGCGTTTGGCTCGACAGTCTACATCGCGCGCCTCTCGGCGATCTGCCAGCGGTGCCGGTTCCGAGGACGTGGCTACCCCCTGGCCGGCTGCTGCAAATGTGGGCGCTCAACCGAAGCATGAACCGGCGTCACAACGCCGCCACCCGGCCGCAGAGCGCGTCGTTCCAGTCATTCAGACCGTCGGGCGGGAGGATCATGGCGAACCGCACCCCGGCCTCGGTCGCGATCTCCGCCAGGCGGGCGGCGTAGCGCCGCCCGGCGGCATCGGCATCGGTCGCGGCGATCAGGATGCCGGCAGGGTCAGCCGACAGGCCGCGCAAAAGCTGCTGCAAGGCGCCGACGGTCGCCAGCCCCATGCCGCCGGCAGTGGCGGCATAGAGCGTGTCGTGCCGCGCCTGCTCGATCGCCGCCAAGCTGAGCGCATCGATCGCGGCTTCGCACACGACGACGCGGGGCAGGCGGCCGGGACCGCCCGGCAGGCGGAACAGCGTCTTGCCGCCGCCGGCCGAAAAGCTGCGCCAGGCGGGGCCGCGCATCTCGATACCGGTCAGAATTCCTGCGCCGTCGCGATGCGCGAACCAGGCGCTGCCCTGCGGGCCTTCCCGCACGGCGTCGGCTGCGTCGGCCATGCCAAGAATGCGCTCGGGCAATCCCCGAATGCCGGTGAGGTAGCGCCAGGCTGGCGAGCCGCGCGACAGCGGCGGCCGCCTCGCCCATTGCAGGGCGACGGGGACAGCCCGCGTCCGTGGCGCACCGGCGACGGCAGACGCGGGCGCGACGCCGGCGAAGCCGCGCAGCACCCGGCGCGCCGCGCCGAAGTTCAGCCCCGGGTCGAGGTGCTGGACGAGGGTGAAGATGTCGCCCTTGCGTTCGCTCAGCGGGTCCCACCAGCCGCGGCCGTCATGGTTGACGATCAGGATTTCGCCGGGGCCACGGCGGTATTTGAGGCTGCGGCGGGTGCTCTCGGCGCGGTCAAGCCGCCACACCGGCGGCAGCCGCTCCAGCAGCGCGGCGCAGCTCACGCTGTCCTTCAGCCATTCAATTTCTGTGTCCTGCATGGTTCGGCCTTCCTCTCGGGATCGGCCGGGCAGGGCGGAATGGCGCTTCGCCTTCCCTTCTTCCTCTCCTCGACCGTGCCCTCCCGCCGACCGCGAAGCCGGCGCGGGACAAGGGCGTGCGCAGCACGGGAGCGCACCGCGCGACGCACCCTTGTGGCGCGCCCGGCGCAAGCGGTAGCGCCGTCATCCTGGATCGGGGTTTCCGTTCTCGCTTTCTTCCTTGCGCGAGGGATCGTCACCGGCATGGGCTTAGTTATGCCCAGGCGGTTTGAGGCGACTCCGGGTATTCGATTGGCTTTTCGGGAAGCCTGACCTATAGGAGGCTCAACATGGCCGGCTCCTCTGCCCGCAAGTGTACGGGTCGGCCTTCTTTTATTTTAACATTGATTGATGAAGCCGTTCACACCCGCCAAAAATGGACGGTCTCGGCGTGAATCCGCGCTCGTTCCTTCGAGGCCCCCCCAAAATTCTATAGCCCTGAATCTGGGACATCTGCCCCTGCCGACATTGAATCCTTGACTTGTCCGGCAAATTGTCGTACATTATGGGTAGAAAGTGAGGCTACGATGATGCCCCAGGAACCGACCCGCTCGGCGCGGCTTGAAGCGCGGATTGCGCCTGAAGCGCTCGCCATGGTGCGCCATGCCGCCGAACTCGAAGGACGCAGTCTCAGTGACTTCGTTGTCGCTGCGGTGCAGGATGCTGCGCAGCGCCGGATTGAGGCGGCGCATATCGTTCGGCTTGCCGTCGAGGATCAACGCCGCTTTGCCAAAATGCTGCTCGACCCACCACCACTCGCGCCGGCCATGGAACGCGCCCGCGACATCCACCAGCGGCTCGCCTTGGGGATTGAGTGATCGCGCGGTTTCCTGTCGAGCCTCTCGGCGCGCACGATCGGAAACAATTCGCCAGCGGCGTTCCCGCTCTTGATCGGTATTTCCGGGAGCAGGTGACGCAGGATGTGCGCCGCCGCGCCTCATCCTGTTATGTCGTCGTTGACGCGGCGACGGCCAGGGTCGCGGGCTACTATACCCTGTCGGCCAGCGGTATTCCGCTTACCGATGTCGGTGACGACCTGGCCAAGCGGTTGCCGCGCTACCCGTTAGTTCCGGTTGCGCGGCTTGGTCGCCTTGCTGTCGATCAGACTTACCGAGGGCAGGGGCTTGGCGCGCTCATGCTTTGGGATGCCGCCAGTCGTGCAGAGCGATCGGAGGTCATGGCGTTTGCGCTCATGGTCGATGCGAAGGACGATCAGGCCGAAGCGTTCTATCGTCACCATGGCTTCGTCAGCTTCGGCAGTTTGCCGCGTCAGCTCATGATTCCGCTTGCCAAGATCGGCGGCCGGTAAGGCGCACGCTTACCCTAACCAGAAAGAAGGGGCGAGAGGCAGAGCCTCTCGCGCTCTCCGGGATATTTGAACCAAGATGATGGCCAGGGGACATCTCCTTACCGAAGATCGGCAAAGTTGATCCCCCCATTGGCAAAGTTTACCAATGAATCAATGATATGACCCGCCGAGGGGCATCGGCACCAAGATCGGCGAGACGGCGCCTCAGAACGTGATTTATACCTTATGAATCAAGTTGCTCTACCCATCGAAGCATCGGCAAAAATTCGAGCTTGGCTGCCTCTTGTCCAAAATTTGTATACATATTTCGGACAGAGGTTTTGTGGACGGATCGCCGACCGCGGCGCCGCCGTGGAGTAATCTCGGACCAACAGGGCAGAGCAGGAGCAACTCTCCACTTCCGGAATTCTTGAATTCCAGAATTTTTCCGGCGGGATTGGAACCAAAACCCCAAGCCGGCAGAATTCCATAGCAGTTTGACATTTCTCGATTTTCCTTGCCTTTGT
The DNA here is from genome assembly GCA_963762885.1 of uncultured Alphaproteobacteria bacterium. Taxonomy (GTDB): domain Bacteria; phylum Pseudomonadota; class Alphaproteobacteria; order Acetobacterales; family Acetobacteraceae; genus JASHVB01. The sequence continues at coordinate 32,213 of CAVXNH010000064.1, forward strand.
CAGGTTTTTGCAGAAGAGGGCATCATGCGCTGCCGGCCGACATTGCGGGAAAGAGTGGAAGCGCGGATCGCCGAACGGCGCGACGACGCTTTCCTGACCCGTGAGTTCATCGATCTCGCCGGTGAGCGACAGGTACTGCGTGCCCTGCGTGAACTGACCAAGGAAGGCAAGCTGATCCGCCTCGGCTACGGCACCTATGCCCGCGCCGAAATCTCCCCGATCACACAGCAACCGATGCTCGCCGGCGACGGGTTCGGCGCGGTCTCGCGCCAGGTGCTCGACGGGCTGGGAACCGACGAACGCCGAGCGCGAGTACAACGAAGGCCGCAGCACCCAGGTGCCGATGACGCCGCGCGTGCGTCTCCGGCCCGGCAACCGCATCAGCCGCAAGCTCCGCTACAAGACGATGGAGCTCGCATTTGAACGATGATCTGCCTACCAATCTCCGGCCCGTCGCCGATTTCTTCGGGCTGGTCGGAACGCCGCCGGTCGAGAAGGATTTCCACGTCGTCCGGGCGATCCGCGCCCTTGCGGCGCTCGACGCGGCGCCGTACCGGCTCGTCTTCGCCGGCGGCACCGCGCTCGCCCGCGCCCACAAGCTGATCCGGCGCATGTCGGAGGACGTGGATTTCAAGGTCGGGGGGGCCGGACCTAACGAACTGGGGGGTCTGGTACGCACAAGCAGACAGAACGAGAACAGACAGCCTGTCGGAAAACCACCGAGCCTGAGTTTCCGTACACTTTCCCATTCCGATAGGGTTTTACGCACATGAAATCGGCCCGTTTTGCCCCTTTTACGCAAGGACCGCGGGGATGTCTGGAATCACATGATTCCCGTCATCGTCGCCTGCGCACCGGCAGACCACCGGCGGCGTCCAACTCTCTGTTCCGCCTCGAAAGCTACACCAGCCTGTTCCGGCTTTGTCCGCCTATCTGTCAAATCCGGGCATTTCGTTGGTTCCGGCCTGTCATCGACGGCATTGTCCAATGCGCCTCCGCCCGCCGACCAGTGGCGCGCTGCAACGGGCTCCCGGGGGATCTGCAGGACGACCGGGCCGGTGTGCCGGTGGCAGGTGCGGAGCTGGTCGTAGCGGTGGCGAGTTGCCGGGAGGCGGTGAAGCGCGCGCCTGCGGTGCAGCAGCTGTGGCACCAGCTCAGCCGTGCCGAGCTGACGCATCGCCGGGCGCTGGAGCAGACCGGCGATGCGGGCGGGGCGGCGACCTTCGGAGCCGACCAATTGATCCGCATCAAGTTCGCCAGCAACGGCATGTGCGGCGCGGCAGTCATGTGCCGCAGTGCGGGAGGATGACAGGCTCGATCGCCGACGCTAAAACTCTATTTCGCCAACTTGCATATTTAGCACTTTATCGCAACGTTTTCCTGCTGGCTAATCTCCGGAGTGACCGGGACCGACAGCACGTTCGTTGAATCGGGAGCGTCTTCTCATGCGGCTGCGCTCAATAGTCTTGGCTTTAGCCGCAGGCGTGTTCTTTCTGCTGCTGCTAGCCTTATCTGACTTGCTCACGCCCCCGTCCCCGTTCATGGGGTCGATCCGGCCCTCGTCCCCGTCCCCGTTCCCGCAGTCGACCCGGTCATCGGCCCTGCTTCCGTCCCAATCCCCGCAGTCGACCCGGCCATCAGCCCCGCTTCCGTCCCCGTCCCCGCAGTCGACCCGGCCATCGGCCTCAACTCCGGAAGTCGCGACTTCCACCGCACCAGCGCAGACCGGCAAGCAAGTTCCCCTCCCCGATTTTCCATGGCCACCCCCGGAACCTTCCGAAAAACTCCTTTTAAACGACGCGATCTTCCGCACTCCGTCTGCCACAGCGACATCGCTCGCTGCAATCGGCGAAAAGATCACCAGCGCACTCCGCCAGGCGGACTATCTGGAATACAGCTTCTATCGGGCACCAAACGGTTTCGCTCTAGTCGCACGGCTGGAACGGATCAGTTCAGACGGCTTTCCTCTACCCACGGATTTTCGCTATATCCCACCCGATGCGGACGAGCCCTTTTCCTTCGCCGGCTATATTCGGTCTCTCTTCTTCGCGCCGGAGGGATTCTATCGCCTGATTGCGTTCGTCGTGACAGACCGACCCTTCGTCACTGCCGCCGAAGGTATGGATGCTCGCAGAGCCCAGACCTTGCTGAGCGGCGGTGCGAACGACCTGCCGGAGCAACTGCGCACCGAAGCCTTCACACAGGCACATAAAGTCACTGCGTTGATCTACGAATTCCGCAAAGGCAGCCGTGCAGGCAACGTCGCGGCGATCATCCCGGGCCGCCTCGCGGCGGCGACCCATCTGCAGCGCGCGCGGATTGAGCAGTACCTTTCGGCCAAGCCAATGAACGTCTTTGTCAGCTATCGCCGCGCTGATACGCAGCATCTAGCGGGACGGATCGCCACCCAGCTACGCGCCGTCTCCGGCATCGCGGAGGTCTTCCTCGACGTTACCGGTATCGCGCCCGGCACCGACTTTGCGGAGCGGATCGAGGCTGCCCTCTCGCGTAAGCCGGTCTGCATCGTGTTGATCGGACGTGCCTGGCGAGGGCCGCGCCCGGAAGGACAGGCACTACGAATTTTCGATGCGCGCGACGTCGTGCGGCTAGAGGTGGCCAGAATGCTCACGAGCGGGCTTCGTATCCTGCCCGTGCTGGGCGATGGCGCAACGATGCCCACGCCCGACGAATTACCGGAGGACATCAGGCCGCTTACGAACCTCAACGCCATGCTGGTTAGCCACGAAAGCTTTGAGCGAGACCTTGGCGCTCTTGTCAGCGCCATCCTGTCTCGCCCGGTCGGCTCGGACCTGGCGATAGCCACGGAGCGTCACCCGCTACGCGCGAGGTTGCTGCGCAGCTTGGTTTGCTTCCTGGTCTCCGGTGCTGGCCTCGTGGTCGCGGCAGCGGTGCATAACGCTTTTGCCAAGCGATCGCTCGAGGAGACGCTGGGCGGCTCCGGGCAGGTCTGGCTGCTGATCCTCGGCGTACTGACGCTCGGCACGCTTGCCGGAGCACTCACTCAGCGGACTCGGTAGGAGACACGCCTGATGGTCAGTCTTTCGAGGCGCGGTGTTCGCACCAGCTACAATATTTGATGGCTGAATTTTCTTCGTACGCGGACTTAATTGTGTCCGCGAACTCACGTCGCGCCATGCCGTTTGGAAGTTTCGGTGTTGGCACCAATTCAGGTGCGGGCCGCTCGCTGAAGCCCAACTTGGCAATTCGCTGCAGTCGGCTTTGAAAAATGACAGCAAGCCGCAACATTTTTAGTGATACATAAAGGACGTTATGTTACCCCAGACTGGATAGGTTGCCGGGAGCCGATGGGCCATCTTCAGAGTGTGGCTGCCAATTCCTCAATACTCATGAACCGCACACCGTATGTAGCGGTGAGCCACTGTCGGTTGGTGTCGTCAAGTATAGATGGAGCAGCATTGCTGTTTCCGCGGTCGTTTGTGCAAAATACGTCAACGTCGTAGGCGACGTGAGCGGCAATGCTATCAGCGTCTGCCCACTCGCGGAAAGCGCGCTCAACCGCCCGCTCTTCGTGGATGTCTGACGTAGCAGTGAGCGCTTTGAACCAAATTTCCTCAGGATCTCCGGCAATAGACAAGCGGGTTCCTAGTGCCTCAAGCTGAGAGATTTCAACTCCACGACCCTCAATAGCTCGAGTCACTTCGTGGATTTTTTGTAGCCAAATTTCAAAATCACCCCGCTCTTCGTCAGGCACGTAGAACTCTCCGTTTGGATCAGTGTATCGGAAAGCACCGGTACGAGGAGGTGATCGAAGAACACGCAACCCGAGCGCCCTTGCGGCCTGCACTCGCCTGACGAACTCAGGAGGGGGAGGCGGCCGATCAGGCTCGACCGCCTTCAGCACTACCTTGACGGTAGTGACATCGGCGGTTCCAACAATTTGTCTTATTGCATCTGGCAGATCCGCGTTCTTGGTAATCTCTATCTGTTCTGGCTGCTGCTCTAGTCTTGCACCGGCCATAACCTTCGCTCTGTCAGCTGTCTTAATGGCTTCAATCGTGAGCAATGTGACCGAGTATACGCCCTGGATCGTCCCAACCTTAAGAGCGTCGTGCACTTTTTGGTAGATTGGCTGTTTGGGGTTTTGTGGAAACGCTCTGGCCGGCACGCCTTGTCAAGGGTATTAGTATCGAAGGTAACTCTTGTCACAATCTGATCCTCTCCACCTCATCCTGCGTCAGCCGTTCCTTCGTCCGATCATAGAGCTTCGTCGTGCGCGGGCTCTCATGCGCAGCCATGGCCTGAGCATGCTCCAACGATCCGCCATTGGAAAGATACGCCGTGATCCCGGTGGCACGGAAGCTATGGTTGCCAATAGGCGCCATGATACCGGCGGCAAGGGCGCGCTTGCGCACCATGCGCCAGGCATCAGCTTGGGACATCGGTTGGTCAGCGAGCGTGACGCCGAGATGCCCGCGGCTGGTGCGAAACAGCCAGCCCTTCTTGTCGTCGGCGATGCTGGCAGCGGCAATGTAAGCGTGCACCAGTTCGGCGAGCGCGTGATGGCAGGGCAGGGCATGCTCCTTGCCGCCTTTCTCGTGCAACCGGATCAACCAGCCAGAACCCTTCGGTTCCAGGTCCTCCACCTTCATCTTCAGCGCGGCGCCGATGCGGGCGAAGCCATAGGTGAGGGTGGCGATCAGCGCCCGGTCGCGCAGGTCGCGCACCGTCTCGGTCGGGATGCTGTCGATCAGGCGCCGCCACTCGGCACCCTCCAGCACAGGCGTCTTGCCGGTCTTGACGACGTACTTCGGGCCGCGCACGGCGGCGGCCGGGTTGGCCGCATCACCTGGCCGGTCACCAGCCAGTCAAACAGCATGCGAACGGCGGCAAGCTGCTGCTTGACGCTCGGCGGCGCGGCCGTCTCCTGCAGCGCCTCGATGTAGGCGCCCACGTCATGCGGCCGGATCGTGGTTAGCGTTAGGCCGCGACCGTCGCACCAGGCCAGGAAGCTGGCGCAAGCGCGCGCATAGGCCCGGCGTGTGTTCGGGTTGCGGATGTTGGCGCTGAAGAATTCGACGTAGCGCCAACTCGCCCGATCACCAGCGTCGGCGATCAGCGCCGGGACCAGGTGCGTGTCGGTGCGGGTCGCGAGGGCGCCGGCGGCAATGGGGGCGGGGAGATGCTCGTTGACGGCAGCCTCGATAACAGCGTCACATTCTCGCGCAGGAACGCCGCATAACCTGCAATATCCAATTTTCCGGCAGCAAGATCGAGCACCGCCTGAGCGGGCATCTCTTCGCTGCCTGTGAACCGGACGCCATTGAGTTCAAGGAAGAAGTATCCGAACACAAAGCCCGTTCGTTTATTACCGTCTATGAAAGGATGATTTTTGACAATGCCGGCGGTATAGGCCGCCGCCAGGTCGCTCACATCAGCATTATCGCCATAAGCGGCGATCTGCTGCGGGCGGGCAAGCGCAGACTCCAGTAACCCGGCGTCTGGTACGCCCTCGGCGCCGCCATGCAGGGCAAGCAACCGTTCGTGGATCGTGCGCGCGTCACGTTCGTGCTTTTGAGCCAGACCCATGGCGTCATTTGGCAAGCACATGGAGCGTGTTGCGATACCGGCGCATGATGTCGTCGGCCTTGTCCAT
>CAVXNH010000065.1:0-18793 GCA_963762885.1 uncultured Alphaproteobacteria bacterium
ACAACTATGGGGATTGCTTGAGTGCGGTCCCGCAGAGCCGACCGCAAACGGGTCGGCGAGGCGGTGTCCGGCAATGTTGCGGCGGCCATTGGCGAAGGCGGCCGGGTGTCAGCGGTGGCGAACCGGCGGATTGCGACGATCCGTGCCGCTGCCACCATCGTCCAGGACGGCTGTCGTTTTGCCTTAACGAGTGCACTTTTGCCTTTAGTGCTGCACTAAGCGCAGTACTCCCGGCGAACTTTGGGCTCGAACCTGACCGCGCTGGTGCATCCTGCGCCGAGAGGGCAGGGCGGTCATGGACGGTCAGGGTATCCCGCGCAACATTCTCCGCTTGGCTGAGGCGTTCATCTTCGCCAGCTCCGAGCCGGTGACCTGGAAGTCCCTCCGGCCGATCCTGCCGGACCAGTTCGACCCTGTGGCGGTGCTGGAGGCGCTGCAGCTTCACTGCGCCGACCGGGGCGTTGTGCTGGTCAAGTCCGGCGGTGTCTGGGCGTTCCGCACTGCGACTGATCTGGCGGCACCGCTTCGCGCCGGCCTGAGCGAAACCCGCCGGTTGCCGCGGGTGGCGATGGAAACCGTGGTGGTGATCGCCTTGTATCAGCCGCTCACCCGCACCGATATCGAGGAAATCCGCGGCGTTGCCGTGGCCCAGGGGACGATGGAGGAGCTGCTGGAGACCGGTCTGATCGAGCCCTGGGGCCGCCAGGAGACGGCTGGCCGGCCGACGTTGTGGGTCACGACGCCACGGTTTCTGGCCCAGTTCGGGCTGGCGAGCCTGCGTGATCTGCCGGGTGCGAGCAGCTTGCTGGTCGCTGGCGGCAAGTCCCCGGAACAGCGTACCGATCCGGTGCCGGAGGCGGCAGAGGCGCCTGCCAGCGGCGGTTTGAACGGCTCAGCAGGGTGAATTTTTGTCGCGAACCCTAGATCGTAATCCTGCGAAGTAGGCAATTTCAATGGCTTGCGTTGCCCCAGGATCGCGATAAAATATCCTAGATCGCGATAAAAATCTCCTGGATCCCAATCCAAAACTGATGTGAGCGCGGATGTCCAAGGTGCGCACGTCCAAGGCTCGATCTGCGCACTCGGCCTCTGACGAAGGACTGGGCTGAAGCCGTGCGGAGGGAAGCTGCGATCCGGCCCCTGACGGAGGCGCCGCTGCTGGGGCGGCTTGCCGTTCAGGCTGCGGCCAAAAGCCTCGGATTGAGCGTCCCCCGAATCTATTCGCTCATCCGCGCCTTTCGCAGCCACCCGGTGACGGCGTCGATGCTGCCGCATCCCCCAGGACCCGCTGCGGGATGGCGGCGGCTCCCTCCCGCCGTCGAGGCGAAAGTCGAGACGGCGATTGATGCCATCTACCTGAAGCCCGAGCGACCGACGGTGAAACGTCTGCTCGGCCATGTGCGGCAGGAATGCGTGACCGCCGGGCTCAAACCGCCTTCGATGAAGGCCTTGAGGGCACGCGTCACGGCGCGAAGCTTGCGTGAGCAAATCAAGCACCGCGAAGGCGCGGCTATCGCCGGGGAACGTTTCCGGCTGGTCAAGCCGGGGTTGCGGACGGAGCGACCCCTGCAGGTCGTACAGATCGACCACACCAAGGTCGACATCATGCTGGTCGACAACGTGACGCGGGCCTGTATAGGCCGCCCTTGGCTGACGCTGGTGATCGATGTGCATACCCGCATGGTCGCTGGCCTCACGCTGTCGCTGGACCCGCCGAGTGCCGCGGGCACTGCCCTGACGGTGACACAGGCTGTGCTTCCGAAGGCCGAGTGGCTCAAGGACAGAGCCATCGGCCTTGACTGGCCGACGCAGGGATTGCCGGAAGCCATTCATGTCGATAACGGCGCGGAATTCCACTCGCGCGCCTTCGAGCGCGGATGCCAGCAGCACGGCATCCGTATTGATTATCGGCCACCCGCCACGCCGCGCTTCGGGGGCATATCGAGCGGCTGATGGGAACCTTGATGGGTCGATTCACGCGCTGCCAGGCACGACCTTTTCCGGCGTCGCCGCGCGTGGCGACTACGCTTCGGAGGCGCGGGCGGTGCTCAGCTTTCGCGAGTTCGAACGCATCCTCGTTTTGGAGGTGCTCGGCCCATACCATAGCGAGGTCCATACGGCCCTTGGTCGAACGCCGGCCGCTGCGTGGCGTGAGGGAACCGTGGACCTTACGCTGCGCGCGCCAGCGGATGCCGAAGCACTGCTTCTCGACTTCCTGCCCTTCGAGGAGCGCACGGCACGGCGTGACGGGGTTCGGTTGTTCAACGTGCTCTACCAAGATGGTGCTCTGGCCGCATCTTGTGGATCGTGGGGGCGGCGGGCGGCGGGTGAAGTATGATCCGCGCGACCTCAGCGCCGTGTTCGTCGAGCTTCCGACGGGTGACCACATCCGTGTGCCCTATGCCGATATCGGCCGGCCGGCGGTGACGCTCTGGGGAGCACCGGCTTGCGACCAAGCGATTGCGCGAGGAAGGGCGGCGGACGGTCGATGAGTACGCGATATTCGCGGCCATCGAGGAGCAGCGCCGCGTGCTTGCTGACGCCTATGGCCGGAGCAAGAGCGCTCGACGGGCCGTTGTCCGCGCCGATCTTGCGGCCGAACAGGTTGCCGGAGAGCGCACGAACCCATCACCGCCGCCGGCAGAGGCCAGCGATGATCCGGATGCCCGGGTTCCGATGCCGGCCGAGGGTGCCACCAGTGGCGTGGAGATCTGGTAGTGGCTGATACCGAGTTCGCCCACCTGCCGGCGGATGTGCGCCCGCTCGCCCAACTCGACGCCGAAGTGCGGATCGCCCATATCCGTGCCGGGCGCTGGATCCAGCATGCCGCAGCAGCGCGCTTGTTGGGTTACCTTCAGGAGGCCTTCGACCAGCCGCCCCGTGAGCGGATGGAGAACTTGCTGCTCCTGGGTGAGAGCGGGATGGGCAAAACGATGCTTATCCGTAAGTTCGAACGGCAGAACGCGGTCAGCTTCGACGAGGCGGCGGGCGTTCAGCGCCGACCGGTCGTTGTAATGCTGATGCCGCCGCAGCCGACGGAGGTAGAATTCTTCAATCGGGTGCTGGAGGCGATCAACGCCCCTTCAGCAGGGTATTGGACCAGCGGTGGACAGTTGCGTACGTCGGCAATCCGGCTGCTGCGCGAGGTCGGTGCACGCGTGCTGGTGATCGATGAGATCAATTCGGTGCTGGTGGGATCGGCGCGGCAGCAGCGGCTATTCCTGCAACTGCTGCGGTTCCTGTCCAACGACCTGATGCTTGCACTGGTCGGCGTCGGCGTGCCTGAGGCACGACACGCGCTGCTATCAGACGCGCAGCTGCGCAGCCGCTTCAGTGATATCGAGTTGGCGCCGTGGACACCAGGCGAGGACCTGCGCGACTTCGTCACCCGCCTGGTCTGGAGCCTGCCGCTGCGCCAGCCATCGCCGGTTGATTCGGCGAAGCTGCGGGCCATGCTGGCCGAGCGATCGGGCGGTGTCACGTTGGGCATTTGTAAGGCGGTGGAACGCGCAGCCGTGGCCGCCATCCGCACGGGGCACGAGCGGATCGAACTCGCCAGCTTCGAGGACCCGGAGATCTGGCGTGGCGTGGCGGCACTCGGCAGGCGCACGCGCCCACGGCCTCGCTCAGCGGTCGGGGCTGGTCGGGCGTGACGTGGCCCAGATCGATCCCCCTGGCGCCGAGACCGTTCCCCGACGAATCAGTCCGATCGTGGATCGGACGCGTCGCCGCACGATACGATCTGACGCCGCCAGCGCTGGTGGCGCAACTTGCGGATGGGCACTCGGTTCATGTCTCGCGGCTCGCCTCGCTCGACTGGCAGGAAGATGCCGCTTTGGAGAATCTCCTGGCGCAGGCGACGCATCTCGGCCGAGCCCGGATCAGGGGACTGCGCCCTATCGTCGAGGACAAACCGGTACCGACCCATTGGCACCGGTCGTTGCTCGCCTGGTGCCCCAGATGCGCGTACCGAGGATGTCGCCCGCCACGGGGAGACTTATGAGCGCGCTGTTTGGCGCCTCGGCTGTTGTGCCGCTTGTCCCACGCATCGCTCGGTGCTCGCTGATGTCTGCCCGGCGTGCGCTTACGGGTGTGTCGAATTCCAGGCCATCGCCGGGCGGCAGCGGCTGGTTTGCGGGCTCTGCAAGACGGCCGGTCGATCTATCGCCTGACACCGGGCAGGGGAGGGGCATCCTGGTCGATCCGCGGAGCCATTTCGAGTTGCCGCAATGTCCCGAGTGGACACAACTCGCCCTTGCCCTTCAGGCTGTTCTCCTCGGCTTGGCCGCCGGTTCGACCTCGCCTCTCTGGCAGCTCGACGTGCCAGCGAGTGGTGTCGCGGATGTGGTGCGTGACCTGGCTGCGGCCCTTTTGTGGCCAGGATTTTTCAGGCTGGGGCCGATGCACCGACGAGGGCGCGATGATGGCATTTCGTGATCATGTATTCGCGGCCTTGGCGCCGCGGATTGCGCATGAGGTGCTTGGAATCATCGCGTCGGTCCTCACCGCTGTAGCTGGCCGGCCTCCGTTGAGAATGCGTGCTGCTCAAGTCGAGGGGTTGGGGCCGAGTGGTGCGGCGGTCGATCTGACATGGTTCATCCGCAGGCTTCCCGCGGACGGGCAGCAATGGTTGAAGGCCCGGGCGAGAGGGTGGGGACCGATCCTGGCACGGGCCGTAGGCGATGCGGCGGATATCGAAGAAGCAGGCCGGCGCCGCGCGATCGCGAGGCGTGAGCAAGCCCGGCGTGATGGTGCCTGGCTACGCCATGCGACCGCGAAGTACGTTAACGATGCCCGCCGGCGGATCGCCGCAAGGGCGGCCAAGAGGCCGGCGACAGCGCTTCAGGCATCGCCAATGGTGCAGGGCCACGTGCAATGAGGACGCTCTACCGCGGGGTAACCCGTCATCGTGGTGCGGCGGCCACTGACCTGCCCGCCAAGCCGAGTTCTTCCGCGCGCGCCAGCAGGTGCCTGATCGATGAGGGGTGCCAACGTGTTCCACCGCGCGGCGTGCGTTCGCGCATGGCCTCAAGCTGGGTTGCGATCTGTTGTAGCGTGCGCTCAGGCGCGGCAGCGGCAATGCCGGCGATCAGCCGAACCAGCCGGTCACTGCCTCGTTGTGGCCGGGCGCGATCCAGCAGGTGCGCCTCGACGATACCCTCCGAGACCAGGCGGCGAACCGTGCGGCGGAGCCGCTCGACCGTCCAGGTGGAGGCGTTGCCACGGTTCAGGACCCGCACGACGTCGCCCCAGGGCTGGTCCGGACGCATGCGCCGTACGGTCGGCAGCCAGGAGTTCAGCCGTGCCAGGACGCCGTCCAGATGAGCGGCGGCGCGGCTTGCCCGGGTTTTCCGGACCGCGTCCGGGTCGCCGGCGCGCAGGCCGGGATTGCCGCCGATGCGACCCCGGCTGCGCGCGGCCTGAAGGCCGGCTCTGGTGCGCTCGGCGATCAGTGCGCGTTCGAGCTGAGCAACTGCCCCAAGCACCTGGAGGGAGAACATGCCTTGCGGCGTTGCGGTGTCGATCGGATCGCGCAGGCTGCGGAAATGCGCGCTGCTGGTTTCGAGCTGTTCGATGACGGCCAGCAGGTGGCTGACCGAGCGGGCAAGGCGATCGAGCCGGACCACGACGAGAGTCTCGCCAGGCCGGATTTCGCGCAACAAGCAGGCGAGCACCGGGCGGCTGCGATCGGTGCCGGAGGCGTGCTCCTCGAGGATCGTGTCGCAACCGGCCGCTTGCAGCTCGTCGCGCTGCGGGTCGGTGCCCTGCTCGTCGGTTGAGACCCGCGCATAGCCGATCAGACGGCCTGGCGCGGCGGCTTTCCGGGTCTTCGCCTGCATAGTTGCGCCAGCCCTCCTGACGGGTGATTTTACAAACCAACAAGATGTTCCCAAACGGTCGTTTGCAGAGGTGGCCGGGACCCAGGGGCCCGCCATGCCGTCTTGAGGGCCGGTCGGCCGGGCAGGGCCCGAGGCGATTTCGGCCTCATCGGGGCGCGGCCGTATCACGATCCAGGGCATTTTTTATCGCGATCTCGGGGCATTTTTATCGCGATCCAGGGCACGAATCCCGGCTTGGCGCGGCCACGGGCGCCAAATTCTCGCGATCTAGGACACGCGACAATTTTCGGGTTCCGCAGGACGCTTTTTCGGGGGTGTAACACGTGATAACTGGGCCTTATCACGTCCTTTGCATTTTTGCCTTAATGTGGGCTAAACCACTGCGCAGCCAAGGAAATTCACCGCCAAACCGATGATCACCGCGCCGCAACCGCCAGCCGATCCCCCGCCGCCACGCCGCCCGTGCCGAGCGCGCCGGTATCGCCGGAAGCGCTCGCCGCCCTCGCCGCCGCGATCGATTTCGCCGGCCAGGCGCTGGCGCCCGCCACGCTACGCGCCTACCGCTCAGATTGGCAGCACTTTTGCGCCTGGTGCCGCGGCGCCGGCTGGACGCCGCTGCCGGCCGATCCGGCGACGGTCGGCGCCTATCTCGCCTCGCTTGCCGCCAGCCACACCAGCAGCGCCCTGGTGCGGCGGCTGGCCGCGCTGAGCCGGGCGCACCGGCTCGCCAGCCAGCCCTGGCAGGCGGCGCATCCGGCGATCCGCAACACGCTGCGCGGCATCCAGCGCAGGTATGGCCGCCCGCCACGGCAGGCCGCCGCGCTGGCGACCGAGGAGGTGCGCAGCCTGGTCGCGACCTGCGATGCCACGCCGGCCGGACAGCGCGACCGGGCGCTGCTGTTGCTCGGCTACGCCGGCGCGCTGCGCCGTTCCGAGCTGGATATGCTGCGCTAATTCGGAGCCGGTCAGCCCAGAGCTTTGCCAGAGCGGAATTTGTTGCTCGAAGGTCGCGAGCAGCTTGGCGTATTCGAGGTCGTCGAACTGCCACCGCGGCAAGGTCAGCAGCTCGAAACGGTTGGCCATCTGCTCGTCCTGGCGCAGCGCATAGGCGATTTCCTTGGTGGCAAAGCAGCCAAGCGAGACGCCGGTGATGGAGCCCATGTTGCGCAATTCCACCAGCATGCTGCCAACGCCGGACCCGCGAATGTTATGGAGATCGTCGATCAGCAGCAGGCGCAAGCCGGCGTCGTGCATCGCGCGATACGTCTCGCTGCGAAGTTGCGCGGTCGTGCCGCGCCGGCCGGGCTCGCGGCCAAGCGCCTGCAGAATTGCTCCCAGCAGCAGCGGGATCTTCGGCCCGTTCGGGGCCTGCACGAATGTCACCGGGATCGCCGCGCACTCGGCCGATGGATCCTCCGGTAGCGTGTGGCGGGACAGGAAGCGCCGCGCGATCGCGGTCTTGCCATTGTTGCTCTGTCCAGCAACATACTGCGCAGTATCAGCCCGGCCAGACTGCGCTGATCCGGTACAAGCACCATCCGCGGTGCGGCTGCGAGGTCATCGTCGTCCGGTGCTGGCGGCACCGCGACGGCCTGCATGTTGTCGTCGAACAACCCGATGGCACCCTGATGCAGCTCCCGGCCTGGATGCTTAACGCTGGCGCGGCTGACTTGCGGTTCGTCGAATCGCCGCTCCTGCCGCTGCCTGTACTGCGCGAGCTGCGCCGCCTGATCGGTGACGGCCTACCGTCTTCCGCGGCCCCATCAGCGGAAGGAGATAAGAATGGACGTTGTTCCGACATCCCAGCGCGACCTGTTCCTGCTGCCCGACCCGCCAACGGGACTGATCCCGCAGACGCTGGAACCGGAGATTACGGTTTTGCTGCGGGAACTGATGCTGAGCGTTGTTCAGCAAGCAGGGGCGGAGAAGTCGGATGAATAAGATCACCGCCAGCCATCGCGCACGGACGGCCTATGTCTACATTCGCCAGTCCACGCCTGATCAAGTGCAACACAACCTGGAAAGCAAGCGACGGCAGTTGGCCGACCGGGCGCGGTCCCTCGGCTGGCAAAATGTGGTCGTTCTGGACAAGGACCTAGGTCGTTCCGGTTCGGGAACCGCGCGCCCTGGGTTTGAGCGCCTGCTGGCCGCGATCTGTGAAGGAACCGTGGGTGCGGTCGTCGCGATTGAAGCATCGCGCTTGGCGCGCAACGGCCGCGACTGGCACACTCTGCTCGAGTTCTGCGCCCTGGTCGGCTGCCTGATCATCGACGAGGAGGGTGTCCGTGACCCGCGCCTCCCGAATGACCGGCTCCTTCTTGGCATGAAGGGAACGATGAGCGAGATGGAATTGTCCACCTTCCGGCAGCGCTCGCGCGAGGCCATCCGCGCGAAGGCGGCCCGCGGGGAACTGTTCCAGCGGGTCGCGGTAGGCTACGAGCTCGATCAACTCCGACGGCTGCAGAAGAGTGCGGACCGCCGGGTGCAAGCCTCGATCGAATTGGTCTTTCGGCGCTTCCGCGAACTCGGCAGTGTGCGCCAGGTAATGCTCTGGTTGCGTCAGGAAGGGATCGAATTGCCCTGCATCCGTCACGTGGACGCTGCCCGTGGCGTCGCATGGCGCTGTCCCGGGTACCAGACCCTGCACAAGATGCTGACCAACCCCGTCTACGCCGGCGCCTACGTCTATGGACGCACCACGTCGCGCGTGCGGCTGGAGAACGGGCGCAAGCAGGTCCAGCAGGGCGTACGGGTCGCCCGCGAGGAGTGGCCCGTCCTGCTGCGCGACCATCATGAGGGTTATATCGACTGGGATGAATTCGAAGCCAACCAGCGCACCATTGCCGACAATGCCAACATGAAAGGCGCGATGGCCCGCGGCGCCGTGCGCGGCGGGTTCGCGCTGCTCGCCGGGCTGCTGCGGTGCGGTCATTGCGGGCGCAAGCTGCATGTAGCTTACGCCGGTCACCAGACGTCGGCGCGCTACCACTGCCGCGGCGCCAACGTAAACCATGGCGTGCCGAGCTGCACCACGTCGTTCGGCAGTGTCCGAGTCGATCGTGCCGTGTCGGAGGAGGTGCTGCGTGTGCTGCAACCGTTCGGGATCACAGCCTCCCTCGACGCGATTGCGCAGCGGGAGCAGGCTGGCTCCGAGGGCCAGCGGCAGTGTGCTCTGGCCCTGGAGCTACGGCATTCACACGATTTGCTTGTGCAATAGATAGCCTTCTGATTCCCTGTGCCTTTCTCGATTCGGGGTGTTCATGGGGCGACAGGGTGGCGAGCTTGGTTATTTTGGAGATGCCCGTCGTGCGGCGGTGGGCACCACGCTGATCGAGCGGGTGATGGAGACCGGATCGCTGGTCGTGCGCAAGCTTGGCTGTGATCGCGCTGGCGAGATGGCGATCCATCGGTTTTTGGCGGCGCCTTCGGTCACAACGGGCGAAATGATTGAGACCCTGGCGGCCCGTACCGCTGCTGCCTGCGCAGGACGCCAGATCGTCGTGGCGCAGGATACGACCGAGATCAATTTCGCCGGCCGCGAGGAGCGGCGCCGTGGCTTGGGACCGGCAGGGGACGGCATCTCTGCCGGCTTCTTCATCCATCCGCTGGTCGCCATCGATAGCGAGACAAAATCCGTTCTCGGTCTGCTGGGTGCCAGGATATGGACCCGCACCGACGAGATCCCCGCAGCGAACGCCAGCGCTCGCGCGTTGGAAGACAAGGAGAGCATCCGCTGGGTGGAAGGAGCCGAGTGCGCGGCGGCGCGTCTGGCCGGAGCCGCCTCGGTGGTGGTCGTGGCCGATCGCGAGGGCGATATCTACGCAAGCTTCGCACGACGGCCAGCGGGAGTTGATTTGATCGTGCGGGCGGCGCAAGACCGCGTGCTGCACGACGGAACGCGCCTGTTCGCGGCGCCCGCCTCGTGGCCTGAATTGGCACGAACCGAGGTTGTTGTTGCGCCTTCCCGCACCGGCTCGCCCGCCCGGATCGCCAAGGTGGTGCTGCGTGCTGGGTCGATTGTCATCTCGCGTCCACGTCACGGCGGCGAACGCTCAGACCCACCGCATCTGACGATGCATATGGTCGAGGCGCGAGAGATCGATGGCCCCGCTGAAGGACAGCCGCTGTTGTGGCGGCTCTTGACCACGCGCACGGTCACCAGCGCTGCCGACGCGCAGAAAATCGTGCGCCTATACCGCTTGCGCTGGCGAATCGAGGAAATTTTTCGCGCCTTGAAAAGCGACGGTATGCGCCTGGAAGAAACCCAAATGCAGGAGGCCGGGCGGCTGTTCACGCTGGCCTTGGTCGGCATGGCCGCGGCCACCCGCACACTGCAACTGGTCAACGCCCGCGATGGCGGCCCGCGGCCCGCGACCGATGTCATCGATGCGGCCTTGCTGCCGGCCGCTGAAGCCATTGCCCCAACTCTCGAAGGCAAAACCGCGCGTCAGCAAAATCCCCATCCGCGCCACTCGCTCGCTTGGCTCGCCTGGATCATCGCCCGCCTCGGCGGATGGAACTGCTATTACAAACCTCCAGGTCCCAAAACCATGCGCGCCGGATGGGCTCAGTTTGCTTCCATGGCAGCGGGCTTCCTCATCGCCATGACACAGTTAAATGTGTGAATCCCGTAGGGCCCTGGAGCAGGCACGCTACGAGGCCGGCCATGCTCGGCGGCAGTATGACGCGGTAGATCCCGACAATCGGCTGGTCGCAGCTGAGCTTGAGCGGCGTTGGAATGAAAGCCTGGCGGTCGTGGCTCGGCGCGAAGCGAAGTTGGCCGCGGCGGCTGGCGAGCGGGAGGAGTGCGCGGCCGATACCGAACGTGAGCAGTTGCTCGCTGTCGGCGGCGGTGCCGACCGGCGTCTAGCCGGCGCGCGGCCTGGTTTGGTGTGATGGCGCCTGCCGTGGGCCGACGGCGGGAGGGGCGGTAGCCCCGACCAGAGGCGGCCCACGGCAGGCGCCGCGCGGCCGCCGCGGAATGTGGTCAGAACCGGATACGCTCTCGGCGGCGCGTGGCGAGCCTGCCAGAATTGAGGGCAAGCACGGCGTCGACCATTACCTGCAAGTTCTGCATCGACGCCGTGCCCCACACCGTGCTGGGCACGAATGCAGGCCGACTATCTCGCCAATGGGGGCATTCGTCTACGTCGTGTCTGCGACACAGGGCAGGCCGAGCCGGGATCTGGCCGTCTGTTCCTATGTGCGGGTTGCCGCCGCCAGGTGATCATCTGCAGTTGCTGCGACCGAGGGCAGATCTACTGCACCCGCCTATGCGCCATGCGAGCACGCCGCCGGACTCTCCGAGAGGCCGGCCGGCGCTACCAGGCGAGCCATCGTGGCCGGCGAAAGCATGCGGCCCGGATGGGCCGCTATCGTGCGCGGCGCGAAATAGTGACGCATCACGGTTCACCTGTTCCGCCGCCGGATGATCTGCTGCTGGCGACCGCGACGGCGATCACAAGCGACGACCTCACCCCGGCTGACCGGCCCCGGCGATCGACCACGCACTGCCATTGGTGCGGTCGCCCCTGCCTTCCGCAGCTTCGCCAGGGGTTCCTGCGTCGGCGTGATCATCGTCGCGGCCGTGTTGGACCCGCCCGGACGGAGCGCAAACCCCCATGGTGACCCCGCCTGACATCGAGGCGCAGATTCTGCGCTTCTACCACGCCGAGAAATGGACGATTGGCACCATCGCCACACAGCTTCACGTGCACCACAGCGTGGTGCGGCGGGTGGTCGCGCAGGCAGGGCTGCCGAGGCCCGGGCGACCCCCGCGACGGTCGAAGATCGACACGTATCTGCCGTTCATCCTGCAGACGTTGGATAAATTCCCGAGGCTAACTGCGAGTTCGCCTGTATGCGATGGTGCGCGAGCGCGGCTACCGCGGCCGGCCGGATCATTTCCGCCACCTGATCGCCTGCCATCGGCCGCGTCCGAAGGCCGAAGCCTATCTGCGGCTGCGCAGCCTGCCCGGCGAACAGGGTCAAGTCGACTGGGGCCACTTCGGCCATCTCCAGATCGGCCGGGCGCGGCGTCCGCTGATGGCGTTCGTCATGGTGCTGAGCCATTCGCGCCAGATCTTTCTGCGCTTCTACCTCGACGCGCGGATGGAGAATTTCCTGCGCGGCCACGCCGCCGCCTTCGCCTCGTGGGGTGGGGTTCCACGTGTCCTGCTCTATGATAATCTTAAAAGTGCGGTACTGGAACGACGCGGTGACGCGATCCAATTCCATCCCACGCTGCTGGAGTTTGCCGGACACTACCGCTTCGAGCCGCGTCCCGTAGCCGTGGCGCGCGGCAACGAGAAGGGCCGCGTAGAGCGTGCCATCCGTTACGTCCGCGAGTTCTTTTTCGCGGCCCGCAGCTTCACCGATCTCGACGACCTCAATGCCCAGGCGGATGCCTGGTGTTGCGGTCTCGCCGCCGACCGGCGCTGCCCCGGCGAGCCGGACCGCTCCGTGCGCGAGGTGTTCGCCGATGAGGCGCCACGTCTGTTGCCGCTGCCCGACAACCCCGCGCCCCTGCTCGAATGCGTCGAGGTCAGCGTCGGCAAGACGCCCTATATTCGTTTCGATCTGAACGACTATACGGTGCCCCATACCCACGTCCGGCGCGTGCTGACGGTACTGGCTGACCCGCATGAGGTGCGCATCGTCGACGGTACGAACCTCCTGGCCTGCCATCCCCGCAGTTACGACAAGGGAGCCCAGATCGAGGTCCCGGGCCACGTACAAGCCCTGGTCGACGAAAAGCGTGCCGCCCGCCAACATCGCGCCACCGACCGCCTCGCGCACGCCGTCCCCGCCAGCCGGACACTGCTGGAGCGCGCCGCCGAGCGCGGGGCCAATCTCGGCGCCATCACCGTCGCCCTGATGCGGCTGCTCGACCAGGTCAGTGCCGCCGAACTGCAAGCCGCCATTCTCGAGGCGCTGGCGCGCGACGTGCCACACCCCAATGCCGTCCGCCTCGCTCTCGAACGCCGTCGCGAGCAACGCGGCGAGGCCCCACCCATTGCCGTCGAACTGCCCGAGCACGTGCAAGCCCGCGATGCGCCGGTGCAGCCGCATGCGCTCGAAACCTACGACCGTCTCAAGGATACTGACGATGAGTGAGCTCGATGATCTGCGCGACCGCGCCGAGGCTCTTTATCTCCACGGACTGCTGGCGCACTGGGCCGAGGTCGCCACACAGCCCTGGGTGGCGCCGCTGATCGAGTGGGAGGAGCAGGAGCGCGCCCGGCGCAGCCTGGAACGGCGGCTGAAAACCGCGCATATCGGTCGCTTCAAGCCGCTCTGCGACTTCGACTGGGCCTGGCCCAAGCGCTGCGACCGCGCCGCAATCGAGGCGCTGATGACGCTCGAATTTCTCAAGGACGCCACCAACGCGGTTCTCGTCGGTCCAAACGGCGTCGGCAAATCAACGCTGGCACAGAACATCGCCCATCAGGCGTTGATCCAAGGCCATACCGTTCTGTTCACCAGCGCCGGCCAGTTGCTCGGAGATCTCTGTGCGCTGGACAGCGATTCCACTCTGCGCCGCCGCCTGCGGCACTACGCCCGGCCGCAATTGCTCGCAATTGACGAGGTCGGCTACCTCTCATACTCCAACCGCCACGCCGACCTGATGTTCGAATGGTCTCGCGACGCTACCAGTCGAAGAGCACGTTGATCACCACCAACCGCCCATTCGCGGAATGGCGCGAGGTCTTCCCCAATGCCGCCTGCGTCGTCTCGCTGGTCGATCGTCTCGTCCATAATGCCGAGATCATCGCCATCGACGGCGAATCCTATCGCCTCAAGGAAGCCCGCGAACGCACCGAGCAACGCGCCCGCCAACGCCGGCGAGCCAAGTCATGAGCGATCCGCCAGGGCCGCCGCCATCGGCCGTCTCACTGCGGCCGATCACCGTTGCAATCCCCGACACCTGGACGCCTGAGCAGGCGCTCGCCGTGTTCGATCTGCTGGACGATCTGCGCGACAAGGTCTGGGCCGTCTACGGCTGCCGACTGCAGACCCTGCTCCAGGAGCAACAGGGATACGGCGGCACCGCCGAGAGCGGCACGACCATCGACGATCGGTCGTTCTGAACAGCGCGCGCCGGCCGCAGCTGGTCGGCTACACCCGTCCTGCGCGTCCTGACCGATGCCATCAGCGGGCCGTCAACACCCGTGCCACCCTTCCGATTGCCCAACCAAACCGCCGAGCGGCGTCGGCGCCCGCCAAGGACATCGCCATTTATGCGCGGATTCCCGCCGCCACCAACAACTGTCGCAAATAACGGTTGACCGTCGTCTTGTTGAGCGTGCCGGCGGGTGCCTGGACGTGTCCGTCGGGTGTGTCGATGCCATGGGTCTCGATCAGCCGAATTGATTTCGCGGTTGAGAGATGCCGATCTTTCTTGTTCGTCGTCCGCACCTTGATCGCCGCGATCAGTTCGCAGTAGCGCTCCATTTGCTCTGCCGACAGGGCCCTGGGCGTACCGCGATCGGAGCGGCGCAATGCCCGCGGCCGGGAGCGCTCGGCGAGCGCACGATATAAAGTTGGTTCTGAAACCCCAAATACCTGCGCTGCTTCGGCTATAATCAAGCGCCGCTCGTGACTGCGGGCCGGCAGCATCACCAGACGCCTCGTCAGATCGATCAATGCCTCGCCGGGTATCGTCTTCCTGGGCACCGGCAGATCCTCTCGTCAGTTTCCAAGACGATTGCAGTGGTGCTCAGTTACCTGCAGTGGCGGCGGCGGCCGGTTCGTCACGAGGGCTTTGATTTTGTCACCTTTCCAGCCGCATTTGTGCCGATCAGTTTGATGCCGGTGGCCTTCAGCGTGCCGTCGGCGTGGAGGTAATGGTAGAGCGTGCTCGCCGGCACGCCGCCCAGTTCGCGGCAAATCGCAGGGATGCTGCGGGCACGGTCGGCCATGAGGTGCTGGGCGTAGCGCAAGCGCTCCGGCGTCATCAGACGCGGGCGGCCCCCTTTGCGTCCACGCGCCCGGGCGGCCGCGATCCCCTCCTTCACCCGCTGACGAATGACGTTGCGCTCCATCTCGGCGAAGGCAGCCTGAATTTGCAGGAAGGCCCGGCCCATTGGAGTTGTGGTGTCAAACGAGGCATTCAGCGCACGGAAACCGATACCCCGCGCTTCCAGTTCGTCGACCAGACGGATGAGTTCACCGGCGAGGCATCCCAGGCGGTCGAGGTCGAGTACGACCAGCACGTCGTCACGGCGGAGATAATCGGTGCAAGCGCGCAGGCCAGGGCGGTCGCTGCTGCCGCCGCTGCCGCGATCCTCGAAGATGGGGTGCAGCCGGACGCCTTGAGGGCATCCATCTGCCGATCGAACACCTGCCCTTCCTCTCGGGTCGAGACCCTGGCGTAGCCGACCAGCTCCATGCCTTCTGGCTTCCTTCTTCGTCTCACGAAAACATCCGCGACAGCTCACGACTCCCCTCATTTTCTCTATCCCACATCTTGCGCCGTTTGGGCCGATTCCCTACCAGATCAGGATTATTCTGGGATGGATAGGCGGCATGGACATGGCAACGGCGGACCTGCGCGACGGCGGACGGCTGAAGGACATCCACGCGTTCATTGACGGCCTCTATGACCACGATCTCCACGCCAAGCGCATGGACTCGCTGGCCGCGGCCACGCTCGGCGTGATGACCGGAGCGTCGCTGGCGGTGGCGATGATCGGGCAGGCATTGGCGCAGGCACGCGGCCTGCGGACCAAGCATGCGATCAAGCAGGTCGATCGATTGCTCAGCAACAGGGGCATCGACGTCTGGGGCAGCTTCGCCCGCTGGGTGCCGCATCTTATCGGTACGCGCGAAGCGGTCAGCGTTGCCATGGACTGGACTGACTTCGACGGCGACGACCAGGCTACCCTCGCGTTCAATCTGGTGACCGACCATGGCCGGGCGATGCCACTGATGTGGCTGTCGGTGTGGAAGGACGAGTTGAAAACTCAGCGCAACGCCTTCGAGGATGCGTGTCTGTTGCGATTGTCACAGCTCGTCCCGCCCGGCTGCCGTGTCACCATCCTGGCCGACCGCGGCTTCGGCGATCACAAACTGTTCGCCCATCTCGCAGATCTCGGCTTCGGCTATGTCATCCGCTTTCGTGGCAACACCCACGTCACCGATGCCTCTGGCGAGACTCGGACCGCCGCCGAATGGGTCGGCAAGTCGGGTCGGGCGCGCAAGCTGCGCGCCGCTCGCGTCACGGCCTCGCATGCCCAGCAGGTTGGTGCCGTCGTGTGTGTGCATGCACGTGACATGAAGGAGCCGTGGTGCCTCGCGGCCAGCGATGCCGAGGCGCCCGCCGGGAACTTGATCAAGCAATACGCGCGGCGCTGGACCATCGATATCGACCAGCCATGGCGACTCTCAAAGATTGAAGGTTGGGTTGATTGGCGTTCCCCGGCGGTGGCGGCAAGCGGCGCCAGGGTGGGGGCGTAGCCCGGATCGCCTTCAGATCGGCGATCGTGGCGGCGTCGGCGGTCACCAGCTTTGCCATGCCGGCGCCGGATTTGACCGAGCGGCTGCGTAGCCGGCCATTCTGGACCCAGCCGTAGAGCGTTGGCTGGGGGACGCCGAGTTCTTCGGCCAGTTCACGGATCGTCCATTCATCTGGCTGTCGCCCAGGCAGCTTCCGGAGCTGACGATGCTTGGGCTCAATGACGCCGGCGGTGGTCAACAGGTGGCGCACCATCTTGGCGTTGAAGGTCTCGCGCCGTTTGGCGGGTCGCCAGGCTTCCTGGTTGAGGATCGTGGCGATGTCAGCGCAGCCGTGGCCCGCCCGATGCAGGTCGCCCGCGCGTGCCACCAAAGCGGGGTAAGTGCTGAGTGCCTTCAACCGAGCCACCGGTCGTACGAGCGTGTGGGACGTCCGGTTCCCGCCATGCCAGTGGCATTCCAGCGGACCTGCTCAGTGCCGTCGATAACGGTGACCAGAATCCGCTCGAGCAGCAGCCGCACGATGGTCTGACGCTCCTCACGAGTGGTCGTCGGCGCCTGCCACAGCGCCGGCAGATCGTTCGTCAACTGGCGGATCGCGGCAAGCTCGGCAGGACTGGGCGATTGCGGACGTTCGCGCCGGAAGCGTTCGTAATCGGCCTCAGCTGCAACTGCTCGGCAAGGCCGTCTCCCAATCTCGCTCCAGCGTCCGTGCCACCAGCCGATTCTCCGGCTCGGTGCTGGCGTAGCGGCGACGCGCATGGTCGACCTGGTATTGTGCGCGCTCCAGGCGCTGACGCCAGTGGTCCTCCAAAGCCGCGCGCTCGGCTTGCAAATCGGCCGCCACCGCCAGACTGGTCTCCACCGCCGCCGGCTCCAGCGCTTGCAGGACAAGACGCGTCACCTCCGTGTCCACCGGTGAGGCCTTCAGCGATTGACAAAATGGCGCGCCATAGCTCGAGTTTTGCCCGGTACACGCGTAGCGCGCCGCATGGCCGTCATTGTTGTAATCCGCCGTCATGCGCAATCCGCACTGGCCACAGACCAGCAAGCCCGACAGCAGCGCATGCCGGCTCTTACCGGACCGACATGGTCCGTCCGGTTGGCGCGAAGCTGCTCCTGATTGCGTTCGAACTGCTCCCAGGTGATGTAGGCTGGCACCCGGTCCAGCAGAAAGACCTCGGCTTCCTCGGGACGAGGCGGACGCCGCCCGGTGCTGCGGCGTCCCGGCTTCTGGCGCCGCCGGTCGGTCGGACGCACGCCATAGGCATAGACTCCGGCATAGATCGGATTGCCAAACAGATTTTGCAGTGAGTTCCGGTTCGCGGGGTGCCATTCAAGTTCCCCCTTTCCGGGCCCGCCGCGCGTGCGCACCGGCATCCGAATGTCGTTCGCGACCAGATGGCGCAGCACCTTGCCGACCGTTCGATAACGTTGAAACAGATCGAACACCAGACGGATCGTTCCCTGTGCTTGCTCGTCGGGATCGAGCACCACCTCGCCCGACGGGCGGCGCAGATACCCCATCGGTACCGGCCTTGCCGAGTTCGCCCCGCCGCGCTTTGGCGCGTCGGCCTTCCAGCATCCGTGCCTTGAGGACATGCAGTTCAGCTTCCGACATCGTGCCTTTCAACCCAAGCAGCAGGCGGTCGTTGAAATTGGACGGATCATAGACCCCATCGGCGTCAGCAATCAGCGTATCGAACAGCGCGCAGATCTCCAGAAGCTGGTGCCAGTCCCGGCACGATCGGGCCAAGCGTGACACCTCCACGCCGATGACCAAACCGACGTGGCCGAGGCCGACTTCGGCAACCAGACGCTGAAAGCCGGGGCGACCTTCGATGCTCGCGCCCGAGCGGCCAAGATCGTCATCGACCACAACAATCATCTCCCGCGCCCAGCCGAGTTGGAAGGCACGATCGACCAAGGCGTATTGCAGCCGCGTCAATTCCTGGTGACGTTCGACTTGCTGAACCGTTGATTGCCTGATGTAGACAATAGCCAGGCGTTCACGGTGCCGGCGGCCGATCTTCTGGGGCAGGCCCCCATGGGCCCCGGCATCAGGTTCCCGTCTGTCATCGGCTTTCTCCTCGGCGGCCCGCTCCCGGGCGGTCAACGCGAGGCGGACGTGGCGCATTGCCATCTGGCCGACTAGGAGCGCGACGCTGCGCTGCCGTTCGGCCGGCAGCGTCTCCCAAACAGGGCGGGGCATCAACTTCGCTCATTACGCGATCCAAGCCAGCGCACCACGGCGCACAACGCTTGGAAGCCGATTCTCGGCAATTCTTTCGGGCCCGTCAACTTATGAGCGGCGTTTCCAATGGGGTATCGAGCCCAGCTTCCGCGACACCAAGGATCTGCGCTTCGGCATGGGGATGGCCGAGCTTCGCATCGCCGAGCCGGAGCGGCGCGACCGACTGCTGCTGATCAGCGCCTTCGCCATGGCGTTGCTCACCATGCTCGGGGCGGCCGGGGAGAGCCTGGGAATGGATCGGATG